>CAYRSS010000008.1:0-119195 GCA_964426945.1 uncultured Phycisphaeraceae bacterium
TCGTTGATGCTGTCGCCCACCGGCAGCACGAAACAGGCGCTGAGCATGCCCATCTCGCGCCCGGCGTTCATCAGCGTCGGGCTGTTCGGCATGAACCGGCGCTCGACCATCATGTCGAAGAAGCGCTTTTCCCAGGTCGTGCGCACGGCCGAGTCTTCGCTGTAGAGCCGCTCGGGCTCGGCGATGGCGTGGGCCACGCGCTCGAACAGGTCGCGCGGCGTCTCGGTGCAGCGGCCCTGTTCATCCTTCTTGAGGTAGCGGGCGCGCAAGACGCGCAGCGCGTTCTCCGAGAAACCGAGATCGTCGTGACGACGGCCGCCGGCGGAGCGGGCGTCTTCCTTGACGCTGATTGCGGGCTTGGAGTGGGTCACCGTATCCATGGTCGCTCCTACGGGCGCGAACGATTGCAGTGCACAAATCACGACAGCGCGACGGCCCCGCCGGCCCCATGGGCAGCGCAGGGCCTGCGAACAGGCCGCTAGTTCGATTCTTGGCTGATTTTTTGAGCTGAGGCTGCCTCCAGTGGAAGGATGATTCTTACCATGAGCAGCCTCCGGAAACGACGCAGCCGGGTCGAGTCGAACCACGACCGTCCGCCAGAATGTACCCCACGTCTTGGGTCCCGTCAACGGAAATCACCAATCTGTTGGGGTAACGCTAATCACATCGGCAACCGCCGAATCGACCCTTGAGGCCGAGCGAGATAATTTCCCGTGTGCGGAGAGGTTGCGCGCGCTCGCTTGCTGTGAGATTTGCGCTTGGGGTTGGTTAGCTCCCGGGTGAAGAGGGCGAGAATCTGCGGGTTGGGCAGAATCCCCCACCGATTTACGGCGGCGCTTGAATGGCCCTGCCTTAAAGGGCTTTTCGGTCTGCTTTCCGGCGCGGAAATCAACCGCTAAGGTTCGCCGACCCGGAGGCTTACGCACCATGCCCGCGCAGACCTTTCAGCTGGCCGTCCCCGCACCTTTCTCGCTGAAGTCCCTCGCGCTGAGTCACGGCTGGCACGAGTGTGCGCCGTTCTCCTGGGCTGAGGGCGGACAATCGCTGCAATACGTCGCGCGGCGCGGGCGCGACGCATATCGCGTGACGATCAAGCAGGAGCCCGCACGGCGCGGCCGCGTGGCGCTGGACGTCCGTGTCATGGACGTGGCACTCAGCGGCGAAGAGCTCGCCGAGGTCGAGCGTGACGTCCGCCACATGCTCAGGCTCGACGAGGACTACGGCGCGTTCTACGAACTGTGCGGCCGCCACGAGCACCTCGCCCCGGCCGCGGCGATCGCAGCGGGCAGGCTGCTGCGCGCGCCGTCACTGTTCGAGGACATCATCAAGACGATCTGCGGCACAAACGTGAACTGGACGCAGGCGGTGAAGATGATCAATCGCGTGGCACAGCTCGGCCCCTGCGTGCCACACTTCCGCCACCTCAACGCATGGCCCACGCCGACGGAGATTCTCCGCGCGGGCGAGGCGTACCTGTCCGATGTCTGCCGCCTCGGCTACCGCAGCGCGTCGATCCTGAAACTCTGCGAAGGCGTCCGGCGCGGGACGATCGACCTCGACGCGATCCGCGCCGCTGCGGCGGATCCCGCCGTCACAAGTGCCCAGGTCGTGGCACTGCTTCGACAGATCCACGGCGTCGGCGAGGCGAGCGCTCACTTCCTGCTCGCCACGCTGGGACGCTATGACCTGGTCGGCATCGACAGTTGGACGCTGACCTACGTCGGGCGGACCTACTACCACGGCCGCAAGCCCACCGCGCGCCAGGTACGGCGCGTCTACGAGCCCTTCAGCCCCTACCAGCACCTGGCGTGGTGGTGCGAGCAGTGGCTGACCTGGGGCACCGCGCACGACATCCTGCGCGAGCACGGCCTGGAGCCGCGCGGCACGCCGATCGCGTGATGCCGCCAGCCTGGTCCGTTCCGGGTCGCCGGCGTGACCGATAACCACACGGTCCGAGTGCTTCGCGGCCCGGTCGCCCTGAGGTTCCCACTTGCCCCGGCCTGCCCGTCGATATCGCAAGCTGAAACTGCGCCATTGCCGGAAGCCCGCCGGGGCGGGCCCGTGTCGGCGCTGCGCACTTCGGAGGCCCGCCCATGGGGCTGTGGGACTGGTTCATGCGGGCGATCAGCTCGCCATCCGACTCGGCACCGCGGGAGCCGGGTCGGCCGCCGGTCGAGGGCAGCGCGCCGCTGCGCGCCGAATCGTCCTCGACGCGGCGCGCCACGGTTGCCGCCTCGCCGGCGAGCTTCCACTCCGCCGGCGGCGTCGCGCTGCTGGACGAGTCCACAGGCGATCCGCCCGAGGAGGACCGCGATCACGAGCAGCCTTGGTGGGCTCCGGAGGGCGTCGTGCTCACCGACCTGCCCGACCCGCGTCGCCCCGACCTGTCTCCCGGAGCCCGCGCGGTCGAGAACCAGCTCGTGTCCCACTTCGACGGGCACGACCTGACGATGCCGCCGCTGCCGAGATCCGCCGAGACGGTGCTCGGGCTGCTGGGCGACCGGCAGTGCGACTTCGGCCGGGTCGCGGATGAGATCGCCGCCGACCAGGTGCTCGCCGCTGCCGTGCTTCGGGCGGTGAACTCGCCGCTTTACTGCGCCGTGGATCGGATTACCGCGCTGCGTCCGGCGGTGACACGGCTCGGCGGACGCGCCCTGCGTACGCTGGTAATGCACCAGGCGCTGCGCGCTGCGACCTTCGTCAAGAGCGGTGGCGACCAGGCGCTGGCCAACGTCGTGTGGCGGCGGTCGGTGATGAGCGGTTACGTCATGCGCGGCCTTGCGCCCTTCTGCGGCGTCGAGCCCGAGCAGGCGTTTCTCGTCGGGCTGCTGCACGACATCGGCAACGTCATCGTGCTGCGGATCGTCTGCGGCGAGGAGTCGATCGCCCACGAGCGGATCGACCTGCCTGCGTTCGAGTATCTATGCCGCGTGACGCACCAGGAGTTCGGCGAGCTGGTCGCCAGGGCGTGGAAACTGCCCGACGACCTGGTCGCGCTCATCGGAGAACACCACGATGCTCCGGCGGCCGACGACCCGCTGCGCAATCAGCGGCTGATGCTGCAGGCCACCGAGATGATCGTCGCGATGCTTGGGCCGGGGACGCCGACCGCGTACGACCTGTGCGCGAGTCGTCCGTTGAAACAACTGGGGCTCGGCGGTCGACGCGACTTCCGCGCGTTCCTCGACGCGCTGCCGGCGGAGCTGGAGGATTCCGCCGGATTCCCGTGACAGCCGCTGTGTCGACGTGTGCCCGGCGGCGCCTTCGGATGCGGTGACCGCTCCGACGGCATCGACCCGCGGCGGGCCGGTGGTTATCCTCGCTCGTCATGAGGACCAACCAGCCATCCGACACCCGCCGTTCCTCCATACAGCTGACTGGCGTGTCTTCGCGCCCCACCGCATCGCCGCGGGATGGACGGTTGTCCGCGGCTCGCCGGTGCTGGAGCGCGGTGTTTCTTTTGGGGGCCGGCTTCCTCATGGGATTGATGCTGACCGCACGGGCGTCCGCCGACGTGGCCGCCCCGACCCTTCAGATCCGCGTGGCGGGTCGCCCCGAGTCGACCGACCGGCCGATGCTCTGGGCGGTCAGACAGGGAGGACGGATCCTCGCCGAGGGGCGCCTCGAACCCACCGGGCGCGCCGGAGAGGAGCCCTTTGAGCTCATCCGCAGCGACGCCCGGCTCGACGACGGACCGGCCGAACTGCTCGCGTGCATCAACCGCGACGGGCTGATCTCCGTGCATCCAAGTTTCGGTGACCTCTACGCCGTGGCTCCGTTCGAAATCCGCCACGGCCGGGCCGACGTGGAACTCGCGCCCGACCGCTGGCGCGAGCGCAAACCTTCCTCGCCCGACCACGTGCTGACCGTGCACTACCACCGGTTCGACGCGGACTACGTATCGCCGGGGCTGTGGACCTGGGACGAGCGCCAGTCGCTCAAGCCGGAAGACCAGGAGCTGTTCGTCGTCGGGCGCACCGAGTTCGGCGTGGTGTTCCAGCTCGACAGGGCGAAGTATGGCGAGGGCCGCATCGGGCTGCTGCCGCGCCTTCGCAGCGACTGGCAGCACAAGGATGGCGGCGATCGCTTCTGGACGCCGGGGATGGCGCGCGAGGTCTGGCTCGTGCAAGGGCGCGACGAGGTGTACCCGCGCCTGCCCGACGTCAGTCCGCGGCTGGTCGGTGCGCGCATTGCCTCCGAACTCTCCGTCGTCGTACGCTTCACGCATCGGCTGGCCACGGTTGATTTTCCGCGCTCGCGGTTCACAATCCGCGACGAGGCGGGGGCCACGGTGGCTGTCTCCGCCGTCGAGCCGCAGGGCGAGCATGAGGGCCGCGCGTCATCGCTGCGGCTGCGTGTCGAGAATCCCCTCGAATACATGCGGCGAGAGTACACGCTGACGGTCGACGGCTTTCCGCCGGCCACCGTCGTGCCGGGCGAGGTGCTTGTGGAGTCGAAGCGGTTCTACGATCCCGAGGCCGTCCTTGGCGCGACGTATGCCAGGAATGCGACCACCTTCCGGGTCTTTTCCCCCGGCGCCGAGCGGGTCGAGGTCCTCATCTCGGCCGCTCACGTCGGCGGCGAACCGCTCGTCACCCAGGCGATGTCGGTGAATGAACACGGCGTGTGGTCCGCAGAGGTGCCCGGCGACTGGAAGGGGCGGTTCTACAGCTACCGCCTGCGCGGGCCGGTGCTCGATCCGACGCGCGAAGTCACCGACATCTACGCCCGCTGCACAAGCGGTCCGCACGGTCGCGGCCTGATTCTTGACCCGGCCGAGACCAATCCGCCCGGTTTCCGGCCCGGGCAGTACGTCAGCCTCGCGGCGCCCGTCGACGCCATTATCTACGAGATGCACATCCGCGACTTCACCATCTCGCCCGACTCGGGCGTGAAGGTGAAGGGCAAATTCCTCGGCCTCACCGAATCGGGCACGCGGCATCCGGAGGATTCGACCATTGTGACCGGTCTCGACCACCTGGTGGAGCTGGGCGTTACGCACGTTCAGATCATGCCCATCCAGGATTTTGAGAACGTCGAGACCGATGACGACCAGTACAACTGGGGCTACATGCCCATCAACTTCAGCTCGCCCGACGGCTGGTACGCCACGAAGATCGTCGGGCCCGAGCGCGTCATCGAGTTCAAGAAGCTCGTCGCCGCCCTGCACGAGAAGGGCATCGGCGTGATCATGGACGTCGTCTACAACCACACCGCCCAGGCGGCGAGCTTCGACTACCTCTGCCACGGCTACTACTACCGTCGCCTCCCGGATGGCTCCTACTGGAACGGTTCGGGCTGTGGCAACGAGTTCGCCAGCGAACACCCGATGGCCCGCAAATTCATGCTCGACTCGGTGAAGTACTGGGTCAGCGAATACGGCGTGGACGGCTTCCGCTTCGACCTGATGGGGCTGCACGATCTGGAGACCATGCTGCTCATCCGCGACGAACTGCGGAAGATCAACCCGTCGGTCCTGGTTTACGGCGAACCCTGGACCGGCGGGGCAAGCGGCCTCGCCCAGATCACCGATCAGCAGCGGGTCGCCGGCACGGGCATCGGCGCGTTCAACGACCGCATCCGCGACGCCATCAAGGGCGGCCGCGACGGCGGAGCCAGCGGGTTCGTCCAGACCGGCGTGAGCGGCGACGCCATCCTGCGCGGCATCCGCGGCGCCGTTGGCGACTGGGCGAAAGAGCCCGGCGAGTGCCTCACCTACTGCGAGTGCCACGACAACCTCACCACGTGGGACAAACTGCTGCAGTCGGTGCCGGACGAGCCGCTCGAGGTGAAGAAGCGCATGCAGCGACTGGCCGGCCTGATCGTCATGACCTCGCAGGGGGTTGCGTTTATCCACTCGGGCCAGGAGTTCTGCCGCGGCAAGGGGGGCAACCACAACAGCTACAACGCCCCCGATTCGGTCAACCAGGTCGTCTGGGGGCTGAAGCGCGAGCATCGCGATGTGTACGACTACTACCGCGGCCTGATTGCGATGCGCAAGGCACACCCGGCATTCCGCCTGCGCAGCGCCGAGGAGATCCGCCGGCGCATTCACGTGCGGAAGGATGTCCCGACGGAGCGCTGCCTCGCGTGGACGATCGACGGCGCGGGGCTGCCGGGCGAGGACCATTCGGTGACGCTGGTGCTGCTCAACGGCGAGCGCGCTGACGCGGTGTTCTCGCTCCCGCCGGGGCGCTGGCGCGTGCTGGCCGATGCCGATCACGCAGGTGTCGAGACGCTGCGCGAGGCGGAGGGCACGGTCCGCCTGGTCGGACACTCGGGCATGGTGCTCGCGCGGTAGGGCGGCGGCGCGGCGCTACGAGCCGGTGCCGTCTCGGCGCATCAGCAGCAGGGTGAAATCCTCGGCGACCTTGCCGGACTTGATGTAGCTCTGCAGGTCGGTCGTCAGGTCGGTGATGATCTCGGAGGGGGTCTGGCCGACGTTGTCGCAGATGGCGCTTAGAAAGCGCTCGCGCCCGAGCGGCTCGCCGGCCTGGTTGGCTGCGGTCGTGCATCCCGCGCTGAACAGCGCCAGCATTTCGCCATCCTTCAGTCGGTCCTTGGCCACCGCGTATTCGAAGCCCTTCTGCGTGCCCACCGGCGGGCTGCCGGGCGTGTTCAGGTCGCGTGGTTCGCCGTTGCCGTCAATCGCGACCAGCCCCATGTTGCCCGCGGTCGAGTACTCGAACGCGCCGGTCTTCGGATTCATGATGACCACGGCGGCGTCAAGGCGGCAGGGCTCCTTTTCGTCGAGGATCAACCAGTTGTAGACCTTCATCTGCACCTGCGGCGGATCGGCATGCAGGCCGGCGACGCGGAAGGCGGTGCGGACGTCGGTCATGGCGAGCGCCGTGCGGTTCATCCCCGCGGCGGCATGGCCGATGAGGAACGCGGCCAGGCCGTTGGGCAGCCGGCTGATGTCGTAGAAGTCGCCGGACGCGGTCGAGCCCGGCTTGGCGTACGCCGCGAGCTGAATCTGCGGCCAGAGCGGCACGTGTTTGGGATCGAGCCGCGACTGGACCTCGCGCAGAAAGGCCAGTTCACCGCCGGCGATCTGCGAGCGAATCGCTGCGATGTTGTCGATGATCGCTTCGAGCTGCGAAGCAACAAACCGCGCCACGATCGTCAGAAAGTCGTGATCCGACTGGTCAAACACGCGCGTCCGCCGACGCGTGTCGGCCACCAGCAGGCCCAGCGGACCGCGCTTGCCGATGATCGGCACGGCCATCGACGACTGGGTCTCCTCCTGCCCGGTCTTGGGAATCCGGATGTATTGGTGCCGCGTCAGGCAGCGGTAGGTGTAGCACTCCAGGTTCCACGGTTCGCCGTTGTAGGGGCCCTTGTCGGACTTGCCGGCGACGAATTCCAGCCGGCCCGTGGGCTCGCGGCGGACGCCCATCCACACGGTCCTCGCACCGAGCTGCGGCAGCAGGAAGCCGAGCGTCGCTTCGAGAAGCTGGGCGAAGTCGGTGCACGTCCGCAGCCGCAGGCCGAACTGGGCCAGCGTGTCCTGCAGCGACGGCGTCAGCAAGATGTCCTCGTCGCCCTTGCGGACTTCGGCCCGCGAGGGGAGCGGAAACTGGCGGATCTTGGCGAGCTCCTCGACGTTCGACGCTTCGGGCAGTTCCAGGTCGGGCTTCTGGTCGAGCGTGAAGCGGATCTCGTAATGGGTGATGGTCAGGACGTCGCCGTCTTCGAGGGCCACGGGGCCGACGACGGGGGTGCCGTTCACCTCGGCGGCGGCCGTCGGCTTGGTCGGCTGATACACCCACTCCTCCCCCTCGTCGCCGACGGGCAGGAGCATGGCGTGGTAGTCGAGCACCTCCATGTCGGGCAACTGAACGAGATTGGCGGAATGCGAGCCGATCGACACGGGCGTCCCGTGGAACTCCAGGGCGGTGACCTTGGGGTTCTCGTCGGTCAGGGTGCGGGTGTCGGTGATTTCCAGGTGCATAGGTCGCTCGCCTGATCCTTGGACTGACCTTGCTCCCCGCCGCGGGGGAGGCTATGACAACTCCCCGGGCCGCGGCGCCGCGGCAGGCCCCACGCGGTGAACGGCGGGGCGTCGGGCACTGCCGGATACCTTTTATATCCCGGCCGACCCTCCCGGACCAGCCGGATCGGCCGCGCGACGTTGGATCGTTCCTCCCATGCCCAAACGCGAACTGACCCTCGGCCACAGCCCCGACCCCGACGACGCGTTCATGTTTTTCGGCCTCGCCGCCGATCGGGTGGACACGAAAGGCTGGTCCTTTCGCCATATCCTGCAGGACATCCAGACACTTAACGAGCGCGCGATGCGCGGCGAGCTCGACATCACCGCGGTCAGCATTCACGCCTACCCCTACGTCGCGGATCGCTACGCGCTGACCGCCTGCGGATCGAGCATGGGCGACGGCTACGGGCCGATGGTGGTCACGCGGCGCCCCATGACCATCGCCGACCTCGCCGGGCTGCACGTCGCCATTCCCGGTGAGAAGACCACTGCGTTTCTGGCGCTCAACCTGCTGCTCGGGCGGGGCCGGTTTCGCCACACGGTCGTGCCCTTCGACGAGATCCTCGCTTACGTCGCCGCGGGGAAGGCCGACGCGGGGCTGATCATCCACGAGGGGCAGCTCACCTACCGCAACCATGACCTTCATCTCGTCGTCGATCTCGGCGAGCACTGGAAGCGCACAACGGGCCTGCCGTTGCCGCTGGGCGGCAACGCGATTCGCCGTGATCTGGGCGCTGCGGAGATGGAGGAGATCGCCGGCGTGCTCAAGTCCAGCATCCGCTACAGCCTGGACCACCGCAGCGAAGCAGTGGCCCATGCCTTGCGCTACGCGCGCGACATGGGGGTGGAACTGGCGGACAAGTTCGTCGGCATGTACGTGAATGACTGGACCATCGACTACGGCCCGAAGGGCCGCGAGGCGATCCGCCTCCTCCTGCAGCGCGGCGCGGAGGCCGGCCTGACCCCGCCGGTGGGTGAGATAGACTTTATCGGTTAGGTCGGCACACGTGCCCTCGCGGAGCGGGCGTGAATGCAGGGCTTCCCCTGATCCCGCTCCGGCGATTCCCAGCCTTGACACACCTGCGGACCATGGGCAAGATCGCCCCGATGGACCCGGGAAACCACGCCGCACCAGTCCCGTCGACCGCGCAGGACACGAGTGTCGAGCGCATCCTGACGATCATCCGCCGCGACCTGATGCTGGGCGCCGACGTGGAACTGACAGCTGACACGCCACTGTTCGGCGGCGAGTTCGAGCTCGACTCGCTCGACGCCCTCCTGCTGATGCAGAGCCTGGAGCGCGAGTTCGGGTTCAAAATGTCGACCAGTTCGTTCGGCCCCGACGCCTTCCGCAACGCGAGCGCGCTGAAGGCCTTCGTCGACGCTCACCTGCCCTAGGCGACGTGGCGGACCGGCCTGCCGGTGCGGTGCCGCAGGCCGCGCTCCGCGGGGGGACACGCGCGATGCACACACCCGGCGCCACCACCCCGGTCGAACCCGGAATCCCCGCGGGTCTGCCCCATCGGCCGCCGTTTCTGTTCATCAGCGAAGTGATTGAGCGGTCGGCCGCGGGCGGCGTCGCCCTGTGGCGCGTCACCGGCGAGGAGCCCTACTTCGCGGGCCATTTCCCCGGTGCGCCGCTGGTGCCCGGCACGCTGCTGACGGAGGCACTGGCCCAGGTTTCCGGCATCGTGGCCTTCGCGCCCGACAGCTCAGCGCCCGGCGCCTTCGCGAAGCTGGTGCATGTGGACGTGCGCTTCAAGGAATCAGTCGTGCCCCCGGCCGAGATCCGTCTCGAAAGCCGGGCGGGCGACGTGGTCGGCAACCTGCACCAGTTCGAGGTCGTGGCGCGATGCGGCGGGCGCGTCGTGGCGCGCGGGCGGCTCGTGCTGGCTCAAACACCGCCGGGAGCGACCGCCCGATGAACCGCGCGTGGGTGATTGCACTCCTGACGCCGCTTGGGGCCGAGTTCATGGCCCGCGCCGAGGATCCGCCCGGCGGCGCCGCGCTCCCGACCGCAGCGAGCCCGGCGCCGGAAGACCCCGCCGTTACCCGCGCCATGCAAGAGCTGGCCCGCCGCTCGGAGCAGGTGCACGACTTGACCGCGCGGTTCGAAGAGCAGAAGTACACTGCGCTGCTCCGCAAGCCGATGGTTTCGCGCGGGCGGCTGCGCATCGTGGGTGACGTCGCACGATGGGAGACCGAGTCTCCCCACGAGGTCATCACCCGGCGGGACCGAGGCGAACTGCGCATCTACTACCCGCAGCAGAAGACCGTCGAGGTATTCCCGCTCGGCCGCCATTCGGCCATGCCCGACATCTCGCCGCTGCCGGCGCCCGCTGAACTGCGAGAGCACTTCCGCATGGAGCCGATTCCCGTCGACGGTTCCGGTGCCGGCTGTTCCGACGAAGCCTGTCTCGCTCTGCGGCTCCATCCTCGGACGGCGGTGCTGGCCGAACACATTCGCACCATCGATGTCGTCGTGGACCGATCGACGGGGCTGCTGCGCCGCGCGGAGGTCAAGGACCCTGACGGCGACCGCACGGTGCTGGTTTTTTCCGAGGTCCGCGTGAACACCGGGCTGAAGGCGGAGGACCTGGACCTTGACCTGCCGGCGGGCACGAAGGAAGTGCGGCCGCTGCCCGGCTCCTCGCCGTCTGCCGGCGCCGCGGAGGCGCACAAACCGTGACACGCGCCACCACGCCCATCGCTGCACGGGAGCTTCGTCCCGCCGGGCTGCTCGGCGCGGCGTGGCGGGTAATCTGCCGGGCATCGGCGACCTTCTGGCTCGAGTTCATGTTCTGGTGGGCCGAGCACTACCCGCCGATGGTGCTGTGGACGCGGCCGTTCTTCCTGTGGTTCGCCTGGCGATACTCCCGTACGATCCAGCGGGCCACGCGGCTCAATGGTCTGCGCCTGCTCCCGCCCGGCGCGAGCGAGGACGACATCGTCGCCTTCGGCAAGCGCGTGCTGATCAACTTCTACACGACCATCTACGAAATCGGCGAGAGCTGCCGCATGCCGATCGACGCGCTCCGCACGCGCATCGACGGCGTGGACGGCCACGAGCGGTACATCGCCGCCCGCGCGGTCCACCGCGGAGCGATTCTCGTCACCGCGCACCTCGGCTCGTTCGAACTCGGCGCGATCTCTCTGATGGACCGTGAGCCCAAGTTGCACCTGATCTTCCGCCGCGATGAGTTCCCGCGATTCGAGCGGATTCGGGCGCGTTTCCGGGCGCGGATCGGCGTGCGCGAGGCCGCTATCGAAGAGGGCTGGCCGATGTGGGCCCGCCTGCGCGACGCGCTGCTTGCGGACGAGGTCGTGCTCGTGCAGGGCGACCGCGTCATGCCGGGGCAGCGGGGGGTGCTGGTGCCGTTCCTCTCGGGCCACATCCGCATGCCCACCGGGCCGATCAAGCTCGCCCGGGCGTCCGGGGCGCCGCTCATCCCGGTGTTCTCGATCCGCACCGGGCCGCACCGCGTGCGCATCGTCATCGGCGAGCCGATTCCCGTCGCCGACACGCCGGAACCCGGCGGACCCGCCGAAGCCGTGCCTGAACCGCTTCGCCGCCTCGCCGCGGCGATCGAAGCGCAGGTCGCCGCCCATCCCGACCAGTGGTTGATGCTCGAACCCGCCTGGTGTGAGGACGTCGATCGTGAAGCCTGAGTTCCACACCTCTCCCGTTGACAATCCGCAGACGGACGACCGGGTGGTGATCACCGGCGTCGGCCTCGTCTGCGGACTGGGGCTCGACGTGCGCTCGACGTGGACGCGCGTGGTGCAGGGACATTGCGCGTTTCGGCCGCTGACCGCGCTGGAGTCCGGCGCGGGCGAGCCCCACACCGGCGCGCAGGCCGACGATCTGCCCGAGGCTCTGTTGGATCAGCCCGGCCGCGAGGTGGTCTACCTCCGTCGGGCGGTGGCCGAGGCACTCGAGCAGGCGGGGCTGCGCCGCGCTCGCCCCTGTCCGCCTTCGCGAGTGGCGGTCGTGATGGGAACGACGCTGCACGGCATGCGGCACGCGGGTCAGTTCCTGCGCACCGGCGAGCGCAAGCGGCTCGCGCGGTTTCTCGCCGGCAGTACCGTCGCCGAACTGGCCCGCGAGTTCGACTTCGTCGGCCCCACGACCACGCTGTGCTCGGCGTGCGCCTCCGGGCTGGCCAGCGTGATCTCCGGGGTGACGCTTCTCCGCGCAGGCCTGGCCGACGTGGTCATCGCCGGCGGGTACGACCCCATCAGCGAGTATGCCTACGGCGGGTTCGCCAGCATGCGGCTGGTCAGCCCCGGCGTCCTCAAGCCGTTCTCACGACATCGCGCGGGCATGAAGCTCGGCGAGGGCTACGCGGCAATCATCCTGGAGCGCGCGGGTGGCGCAGGTTCGCGCGGGGTCGCGCCGCTCGCCGAAGTCGCGGGTCTCGGTGAGTCCTGCGACGCCTATCACCTCTCCCGCCCCCACCCGGAGGGAGCGGGGGCCGCCGCGGCGATGCGAGCCGCGCTTCGCACTGCAGGCGTAGCGCCGCCGGATATCAGCCTCATTGCCGCCCACGCCACCGCCACCGCCGAGAATGACGCTGCCGAGTCTGCGGCCCTTTCCGCTGCGTTCGGCGACGCGCTGGCGGAGGTGCGGGTCGTCGGCTTCAAGAGTCACGTAGGCCACACGCTCGGCGGTGCGGGGGCGGTGGAACTCGTCCTCTCTCTTACCGCACTGCGCGAGGGGGTTATCCCTCCGACTGCGAATGTGGAGTCGGGCGAGGCGGAATTCCCCGGTCTGCGGCTCGCCGTCGGCGACGCCCGCCGCGCGCCGCTTCGGCACACGCTCACCTCCTCGCTGGGGTTCGGCGGCTCGAACTCCTGCGTCGTGCTGCGCCACCCTGAGCAACCGGCCGCCTCACCGGCCGCCCGATTGGCGCACGACGTGGTCATCACCGGCATCGGCGTCGTGCTGCCGGGAATCACCGGTGTGGAGGCGCTGGTAAGGCATGTGTTCGCCGCGAAGCCCGAGGCGGCGCCCGCGGCCGTGGGGCCCATCGCGCCCGAGGTCTTCGCGGACTTGCTTAATGCCGCTCGCGTGCGGCGGATGACCGACTATGTGAAGCTCACCCTCGCCGCGACCGGGCTCGCGCTGCGCGATGCAGGCGTCAGCGACCCCGGCGAGTTCGGCGAGCGCTGCTGCGCCGTGCTCGGGACTACCCACGGCTCGACCCTGCTGACGGAAAAGTACTACCGCCAGATCGTTGAAGAGGGGCTCGACGCGGCCAACCCGATGTGGTTCGCCGAGGGAGTGCCCAACGCCGCCGCGGCCCACCTGGGCTCGACCTACGGCATCAAGGGGCTCTGCCAGACCGCCATCGGAACCCGTGCCGCGGGGATGGAGGCGCTGCTGATCGCGTTCGCCCGCATCCGGGCGGGCGTCTGGGAGCGTGCGATCGTCGGTGCGGCGGACGAGCACAGCCTGCTTGTCGACGACACGTACCGGGAATTGGGGTTGGCTGACCGCCTGACCGCCGCTGGGGCTTCGCCAAGTTCGGGCTTTTGGAGCGGCTGCGGCGCGGTTACACTGGTCCTCGAAAGCGGCGAGAGCGCCCGGGCGCGGGGCGCGACGCCATGGGCTGTGGTCGACGCGGTCGCAGCCACCCGCTTCTCCGCACCGATCACGGCCGCCGCCCACGTGGCTGAGCTGTTGACCACGTTGGGGCGGGGGCGTTTCGTGATGGGCTCCGCAGGCGGCACCTGGTTGGACGGCGTCGAGCGCCGTGCATCCCTCAGGGCGGGCACCGTGCCTGGCGGCTTGCACGGCCGCCTGGGCGAGTGCTTCAGCGCCGGGCCGCTGGCGGCCCTGGCGACCGTGCTGGCGGCAGGGCGGCTGCCGCAGCTGGCGGCATCTTCAGCGGGCGGGCCGAAGGCCGGCGATCCTGACACCGTCGAGCGGTTTGTTCAGATCGTGACCGATCCCGGCGGCGCCGTGGCCGGCGCCCGGCTGAGAAGGCTGTCGACTCGCGCCCCGATCCAGGTCTGACGTCGAAGAGGATCCACCGGATGCCGACGATCCCCGGTCGCCCACGACGAGCCACCACCCGCGTTTCCGCTCCCGCCGCTAGCCCGGGTGTTCCCCAGTCGCTGCCGTTGCCGCCCTGGGTAACAGCCTTGTTCGGCGAGGGGGCGGGTCGCGTTGTCCGCAGGGCCGCCGGTCGGACGATCGAGGTTCTGCAGGCGGGGGGGGCGCAGCCTGGTTTCGATCCGCGTCCGCGACACGGCGGCCTGCCCGCCGGAGGTGCTGCGGCAGCAGACGTTCGAAGCCTATCAGACCGCCGCGGGGATTCTCCGCGACCTGCCCGCCCGTCATCCGATCCGATTCTGGAACTTCATGCCCGACATCTCCGGATCCGCGGGCGACGGGCTCGACCGCTACATGATGTTCAACGCGGGCCGGTTCGAGGCATTCCGCGCGTGGTTCGGCGATGTTGAGGGGTTCGATCAGCGCGTGGCGACCTCCACGGGCGTGGGGCACGACAGCGGCGAGCTGATCATCCACGTGCTCTCGGCCGAAGCGCCGGGCGTGCATGTGATGAACTCCCGCCAGGTCGCGCCGCGCTGCTACTCGCAGACGTACGGCCCGTTGCCGCCCTGTTTTGCCCGGGCCACTGTGGTATCCGACGCGTCGCGCGGCGGGTGGTCGGTGCTCGTCGGGGGCACGGCCGCGGTGCGCGGCGAGCGCTCCGTCGGCGGCGACAGCCTGGAGATGCAGACCGCCGAGACGTTTCGCAACATGGCGTGGCTCCTGCGGACGATGGACTCGGCGGATCCGGCCCGTCCGGGCCGCGTGCGCGGATCGAACGCCGCCGCCTGCCGCGCGTTCGAATCGCTTCGCGTGTACTACCGTCGCCCCGGCGATGAGGCCGCCCTGCGGAACCTGGTCGCCGCACGCTTCAGCCACCTGGGCGACGTCGAGTATCTGCTCAGCGACATGTGCCGGGTGGAGTTGCTGGTGGAGATCGAGGGCACCGCGTTCGTGCCGTCGTGACTTCGGCAGTGGTGCGTCGTGTGCTGAGGAGATCGCGATGGTGGCTCCGGAAAACGGCCTGTGGGACGTGGTGATCATCGGCGGCGGGCCGGCCGGCTCGACGGCGGCGCTCGTGCTCGCCCGCCAGGGGCGCCGCGTGCTGCTGCTGGAGCGTGCGAAGTTCCCGCGGTTTCACATCGGCGAATCGTTCCTCGCCCGCAATTTCAACGTCGTGCGAGACCTTGGGCTCGAACCGCGCCTCCGCAAGCTCCCGCACATGGTCAAGCTCGGGGCTGAGTTCGCCATGGGCAACGGCCGCGAGACGACGCTCTACGCCTTCTCCATCGCGATGGAAGGCGGCCTCAACGAAACGTTCAACATCGAGCGGGCGTCGTTCGACAACATGCTGCTCGAAGCCGCAAGCGACGCGGGTGCAGTCGTGCGCCAGGACACATCGGTGCGGCGCATCGTGCGTCTGGCCGACGGCGATGTCGTCATCGATACTGACGCTGGCGAAGTGCGTGGGCGCTACCTCGTCGACGCCAGCGGCCAGGCCACCGTCGTCGGCCGACACCTGGGCTCGCGGCGGGTGTTCGAGAAGCATCGCAAGGTGGCGTACTTCGCCCACTTCGACAACGTGCAGCGCCTCCCGGCGGAGAAGGCCGGCTACCCCACGATTGTCATGTGCGACGAAGGCTGGTTCTGGATCATCCCGCTCGACGAGCAGCGGACGAGCATCGGCCTGGTCATGGATGCCGACGCCGCTCGCGGGGTGGGTGTGCCCGCGCAGCAGATGCTCTTCTGGGGCATGGACAACTGTCCGCTCGTGGCCGCGCGGACGGAGGCTTCGCCCCGGCCCGAGTCGAATCACGTCGCCGCCGACTTCAGCTACACCTGCCGTCCCTACGCCGGGCCCGGCTACTTCCTCGCGGGCGATGCGGCCGTGTTTCTCGACCCGATCTTCTCGACCGGCGCCTGCCTGGGCATGGTCGGCGGGGTCGAAGTCGCGGAGCGGATCGACGACATTCTTGCGGGGCGGATGTCGCCCGCGCGGGCCCGCCGTCGGTACGCCCGCATCGTCGAGTCCGGCTCGTCCTCGTTCTTCCGCCTGGTGAATCTGTACTACGATCAGGGCTTCCGCGACATGTTCCTCCACGGCACCGGACCGCTGGAAATTCACCGCGCGGTGATCTCAGTGCTGGCCGGACATGTGTTCCCCAAGCCGAGTTTCGCCGTCCGCTGGCGCGTCCGCTTGTTTGAGCTGTTCGTGCGGTTGCACCGCTACCGCACGCTGGTTCCGCGGCATGCGCCGTTCTCACTCGTGCGGCATGCGGCCGAGCGCGCGAACGTGTCCGGCGCTGCCGACCGGCCGATGTCGCGCGCCGCGGATGAGGTGATCATGCCGCGCGACCGCGCAGAGGCCGCTGTGGCCCCGGTCGAGGCTCGTCCCCGCTAGGGCCCGCTGCCCATGCCCCTGATGGTTCTCCAACGCCTGTTCGCCCACGCGCACGCCCGACCCGGGGCCGAAGCGTTCACAGAACTGGACGACAGCGGTGTTCCGCGGCGAAGCCTCACGTGGGCCGACCTGGCGGCGGCCGTCGCGGCGAATGCGGCGAGCATTCGTGACGCCGCGGCCGGGCGGACGGTGCTCATCAGTTACGCCAACACACTCGAATATCCCGTTGCGTTCCTGTCGGCGCTCGCCGCGGGGAGCGCGGCGTTTCCGGTGCATCCGCGCCTGACGGCGTCAGAGCGCTTCGCTGCCGCGCAGCGCAGTGCGGCCGCGGTGGTCCTCGGCGACGATGCCGCGGTGGCCGACCTGTCAGGGTTAGCGCTGCGCCGTTTGGGCTGCGTGGTTCACGGCGCGCCGCCGGCGGCGCCGCAGCTCGGCAATGGGGCGAACCTGCTGCTGGAGAGCTCCGGCACGACCGGGCCGTCCAGCATCGTGCAGCGCAGCGGCGCGTCGCTCGATGCCGTCGCCCGCAACGTGGCGGAGGGGGTCGGCCTGCGTGTTGAGGATCGGGTGCTCGGTCTGGTCCCCGGCTGTCACTCGTACGGCGTCGAAAACGTCATCCTCGGCCCGGTGTGGGCGGGCTGCGCGGTCGCCCTGTGCCGGTCGGCGGATGCCCTCCTGGCGGGCGTGGTGTCTCCGGGGGCCGCGTGCACGGTGATTCCGGGCGTTCCGGCGCTGTTCGAGATGCTCTGCGCGGCCCCGGCTGCGAGCGCAGCGCCTGCCCGGCTGCGGCTGGCGTATTCCGCGGGGGCGATCCTCCCGGCGGGCGTGTTCAACGGCTTTCTGGATCGCTACGGCCTCCGGATCGGCCAGCTCTACGGCATGACCGAGATCGGTTCCGTCACGTTCAATGCACCTGACGAACCGGACCACGACCCGATGAGCGTGGGGCGGCCCATGCAGGGAGTACAGCTGCGCGTACTCCGCGCCGGCGCTCGGCGGCTGGACGAGCCGTGCGCCGCCGGTGAAGAAGGCGAAGTGGCCGTGTCCGCGCCGTCGATGCTCTCGGGCTATCTCCGCGGCGATCCGCCGGTGTGCGAGCCGCCCGATTCGATGCGCGACGGCTTTCTGTTCACCGGCGACCTCGGCCGGCTCGACGAGAGCGGACGGCTCACCGTCACGGGTCGTCTCAAGCTGGTGGTCGATGTCGGCGGCTTCAAGGTCAATCTGCTGGAGGTTGAGCGCGCCATCTGCGAGTACGAATCGGTTCGCGAGTGTGTCGTCGTGCCGGTGGCGGTAAGCGAAACCGTCGTGCGTCTCAAGGCGCACATTCTGCCCGCGCCCGGCGCTGACCCCATCGCGACGGAGCTGAGCGCCTTTCTGCGTTCGCGACTGTCGGCGCACAAGATCCCTCGCTCGTTCGAGATCCGATCGTCGTTCCCGCGCTCGGCGACGGGCAAGGTGCTTCGCCACCGACTGTGAGGGCCATGCGGCTGCGGCATCATCTGCGCGATCGATTTCTTGCCGGGGCGGCCTCCAGCTGCCTTCTGCTTGCCGCCTGCGCGCCGCGGATTCCGCACTATCCCTCGATGTCCGACGAGGCGGCGCTGCGCGTGATGGCAGAGCGCGCCGTCACACTGAAGCACGTCACCGCGCCGTGCCGGATCGAGTTGACCCGCGCCGACGGCCGCACCGTCCGGCTGGATGGGGCGATGGCGGCCCAATGGCCCGATTCGCTGCGCCTGCGGGCGTGGAAACTGTCGCGCCCCGTGTTTGACCTCACGCTCCGACCCGACGGGCTGTGGATCTTCCAGGCGGGTGACGAAGGCGAAGGCTCGTGGGGCGGCGGTTCACTGACCGCGGCGCGTCTGCGTCGGGCCTGGTCTCTGATCGCCGCCGACCTGCGCGGCCCCGGCTGGAGCCTCGCGGGGGGCGATGGCGACTCGCTCATGGTGACCGCCGCCGAGCCGGACGACGGCTTCCGCATCGAGTGCCGGGCCGATCGCCATACGCTCACCCTGCGCGCGTGCACGCTCAGCGGCGATAGCGCCGACGGCGTCGTGACGGTGCGCTGGTCGGACTATCGCGTGGTGGACGGCGTGGTTTGGCCCCTTCGCGTGCGGCTGGATTCACCCGCCGGCTCGATCCTGATCCTGAGTGAGCCCCCGACCTTCACTGAGCCGCCGCCTCCCGGCGCCTTCGAGCCGCCCGCCCGCGCGGTCAGGCAGCCATGACGGGGCCCGGCGCGCTGCTGGTGAAGCTCGGCGAAGCCGCGGTCGCCCGGCCGCGGCGCGCGGTCGCGCTCTGGCTGATCGTCGCCGCGCTGATGGGGCTGGCCGCGGCGCGGATCCGCCCGACCGGCTCCATCGACGCCGTGCTCACCGAGGGCCCGGCCTCCGAGGCGCTGGGCCGCGTCGTCCGCGAGTTCGGCGTCGTCGACAACCTCATTCTGCTCGCCACCGTCACTCCTGCGGAGACGGATCCGCACGGCCGGCTCCTGCGTTTCGCTCGACAGTTCGAACAGGCCGTGCGCGGCTCGCCTGCGCTCGATGCGCAGTGTGCAGAGATCGCCTCCGGCCCGATGCCCGAGATGGTCGCGTTTGTGCGCGAGCGCGTGGCTCCGTCGGCGCTGTGGCTCGTTGACGACGCGACGCTGGACGCCGTACTGGCCCGTCTGACGCCGGAAGAGATGCGCGCGCAGATTCGCCGCGGCGAAGAGCTGATGGCCGCGCCGGCGGCGGGCGGCGCCATCGCCCGCGCGATCGTGCGCGATCCGCTGCGGCTCTACGAGGTGCTCATGCCCGCCTTCGCCGGAAGGCTGCCGGCGGTCTCCCCGCTCGACCGAGAGCCGCTGACCCTCTCGCGCGACGGCCGAACGCTCATGATGCGCGTGGTCGGCACGCGGCCCGCATCAGACCTCGACTTCGCCCGCACCTTCACGGCAGACCTGACCGCGCTGGCTCAGCGCGAGGCTGGCGACGACTTGACCATCGAGGCCACCGGCGCGTACGCGATCGCCACCACGGCGGAGCGGGCGATCCGCGCCGATCTCGTGGGTACGATCACGGGATCCGTCGGGCTGCTGCTGATTCTCTTTCTGCTGGTCTACCGCCGGCCGGCGCGGTTCCTCATGGCCATGGCGCCTGTCGGCGTCGGCATGGCCGCGGCGTTCGGACTGGGCTCGTTCTTCTTCCCCGGGCTGACGCCCGCGGCGGGGGCGATCGGCGCCGTACTGGCGGGGCTCTCGATCGACTACAGCATTCACTACCTGTCGCATTTCGCGAGCGACCTGCAGGCCACCGCCAGCCCGCCCCGGGCCGCCGGCCTCGCGCTGGCCCATGTGGCCCCGGCGATGGCGATGGCCTGCGCAACGTCGCTCATCGGGTTCCTCGCGATCGGGCAGTCGTCCGTGCCGGCCCTGCGGCAGTTCGCGTGGCTGGGGCTGTTCGGGCTGGCCGGGGCGATGCTCGCGACGATCACGCTGCTGCCGGCGTTGCTCACGCTGTCCGCGCGGCGCGCGGCGGAGGCGAAGCCCGATTGCCCGCCGCGACAGCTGATGCTGCCGCTGGCCCGCCGCGTCACGGTCCGCCCGGTGCGCTGGGCCGCGCCGCTGTTGCTGGTGGTGGTCATAGGGGGCGCCGGGGCGCTGTTGGCGCCGGGCCCGTTCATGCCGCTGGAACACGACCTGACGGTGATGCACCCGCGGCCGAACCCGCCGCTCGACCTCCAGCACGCCCTGCCCGAGCGGTTCGGTTTCGATCCCGATTCGCTGCTCGTGCACCTGTCCGCGCCGAACGAAACGGGGCTGCTACGGACGGCGCACCGTGTGGATCGCGCCCTGCGCGGCGAAGCAGCCCGCGCGGTGGGGGTGGTGGGGGCGCTTGGCCCCGCCGCCGTGCTTCCCGATCCCGACGCCGCCGAAGCGCGCGCGGCGCGGCTACGCTCGATCGACGCCGAAGCGATCGTCCGCGGCTTCGAGGCGGCGCTGGCCGAGAGCGTGTTCGAGTCCGCCGCGTTCGCGGCCTACGGCGAGTTCCTGCGCCGCCTGCTGGCGGCCCCGTCGCCGCCCGACTGGGCAGACCTGAGGCGATACCCCTCCGTCGCCGGGCTGATCCTTCCCCGGCAGGAGATCGCGGGCACCGGCGAGGTGCGCGAGGCGCTGGTGGTGATCTTCTCTGACCAAGCGCGCACACAGCGGGCCCAGCGCGACGCCGCCATCGAGGCCATCCGCGGCCTGCTCGCACCGATCGACGGCGCGGTCCTCACCGGCATCAGCGTCGTCGGCTACGACACCGAGCACCGCGTCCGCGGCGATCTCGCCCGCCTGCTCGGTGTCGCCCTGGCGCTGGTGCTGGTCGCGCTGCTGGTCTACTTCCGCAGCCTCGCGGCCACGGTGCTGGCGCTGGTCCCGTGCGTGTTCGGCCTGATCTGCCTGGCGGAGCTGGCCGACGTGCTGGGCCTGCGGCTGAACATGGTGAACCTGATCGGCGCGCCCATTCTCATCGGCATGGGGGTGGATGCGGGGATCTTCCTGGTGAGCCTGGCCGAAGCGGTCCGGCGGCAGCGCGCTTCCGCCGTGGCGCTGGCCGATCGGCTGGCGACCGGTTGCGAGGCGGTGTGCCTTTCGACGCTGACGACGGTGCTGTCCTTCGGGACGCTCTCGCTGGCCAGCACGCCGGCGATCCGCAGCCTGGGGGCGATGCTGGCGCTGGCCATGCTGGCGACGCTGGCGGGCTCGGTGATGCTGCTGGTGCCGATGCTGGTGCTGCGGCACCGGCGGCTGACGGGCTCTGACTGACCCTGCCCGGTCGACGGCGATGCTCCGACGCCGTCGACCCGGGGAGGATCCGGCGGCCCCGAGAGGGCCGCACTACAAAGGACAAATCTCGATGCCGTCGGCCATCTGCTGCGTGGTCGACTCGCCGTCACTCTGGTGCAGTTCGGCGATCAGGATGTATCCGCCCGAGCTCAGGCCCTGCAGGTCAGGCGCCTGGACCGTGAGGTATCGCGCCTGCGGCGTGGCGATCGACTCGCGACGAAGCAGGCGGTGCCGCGGGTCGTCCTTGCCATCCACGGGGATGCGCCCGTCGACGGTGATCCAGATGTCGATCTCGACCGGTTCGACCGAGCCGCAGCCGCCCACGCGGTAGGCGACCTGCACCACCGGATCGCCGCCGGTGGTCGCGGAGGCCGACTGTCCGGCGGGGGCGGCGACAGGGGCGAGGCACGGGGTGGGGGCGCGCTCCACGGAAATGACCTCGAGTGGCGCCCGCACGCAGATCAGGCCGGGGGCCACGAACGTCTCCACCACCTCGGGCGTGGTCAGGATCACGTGCAGCTCGAAGACGCCGGGCTCGTCCGCGCCGGAAAGCACGACCAGGTCGGTCGCGACGGTAACGGGCTCGGCCAGGCTCGGCCGCTCGCCCGTGGCGACCACGGGAAGGTCGAACGTCAGCGACCCGCCCGCGGCCCGATTGGTCAGGCGATAGCGAGCCGAAAGGCCGGCGCTGCTCTCGATGCCGCCCAGCAGGACGACGAGCGGCTGCCCGGGGCGGATCGTCAGGTCGCCTGCAGGCTCGATGACGGTGATGTCCGTGATCGGTGTGGACTCCTCCTGCGGCGGGGCGAAGACGCGGACGCGGCCGGTGACACGCTGCGTAAAGGTCTCGCGGCCGTCGGTGATGCGGGCGACGAGACGACAATCGAGGAACGTGATCACCTCGTCCGGGTTGTCCGGGGCGGCGGTGGACTGCCACGCGGCATCGACGGGCAGCGCGCTCCAATCCACCGTCAGCGTCGCCGTGTCAAACGCATCGCCGTCGGGGTCTTCGGCGATGCCGGACTGCAGCGTGATCTCGTCGCCATCGAGCGGGGCTGACAGCGCAAAGTCGGGATCGAGCAACAGCGAGATCATCGCGTTGTCGTCCGGGTCGGCGTCGTCCCACGTCACCACGAACGTGCCCTGGCCGTCGATCGTTCGCGTGCCGATCGGCTCGACCGCCATGGTCGGGGCGACGTTGGGCGTTTCGATGATGACGACGGGGGTGACGACAATCGCGCCTTCTCGCCGCGACTGGTACGACAGCTTGCCGTCGCTGATGGTCGCGATCAGGTCATACCGCCCGGGCAGCACGCCGGCCAGGCTGAACGCGCCCGAATCGCCCGCGGCGCCATCCTCGTCCTCGCGGCGCTGCGGCGACAGGTCGTACCGAACGCCCGCGACGACCGGATCAAACGCCGAGCCGACCAGCGCAAAGGCGATCAGGGCGTCATCGTCGTCATCGCTGTCGATCCACCGGATGGTCAACTGTTCGCCGGTCGCGACGCTGACCTCCGCAAAGGCGGCGGGAGCAGTGATTTCGACGAACGGGGCCTTGTTGGTCTCGCTTTCAAAGACGCTGACGAATCCCGGCGCCTTGGCCTCGATGAGCGTACGGCCGTCGTCCAGGATGACCGCGACGCGGTAGGGACCGCTCGGTATGCCCTGGAGCACGACGCGAACCTCGTCGGCTGGGCCGTCCGGCGCGGCCGACACGACCGGTGCGAGTTGCACGAACGGGCTGTCCTCGCGCGCGGTGGAGCGCAGGCCGACGGCCACGATGGCCCCTTCACCCGCTTCGTCGCGCCAAGCGACGCGGAGCGTCTCGCCGAGTGCCAGGCTCATGTCACGAGCGGGCTCGATCACCTCCAGCGAAAGCGCCGGGGCGGGCTCGTCGATCACCGGCGGGTCGTCGTCGGCGGGCGGGTCCGGGTTGACCGGCGGGTCGACGGGGGGATAAACCGGATCGTCGATCACCGGCGGCTCGGGGCTCACGCGGTACTCAGCCGGGCGCAGCTCGTCGAAGTCGCGGCCGTAGATCGTCTCGAGCGCGGGCAGCGTCTTGCCGGTGCGCGAGGCGCCGGAGAAGTGAATGCGTTCGGCGGAAGCGGGGGCGTCGATCTGCGTGGCGGTGCCGGCCAGCACGTCGAGCAGGGCGACATGCGTCAGCCCCTCCCCGTTCAGGAAGCGGAGCGTGACCAGCACGCGCGTATCAATTTCGTTGTAGACCTTGGCGGAGGCGCGGCCGACGGGGGAGGGCCGCGCGGGAGAAGCATCAGGCTGAGCGGTCACGTCACCCACGGAGCCGACCGGCCGCTCACCGGCATCGCTCACGAGCGTACCGGTTCCGCAGCCGCCGAGCACCGTACTCAGGAGGACGGTCACGCCGCACAGGGAGGTACGGATGACGCGCATGGGCGAAGCTCCGACGCAGCACCCCAAGGAAACGAACGCTCTCCTCGGTTCCGTCGAACGTCGCGCAGGCGAAGTGCTGATACCGATAGCCGCGCGACCACGACAACCACGGGCGAGCCGACTCTGGCCCGACCATCCCCCATCCTTAGAATAACGGACTCCGGCCGTCCGATCAACGCGATTGCGGCGAGACGGCATGCGGTAGTCCCCCTGAAAGGCAGGCTCCTGAGCCGTGGAATACCTCCGTTGGGCCAAGCTGCACGACCGGCTGCGTTATGAAATGACCGTCAGCGGCATGCCCGCGCCGCTGCCAGGAGAGTTCAGTTTCGCCAGTTCCCCACCGCCGCTGGTTGCGCAGGGGGGCTACGGGCATCCTGAGCTGATCGACGCGATCGCACGTCGTTATGCAGTTGCACAAAGCGGCGTGGTGCCGGTGCCCGGCACAAGTTCGGGAATTTTCATCGCCCTGGCGGCGTGCGCGAATCATTCCGACGTCGTCGCGCTGGAGCGACCGGTCTACGACCCGGTGCGGCGTGCCGCCCGGTTCCTGGGGCTCCAGGTTCTGGAGTTGGCGCGTTCGCCGGGGCGCGAATTCGCGATCGATCACGACGCGGTGGAGGCGGCGTTGCGTGCCGGGGCGCGGGTGGTGTTCCTGACCAACCTGCACAACCCCAGCGGCCAGTACATCGCGCCGGCCGACATGAAGCGCATCGCCGATCGGTGCGCGCAGCTTCGCGCGACCCTGATCGTGGACGAGGTCTACCTGGACTCGACGCACATCGTCCGCGACGAGCCGCTGTGGACCGCCGCCGCCTTCGGCGATCACGTGGTCACCATCAACTCGCTGACGAAAGTCTACGGCCTGCCGGGGCTGCGCGTCGGCTGGATCCTCGCCGGCGAAGCCGTGGCGGATCGGGCTCGCCGGATCATGGACCTCTTGAGCGTGGACAACGCCTCGCCCTCAGCCGTGCTCGGGCTCGAAGCCCTGCGCCGAATCCACGAACTGGAAGACCGGTTCCGCGAGACCCACCGGCGCGGGCAGTCGCTGTTCCGCGACTGGCTGGAGCGCAACGCTGCCTTCGGCGGCTATGACAACCACGGCGCAATCTTCGAGTGCCTGCGCCTGCCCGAGGGGGTGAGCAGCGAGCGGCTCTGCGCCCACCTGCGCGAGCACCACGACGTTCAGGTGACCCCCGGCGGGTTCTTCGACCTGGAAGATCACATCCGCGTCAGCCTGACCCTTCCCGAGGGCGATCTGGAGGAAGCGCTGACGCGGCTGGGCAAGGGGCTTCGCGAGTTGCGTGCCGCGCGGACCTGAATCAAGACGGGCCTCGGTCGGCGGAGAATCTCTTGCCGGCCGCGCCGCGGGAGGAAACAATCCGCGTGATGCGTCCGCGTCCACGAGCGTATGCTGTCGCGGTGCTGGTGGCACTCGCGTCGCCGGCCGCGCTGCCGGCCCACCCCGGTGTCGGGATCGTCGTCGGGGAAGGCGGGGATGTGTACTTCGTTCACGGTCCTTCCTCACGAATCTTCCGCATCGACGAAAAGGGCAACCACTTGGTGCACGTCTCGGCAGAGGGCGGCCGCGGGCCTGCCGTACCGCATCACCTCGCCCTGATGCCCGACGGCTCGCTGATTACCGCATCGGACAAGGGTGGCGAGGTGTGGCGCATCGCAAAGGACGGCGCTGCTCGGCGCATCGAGCTGCCCGCGCGCTGTGAGGCGGCTGCGGGCCTTGGCGCCGGCGGCGATCCGCTTACGGCGTCATCCGAGGGCGTACTGTTCGGCATCGACGCCGACACCGACTCTTCTGCTCTGGTACGCATCGGTAAGGACGGCGCCTGCATGCGGCTGGCGGGCGGGGCGCGGGGCCATCAGGACGGCCGGGGCGAAGCGGCGAGGTTCGGCGAACTTCACGGTGCAGGTTTCACGCTCGACCGGGAAGGCCGCTTGATCCTGAGCGACGACGGCCGGTGGATCCGCCGTGTCGACATGGCGGGGCAGGTCACCACCCTCGCCGGCGGCGCGGAGCGAGCCGTCGTCGACGGCCCGGCAGAGCGAGCCCGCTTCGGCTACGCCATGGGCGTCGCGGTGGCTGCGGACGGCACGATCTACATCGCGGACGCGGAGGGCCGGAGGATTCGCCGGTTGTCCACCGGGGGCGAGGTCACCACGCTCGCCGGCGACGGCGAGCGCGGCGGCGATGACGGCCCTGCGACCACGGCTTCGTTCGACACACCGGCCGGCGTGGCCGTCGATGCCAAGGGCCACGTTTATGTGCTGGATTGGTTTGGTGTGCGCGATGGCGTCCGCGTGCGTCGGATCACGCCCGATGGACAGGTGAGCACGCTCGCCGCAGTCCACTAGGTGTCGGTTGAAAAGGTGTCTGGCTCCCGCGTCGACCTGCCTCCCTTGTTTGTGAAGGGCGACTCAGGCGGTGCCTGCCCCCCTTTTCAACGGGATCCTACGACCTGCCTGCGCCTACTCGCCCGAAGCGGCCTGGGTCACACGTTCCAGCCGATCGGCGTCATAGCCCAGGGCCGGCAGCTTCGCCGTGAGCTCGTCATACACAGCCTCGTCGAGCGTCGGCGTGCGGCTGAGGATCCAGAGGAAGGTCCGCGACGGCTCGCCCACCAGCGCGTATTCGTACTCTTCATCGAGCTCAAGAATCCAGTAGTCTCCTTCGAAAGGCCAGAAGAAGGTGACCTTCAGCTTCGCGCCGGTGTCGTCGACGGCGCGTGCCGTGCCGCTGATCGTCCGCATGGGTCCGTCCAGCGATCCCTCGAAGCAGGTGTTGACCACCCTGACGCGCCCGTCGTCGCGCAGCGTGTAGTCCGCCGTGACGCCGGCGCATCCGCGTTCGAAGCCGTTCGGATAGCGCGCGATTTCGTACCAGCGACCCGCGTAGCGCGAGAGGTCGACTGAGTCGACCACCGGCAGTGGGGCGCTGAACAGGCCGCAACCGGCGATCAGCATCAGGGCCGGAGCAGTCATCATGAGCATGGGGCCATGCTTCCTGGATACGGTGTAGAGCATCTGATCGGGTCCGTATGAAAGGCGGCGTGCTACGGCGTGACGACCGTCGTCAGCGCGCCAGGCGGTATCGGGTTAGCCCGGGTCTGCTGAGTGCCGAGCAGCCCGGAGTAGTCACGAAATCGCGTGTGGCACGAGGCACAGGTGGCCCCGATGGCGACCATCGCTTCGTGCATCGCGTCTACATCACCGCGCCGCGCGGCGCGTTCGAGGGTTGTGGCCTGATCGCCGAGGGTGTCGGCCTGGGCCTTGAAGGCCGCACGGTCCGCGGGTGTCATCCGCACCGAGGCCACTACCCGTGGAATCCGCTCGGCCGCCTGGCGAAGTTCCACCGCCAGGCCCCGCACCTCGTCCATCCACTTGCGCAGCTCCGGGCTGGTCTTGTGATCCGGGGCAGCGTGATCCCGTGGGACTGGATACTGTTTGGTAATCTCTGCCATGATGCCGCGAAGCTGTTCATCCTGCAGCCAGTGCCGGTTCGGCTCCGGCAGCGTGGCATCCACCTGCCTGTTCTTCTGGCTCGGCATGCAGCCGATCAGCATCGCGGTCAGCAGCGCTCCCGTCGACTTCGTGCGGCCCCGGCGTGTCAGCGTCATGTCGAACCTCCCGCACGCCGACAGGGGAAGAAGGTGCTGCGGAAGGAAACGGCTTCCGCTATGCGCCGGCTGGTCGGCTTGTGCGCGGGCTGCATTGTAGCGCCGGGAGGCGAAGGTCGTAACCCGCGGGCGGCGGGGTCTCACTGCGCGAAACCGCGCAGTGGCGGGGCTCATCCCCAGTGTCTTCGGAGTTCCTCCGAGACGGTCACTTCGTCAGGCTCGTCCTCGTCTCTGACAAACCTCCAGCCCTGGTCGTCCACCACCGGCAGGCCGAAGCCCGCCTCGCTGAGCCCTTCGGTCATCGTGGTTCGCAGTTTCTGAATCGCCCCAAGCTGGATCTGCCGCACGCGCTCCTTGCTGAGCTTGAACATGCGGCCGATCGACGCCAGCGTCTCCGGCTGGCTGTCGCCTCGGCTCAGCAGCCGGCGCTCCACGACGAATCGCTCAGCGGGGGTGAGCTCGGCCGTGTTCTCGGCCAGCGTCTGCCGCAGGCGATCGACGAGCAGCTCCTTCTCGCGGTCGTCGCCGAACCGTCGGCCCTCATTGGCGACCGCCTCGTCGCGCAGCACGTTGATACGCGCGACGGCTCGCCGTGTGCGCTGGGCCAGCAGCAGGTACGCCCGCACCAGCGAGGTGCACGCGTAGGTACTGAACTTGAACCCGCGCCACGGGTCGAAGTGCGTCACGGCCTGCAGCAGCGTCAGGAACCCGTCGCTCGTCAGGTCGTCGGGATCCACGTCGATGAGCCGAGTCCGGCGACGCATCTCGTACACGAGGCCGATGTGCTGGTGGACCAGTCGGTCACGAATCCGGGCCCGCAAGTCACGCATGCGAGAGGCGGTAAACTGCGTGCGGCGTGAAGACCGCCTGGGCCGCGACAGCACGTAGCCACAGCCATGCATCGCTTTGAACAGGGTCGCCTCGTCGGCGCCCTGCGGCGGCTCCGGGTCCGCGAGAATCCGCTCCGCCTCGGCGAAGAGTCGCTTGAGCCGGGCGGGGTGATGCAGCTCCTGGTGATCGACGTGGGGGACCGGTGCGGTCGCCTTGTTCGATCGTGCCGGCTTCTTACGCGTAGTCGTCATGCTGCACCTCCCGCTGTGCGATCACTCCCTCCAAGCCGCCGCCGCCGCGCGCGAGATTACGACGGTCGGCGGCTCGTCGGGAGAAACTGCTGCAATGGTCCGATCAGCCGTACAGCACAAAGAAACCGTCTGGCCGATCGGCAGGCTCAAATCGGTGCGGCGCTCTGCCGCACCCGGGGCCGACCTTCGCCTCAAGCGGGCCATGGGCGGCGTGACGCCGCGATCAGCGGCCGTGCAAAGAGGCTCGGGTCGGTATGATGGAAGGGAGGCGGATTCGCTGCGGAAAAGCGCTGTCGCGCCTTCCTCTCCCTTCTCATGTCGTCGAATCGCGGCGGCCTCTGAATCAGGGCCGCTGCCTGATCGGACCCGGCGGGTCGCCGGGTCCGATCAGGTGGACCGGTCAGGTCCGCTTACTCAGGCAGCACCACGGTGTCGATCACGTGGATCACGCCGTTGGTGGCCGCAATGTCCGTCTTGACGATCAGCGCCTCGTCGACCTTGGCTCCGCTCGTGGCGTCCACGGTCAGCGACTGCCCCTGAAGCGTCTTGAGCTGGCTCGACTTCACCACCTCGGCGGCCATCTTCTTGCCCGACACGACGTGGTAGAGCAGGATCGACTTCAGCTTCGGGATGTCCTTCAGCAGGGCGTCGACCGTGCCGGCCGGCAGCTTCGCGAACGCCGCATCCGTCGGCGCGAAAACGGTGTACGGACCATCCGCCCGGAGGGCATCGGTCAGCCCCGCCGCCTCGATCGCCGCCAGGAGCGTGGTGAAGCTGCCCGCACCGCGAGCGACCTCAATGATGTCGTTCTTGGGCAGGATGACCGTGTCGATCACGTGAATCACGCCGTTCGAGCACGCGATGTCGGTGGCCGTGACGGTCGCGTTATCGATCTTGACTCCCTTGGCGGTATCGATGCGGACGGTCTGGCCCAGAGCGGTCTTGGCGCTGGTCAGCTTCGTCACATCGGCGGCCATCACCTTGCCCGGTACCACGTGGTAGAGCAGCACGGCCTTGAGCTGCTCCGGCTTGGCCAGCAGCGCGTCCAGCTGATCCTTCGGCAGCTTCGCGAACGCCGCGTCCGTCGGCGCAAAGACCGTAAACGGGCCGTCGCCCTTCAGCGTGTCGACCAGGCCGGCTGCCTTCACGGCCGTCACCAGGGTCTTGAAGTCGCCGGCCGCGACCGCCGTATCGACGATGTCCGCCGATCCGCCAGCACGAACCGTGCCCGAAGCGGCCAGCGTGAGCGCCATGGCCGACACCACCATCATTCTGCTGATCATTGTCCTCATCTTGCCTTCCTTTCCATACGAGTTAACCAATCACTGCGTTCTGTAACGATCTGTCAAACTGCACACCGGACGAGCAGGGCGAAGTCACGCACTCGATTCGTGTCACACATTCGTCACTTCCGGACCGATCGAGTCCGCGACTCCGCCCTGCCCGCCGGTGTCTCAGAGAGAAGCCGGTATTGGCAGAGAATCCCCAGCCCGCACGCCCACACCGCGGGGTGCGTAAAAGGCCGCTGCTATGCGTTATTCCCAATCGCGAGCACGCTCATGGCCTCCGTCCGGCCGGCGGCGTCGATCTTCAGCGAGCCGCGCACCGCAGAGGTGACCATCACGCTGTCGGGCTTGTTCACGCCGCGAATCTGCATGCACATGTGTCGCGCCTCCACGACGACCAGCGCGCCGCGGGCGTGAAGGTGTTGCATCAGGGCATCCGCAATCTGCGAGGTCAGGCGCTCCTGCACCTGCGGTCGGCGGGCGAACGCCTCGACCGTACGTGCCAGCTTGGAGAGCCCCACAATGCGGTCGCCCGGCAGATAGGCCACGTGCACGCGTCCGATGAACGGCAGCAGGTGGTGCTCGCAGAGCGACGCGAACGCGATGTTGCGGAGGGCGACGAGTTCCTCGTACGGCTCATCGAAGGTCCGGGCCAGGTGCCGCGCCGGATCCTCGGTCAGCCCCCGGAAGAGCTCCCCATACATGCGCGCCACTCGGCGGGGCGTATCCCGGAGTCCGTCGCGGTCGGGGTCCTCGCCCAGGGCCGCGAGCAACTCGCGCACGGCCGCCTCGGCCCGGGTGACGTCGACCATCGGGGTCCGCTCATTGGCGGAATGCGGCGACCTCGGTCCGGCGAGGCATTCGAGTGGGCTGATCATGGCGTCTTCCTTCGTCCTGTAACCATAAAACGTTCAAATCGTTCATCATGAGTCTAACCGCCGCCTGCCGACCGGTCAAGTATATTCGTTCAAATCGTTCTCCTTTTTTTCCGAGACGCTCCGATTGCTGCACAGAACGGCGAATTACGGCATTCAATTCGTGCACGAATGTCCTTCCCGTGGGTTGGCTTTTTGAGGCTGGACGTAGTAGAATCGTGCAGGTAGTACTCAGGAGGCCACATGCCGCAAGCACTGTCCCCGAAACAGGTTGCCCGCGCCATCGGCGTCAGCGAGGCCTCTTTGAAGCGCTGGTGTGACAAGGGAATGCTCCCCTTCGCCCGTACGGCGGGAGGGCATCGACGCATTGGCGTGGCCGGCGTGGTCCAGTTTCTCCGGCAGACAGGTCACCCGGTCATCCGGCCGGAGGTGCTCGGCCTGCCCGCCACCTCGATGCCCGGTGTGGCTTCGGCGGCGCGGGCCCGGGCCCAGATCTGCGACGTCCTGGAGAGCGGCGACGAAGACGCGCTCCGCCGGTTGGGCTTCGACCTCTACCTCGCCGGTCACGACGTCTGCGAGATCTGCGACGGCGTGCTGGCGGAAGCGTTCCAGTCGATCGGCGATCGGTGGGAGCACGGCGCCGTGCAGGTCTACCAGGAGCGGCGCGGCTGCGAGATCGCGCAGCGCTTCCTGAGCGAGCTTCGCGGCGTGCTGCCGCCGCTGCGGGAGGACGCACCCTACGCCCTGGGCGGCACACTCGAGGGGGATCCCTACACCCTTCCCACGACGATGATCGAAGTCGTGCTGCGCGAGATCGGATGGCGGGCGGAGTCGCATGGCTCGGGGCTGCCGGTGGACACACTCTGCGCGGCGATTCGCGCGAAGCGGCCGCGGCTTGTCTGGCTTAGCGTGTCGAGCATGCCTGACCAGGCAGCGTTTCGCGAGGCATGGTCGAAACTGTACGGCGCCGCGCTGGAGTGCGGCGCGGTGGCCGTCGTCGGCGGGAGGGCGCTCAATCACAGCCTCCGCCAGTCGATTCGCTTCACCGCGTGTTGCGACAACCTGCGCCACCTCGTTGATTTCGCCCGCGCGCTGTACAGCCCCGACGAAGCGGCGCCTTCTGGCCATTGACGCCAGCCGGGCCGCCGACTGGCACGCCGACGCGAACTCTCTTATGTTCAGCGGCTGATCGCCCCAACCCGCCCGGCCCAGGGGGTGCCATGGATGTGCCGTCGACAAACCCCGCCGCATCTGCGCTGCCCTCCGCGTCGCGCGGCGACCTGCGCATCACGGCGGGCTGGGTGTACGCGATGTTCGCCTACGACGTCGGCCTGTCGATCCGGCTCGATCAGGCCGAACGGCGGATTGAGCCTTCCAGTCAGCACCAGCTATTTCGCCGGCAGCGCCGCACGCCGCGCTACTTCAACTATCGCCCGTCGCCCCTTCGTGTGACGGGAGCGACTGAATCGATCGCGCTCGGGACGGTCGCCACCGATTCGCAGGTCGAGTTCGTCATCTACGACTTCGGCGCCGTCTCGGTCACCTACCGCATTCCGCTGCACGCCGCGCTGAGCGAGCTCGATCACGTCAGCGATGTCCTCTTTGATAACGCCGAGTTGCTGGCTGATTCGCGGCGGGGCGTCGAGCGCCTGGTGGCTGCGCTCGGCTCCGCCGTGACGAAGCCCTCCGTGGCGGAGATGGTCGAGGACTACTTCGTGTACCAGGTTGCCGCGTGGGAGCCCGCCATCGCACCGGCGGCCGCGGTCGAGACCCACGGGATGGGTATCGCCCGCCTGCTTCGCGCGGCGACCGAGACGCTCTCGCCGGACGAAGTGGCCGAGGCGCTCTCCTGCCGCATCGCCTACGGCGTCGAGGATCTGGCGATCATCGACTGGAACGCCGCGCTGATCTTCGACCGCGCCCCCGAAGACAACCTCGCCGTGCTCGAGTACGCCAACGTCGAGCTGCTGGAAATGCGCTTCCTGGATGACCAGCTCGACGCCGCGCTGGACGAGGCCTACGACGCCTTCGGTCGCGCAAGCGGGGGCTTGGGTTCGATCATTCGCCCGAGATCGTCCGACATGCGCCGGATCGCCCGGCTTCAGGTCGACAGCGCCGTGCTCTTCGAGGGGGTCAACAACGCCCTGAAGCTGCTCGGCGACCAGTGGCTCGCCCGCGTCTATCGCCTGGCCGCCCAGCGCCTGCATATCGGTGACTGGGACACCAGCATCTTCCGCAAGCTCAACACCCTCGACAGCATCTACCAGAAGCTCGAGGATCAGCAGGGCACCCGCCGGATGGAAGTTCTCGAGTGGATCATCATCATCCTCATCACCGTTTCGATCATCCTGCCCTTCGTCGGCGTGAAGTACTGAGTCCTTTCCGACCGGCTGATGCGGCCGATCGTCACCGGCCGGTCCGCCGTTGAATCCGCCTCCCCGGTTCTGGTACGCTGATTGCTCCGGCGGGGAGCACAGCACGCGGAGCGGACAGGTCATGCCGTCCGCGGGTCACCTCGGCGCCCGCCTACCCGGAGAGAGGACATCATGGTCAGGTCGCGCCTCGTGTTGGTGTCGGGCGTTGTGTGCTGCTGCGCCAGCGCCCTGGGTCAGGGCACGCTCACGTATTCGGATCAGTCCGCGACGGCGGACGCGGCGTACCGCATCGGCGCCAATCCGCCGATCGGCAACTCCGGCGTCGTTCAGGATTTCTCCGGCGCCGACTTCTACGGCGTGGAGGATCGCGCGTTCATTGGCAACGGCTTCGACGGCAGAGGCTACGCAGAGCACGGCGCCACGTTCACGGCATCCAACCCGCTGATCGGCGGAATGTTCTCGAGCGTCGTGCTCGACGCGTGCACCTCGGCCGAAGTGACGCAGTCGAACATCGGGGTTCATTCGAGCGAGCGAGCCTACGGCCTGGCCGACGGGATCATCGAGTTTTCGCTGAGTGCGCCGATGTTCTGGTCCTGGGCGGGAGGCTGGCAGGGCAACTCGTTCCAGACCGGCGCGTACAACCGCGTGCGCGGCCACATGTCTCTGGTCGACATCAACGTCGGCACGCCCTATGTCGCCGACACACGGACCTCGCTCAACGGTGTGGGAGACTGGCAGCAGTTCTTCGCGCTCGGCGGGTTGCTCGGCCCCGGCGACTACCGCTTGCGCTGGTCGCACGAGTCGATCGTCACCGGCGGCGGGACGCCTTTCGGGTCCTACCCGACCGCCCTGGGCGGTGCGCCCCTCGTCTCGTGCATCAACAGCACCTTCTCCCTGATGCCCGTGCCCGAGCCGACTTCGGCGCTCCTGCTGGCGGGGGCGGCGATAGCCGTGCTGAGGCGCCGGCGGTAGCACGTGCGCCCGGTTCGGCCCGGGAAGGCCGTCCGGCACGCCTTTCAACCCTTGCATTCGCGGCCCCAGCGGGTACCTTGGCCGCCCTGCGCCGGGGTCGCCGGGGCGGCCCCGTGGGCCGTCTGCGCGGCTCCGACGATTGGTCGTCGCGGCCTCGCCGCCCGGCCGATGGAGAGGTGTCCGAGCGGCTGATGGAGCTGGTTTCGAAAACCAGTGTACGTGTTTTCATGTACCGGGGGTTCGAATCCCCCCCTCTCCGGTTCCTTCCGACCAATTGATCGCCTACACCGCCGCCCCCTTGCGGGGCGACCGCCCGTTCCGCGCGATATCCCCACGCCGCCGGGGGGTGCAGAATTCATAAAGCATTATAAAAAAATAACTTACAGCTTCCTGATGGACTGCCTTCTGCGATTCGGCTTCTTCTTCCGGGTGGCCAGTCGGCCGCCAGCCGGACCGGTGTGCGGCCCGGGTCAGTATCGAAGGGCCACGAAACGCAAGGAGTCCAGCCATGAACGCTACGGGGATCATTCGCCGGGTTTCGATGGGGGTGCTGCTGGTGTCGGGCGCTGTCCTGCTCATCGGGTGTGACGAGGACGGCTCGCACGGCGGGGCGGCGGGGGGGCAGCCGAACATGCGCTTCACCGATGTGAAGATCACGCAGACCGAAGCGCGCTACAACGACATCATCACCGTGAGCTGGAAGTACGCCGGTCCCGGCGAGCTTCGTAGCCAGGCCGTGGAGTTCATCTGGTGGGACTGCACGGGGTTGAAGGTCAGTCGGCGCGAGATCGGCCGCAGCGCCCGCAACTACACCTTCAATTTCACGCGGCCGGTTACGGTCCACGTCATCGCCAACACCTCGCGCGGCACCACCGACTTCGCCATCGACGTGCACAACGCCGAGGAGTACTTCTTCACCATCCGCAACCTCTACAACTCGCATCCGCACCTGTTCAATACGGGGAACGCGGCGCGGGCGACGACGGCGACCGTCGGTGCGCTGCCGACCACGCAGCGATCCGGCGCGAGAGCGCCATCGCGGGTTTTCGAGCGCCGCAACCCGGAGATCCGCTTCGATCACTTCATGGCGTGGACGGATGGTAATGAGAACGGCGTGATCGATCTGATGGCCAGTGGCGAGGAGGGCATCGAGCTGCCCGAGGACATGGACTTTTTCATGCACTCGGTCGGCAACACGACGCAGGCCTGCGGAGACGGCTGGCGCTGCATGCCCACCACCAGCGGCAGCGCCTATGCGGAAATCACCGGCGGGCTGCACGACGACGTCGCCGCGGGGTATCAGGCCGTGAACATCCCGCCGGACATGACCCACACGAACGTGGTCATTTTCGCCGCGACGATTGTCAATGACGGCGTGGTGCTGCAGGCCCGCGATGAGAAGGGCAACGTCGTGGCCGCGCGGCAGAACATCACGCGATTCGACACGCTGTTCTGCTCCATCGAGATGGCCGGCAACAACGGCATCGGCGGCGTGAGCAACATCGCGCTGGGCAACATCCGCCAAGGGATGGTCGTCAACGCCTTCCGCGACGGCCTGGCCAACACCCACCCCGGCGTGTCGATCTCGTTCCACGGCGAGTACAACCACCCCGAGGCGCCCAGCAAGGGCGGTCACATGACCGGCGAGTTCTACAAGGCGGTGCTGGGCCTGCGGCTGCTCGGGGAGACCCCCGACGCCGAGGCACAGCGGACGCTGGGCTTCCGTGACACGGGCATCTACGTCCAGATCGGCCACTACGGCAACAAGCCCGGTGAGCACAGCGGGATCGAGTTCGCCGTGCCGTACTTCTGGGATGACGACGTCCGCTTCGATCTGTGTGCCCAGGCCCGATGAGTGAAATCTCTCGCGGACGTAGCGCACGGAGCGAACGAATAGGTACTTTGGGGTGACTCGGGCGACGCCGGCGGCAGTCGGCGTCGCCTGGCTTCGTATGAATTGGGGTGTTCAGGCAGATTCGACTGCGACTGATCTCGAGGTCGCCGCGCGATCGGACGACAGCGGCGAATCGACGCAGTGGGAGACGGACTTCGATCGCACGCGCGAAGATCGGTGTGCGTCCAGCCCGCGCGAACTGCGCATGAGTTGCTGGCCTTCACCAGAGAGCCCGCGCAGCCCGGAATGGTGGCCGCGTGCAATTCTCTACGGAGAAACACCGATTGACGCTGGAAGCGATCGCGTGGTAGTGTACTTCGTTATGCAAGCGCGACTGCGCGGGATCGGAACTTGTTTTCCACTCAGGACGGAGGCCCCGGATGCTCCGAACTGCAATTCACGACCACGGTCCGGGGCCGATCGCCAACACCAGACCGGCTGATCCCCGGGCATCGCGCGGCAGTCGGGCGGATGTTCACCGCGACAGCGGTGCCGCCCATGTGGCGAGTTCGCGTGCAGCGGCGTGCCTATGAGGATGAGCGCGCGCCGGCGCAGCTCGTCTCGCGATCGAAATTCGCCACCCTCGATGGCGGCCTCAATCGAAGATTCGGGCAACAGTCTCTGGAAACGAGCAGATCAGGGGAAAGAAAGGAGGGGCGTCAGTCACATTGACGGGGCAGATCGCGCCCCACGGCAAGTTCGCAAAATGTGGGGAGCGGCCGAAGCGTCTTTTGCGGGATCACTCCGGCCGTCTCCCGGTTTCGCAGGTGCCTGGTAGCACGCCACGAACTAGGCCATTCTAGGCTGCCTATCGGCGCTATCAAGCCACCTGCCTGTCACGCATTGGCCCAAGCGGCGGCGCAAGCCGCTTCGCCCGGCTGAGGTGTGGCGGATTCCCTCGGGTCCACCCGTCGCCGTTCGCCGATCCTCGGCGCCTGCGACCTCCTCTTATCGGCCCGACCCCGCCAACGCCAACACCGCCGGCAGGAGGTTCCCCGTTATGAGAAGCCGATCCGTCCTGGTGGCGTGCACCACCGTTTTCATGTGGCTCGCAGCCTCTTCCCTTGCATCGGCCCAGCGCCCGTCGCGTGCGGTGCCGTGGAATGACGGGGACGTGCTGACCGCGGCGTCAGAGTCGATCGCGACGGAAGGCGGCTTGCGCGCCTTCGGCCCCGGCCTTCAGGCCGGCGCGGACCACATCATCTCCTTCCAGTGCACCAACGGTGGCTGGGGTTGGCCGCACACGGCGTGTCCAACCACGACCTACAACAACATCACCGGGCCGATCGGCATGGGGCTCCTGCACGCCTACATCCACACGGCCGACGCGGCTCATCTCGCCTCGGCGGTGGCCGGCGGTGACTACGACCTGACGTTCACCTATCCGAACACGGAGTTCCGCTTCGGCGTATACGCTCCGGCGTTCCTCCATGCGCTGTCTGCCGCCACTTCGAATCCGGCGTACAGCAGCCACGCGGAGAGCTTCTTCTTCGACGAGCTCACGGCGAAGACCTACGGCCCGGCGGACCTCGACACGCACACGTTCATCGCCGCCGTGCAGGCGGGGCGCACCGGAGGGCTCATCAACCTGCGCGCGTGGGACTTCCACATGCTGCCGGCCGTCGCCGGGGCCATCGGCAACGCCGACAGCACCACGCCGCCCGACGCCATTTCGCAGCAGGCGGCGTTTCTCGACGCGATGCTGGATGGTCTCGACACGCTGGAGAAGGGCAACACGAGCTTCGGTGACCTGATCGGACTGGCCGGTGGCGTGCGCGGCCTGGCTCTCAACGACACGGCCGCCATGCCGGCCATCAGCAGCCCGCTGCACGGTGACATCAACGGCATCAGCACGCTCTGCGACCTGGCCGACGTGCTCGCCGGCCATCAGAACGCCGACGGCTCCTGGTACTGGAGTTCCGGTCTTGCGGCGCCCGACGAGTCCGACAAGGACACGCAGACGACCGCCTATGCGGTCATGGCGCTGGTCGAGGCGGCCGCCGACGGCTGCGGCCCGTACACGGCAGAGATCGCGGCCGGGCGCACGTGGCTGCAGGGCATGCAGCTCGCAGACGGCGGCTTCCGCAGCTATCCCGGCGGCGGCTCGAACATCGAGGCCGAGGCCGAAGCCCTCAACGCCCTGCTGCCCGAGACGTGCAACGCCGACGTGCTCGAGTTCCGCCTCGCCGCGGGTTCGGACTGTGTCCAGCCGGGTGAGACGGTTGTCATCGAACTTCACCAGCGCGACCTGACCACGCTGGTTCGCGGCTTCCAGGCCTTCGCCCAATTCGACACGGCGGCCCTCACCCACGTCTCGAACGTGTTCACCGGCTCGCCCTACGGTTTGCACCTGTTGAACACGGTGACGGGCGGCGACATCGACCTGGCCGCGGGCATCAATAACGTGTTCGACACGCAGACGCCCACGCAGGCGGATGCCTTGCTGACGACGCTGTCGTTCACGGCCGGCTCGGTCGACGGGCCGACCTACCTGAGCTTCCGGACGCACAACCCGCCGAGCCGCTTCTCGGATGCGGGCGGCGCGGACGTGACGCCTTGCCTGCTGGAGTCGCCGGCGATCGTCGTCGACGGCACCGATCCGGTGGTCACCTGCCCGGCAGACACCACCATCGAGTGCGATGAGTCGTCCGCGCCGGCGAACACCGGCACGGCGACCGCGACGGACAACCTCGACGCAGCCCCGGTCATCACCTACGGCGACGTCGAAACACCCGGCGCCTGCGCCCACGAGAAGACGATCACGCGCACCTGGACCGCCACCGACTGCGCGGGCAACACCCATTCTTGCGACCAGATCATCACCGTCGTGGACACGACCGATCCGTTGATCACCTGTCCTGCCGACACGACCATCGAGTGCAGCGATTCGATGCTCCCGGCGAACACCGGCTCGGCCACCGCGACCGACAACTGCGACGGCTCGCCGGTCATCAGCTACGCCGACTCGGACCTGGTGGGCGCCTGCCCGCAGGAGAAGACCATCACGAGGACGTGGACGGCGACCGACGCCTGCGGCAACGACATCACCTGCGACCAGATCATCACGGTCCAGGACACGACTGCGCCGACCTTCACCTGTCCGGAGGACGTGACGATCGAGTGCGACGAGTCGACCCTGCCCGACAACACCGGCTACGCCGGGTTCTTCCAGGGCTTCGAGGTTGACCGCGACGGCTGGTTCGACTTCGGCGGCACGCTTACGCGCGTGGCCTCCGGGACCAACGGCGTGACCTCTGCCGACGGCTCCTGGCATGCAGAGACCAACGGGGCGTTCACCCGCTGGGGCGCGTACAGCAGCGTCTTCCCGGCCGGAGGGTACACGACGTCAGTCGACATCTACCTCGATGTCGACGCGGGTCTCGCCAACGACACGCGGTTTGACTACTCGTCGGCGATTAACACGCCCGCCGGGGTTCACCGTCGTGACTTCGTCATCACGGGCGGCTTCTACAACGACGCGCCCGACTACGGCAGCGGCAACCGCTTCGTGTTCAGCGCGAGCAATAACACGCCAGGCTGGCCCAAGAACCCGGCCCGTGATCCGTTCCCGATCATGGTCACCGGCTGGTACACCTTCCAGCACCGGTTCTACGACAGCGGCGGCGGCGTGCTCGCGTGCGAGATGGTGATTCGCGACAGCGGCGGCAGCGAACTCCACTCGTGGACGCTGTCGAACCCCGCCGACATCATCGGCTCCACCGTCGGCGGCAATCGGTACGGCTGGTTGCTCAATCTCGGCTGGACCCTGGCGATCGACAACACCGCCAAGACCGGCTTCGGAAACGCGTCCGACAACTGCGATGCGACGCCGGCCGTCGCCTACAGCGATGTCGAGACGCCAGGCAGCTGCGACGAAGAGAAGACCATCACGCGTACGTGGACGGCCACGGACGACTGCGGCAACGTGTCGTCCTGTGAGCAGACGATCACGGTCGTCGATACGACGGATCCGGTCTTCGACTGCCCGGCCGACGTGACGATCGAGTGCGACGACTCCATCGACCCGCTCGCTTCGGCGGCGCTGCTGCCGGACGGGTGGACGCTGGAATATCAGGCGGCCGTCGCGGCGACCGGCGATCCGTCGAACCCGTCGGCCGTGCGGCTCCGCTCGGTGGCGGCCGACAGCCCGCCCTACGGCGCGGCCGTTTGGGAACAGTCGGGCGCAATGACCTTCGCGGACATTACGTCGCTCAGTGCCGACTACATGATGACGATCGGGTGCTTCGCGGGCGGGTCGCCGCGGTTTGCGGTCGGACTCGACAGCAACAACGACGACGTCGTCGACGGGCACGTGTTCGTGTACTGGGGCACGCTGCCCAACTACACCGACTGCCCGACGCTCAGCGTCTGGCATAACACGGGCAACCTGATCACCGCGGGCGACAACCGGTTCGACCTCGGCCAGTTCGCCGGTCCGTTCTACGGCTCGCACGCCCAGGCGCTGACCGCGGTCGGCACCTACGACGTCGAGTACGTCCTGATCGCCCTCGACGCGAGCTGGTCGCAGGACCAGGAGATGTGGATCGATCACGTCACGATCGGATCGACCACGTACGCGTTCGGGGCGCCTTCGGCGACCGACAACTGCGACGGCTCGCCGGATGTCGCGTACAGCGACGCGCCGGACCTGTCCGGCTGCAACGGCTCCGGCACGATTGACCGGACCTGGACCGCTACCGACGGCTGCGGCAACCAGACGTCCTGCGTCCAGACAATTACGGTGGTCGACACGACCGACCCGGTCATCACCTGTCCGGGCAACACGACCATCGAGTGCGACGAGTCGACGGAACCGTCCAACACGGGCGAGGCGACCGCCACGGACAACTGTGACGGTGCGCCTGTCGTGACGTACGGCGACGTCGACGACCTCGACGACTGCGACGGTACGGGCACGATCACTCGCACGTGGACGGCCACCGACGGCTGCGGCAACGACTCGACGTGCGTGCAGACGATCACGGTCGTCGACACGACCGCGCCGGTCATCACCTGCCCGGCCGACACCACGGTCGAATGCGACGAGTCCACCGCACCGGCCAACACGGGCGAAGCGACCGCCACGGATAACTGTGACGGCGCACCCGCGATCACGCCCTTCACGTCGCCGCAGCAGTGGGTCCTGCCGGCCCCCGCTGGCTGGAGTTTCTACACCACCAACACGGCGTCGGGCGCGCTGGTTTCCGGACCGGGCACGCCGCCGGCCGGCACGGGCAGCTTCCACATGCCCACCGGTTCGGGCGTCGGTCCGGGCCTCGGCGGCAAGACGTTCCTCGGCACGCGCGACCACAGTGGCACGCTGCTGAGCGACATCACGACGCTGAGCTACTCGACCTATGTCGATCCGGGCTCGCCGACCGTGAACCTGGCCGTGGCGATCAACATGTACGTCGATCTCGACGGCAACGGCACGCGCGACACCACGCTCGTGTTCGAGCCGGTCTACGTGCCGGGCCAGGGTGCGATCACGCACGGGACGTGGCAAACGTGGGATACGCTGTCGGGCAGCGGCTGGTGGTATACGGCCAACTTCGGGCCGCTTACCAACAACTTCAACAGCTTCAACTCGCTGGCGTACTACGTCGGTCTGTTCCCCAACGCGCAGATCGTCGATTGGGGCCTGACGCCAGGCTTCCAGTTCGTGTCGGGTTCGTCGGGCGGCACGCCCTGGGTGGACTTCGACGGCAACGTCGACAACTTCACCTTCAACGCCACCCACCACGACTTCGAGGCCGCGGACATCGACTGCTACCCACGCCTGATTGAGCGGCTCTGGGTGGCGCAGGACGACTGCGGCAACGTCTCGGCGTGCGTGCAGGAGATCACCGTCGCCGACACGACGCCGCCGGACATCACCTGTCCGGGCGACATCACCGTCCCGGCCGATGCGGGCGGATGCGATGCGGTGGTGACCTATGCCCCCGCGACCGCGACCGACGTGTGCGACAGCGCTCCGGTGGTGGAATGCTCGCCGCCTAGCGGCTCGACCTTCCCGTCGGGCACGACCGAGGTCACCTGCACGGCTACCGACTGCAGCGGCAACGTCTCGGCGTGCACGTTCGACGTCACCGTCGAGGGCACGAGCGAGATGGTCGTGTCGGTGGAGCTCTCGCCGACGATGGTCGCGGGCCCGCTGACGCGGTGCATCACGTTCGAACTCTGGGAGTGCCCGGACAGCGGTCCGTCGCAGACGGTCGAGGCCGAGATGACCTTCACCAACGGCCTGGCCAGCGGCACGATCGACGTGCCCTGCGGGAGCTACTCGTGCATCACCGCCCGTGACACGCTGCACACGCTGCGGCGCACGGACGAGGCGTTCACGATCTCCGGCACGCAGTACGTCGCCGACTTCACCGGCAATCCGTCGGGCGGCGGCGACTGGCTGATCGGCGGCAACCTCAACGACGACTTCTGGATCGACATCCTCGACTTCGGCGTCTACTCGTTCCTGTTCACCACGAACTACGGCACCGGCGACACCGACTGCAACACGGCCGCCCCGCATGGAGACATCCAGGGCAACGGCCTCGTGTTCACCGAGGACTTCACCTTCATCCAGGTGAACTTCCTCAAGGGTCACGAAGCCAACTGCTGCGGGGCGCCGCTGCGCAGCGGACCGGGCGAGGGTGACGAGGGTCCGGTGGTCTCGATCACGGTCGGCGAGCTCGCGGCCCGCGGTCTGGCCCACCTGGCCGCGGCCGACCTGAACGGGGACGGCGTCCTCGATCAGGCCGACATGGTCGCGTTCATGCAGGGCGCACGGCCTGAGGTTCAGCCCGGCGACACGCTGTCGCCGAGCGACCGTCCGGGCTCAAAGACCCATCGGATGCCGTCGCGTCGGATGGATCGTAACCGGCAGTAGGGCCCCCGCGCCCGGTCGCGAGGCCGGGCGCAGGATCAGGCTGCCACAAAGTCGGATGTACTCCCTCCTGGCGGCGCGCTGCGGCTGCTTGCAGCGCGCCGCCTTCCTGAGGGTTGCAATCCACACCTCCTGCCGAGGCGAACTCGACGCCTCGCCCGGCAGGGCGGTGTGGTCTGCGGTTGTCGTTCTTCCATCGGAGAGAGGCACATGAGTTCATCATTCTTCCGTCGGCTCGCCGCGGTCGTCTGTCTGGGCGCCCTGGCCGTGGCGACGGCCGCGAAGGGCGAGCGCGCGGACGAACTGCCGTCGCCCCAGTCGGCAGCGACCGTCCGTGCGTCGCTGGCCGCCGCCCCGTCCGTCGCGCCGGCGCCTCCTGCCGGGCTCGCGCAGGTGATCGAGGGCTCATTCGCGAACGCTCCCGCGGCCGGCGAGTCCGCCGGGTTCCGCGGGGCTGTCGATCTGTACACCGGGCTTCAGCCCGTCTTTGCCACGAACGGCTTCTGGTCGTTCGGCAACAACATCTACTGGGCGCTGGATGACGGTCAGATGGGTCCCGTCGCCCAGGCCGCTGGCGGCGGGCACGTGACCGGATACCGCTTCGCCATCGGTCTTCACGCCGACTTCGCCGGTGACACGATTCAGCCGGCCGTGTTCGTCACGTTCTGGAATGCTCCCGCCGACCCCGTTGCCAGCGCGACCAATCCCGTGGTCGAGCCGGCGGGCGCGGTCAGCTCGCTGCTGTGGATCTTCAACCCGCTGACCCTGCCGGCTGCGGGCAACTACGTGGTGACGTCGCCCGTGGCCGACCTGGTCGCCCTCGCTGAGACCTTCGATCTCGACGACACGTTTTATGTCGAGATCGTGCCTGTCGAGTGGGATGATGTTACCGAGACAGCCGTGCTCGACCCGGACGTCTTTCTCCCGTTCACGGGCCCCAGCGCGCTGACCTACGGCACGAATCAGGACCGGATGTGGTCCGACGTGTTCATCGTGAGCCCGGCTTTCAGCTTCAGCGACGGTGACGGGTTCTACGATCACCCGGCCGAAATGGACCTGGGCGGTCACCCCACCTTCCTCAACCGCGTCGGCCTGCAGCTTTTCGGGACGGAGTGCGACGACGCGAACAAGCTGATCCTGTCGATCCTGGAGCCGGACGACGTGTGCGTGCAGCCGGGAGAGACGGTCTCCGTCACCCTTTCGCAGGAGTGCCTGCCCGGCCTGGTGCGCGGGTTCCAGGCTTTTCTGGAGTTCGACCCGGCGAGCCTGATCTTTGATGAAGGGCTCTACAACGTGCCCTTGCCGTATGGCCTGCCGATCCTCACGCCGATCGCGGCCGTCGGCAGCCACATCGACCTCGCGGCGGGCATCAACGACTTCGGCGGCCAGGTACCTACTTCGTCCTCGGCCGAACTGGTTGTGATGACGTTCATCGCCGGGGCTGGCGAGGGGCTGACGCAGGTGACCTTCCGCCCGCACGACCCGCCGACGCGGTTCAGCGACACCGCGGGCGGAGAGGTCGTGCCGACGCTCATCGATTCCCCCTTCGTCTGCGTTGACGGCACGCCGCCGGCGCTGAGCTGCCCCGCGGACCTGGGGCTTCAGTGCGTGGACGACGTTCCCGCGGCGGCGACCGACCTGGCCGAACTGACCGGTCAGGGCGGATCGGCCTCGGACGGCGGCTGCGGCGGGTTCTTCGTCGAACACGTCGGCGACAACGTCTCGGGCACCGGCTGCCCGGATGACCCCCACGTGGTGGCGCGGACCTACCGCGCGACCGACTGCGCGGGCAACGTCAGCGAGTGCATCCAGACCATCACCGTTTTTGACGACACCGGACCGGCCATTTCGTGCCCATCCGGCCTCGTGCTCGAGTGCACGGAGTCGACGGCGCCCGGAGACACCGGCACGGCGACCGCTACGGACAACTGCGACGGCTCGCCCGTGATCGACCACAGCGACTCGTCCGCCCCCGGCGCCTGTCCGCAGGAGCAGACGATCACCCGCACCTGGTCGGCCACCGACGCCTGCGGCAACGTGACGACCTGCGATCAGGTGATCGACGTCGTCGACACCACCGCGCCGGCCATCACCTGTCCGGCCGATACCTCGATTGACTGCGCCGACTTCGGGCTGGTCTACCAGGTTCCGCCCGGCGTGCTTCTGGGCACGAGCGCCGGCGGCGTCGCCGTGTACTACAACGACAACGGCGGCGGCGAGAACCCGGCCAACCAGGCCTACCTTCGCGCGCAGGCGGCCCACGGCAACGCCAACGGTGGCGTGTTCGACTTCGACCCGACGCCGCTTCCGCCGTACGGCCTGTTCAGCTGGTATGACCTGTTCCAGGTTCACGCCGGTCAGTTCGGGCTGGACATGATCCTGCCCGCCCCGACGTGGGACGGCGTGACGCCGATACCCTCGTTCACGGCGAAGGACAACGTCAACGGCTCGTGCGCCGGCGCCGCCTCAGGCGGACCGGTCACCTGGGCCATCAGCGGCTACACCCCCGGCGGTGGCGCAGGTTGTGTCGTGAACAGCCTCTTCCGCAGCGCCGGGCTCAACCCGCTGAGTGTCGGCGTGACGACCAACAACCTGACCCAGGCGGGCACGCTCTACACCGTCGAGTTGGCAGGCTACCTGGTTACGGACGGTTCCATTCACTGGTACACGCCCGCCACGCCGCACTCGCCCGTGGGGAACTTCGGCCTCACCGGCGTGTTCTTCTTCGAGGGCACGCTGACCTACGACAGTGCGGGCGATCCGGGGACCGATCTCGTCGACTTCTACGGCGGGACGATGACCCTCTACGCCAACTCGCCGGTGACTTCGGTCGGCGTCGCCACCACGTCCGACAATTGCGACCCGCTGCCGACGGTCACGTTCGCGGACGTGTTCACGGCGGACCCCATCGGCTGCCATACGGGCAGCATCGCCCGCACGTGGACATCGACCGACGCCTGCGGCAATGCGGATTCGTGCGTGCAGACGATCACCGTAACCGATGCGACGGCGCCGGTCCTCACCGTCCCGGCGGACATCACGGTGCCCGCCGACGCCGGTGGTTGCGACGCCGCGCTGGATCCCGGCCTGGCCACCGCCATCGACGACTGCGACGGGGCGCCGCTGGTGACCTTCACGCGCAGCGACGGCAAGCCCGGTCTGACCGATCCGTTCGACGTGGACGACTCGCCGATCACGATCGAGTGGACCGCGACCGACTGCGCCGGCAACTCGGTCGACGGCGAGCAGGTGATCGTCGTCGAGGCGACCTCGAACATGCTGGTCAGCCTCGAGCTCGACGGCGTGGTGGCGGCGGGGCCGTTTGACCGCTGCATCACGTTTGAGTTGTGGGAGTGTCCCGACAGCGGTCCGGCGGCCATCGTCGAAGCGACCATGAGCTTCACGGGCGGGGCGGCTTCGGCCGTCGTGCCGGTGCCCTGCGGGGCGTACTCGTGCGTCACCGCGCGGGATCGCCTGCATACGCTGCGGCGGACGCTCGATGCGCCCGACTTCACGATCGCCGGTACCGACTACGTGGCCGACTTCGTGGCCGCGGGCAAGCCGCTCGTCGGGGGCAATCTCAACGACGACTTCTTCGTCGACATCCTCGATTTCGGCCTGCTGTCGTTCCAATTCTTCATGGCGCTGCCCGCGGGCACGCCGTGCGGAGCGGTCGGCCCGCACGCCGACATCACCGGCAATGGCGTGGTCTTTACCGAGGACTTCACGTTCATCGCCAACAACTTCCTCGATGAGCACGAACCCAACTGCTGTGGTCAGCCGCTGCGCGGCGGCTTTGGCGAGGTGGGTCCGCGCCTGTCGGTCACCGTCGGCGAGCTTCCGGGCCTCGGCCTGGCGCACCTCGCGGTGGCGGATCTGAACAGCGACGGCGTCATCGACACGCAGGACATCGTCGCTTTCATGCAGGGCGAGCGTCCGGAACGTCATCGCACGCCGACGCGGGAGGTGACGAAACGGCGTCTCCAGGCGCCTGCGGCAGGGGACTGAAGTCGTGACGACGCCTTCAGGGAAGCGGGCGGGCGCCGTTCCACCCGTTCGATCAGGTGGTCGGCCCCGCCCGCTGCTTGAGGCGTTGCACGAGTTTGTGGACAGGGTGAGGAGTACAGGAGGGTCTGCCCCGCGAGCCGAGCGGTCGCGGGGCCCGTCCGGTTGAACCGGAGAGGAGTACGAGTGTGAGAATCGAACGAAGCAGCATGCGGTGCGGTTTGCTGGTGATCGGAGTCCTGGCCTTGGGGGTGGAGTCCCAAGCGGCCATCCACCTCGAGTGGCGACCCGCGGCCCAGGTGGTCAACGTCGGGGCGACGGTGAACGTCGGGCTCTACGCGGTTTCCGACAGCGCGCTGGATCAGAGCCTGTCCGCCGCCGACGTGATCCTCGACTGGGATCCCTTCTACCTGGCTTTGACGGGTGTGAACGACAACGGGCCGTATGCCTGGCTGTCGTCCGGATTCCCGCCCGATGGCGGCCTGGATGGCTTGAACAACACGTGGCTCGACGGCAACGCGCTGTACCTGGCCATGGCGCAGCTCGGCTCGCCAGCGCAGGCGACGCCCGCGGGGCTGCTGGTCACCACTTTTCAATTCACGGCGCTGAACGAGACGCCGGCTACCCCGCTGGCCATCCCGGGCAGCATGGGACAGTTCACCCACAGCCGCGTTTTCGACGGTGAGACACCGGGACTCGAGGTCCAGGGCGACCTCGGCGGGGCCACGGTCACCATCATTCCTGAGCCGGGCATGCTTGCGCTGGTGGCCGCCGGACTCGCCGTAGCTTTGTGGCGCCGGCGTTGACCTGTGGGGCTTGCGTTGGGGGGGTCCTCATCGCCGGGGCCGGGGTTTGCGCCCCGGCCGCGGCGGCGGTGAATCTGGTTCTCGTGCCTCCGGCCGCGCCGGTGGCCGTGGGTGAGGAGTTCGCGGTCGAGCTGCGCGCCGTTTCCGACGTGGGCGGCGGCCAGACGATAGCCGCGATGGATGTCGTGCTCACGTGGGACGCGTCGGCGATGCGGCTGCTGGGGGTGCTCAACAACGGGCCCTACGCCTGGCTCTTCGCCGGGCTGCCCAATGACGCGCCGCTGGACGGGCTGAACGTGTCGCTGCACGACGGCAACGCCCTTTTTCAGGCGCTGGGACGCCTGGGCCAGCCTGCCTCGGCTCCGACCGGCGGAGGGTTGCTGGTGACCACGTTGCGCTTCGTCGCGCTCGCGGATGCCTCGGACGCCTTCATCCGAATCGTACCCCAGCTCGGCACGTTCACCCGGACACGGGTTTTTGACGGGCAGATTCCCGGTCTGGAGATCCAAGGCAGCCTCGGGGAAGCGTCGGTCGTGGTAGGAAGCTGTGGTGGCGGCGACGCGGACGATGACGGCGATCGTGATCTGATCGACGTGGCCACCCTCCAGCGGTGCTTCACTGCTTCGGGGGGGCTGGCGGACGAGGATTGCCGCTGCACCTTTGACACAGACGGTGACCAGGATATCGATCTGGTCGATTATCAGGCGTTCTTGTCGGATTTCGGTGGTCCCGACGCTGCCTGATGCGGCAGGCAGAGGGGCGGATTGCGCCGCCTCGCTCTGCATGGCGCATGAGAGGGGTGAACCACATCGTCAGCCTCGGCGGCGCGCGGGCGACCGTTGAAGAGGACCGGCGGACAAGCCTCGGGGCTGAATGGATTCGTCCGAATGAACGTTGACATCATCAGCGGGAGCCAGACGCTGGGCAATCGCCTCCGGCCCGCGCTGAAGAGTGCGCGCCTGCCGTGCCGCCAGTATCGCAGCGTGCGGGCGTACCTGTTGACCCCGCCGTCGGGTCTCGGCTGCATCGTCCTCGACGTCCACGGGCTCCGCCAGGACTGCGGCGCATCGATCGACCGACTCAGGCGACGGGGCGTTTTCCACCCCGTCATCGTCGCCGCGAAAGCCCCGACGCTTGCTCACGCGGTGGAGGCGTGCAAGGCCGGCGCCGCAGACTTCGTCGAATGTTCACTGCCAGGTGAGGAGTGGATCGCCCGCATCCAGGCTGTGCTGGAGGAGGTACGCCGGCGCAACAGCACGGTCTCCGTTTCCGCGCGGCCGTCCCTGGCGCATTGCGGGCTGACGCCGCGCGAGCTCGAGGTGCTTCATCATCTGGCCGACGGGCTGGACAGCACGGAGATCGCCAGGAAGCTGAAGATCAGCCTGCGGACCGTCGAGGGCTACCGGAGTTCCATCAAGCAGCGCACCGGCGCCAAGACGCTGGCTCAACTCGTTCGCCTTGCCATGGAGTCGGAGGCGTAAACCGCACGGTCGGGTCAGCCGGCTCCTCCCGCCAGGACGAACAGCCTCACCACCTCGACCAACGACCGCACGCCCGCCTTCTGGATCATGTTGCCCCGATGGGCTTCGATGGTCTTGGCGCTGCGATTGAGCCGTCCGGCGATGTCCTTGGTGGACAACCCCTCGGAGACGAGGTGTATGACCTGCCGCTCGCGGGGGGTGAAGCGAGAAATCGACTCCCGTGCGACCCGGCGCTCCTCTCGGCGCCGATGGGCCTGGGCGCTGACGGCGAGTGCCGCCTGCACATGCTCACGGAGAATCTCCGGCGCCGCGTCATGATCGACGCAGTAGAAGGCCCCTCGCTTCATGGCCTGTATGGCCGACCCGATGGCCTCGCACCGGGTGATTACCACGACCGGCATATCAAATACGCCCGCCCCGACTTCGCGGCGGATCCGGTTCGGGTTCACCTCGCTGCGGGAATCGATCAGGATCAGGCAGGAGGGCTGATCTGGGTCGTGCACCTCGAGCAACTCAGCGATGGATCGGCACGGCTTTACAGCCCACTTGTCGCCGGCAAGCTGCCCGAGACTGCGCGGGTGGGGGTTGCCCTCATAGTCCAGTACGTAGACGACGCCCGCTGTCATGGCCTGCTCCCGATAGAATGGTGTGTCTCTCCATTGCGACAATACCGGGCCTCACGCTCCGATTCAACGATTCTTCTCCAGAAGTTGAAGAATCGCACGCGGCGATGGTGACAGAATCTGGTAGCGCGTCGCGGCGGCTTTCAGCAGTTCTTCATTCGCCTGTTCGCCTGTGTGGAGTCGGACTGAATCACAGCTTCGGGGGTGGCGCGCGCCTGTGAGGGGAATGTTAGCTTGGGGTGATCACCTCAGCGAATCCGCCCTGACAGATGCGTTGGCATGGATTCCGGATGGTAGAAACGTCCGCCGCGGCGGCGGCGTTTTTCACGAGTAAACTGTGACTTATGGGCGGTGCCACTCTTCGCAGGGGGCGCAGAGTGCCTCGCGCGACCATGCACGCTGCCGGTGCAATGCGCGCAGGTTGTCCATCGCGGGGCCACCCCAGATTTCTTCGAGCCGGGTATCAAGGAGGCTTCCCATCGGGCGCGCGCCGCGGAAATCCTGGTCACACGCCGTCACGCGCCCGTCCGCCAGCACGACGGCGCGTGTTCGGAGCCGTCGACAGCCGGCACGCGGCTGCGGCGCCATCGACATCACGGCGAGATCCTCAAGCTGGCCGCCGGCGTGGCTGTATCCGCTGATATGAACCGTGCCTGTTCGGGCGATCCAGCCGCTGTAGAACGCGTCAAGTTCTCCCACGTTCAGCCGCGACTTGGTCATCTCCGGCAGGACAATCGGCAGGGGCGTGGACCGGGCGTGGCACCGCACGGTCAGCCGTTCCATGTTCCGGAGTACGACATCGAGTTCGGCGCAAGACGGGTTTGTGGGAGACTGAAGCCGGCCATACAGAGGAGCGGTCCAGGCATCCAGGACAATGTTGACCACGTCTACGCCATGATCGATCAGCAGATCGATCCTGCGGTCGTCGAGGTCCACGCCGGTGGTGCGCACGGCTAGACCCAGGCTCCGCCGCTCCTTCGGCATCGCGCGGCGAATGCCCGCTAGCACATCGCCGAGTGCCGGGTGGCGGAGCGGATCACCGAAACCGCCCAGCACGAGAAGGCCGTCGTCCCGGCCGGCTAAACAGCCAGCCACCGCCTCCGCCAGGGCGACCGGCAGCGGGCCGCGGCTGCCGACGCGCGAGCCGCGCGGCCGGAGCAGGGCGTCGGGGTAGGGGTCCTCGGTCGTCAGTTCGAGTTCCACCTCGTGTGGAACGGGTTCCACGAAACTGCCCTCGTGATCGGCGAGCCACGCGCCGATGCCTGCGGTGTCGGCGTGGGGGTTCGCGGCGAGAATCGCCGCGATGCGCGCCATCGAGCGATCCGTGTCGGCGGTCAGGCGCGATGCGGCGTGGCGCAGGCTCGCGGGCACCTCGACGCACGCGTCCTCAAAGATGATGTCCTTGCGCGGCGCCTGGGGTTTGAACGAGAGCGTCCAGCCGAGCGGTATGTGGCGCTCGGCGAGATCCTGCACGAGCGACGAAGCCACGATCACGCCGGTGACGCCTGGCGGCGCCTGGGTGAAGACCAGCCGGACGTCCCCGGCGACGGGTCGCCAGTGCGCGATCATCCGCTCAGACAATTCGACCGACAGCAGCGGGGCGGCGGCCGGCGCGACCAGCACGGCGTCAGCCGGCTCCTGCTGAAGCAGGCTGCGCAGCACGACCGGCCGGACGAACTCGTCGAAATGGGTCGATCCGCCGACGCCGCCGCGCCAGCCGTCGAGAGACCACTTCCGCCCCGACCGCACCAGCGCCATCCACGCCGGCTCGGGGGCGTCGCAACGGCAGATCACCGCGGGGGAGCCTTCCAGCAGCCGGGCGCATCGTTCGACGTCAGCGGCCGGGCAAAGCACGAACACCCGGTCCAGCGAGCGTATCTGAGTGATCGCGTCGATCGTGCGGCGAAGGATCGTCTGGCCGCCGATCTCGTCGGCGAGGCGGCTGCGCGTGCCGATCGGCGTCTGCGTGAAGTCGACCTGCACGGCGCCGATGAGCCTCATGCGCGGGGTCCCCCCGGCTCGTCGGCCGGGTCGAGGCGGGCCAGGGCGTCTTCGAGCATGGTCGAGACATCTCTCGAGCCGTCGCGCACGGCCGTCACGAAGTCGACGTCGCGGTCGAGCTGCCGCCGGGCGATTTCCGCTTCATCGGCGCGAACCGCGCTGATGCGCCGGTCGGCGCTGTACCGGCGGATCTCGGCGAGCTGCGTGGCCATGTTGACGATGCGATAGGCCCGGCTGTCCTGGCTCACCTTGGCGCGAAGCTCGTCCACGCGGATCAGCCGCCTGTTGAACTTCGCCGGATCATGCGTGAGAGTCCTCAGCTCGCCGAGCAGGCCGATCATCTCCTCGCACAGGCCGGCGACGTCGGCCAGCTCCTGCCGCCGCTTCCGGAGTACGGCCGCGGCCTGCGACCCGCGCGACGGGTCGCGCCAGCGCGTCTCCTGCCGATAGGCGAAGCGCCGCGGGTCGATGGGCCGCGCCGCGTGGCGGGCCAGCGCCTCCTCCAAGGGCATCGCCTGCGTCCCGCGGATGCGGGCGCCGCCTTCTGTGGCGTTGATGACCGTCGTCGGCGTCAGCGCGATGTCCTTTTCAAACTGTTCGAGGTAGGTAAACAGCAGATCGTCGGTATAGAGCGGTTCGCCGTCGATTCCCTCTACCTTGCGCAGGATCTCCCCATTGCGGGCGATGCGATCCCACTCCTTCGCTTCGATGGTCGAGAACCGGTTCAGCTCGCTACGCCACGCCTGATGGACCTCGACCCCGGGGATGTAGAACACGTGGCCGGTGAAGGCCAGGTCCTGCCCGATGAAGATGATCGGGTTACAGCCCATGTACACGGCGAGGTAGAACGCGAGGTGCGCGACCGTGGCCCCCGCCTTCAGCCCGGCCCGCCGCCCGAAGGACTCGCCGAGGACGAGCTCTGCCCAGTCGTTGCCCAGTAGCGAGACCGGCCCGGGATAGCCGTCGATGACGTGCCAGGTCGCTTTCGGCTCGGCGACGAGGTGAACGCCGGACAGGTCGCCCACGCCTTCGAAGAACTTTCGCGACATCTCGTGAAAGTCGAGGCTGGTGACGAAATCGGGGGTAATCCCGCGCGACAGCAACGGCCCCAGCGTGGTCTGCACCGCGCAAATCAGCGCCCGCCCCTTCGCGGCGGCGAGCTGGTCGATGTTCCGCCGAAGCGACGGGCCGGCCGACACGATGATCGCCGGGTCGCCCGCAAAGCGGTCGCGCAGAATGTCAATCGGCGGCGTTGAGACATAGGTCGGCAGGTTCATCGCGATGTTGCGGCAGGTGGTCCGGGCATTGCCCACCAGCGTCAGCAGCGACATGCGCGTAAAGGCGAAGAACTCGGTGAGGAGCCGCGAAATCGCGCTGATGGGCCGGGCGCTGCGCTGCATCGAGGCGGGATGACGCAGGAACTCGGCCCCGAGCATGATCAGTGCGCTGTGCGTCCGCAGCAGGTCGTGCAGCCGGGCCTTGTCCTCATCGACGAGAAACACGACGCGGCCGGCCTCGATGCCCGCGGACAGGTCGCACGCGGCCAGGCCGGTGGCCAGCATGCGCAGGTCGGGCTCGATCACGATGACCAGCGCGTCGCCGACGAGCCGATCGAGCAGTGCCCGCACGTGATAGCCCAAGGCGAATCCGTAGACGACGAAGCAAAACCGCTCCTCGACGGTCACGGTGGCGGCCAGCTTTGCGGCTTCGCCAATCGGGTCGTAACGGCTGTGCAGGGAGATATCGCGGCCGTCGTCAGCGGGGGCGCGGGTGGTGTGACCACCGCTGCGGGCGGGCTCCAGCGGATAACGCTCGTCATCTTCCACCGCGTCGACGCGCACGGCGAGCTGCGGGTCGCGGCGCCACAGCGCCCGCATGTTGGCCAGAAACGGTGTCGAGGCGGTGGTGATCAAGGGGCTTCCATTCCCACCGGGCCGGCCGCTCAGGCGATCCGCTCCGCCCCGGCGGCGAAGGCCACCGGCTGGACAATCGCCGCCGCGAGGCGCCGCTCATACTCGTCACGTGGAATCTCGATCGTGCCGAAGCGCGCGAGATGCGGGGTGACGAACTGCACATCCAGCAGCATCATGCCCAGGGCCCGCATGCGTTCCACCAGGTGAACCAGCGCGACCTTCGAAGCGTCCGTGAGCCGGTGAAACATCGACTCGCCGAAAAACGCTCCGCCGAGGGACACACCATACAGCCCGCCTACGAGGGAGTCCTGCTGCCGGCACTCCACGCTGTGGGCGAAGCCGAGCCGATGGAGCGTGACATAGGCTGCGTGGATCTCCGGCGATATCCACGTGCCCTCGGGGCGCTCGCCGCAGGCGGTGATGACGGCCTCGAAGTCGCGGTCGATCCAGACTTCGAACCGCTTCTGCTGCACCGCGGCGCGAAGCGAGCGCGTCGTGACGAATCCGTCCAGCTCGATGATCGCCCGCGGGTCGGGCGCGAGCCAGTGGATCCGCCCCACGTCGTCACCCATCGGGAAAATGCCCTGGGCGTACGCGGTCAGCAGTAACTGGGGCGTCAGCCTGCGGTTCACAATGAGCGTCCCCGGACCGACGGCATTGTACGCCGCGGGGGCGACAGGCGGAACCGCGCGGCATTCACTCGCCGCTGCGCAGCAAGCGCAGGGCGTTCAGCGCGACGAGCACTGTGCTGCCCTCGTGGCCGATGACCGCCAGCGGCATGGGGATCGAGCCCGCCAGGGCGAACACGCTCAGCACGGCAATCACGCCCAGCGCGAAGGCCAGGTTCTGCCGCACGATCGACCGGGTGCGCAGCGACAGGCCGCGAAGCCAGGCGACCGCCTCGATGCGGTCCTTCATGAGCACGATGTCGGCGGCGTCGAGCGCGACGTCGGCGCCCATTCCCGCGATGGCGATCCCGGTATCCGCCGCGGCCAGCACGGCCGCGTCGTTGACGCCGTCGCCGACCATCACCAGCGTCCCGTGCGCGGCGCTCAGCTCCTTCGCGGCGTCGAGCTTGTCCCGCGGGTCGAGCCCGGCGCGGTAGCCGTCGAGCCCGAGCCGACCGGCAACTTCCGCCGCGACCACCTCGTGGTCGCCCGTCAGCATATCCAGGCGCGTGATGCCGAGGCCGCGGAGCCCCTCGATGCACGCGCGGGATCCCTCCCGCAGCGAATCCTCGAACGCCAGCAGCCCGGCCGCCCCGTCGATCGTGAACGCCGAGACGGTCCGCCCGGTTGAGCGGATGGCCGCGACACGATCCTCCAGCGCGGCGGCCACGGCCCCGTTTTCGAGTCGCTCTGGGCGGCCCACCCAGACCGTCCGGCCGTCGCTGCGCCCCCGCACGCCGTGGCCCGGTTCGGATTGATAGTCGCTCACCGTGCCGGCGCGCAGCTTGCGCTCGGCCAGTCCCGCCATGACAGCGGACGCCAGGGGGTGCGTGCTGGATGCCTCCACCGCGCCGACGTGCCGCAGTGCCTCCTCCACCGACATCCCGGGCGGTGGGGCGACCTCGACGAGTCGCATCCGTCCGGTCGTCAGCGTACCCGTCTTGTCGAAGACAAACGTGCGCGCCGCCGCGATGGTCTCGAGGTGTCGACCGCCCTTGATCAGCACGCCGCGACGGGCGGCCGCCGCGATGGCGGAGAGGTAGGCCACGGGCGTGGCGATGATCAGTGCGCAGGGGCTGGCGACGATCAGCAGGGTGATCGCCCGGCGCGCCGCCTCTTCGCCGCCCAGGCCGAACCCCAGCCAGGCGACCAGCCAGGTGGCGATGGTCGCGACAATCACCCCCGTCGAGTAGCTCGGACCGATCCGGTCGATGAGGCGCTGCGTGCTGGTGCTCTGCTGTCGGGCCTCGCTGACCAGGGCCACGACGCGCGCGAGCGTCGTATCGGTCGGAGCCTTGGTGACCCGCACCAGCAGTCGCCCGTCGCGGTTGTGGGTTCCCGCAAACACGGGGTCGCCCGCCGCGCGGTCCTGCGGGACTGACTCGCCGGTCAGCGCCGATTCGTCCACCGCCGAAGCGCCGTCGATCACCTCGCCGTCGAGCGGGATCTTCTCCCCGGGGCGTACGAGTATCAGCCCGCCAATAGGGACGCTGCGCAGCGGCACACGGCGATAGTGGCCCTCGTCGCGCGCGGCAGGTTCGCCGTCGGCAGTCTCCGCCAGCGTGGCCTCCTTCGGGGCCAGATCGCGCAGGGCGTGGATTGCGGCTTGCGTCCGGCCGAGCGCGTAACCTTCCAATCCGCCCGAGAAGGCGAAGAGGAACAGCAGCAGTGCACCTTCAAACGGGCTTCCGATCGCAGCCGCAAGGACGGCGGCCAGCAGCATCAGCACGTCAATATCGATCTGCAGCGCCCGCAGCGATTCCCAGACGGACTTGATCGCGGGCACCCCGGCGGCCGCGAAGCCCAGCAGCGTCAGCAAGTGCTGCACCGGCAGCGGGCCGCCGGCGAGCTTCAGAATCCAGGCCGCCAGAAGCAGTGCTCCAGCGCCGAGCGCCGTGATGATTTCAACGTGGGCCTCGATCCGCTGGGCTGCGGGGGTGAGGAAGACGCCCGTCGCACCCTCGTCCGCGTCGATGACGGGCTCGTCGGCCAGAACGGGGTTGAAGACCTCCCGTCGCGGCGCGACGAAGCGGCCGAGCCGGCTTTTGCGGCGAGGCGTCTCGATATCGCGCTGCGTCATGGCGTCACCGAGCTGCCCGCGGTCAGCCACGCGGCCAGGAAGTGGGCCGTTCCCCCCGCGACCACGGCCAGGACCAGCGTACCGGCGAGCATGGCGACCGCACTGCGACCTGTCGTGCGACCCGTCAGCCAGGCAATCAGCGCGGCCATGACCGTGCCTGCGCCGATCATCCACCATCGTTCGCCGCCCGGGCCCAGCAACCACAGCGGAAGCGTCAGCACGAGCCCCGCGGCGGCCGCCGCCGCGAAGTTCCACAGCCCCACGGCCAGGGGATGATTCATGTGGTGCATCGACAGGCCGAGTTCCTCCTCCATCATGACTTTCAGGAGTCGGTCGTCGTCGGAGGCGAGCGTGTCGACGATCTGCGTGAGTAGCGGTTCGCGGAAGCCCTTCGCCGCGTAGAGGGCGCGCAGTTCGTCGCATTCGTGGTCGAAGTTTTCGCGGATTTCGCGACGCTCGCGTTGAAGCTCGGCGGCAAACCAGGCGATCTGGGCGGCCGTCGCGCGTCCCGTGCCCACGGCGTAAACGAGCGCGATGCACACGGCCAGCGCGACGAGCAGCGGGGCGTGCATAACGTGGTTCGTGGTCGACTCGAGCAGCACCCAGACGATCCAGATCAGCAGGAGGGCATCCCGCGCTGAGACGAGTATGCGCCGCCAGTCATCGACGGGGCCGAGGTGCGCCTCGCCCGCCAGCATTGTGCGGGCGCGGCGACGCGCTTCGCCGACGTGGTCGGCAATGTCGAGAGGCTCGCGGCTGTCGCCCGCGGGCTGCTGGGCGGGTGTTACCATGCGCCCACAGCATAGCGCGCCGTCGCCACGCGGGAAACGGGGAGGTCAGGAACCCGGCCCTTCGAAATGCGGAATCAGGTCGAGCCAGTCGGCGAGCTCTACCACGCCGCCCTGGCCGCCCAGGTCGAAGGTCTGGCACTTGGGGTTGGTGTAGGCGCCGAAGCAGCGCTGCAGGTGGGTGATGTCGTACAGGTCTACATCGCCGTCAAAGTCGCTGTCGCCGGGAGAGCCGTTCCAGATGCAGGCCTGCGAGGCCTCGTCGCACCAGGCGCCGTCGGCGCAGGGTTCGCCGAGGCTCATGCAGGCGCCGTCCAGGCAGACCTCCTGTCCGTTGCAGAACACCCGGTCGTCGCACTCCAGCGGTTCGCCCGCGACGCAGACCCCCTCCGAGCAGGAGTCCCCTACCGTGCACGGGTCACCGTCGCTGCAGGGGCCGCTGTTCTTGGGATCAAAGCGGCAGTTTCCCGTGACGCAGCGGTTCTCGGTGCAGGGGTCGCCGTCGTCGCAGTCCGACGCTTCGTCGCACTCGCTGCCGGTGCAGGCGATGAACACGGAGCCCGGGCCCTCCTCTTCCCGGAAACCGCCGATCCGCACCAGGTAGCTGTTGCCCGCGACGCCGGGGAAGGCCAGCACCGACTGCAGGCCGCAGCCGTCATCGTTGCAGGCGATCGCCGAGGCTCCGGCCGGACAGCCGCAGCCCTCGTAGACCGCCACCTTGGTGTCGTAGAGCGCGTTGCACAGGTCCACGGTCACCAGCCCCGTGCAGGAGGCGGTGTAACAGTACCAGACATCCTGCGAGACCTGGCTGTTGTTGAAGAACGTGCAGATGCCCGGCTCCGACGGGCCGTCGGTCGTCGCGCCGGTGGTGTCGAAAAAGGTCTCGCCATCACCGACGGGCACCGTGTTCACACATTCGTCGTTGGAGGGGCAGATCGGGGCGTCAATCGTCAGCACGCCCTGGCCGCTCTCTCCCGCGTAGCCGCCGACGCGAATGAGATAGTCCTGCCCCTCCATCATCGTGAAGAACAGCGCCGACTGGAGGCTGGCGGGGCCGCAGAAGCTGCTGTCATGGTCGCAGTGCAGGGCGGAAGGTCCGGCGGGGCAGCCGGCTCCCTCATAAACGGCCAGCATCGTATCGAAAGAGGTACCGCAGAGGCGGATGCTGGCCTGCCCCGTACATGGCGCGTGGTAGCGGAACCAGACGTCCTTGTAGAGCTGCCCGTCGTCGCCCGGGTTGCAGGTGCTGCCCTCGTTGGGGCCGTCGGTGGTGGCGCCGACCGTCGTGAAGTTATAGGCGCCCTCGGTCAGCACGATCGCGTTGGCGCAGCTGTTGTTGCCGGTCAGCGGTTCGAAGCGGCAGTCCGCCCCGCAGCCGTCGCCGGGCAGGGTACCGCCATCGTCACACTGCTCGGGGCCCTCGATCAGGCCGTTGCCGCACTCGCCGTAGATCGAGAAGGCACCGGCGAGGTCGTCCGCATGCAAGTCGCGCGGATCGAGGTTGCACGAAGTCGTGCCGCCGTACATCGTCGCATCAGCGATGAGCGAGTGTCCAAGCCCGAGGCCGTGGCCGAATTCGTGCGTCGCGACCGCCTTCAGGTCGAACGTGCCGGCGGGGCAGCTCGCCGTGTGCCCGGCCCAGAATGAGAAGTGAAAGTTGTTCAGGCGGATGTCCCACTCGACCAGGCGCTGGCTCTGGAAGCACCAGAACACGGTGCCGGCGACAATGTCGCTGCTCATCTGGCCGCTGTGATCGAAGAGCACGACATTCTGCCCGTCGAAACCGGCCTGGGCGGTGGTTGATGTGCCGCCGTAGGTGAACTCGAAGTTGGTACCAATCGCGTTCCAGACGGATTCGCCGAAGCGGATCGCTGCGATCTGCTGCGACCCGTTGCCGCAGTGCGGCCCCGCGCAGTTGGTGTTAATGCGATAGGGCTCGCCCATCGGCTGGGGGATGTGCGTCCAGTTACACTGAAGCGTGGCGAAGCGGAGCGGATCGGGGAGGGTGAATTCGCCTTCGTAGCTGGTGACCGTCTGAGGCACGACGACCTCGGGTAGCGCGGCCTGGATTTCTTCGATCAGGCTCGCCAGCGGCCGCATCGTGGACTCTGCAATCCCCGGCGGCCCGCCTTCGGTCTGGACCACGAGCACACCGTCGGTAAGGAATGCGCCTTGGTACGCCCCGACGAGCCGGTTCTCCGGACCCGCCAGGAAGAGCAGGGCATGGTCACCCGCGACCAGCGTGGGGTGCTCGCCGGAGAAGGCGCTCAGGTCGCCCACGGTACCGCCCGGCATTTGCAGATGGAGGGAAACAGGCCCGCTTCCCTTGAGGTTGTCCGTGACTGAGAAGGCGACGACCGAGTCGATCATGTGGCCGGCGGGCGTCCAATCCGAGACGACCCCGATCACGTCGCCGACGACGATTCGGTCTGCCTCGACGGCAAGCTGCGCGACGTTCTTCTCTACGACCATCGCCTGGAGCCGGGCGACGCCGAACAGCGTGACGATCAGCGCGGAGCGGAGGGCGCTGCGTCCCCTGCGCTGTCCGGCCCGGCCGCCCTGTGCGGTGCTCGCTATGCTCATGGAAAAGCGGCCTCTTCCCCGGCGAGGCTGCGAAGCTTCGCCGCGGCGCATATCGTCATCCCCGCGCGCTGTGCAACTCGCGGTTCGACCGGTTGAAAAAGCGAGGAGACTTCAAGGGAGGACGGTCGCGGCGTGTCGCGGTCCGCCCCCACAATCCGGTACGAATCGGCGTGCGTCCCGCAACCGATGCGCGGCTCCCCGAGCCATCAAACCATACCCCCCCTAGACGGACCTCGATTATGAAGGATCGCTGCCGCCGATTCAAGGGACCGATAAAGCCGCAGTGGATTCGGCCTGTCAGATTCTGTCGGTTCCGCTTGCGGTCGGGAGCCGGGATCGGCGACCCTGTCGCGGTCGGGCGCACTGGCGGTCAGTCGCCGCGCTTTTTTCAGATTTCGTTGTCGATCGGCGTGCCACCCGGGCGTCGATCCCGTAGAGCCGGTCGTGTGATCGGCTGACCGACTCCCGATTCGGAGAGAAGACCGATGCAGTACATGCTCCTGATTCACTCGGACGAAGGCTCTTACGCCAACATGACGGAGGCCGAAGGCAAGCAGCTCATGGACGGGTACTGGAAGTTCACGACGGAGCTTCAGGCCGCGGGTGGGCTCGTCGCTTCCCACCGCCTGCAGCCCACGCACACCGCCACGACCGTCCGCGTCCGCAAGGGCGAGACCATGCTCACCGACGGCCCGTTCGCCGAGACGAAGGAGCAGTTCGGCGGTTACTACCTCATCAACGCGGCCAACCTCGACGAGGCGATCAAGTGGGCGTCGAAGATCCCCACGGCCAAGTATGGCTGTGTCGAGGTCCGGCCCATCTGGGAGATGGGCGGCGAGGGCTGACGAGCTCTGCCATGCGGCGGCCGCGCGGCTGCCGATCCCCCGCGGGTACCCGGCCGGCGCGTGGCCGGCCGGGTACCCGCGGCGACCCCCCAGAGCCGAGGTGCCACATGCTTCGAAAGCAGATCCTGGCCTTGACTGCGCTGGCCTTCGTGGCGAGCGCGACCATGTATGCGCTGGCCGCTGAGGATTCCAAGCCGACTGCTCCCGCCCGCCCCAGCCTCGACACGATCAAGCAGTTCGTCGGCGACTGGTATCGCGTGGGCGACGACGGGAAAGTCATCGAGGAGGTCGTTTCCGTCATCAAGCCTACCGCCGGCGGCAGCGCGGTCATCGAGACCCTCTTCCCCGGCAGCGATCACGAGATGATTACGATGTACATCCAGGAGGGTGAGGACCTCACCCTCATCCACTACTGCGTGATGGGCAATCAGCCGAAACTGCGGGCGGAGTTCGAGGGCGATCCGTCGCGCATCGTCTATCGCTGCCTGGGCGGTTCGAACCTCAAGTCCGAAAACGACGGTCACATGCACGAGGGCCGCGTCCGCATCGTCGAGAAGGACCGGCTCAAGACCGAGTGGAAGATGTTCGAGGGCGGCAACGTGACCCACACGGCGGCGTTCGAGCTCGTCCGCAAGCGTTAGCGGGCGCCGGCCGACGCGGAAAGGTGATCGCCCACGATGATGGCCGCGCTGCGGACCGTTGAGCAGGTCTTCCGCGAGGAGTCCGGGAGGATTCTGGCGACGCTCATCCGCATCGTGGGCGATTTTGATCTCGCCGACGAGGCCATGCAGGACGCCTTCACCGCGGCCGCCGCGCAGTGGCCCGCGGGTGGCGTGCCCGACAATCCCGGCGCGTGGATCATGACGACCGCGCGGCGCAAGGCGATTGACCGCATCCGCCGGCGCCGACGCGGCCGCGCCGGCGAACTCGACCTCGCCGCCGACCAGCCCGCGGGGGATCGCTTCGACGAACTCACGGAGGAGCGCATGGACTGCAGCGTGGCGGACGACCGCCTGCGCCTCATCTTCACCTGCTGCCATCCCGCCATCCGGCAGGAAGCCCAGGTGGCCCTGACGTTGCACACGCTGGGCGGGCTCACGACGCCGGAGATCGCAAGGGCCTTCCTGCTGCCCGCGGCGACGCTGGCGCAGCGCCTCGTTCGGGCGAAGCGGAAGATCCGAGACGCCCGCATCCCCTACGAGGTGCCCCCGGATCATCTTCTTCCCGAGCGCGTGCCGTCGGTGCTGGCGGTGCTCTACCTGATCTTCAACGAGGGTTATTCAGCGACCGGCGGCGACGACCTTGTCCGCCAGGAACTTTGCCGCGAGGCGATCCGCCTGGGGCGAATCCTTGCAACGCTGATGCCCGACGAGCCGGAGGTGCTGGGCCTGCTGGCGCTCATGCTCCTGCAGGATTCGCGCCACGCGGCACGTTGCTCTCCTGAGGGCGACCTGGTGCTGCTTGAGGACCAGGACCGCGGCCTGTGGGATCCGCAGCGCATCACGGAAGGGCGCGCCCTGGTCGAGCGAGCCTTGCGTCTCGGGGGCGCCGGGTTTTACAGCGTGCAGGCCGCCATCGCCGCCCTCCACGCCGACGCGGCGACTCCGGCGCAGACCGACTGGGTGCAGATCACCGCCCTCTATGGCGTGCTGCTGCGCCTGTTCCCTTCGCCGGTCGTGGCGCTCAACCGGGCCATCGCCGTCGCCATGGCCGAGGGGCCGGAGGAGGGGTTGCGACTGGTGGAGGAACTGGGTCGCGGCGGCGAGCTCGCCGATTATCTGTTCTATCACGCGACGCGCGCCGATCTTCACCGGCGGCTGGGCCACCGCGACGAAGCGCGCGCCGCGTACGCCCGGGCGCTGGAACTGGCGGGCAACACCTCGGAGCGGCGCTTTCTGATGCGGCGGCTCGCGGAGTGCGGCTGAGGCCGGCCTGCGTTCGCCGCGCTTGCTCCCGCCGCGCGGCAGGCTACCATCGATGGTTGTCCAGGCGGTCGGGTCGGTCACCGCGCGGGCGATCGATCGCCGCCGCATTCGCGAGGTCCACCATGAACCGAATCTGCTTCTGCCTCCTGCTCGTGACAACGCTGTGTCTTCCCGCCTGCCGAAAGCACCGGCTGGTCAACCCCGATCCGATCGCCGCGGCCTCGTCCCAGGCTGCGACGCGCGACGCGATCCTCGCCGGCATGAAGACCGAGCATTGGATCGCGAAGGACGACAAGCCCGGGACGATTCACGCGGCGCGCAGCATCAAGGGCAAGCACGACATGGAGGTGGCGATCACCTACGACGACGAAAACGTCGCCCTCGCGTACAAGGACAGCCGCAACCTCGACTACCAGGTCAAGGACGGCGTCGAGTACATCCACGGCAATTACGGCGTCTGGATCAACCGCCTGTGGTGGCAGATCCAGGTGGAGCTCTCAGCGAAGCGCACGGAGTGACACTCGCGACGCCGTGACGGCGGTTCGTGGTTGAGGTGTAAGGGTAATCCCCTACGGGTTTCCCCCACACAGATCTCCCAGTTCTGCGCGGACCCGCGCGGCTCGAGAGGCCGCGCGGGTTTCTTCGTCAATTCCACTTGTAATCGCGCATGTCATGACTACCGTGATCCGCCATTACGGCGTCGGCGGCGCTGCCCGCGCGGGCGCGCGCCGAGCCGCTGCGAGGTCATGCCATGAAGCGTTCCACCCTGTTCTGTCTGTTGTTGGCGACGTCCCTCCTGCCCGCCTGTCGCACGACGCGGCTGGTCAGTCCCAAGCCGGTGGCCCCGGCGCCCACGACCGCGGCCACGCGCGAAGCGATCGTGCTCGCGCTGGAGCAGAATGATTGGCTGTTGAAGGCCGAGGAGCCCGGAGTCATTCACGCCAGGCGCGACATCGGCAGCAAGCATTCGTTGACCGTGGCCATCACCTGGGACGAGCAGCAGGTCGCGCTTGCCTACGAGGCGAGCCGCAACCTGAAGTATCACCGCACGGAGCGCGGCCGCGAGACCATCCACAAGAATTACATGATCTGGGTGAAGGAACTGATGCGGGCGATCAAGTCCGAAACGGCCCGACTGCGCAAGAAATAGCGCGGCCCACGCCCACGCCGGCCTGGTCACAGCCAGGCCGGCGTATGGGCGGCCACTGCATGAAGCTCGGCCAGCCACTCCGCCATGCGGTCGATACCCTGCCCGGTTCGCGTGCTCGCTTCCACCACGTCGACGGCGGGGTTGAGCCGTCGCAGATCATCCCGCGCAGCGACGAGGCTGAAGTTCACCAGCGGAAGCAGGTCGCACTTGCTGATCACGACCCGGTCTGCCCGGCGAAACAACAGTGGGTATTTCGACGGCTTGTCATCACCATCGGTGACGCTGAGAACCGCGATGCGCCCGTGCTCGCCAAGGTCGAAGTTCGCCGGGCAGATGGGGTTGCCGACGTTTTCGATGATGAGCAGGTCCAGCCCGTCTGTGCCCAGTTCCTGCACGGCCTGAAGAACGTGCTCAGCCGTCAGGTGACAGCCGCCGTCGGTCAGCAGCTGGACCACCGGCACACCAAGGGCCGCGATGCGCTCGGCGTCGCGCGTGGTGGCCAGGTCGCCTTCCAAAACGGCTGTCCGCAGCGAGTTGGTCACGCGAGGGAGCACCGCCTCGAGCAGCGCCGTCTTCCCGCAGCCGGCCCCGCCCAGGATGTTCACGCAGGCCGCGCCCATCCGCTCGCAACGATCGCGCACCTGTGCTGCAGCGGCATCGTTTTTTTCCAGTACGCGCCGGACGATGGGGATGTTCATGGTCAGCCTCCCGCGTCAATCGAAACCAGCTCCAGTTCGTCGCCGCCTTCGAGGAGCTCTCCTTCGCCGCTGCATGACGGGCACGTCCAGTGCCAATCGCGAACCACGAAGATCTTGTGACATGCCTGACACCGCGCTTGCATGGGCGGCTTGTCGATGAGCAGCTCCGCGTCTGCACAGGCGGTGCCGACGCGGGCGGCCTCGAAGGCGCCCTGCATGAAGGCGTCGTCGATCTGCCGCATGGCCCCGATGCGGCAGCGCAGACGGAATACCCGGCCTGCGCCGGCGGCTGCGGCGTGACGCGATGCCAGATCAATCAGCGACCGCGCTATCGCCAGCTCATGCATGCCGTGCCTCCCGGGCGGCCAACCATGCGGCGATATCATCCGGCAGCCGTCGGGTCAGTTCGTCGACCGCGTGCCGGGTCATGTCGCTCAGATGGTCGCCGTAGCCGAAGTCGCTCGCCGGGATTGCGTATACCCACACCGTGGCGGGCAGCGCCGCCAGATCGCGGCCGAGGTGCAGCGCCTCGCGCACGCCGAGGTGGTGGGTTGAATGGCTTAACCGTGGTTCGAGTGCGGGCATGATCTCGTCGATGTGGTCGACCCGGCCCTCCACGACCGGCAGTCGGCGCCAGCCTGTCGTCCGCGGCTCGGCCTGTGCCGCGTCGACAATGATCAGCAGTTCCACGCCGGCCAGGTCGGTCAGCAGGTCGGTCCCCGGCGACTCGGTCGCCACCACGCGGACGTGCCGCAAGCGCCGCGCGTGCAGCCGGAGGGCCAGGATCAACCCCGCCTGATCATCCTGTCGGAACGGCCGGCCGCAGCCTACCACCAGGACGACGGCCCGCTCGGCCGGCGCGGTCTCAGGGGTTCGGGGCTGACTGCCGGCCTTCATCTCAGCGCCACTCCACCTCGAGGAAGTGCGTCGCACAGGAGATGCATGGGTCGTACGCACGCACGAGCATCTCGAGTCGCAGGGTCATCGCGTCCCGGGACATTCCCGCGGCGAGCATCGGGGGGATCATGCCGCGCATGTCCGCCTCGATGTTGGCGAGGTTCTGCCCGGTGGGGATGACGAGGTTCGCCTCTGCAATGCGCCCCTTGTCATCCACGGTGTACTCGTGGAACAGCAGCCCGCGCGGCACCTCGACCGCCCCGACGCCCCGGCCGAACCGCTGTGGCTGCTCGCGGGCCTCGATCCGCAGCCCGCGCGTCAGCAGCGTGTCGATCAACTCGATGGCCGACTCGACCGCGTGCACCGTCTCCACGAGCTGCGCCGTGTTGTTGTGGAACGGGTTGTTGCACAGCGCAGTCAGGCCGAGCCGCGACGCCGCCGCCCGCGCGGCCGGATGCAGACACGCGTGGTTGTTGTTGAAGCGCGCGAGCGCACCGACCGCGTAGGTCGCCGAGCAGTGGGACCGACAATGCTTGCTGGTCGAATGGGGCACGACCGACTCGATCACCCGGCGTCGATAGTCCTGCGGGTCGGTCGGCGTCGGATCCGCCGTCGAGACCAGGCGGCCGTCGTACAGGGCGTACTCACGGCCTGCGGGGTCGCGCAGGGCGAGGTATTCGGTGTCGCGGGACGCGTCGGGCACGTTGAGCGTGGCGAACAGGTCTACCGTCGCGGCCAGGTCGGGGCGGGCCGCCTCCAGCCGTCCTTTCATCTCGCGCAGCTCCTGCGTCGAGGGCCAGTGGGTGAAGCCGCCGACCTGGTAGGCGATCGGGTGGATATGCCGACCGCCGACAATCATGCACAGGTCGTTGGCGAGCTTCTTCATGCGCAGCGCCCGCTGCACCACGTCCGCATGTGTTTTCGCCAGCGGGATCACCGAGCCCACGCCGAGGTAGTCCGGAACGGCGAGGAAGTAAAGGTGGAGAACGTGACTCTGGATGTGCTCGCCGAAGAGGATCAGTTTGCGCAGCAGGACGTTCTGTTCGCCGGGGGTGATTCCGCAAGCAGCTTCCATCGCCCGGACGGCCGCCGTCGTGTGTCCGACGGAACAGATGCCGCAGACCCGGCAGGTGATGTGCGGGGCTTCGTCATATCGGCGGCCGCGCAGGAACGCTTCGAAGAAGCGGGGGCTCTCCACGATCTGAAGCTCCAGCCGGGTGATGGCGCCGCTGTCGAGCCGGACGGCGATGTTGCCGTGGCCCTCGACACGGGTCACCTCGTTCACCTCGATCGTCATCGTGCCGGCGTCAGTGGTGGTCATGGGATGTGCCCTTTCTGATGGGCTCCGTAGAGGCGCAGGCTGGCGATGACATCCTCGACGGGAACGTCGTAGTGCTCGCGGACGTTGCGGCCCAGCGCCGCCAGCGCCTCCTCACCCAGGATTCCGCGGCAGCCTTCGCAGCGCGCCCCGTAGAAGGGGCAGATGGCGTCGCAGCCCGCGCGTGTCACCGGGCCGAGACAGATCTCGCCCTTCTCGTACTGGCAGAGTGTGCCACGCCGCTTGCACTCGACGCACACCGGGTAGGTTAGCAGTTGAAACGGCCGGTTGTTGAGCAGGCACAGCAGGAACCGCAGAAACTCTTCCTTGACCATGGGGCAGCCGGGCAGTTCCGCGTCCACCGGCACGACTGCCGACACCGGCCGTGCGTCAGTCGTGGGGAAGAAGCGAGCCTTTTCGCCGTAGACCCATCCACGGTAGGCATCCTGCGGCTGGTGGTGCTTGAGCGTGTTAATCCCGCCGAGGCAGGCGCACGCACCCACCGAGACGAGTGTCCGGCAAGCCGCACGGTAGTGTCGGACCGTCTGCTCGTCGTGCGGCGTCGAGACCGCGCCGTCGACAAAGCCGACGTCGATGTCCCAGTCGCGCTCGGTCATGCCCTCCCGGAAGTTGACGATCTCCGCGGCGCTCAGCAGCGTCAGCAACTGATCCTCCAGTTCGAGGATGGCCAGCGAACAGCCCTCGCAGCCCGTGAGGCTGAAGATCGCGATGCGCGGCTTGCTGCCGTAACCGCGGGCGGGCACGCGCGAAGGATCCGGGCCGATCGCGCACACGGTCTCGATGTTCGTGGTCATGACAGCGCCTCCCGGACCCCGGCGATGTCGTCGTAGCGGAACACGGGGCCGTCGATGCATGCGTACAAGTCGTTAATCTGGCAGTGGCCGCACTTGCCGATGCCGCATTTCATCCGCCGCTCCACGGAGCAGTAGGTGTGGTGCTCGGCGATGCCCAGCGAGAGCACTTCGGTCACCGCGTGGCGGAACATGGCCGGTGGGCCGATGACCACCGCGCGGGTGCGGGCCGTGTTCAGGTGCGGCAGGTCCTCGAAGAGCCTGGTGACCACGCCGACACTGCCCCTCCAGTCAGCGTCGGCGCGATCGACCGTGACCCGGCAGTCCACGTCCTTGCGGGCCTGCCAGGCGTCCAGCTCGTCGCGGAACAGCAGTTCCGCCGGGCTGCGTCCGCCGTAGAGCAGATGAAACGCCCCGAACCTGCTGCGGCGGTCGAGGATGTACTGGATGAGCGACCGCGCAGGCGCCAGGGCGCACCCGCCGACTACGATCAGGAGATCCGTATCGTGCAGCTTTTCGACGTCGAACCCGCGCCCGAGCGGGCCGCGGATGCCGACGCGATCCCCAGCCACCAGCCTGTGTATCGCCGATGTGACCTCGCCGACGCGCCGCACGGCGAGTTCGAAGGTTCGCGGACGCGTGGGCGATGAGCACACGGAAATCGGGCACTCGCCCACGCCCGCGATCGACACCTGCACGAACTGCCCCGGCGCGTGATCCAGCGCCCGACCCTCGGGCAGGCGGATCTCGTAGAGATTCTCCAGGGCTGTCAGGGTTGTCGCGCGGACGACTTCGCCGTCGAGCGGCAGGTAGGGGCTGGCGGCGCGCCGCGTTTCGAGCCGTTCAATGGTGAGCATGGGCCGCCTCCTCCGCCAGCTGGTTGTAGATGTCCACGATGCTGATCTTCGCGGTGCACGCCCGGTCGCATCGGGCGCAGCCGACACACCCCGTGCGCCCCGTGCGCTTCTCGATCCACACGCCCTTGCGCATGAGTCGGTGTCGCAGGCGCTGGGCTGTCCGACCGCGGAAGTTGTGATTGCCGGCCACGAGGGCGAAGTCTCGCAGCATGCACCCGTCCCAGAGCCGCTCGCGGGTCACCCGGTCAGGCGGCAGGGCGAGGTGGTCGCGGACGTCGAAGCAGTAGCAGGTCGGGCAGACGAGGTTGCAGCTTCCGCATGAATAGCAGCGCTGGGCGTTGGCTTCCCATGCGAGCGAGTCGTACGACCGCTCCAGCAAGGCAGGCAGTTCCGACCGGCTCATTCGCAGCCTGGTCGGAAACGCGCGGTCCTTGCGGAGCCGGTATGCCCGGAAGTCCTCGTCGTCGACGTCGGTCGGTGGTCGGACGACATCGCCGGTGGGGCCATCCAGCCAGTCGCGGCCGGCGGCGCTGCCGAACACCACGCCGTACTCCGGCTCCACGGCAGTCGCTTCGTCCACACCCCGGCGGAGCAGGGGGTAGAGCATCACGTCGAACCCGCCGTCTGCCTCGTGGGTCCGCATGTCGCGACAGAACACACCCGAGGTGCAGGGCCGGGCGCAGTCGATACCCACAATCAGGGCCCCGCGCCGGCGATCCAGGTAGGGCAGGTCGGGATGATCGCGATTGAAGACCTCGTCGAGCGTGGCGATCGCGTGAAGGTCGCAGGGGTGAACGCCCAGCAGGGCGAGCGGCTTCTCCGGTCGGGCGTCGACCGGCTCAAAGCGGCGCGACTCGGGGTCGAAGGTGAGCAGCGACTCGCGAGGGGGGAGCAGGGCCGACTTGGGGCCGTACACGCAGTAATCGAAATCGAGGGCCAGTTCGCCTGCGGACTCCAGCGGGCGGTAGAAGTATCGCCGCGGGGGGTTGCACTGCGGTTCCGACTGCATCACCGGCCCCACCAGCCGGTGCGTGGACGTCAGGGTCTCTATCCGCGCGAGCAGGTCCGAACGCTTCACGACGCCGTCGAGCAGCGATGCGCCCGGCTCGTTCTCCGAGGTGCGTGTTCGCCCATTGCCGCGCCAGCCGGTGTAGACCACGGCGGCGAGGTAGAGCATGGCGAGCACCGCGAACAGGAGCATGGCGACGACGAATCCGACGCCCCGGACGATATCCCCCAGTCCCCAGCCGTGCGGACGTTCCCACCCCATCACGCCGCTGATTGCATGTACGACCAGGCCGACCGACAGCGGGACAGCCACGACAAGCTGCGGATAGCCGCTCACCAGCAGCACGGCCACGCGTCCGATTTTCCGCCACACCGACACCGGTTGTTTGGTTGCCATGGGGGCCCTCCCTTCGGGGGCCGTCAGCAGATACGAGGCAGCTCCTCTCCGTAGGGGCGCCGGATGATGCGTCGTCCGCCACACCGTGTGACGAACTCCACCAGCGGCGTCCGACCCTGTCTGACATTCCCTATGCACGCGGCGTGCCCGCCCAGGGGATCGGCCCGAAGCGCTTGAAGCGCCGCTTCGCAGGCCTGCGGCGCCACGACACACACCACGACGCCCTCGTTGGCCACGCCGAGCGGGTCCAGACCCAGCAACTCCGCGGCCTGCCGCGCAGCTGCGGAGAGAGGCATTCGCGCCTCCTCGATCTCCAGCGTAAGGCCGCGCCCCTCGCAGATGTCGGCCAGCACGTCGGCGACGCCGCCTCGTGTGGCGTCGCGGAGGAATTTCACGCAGTCCCCCAGTTCGAGCAGACGTCCGATCATCCGGTTCAGCGGCGCGGCATCGCTGCGCAGTGGCGTTTCGAACTCGAGACCGTGGCGCAGCGACATGATCGCCAGCCCGTGCTCCGCGATCGGACCGCTGACCACCAGGCAGTCGTCCGGCTCAATTCGTTCCACGCCCAGCCGGACACCTCGCCGTAAGCGGCCGACGCCCGCCGTGTTGATCATCAGCCCGGGCGACGCCCCACGGCGCTCGACGACTTTCGTGTCGCCGGTCACGACCTCCACCCCTGCCTCACGTGCCGCCGCTGCGACCGAGCGGAGCACGCGGTCGAGCGTCACCAGCGGCAGCCCCTCTTCGAGAATCAGGGCCAGACTGAGGGCGGTTGGCTCGGCCCCCATGACCGCCAGGTCGTTGACCGTACCGCAGACCGCGAGGCGACCGATGTCGCCGCCGGGGAACTCGATCGGCGTGACGACGTAGGAATCCGTCGTGAACACAAGCTCGTCGGCGGACGCGGGCAGCCTGGCGCCGTCCGTCAGCACCCCGGCGGCCACGCTGCTCTCCGCCGAGCCGTGCTGCGGTGTCGTCGGCTTGCGGGTTGCCGCGAGGATCGGTGCGATGCGTTCGCGCACCAGCCGCCTCATGAGCTCGCCGCCCCCGCCGTGCGCAAGCAGCACACAGGCTGCATCCCGCCCGGATTTCAGCGGGGTTACGACCGCAGTTTGTCCGGGATCCGCCATGACCGGTCCTCCGATACTGCTCGACCGTAGTGGAACCAAGCCGCGCAGGTTCCTTCGCTGCTGACCATGCACGGCCCCAGCGGGGTCAGCGGCGTGCAGACGGTGCCGAACATCGCGCACTCGTGCGGCTCCGTCTTGCCCTGTATCACCGATCCGCACACGCATGCGGGGTGGATGCACTCCGGACCGATAGTGATGTCGAACCGTTGCGCTGCGTCAAACTCCGCAAAGGCTGGGGCCAGCGCGAGCCCGCTGTCTGCGATCTCGCCCAGTTCGCGCCAGCGCGCCGCCGTCACGGTGAACACCTCCGCAAGCAATACCCGCGCGAGTGGATTTCCTCCGGACGACACGACGCCGCTGTACACATTCTCCAGCCGGGCGTCTCCGGCGTGGATCTGGCGCAGCAGGTGCGCGATGCCGCGCAGCATCTGGATGGGCTCGAAGCCCGCCACGACGCATGGCTTGGCGTAATCGCGCACGATGCAGCGGTACGCGTCGGCGCCGATGATGACGCTCACGTGGCCGGGGCACAGGAATCCGTCGATCGCGGCCGATCCGTCAGCGAGAAGCGCCTGCATGGCGGGGACAACCAGCTTGTGCGAAACCAGCACGCTGAAGTTGCCGAGGCGCTCATGGGCTGCCGATCGCACGACGGCGGCTGTCGCCGGAGCCGTCGTCTCGAAGCCGACTGCGAGGAAGACCACTTCCCGATCCGGGTTTTCCCTCGCCACGCGCAGCGCCCGCCTGGCGCTGCTGACGACCCGCACGTCAGCGCCTTGCGCACGGCGCTCTTCGAGGCTCCCGGTTTGGCCGGGCACGCGCAGCATGTCGCCGTAGGTCGTGATGATGACGCCCGGACGGTCGGCGAGTTCGATCGCGGCATCAATGTCCCCCTGCGAGGTCACGCACACAGGACACCCCGGCCCACTGATCAAGCGCAGGTTGCCGGGCAGCATCGAACGCACCCCGGAGCGAAACAGGGATGCCGTGTGCGTTCCGCAGACCTCCATGAGGCCGATCCGTCCGCCGATCGCCGCGCAGAGCGCCCCGATTTCGTCGCGCCGGGCGGTTACCTCGGGGGTTGCCCCGCGCGGCGGTGTGGCAAACTGATTAGGCAGTGCCTCAAGCATGGTCTCAGACTGCCTTTCCCATCGTGTCGCCGCCCGCCTCTTCAAGGACCGCGCGGATCGACTCACCGCGCAGGCATTCCCAGGTGTCGAGCGCGTCCCGCTCGCTGACGACGGTGATCGCGAATCCGGCGTGCACGAGCACCCAGTCGCCGGGCTCCGCTTCCGGTGCGAGTGTCGTGTCGACCCGCTGGCGATTGCCGAGAAAGTCCACGACGGCCTCCTCCGCGCGGCGCTCGACGACTCGTCCGGGAACGGCAAGGCACATGGTCAATCTCCTGTCGTGGGGCTCGTCGTGTCGGCCAGCTTCCATATCGCCACGTACGCCTGTCCGAGCGAGACCCCGCCGTCCCCCGGGGGGACTTCGTGATTCGTGAGCACCCGCAGTCCCGTCGCCTCAAGCCGAGCGATCACGCCGGTCAGCAGGATGCGGTTCAGGAAACAGCCTCCCGAGAGAGCGACCGTCGACAGTCCGGCGGTCTCCGCCGCCCGCAGGGCGGCCTGCGCCAGGGCCTGCGCGATGGTCTCGTGGAATTGTGCCGCGAGTCGATCGGCGGACTCGCCCGCCTCGATGCCCTCGCAGATCGCGGCGACAAGCGGCGCGGGAAGAAGCAGAAGACCGTCTCGCCGACGGATCACCGGCATCGGCCACGGCTCGACCGCCTCGCCCCACGACGCAGCGGCCGCTTCGAGCGCCATCGCCGCCTCCGCCTCGTGTCGGTTTCGGTCGCACAGCCCCAGCAGGCACGCCGCCGCATCGAACAGTCGACCAAGGCTTGAGGTCATCGGCGTGTTCAGCCGCGCGCGACGCTGGGCCTCAAACGGCGCGGCGCGTCCGCCCGCGGCCTGCGCAAACCGAGCGGCCACCCGCGGCAGCATGGCAGCCAGCCAGTCCGGCCATCGCTCGCCGTAAGCCGCCGCCAGCAGCGCGCCCGCCGGGCGCCATGTCTCGATGGAGGCCGCGTCGCCGCCGACGAGCGGAAAACGATCCATGTGTCCGAGCCGCGAGAATTCGCCGCGCTCGCAGCGCAGCAGCTCGCAGCCCCACACCGTGCCGTCGGTGCCCCAGCCCGTGCCGTCGCAGACCAGGCCGATCAGTGGACCCGGTTCGTCCGCCTCCGCCATAACGCTGGCGATGTGCGCGTGGTGGTGCTGAACCGCCAACGCGGGCAGGTTCAGGCTCTCCGCATAGCGCGTGGACTCATACGCCGGATGCAGGTCGTGCGCGACGACGTCCGGCGAGAAGCCGTAGAGCGCCGCCAGCCGCGGGATTGACGCGACAAAGTGACGGTATGTGTCGGGGTTGGTCAGGTCGCCGAGGTGCTCGCTCACGAGTGCCGAGCCGCCCTGCAGAAGGCAGAACGTGCTCTTGAGTTCGCCGCCGACGGCCAGCACACGCGTCGAGTCGCCGCGTCGCGGGGGCGTTACCACGATCGGACGTGGCACGTATCCGCGCGCGCGACGGACAGGCGTGACGCCCCCGGCCGCGCAGTGTACGACCGAATCGTCGATCGGCCGGAAGATCTCTCGATCGTGCAGCAGGATCCCGTCGGCGATGTCCCCCAGTTCCGCGGCCGCGTCGTCGTCTCGATAGGTCAGCGGGCTGCCTGAGCGATTGCCCGAGGTCATCACGAGCACCGGCGGGGCCGTCTGCATCAGCAGGTGGTGCAGCGGCGTGTACGGGAGCATCACCCCCAGATCGGCGCAGCCCGGCGCGACTTCTCCCGTCACCATCCCTGACGGGCGACGCCGCGCGAGGACGATCGGCGCCGCGGTCGAACAGAGTGTCGCTCGCTCCAGGTCGTCGAGCGCGCAACAGCGATCGGCCACCGCGAGGTCGGCGACCATCACCGCCAGCGGCTTGCCATCGCGGAGCTTGCCGCGCCGCAGCCGGCGTACCGCCGACGCGTTCGCCGCGTCGCAAGCCAGGTGATAGCCGCCAATGCCCTTGATGGCGATGACTCTCCCGGCGGCAAGCATTCGCGAGGCGGTCTCGATCGGATCCCCGGCCAGACCGTTCCCTGCCCCGTCGGCCAGCCGCAGCTTCGGCCCGCAGGTCGGGCAGGCAATCGGCTCGGCGTGGTAGCGCCGGTCGGCGACGTCGGCGTATTCGCGTGCGCAGTCCGCGCACATCCGAAACCCGGCCATCGTCGTGGCGGGGCGATCGTAGGGAATCTCGCGGATGATGGAGTATCGCGGCCCGCAATTCGTACAGTTGGCGAACGCGTATCGCGCCCGCCGGTCGGCGGCGTCCGTGACTTCGCGCAGGCACTCGGGGCAGGTGGCGGCGTCCGGGGCGACCTCGGCCTGCCGCTCGCCATCCAATTGCGACGGCCGCACGAGGAACGCGCGGTCTCCCTGCGGCGCTTGTCGAATCGAGCGCATCAGGCCGATCGACGCCAGCGGCGGCAACTCGCGCGGCAGCATGCGTACGAAAGCACGAACGCGATCCGCAGGGCCCTCGATCTCGATGGTCACGCCGCGCGGGTCATTGCTGACGAATCCCGCCAGCTCCAGCCGCTTCGCCAGCCGGACCACGAAGGGGCGAAAACCCACACCCTGGACCCGGCCCCGGATCATCAGCCTCCGACGCGACAAGGTTGGCGCGGTGGTCGTCATGGGATCACACCGGACAGGCATGCACGGGCCGTGCCGGATGTGGTCCCGTCGTGACTGCCCTGAGACGAGGTCCCGGAACGCCAAGCAGGGGCGATCAGCGCGTGATCCGCAGGCCTGCTTGGGGTGTGCGCGTTATCGCGCACCCGGCTGCGCGTGGCGCGTTATCAGGGCGAGTCTTCTGGCGAAGGCGGCGGGGCTGGCTGCCCGGCGAGCAGTTCGTCGGCTTCCCGTGCGGTGACCAACTCAACCTTGCCGCCGGGGCGGATGATGAGCCGATGCGGCGCGGCGAGCGGCTCACCGTCGAGACTGCTGGTGATCGGTTGAGACGAGAGTAGAACCCACCGGCCGTCGTCGCGCGCCGGATCGGGCGGTCCGGCATGCAGTGTCACGCCCCTGGGCAGGGTGTATTGGGCGGGCAGGTAGTTGCCCCGAAGCGTGTCGATCGAGGCGGGCCAGCGATTGAAGTCGCGCCGGTAGTCGCGGCACGCGGCCTCCACAAGGGTCATCGCCTCCTGTATCGCGAGGACGGAGAGGTCGTCGCTTTCTTCGGCCGTCGTCACGCCGGCATAGGGCATCGGGAAGAAACCGCCCGGCCGGTTACGCAAGCCGAGCGACCAGCGACACGCCACCCCCCATCCAGCCAGCGCCAGCAGCGCGAGAACGATGCCGAACCACGCTCCGGCAACGCGTTCGTTCGGCTTTCGTCGGCGACCGAGAGCGACCGCTCCGCAGATCAGCGCGATGACCTGGGTCACGAACGGAACGATGACCAGCAGCCCGAAGATCAGCGTGAGCAGCGAAGCGGTGCGCAGCGGGCGCTCGGGTGTCGGCATGGCTGCGCCCGGCGTCACCGGCGGCGAGCCGGGCGCCGCGGCCTCCGGCACCTGCCGCGGGATCGAAGCCGCGCGTGGCGTGGCGGGCGCGACCGGCGGCGTGGCCGCGCCGACTTTGCGAACGGCGACCTGGGCGCCGCAGTTCGGACAGCGCGCCGAGCCCGGCGTCTCGGCGGTGACCACGTGCATGCAATGGGGGCAGGTGGCTTCGATCATGCCAGACCGATGATAGACGATCGCGGCGGCGGGCTACAGCCGCCGATCCAGCCGCCGGTACTGCACCGCTTCGTGGACGTCTTCCGGCGCAATCGACGCCCGTCCGGCGAGGTCGGCGATGGTGCGCGCCACGCGAATGACCTTGTCATGGGCACGGGCGGAGAGGCCCAGTTCGGTCATCGCCTGCCGCAGCACCATCTCGCCTGCCTCGTCGAGTCGGCCGTGCTCGCGGAGCTGTCGCGGCGTCATGCGGGCGTTGCTTCCTCGACCGTCGCCGCCGAAGCGCTCGCGCTGCACCGCCCGCGCGGCCTGCACATGCTCGCGCATCTCGGCCGACGGCCGCCCCTCGCGTCCGCTGCGCAGCTCGCTGTAGGGGACGGCCGGCACCTCGATGTGGATGTCGATGCGATCGACCAGCGGCCCGCTGATGCGCGAGAGGTAGCGCTCAATCTGGATCGGCGAACATTTGCAGGGCTTTCTCGGATCGGTGTAGTAGCCGCACGGACAGGGGTTCATCGCCGCCACGAGCATGAACGACGCGGGAAACGTGGCCGTATGATGCGCGCGGGCGATGGTGACGACGCCGTCCTCCAGCGGCTGGCGCAGCGCCTCCAGCGCGGGCCGCGAAAACTCGGGGAACTCGTCCAGAAACAGCACGCCGTGGTGAGCGAGCGACACCTCGCCGGCCCTGGGCACCGACCCGCCGCCGACCAGCGCCGCGGTGCTGGCCGAATGGTGCGGCGAGCGGACCGGACGCGTGGCGAGCAGCGCTACCCCCGGCTTGAGTTCGCCCGAGACGGAGTGGATGCGCGTCGTCTCCAGCGACTCGGCCAGCGAAAGCGGTGGCAGGATGGTCGGCAGGCGCTTGGCCAGCATCGTCTTGCCCGAGCCCGGCGGGCCGACCATCAGCACATTGTGTCCACCCGCCGAAGCGATGGTGAGCGCCCGCTTGACCCCCTCCTGACCGCGGACTTCGCCGAAGTCCACGTCGTACACCTTCGCTTTGTCGAACACGCCGATCGAGTCGCAAGCGGCCGGGGTGATGGGCAGATCCCCAGTCAGGTAGCCCACGGCCTCGGTCAGGCTGGTAACAGGAATGACCTCGATGTCATCGACGACCGCGGCCTCGCTCGCGTTCTCCTGCGGCAGCATGATCCGCTTGAAGCCGACTTCCTTGGCGAGGATCGCGGAGGAGAGCGCCCCCTTGATCGGCCGCACGCGACCGTCGAGGGCGAGCTCGCCGACGACGAGCACCTCCCCGGCCGAGTCCGCGGCCACTTCGCCCGAGGCGATCAGCATCCCGAGTGCGGTGGCCAGGTCGAAGAGTGGTCCTTCCTTGCGCATGTCGGCCGGAGCCAGGTTGATCACCGTCTTGTAGCGCGGAAACTGGAAGCCGGCGCTCTGGATCGCGCTGCGGACGCGCTCGATGCTCTCCTTCACCGCCGGATCGGGCAGCCCCACGATGGCCACGTTGGCAAAGCCGCGCGGCGAAACGTCGACCTCCACTTCCACGGGCATCGCCTCGATGCCGCAGAAGGCCACACTGTGGAGACGGGCGATCATGGGGGCGGAATTGTAATACCGGCCCTGCGGGTTGTCATCGCCGCTCACGCTCGGGACGGCTCGGCGTGACGGTTTGCCGCTGATGGTCGCCCGGAACCAAGTGCGCTATACAATAGGTGGGCGTGCGGAGGGCCGGCCCTGATCCGCCCGCGCGGCAAACGCCACGACCGGCCGCATGGAGGGGCTCCGGATGAACCGGCGGGGATACGCCGACCTGCGTCTGCACAAACCCTATCGACAGGGTGCGCCCGAACCCCCGCCTGCGCCGCGACCGTTGATTATGGACCCGCAACGTCTCCAGACCCTGCGCGAGCGCATCGCCTTGTTCCCCAGGGTGCCGGGCGTGTACCTCATGAAGGATCCGGACGGGCGCGTGCTGTACGTCGGCAAGGCGAAGGATCTGCGCGCCCGCGTGTCGAGCTACTTCCAGCCTTCCGCAGACCTGCTCAACTCGCGCGGGCCCGACATCTGTCGCATGGTCGAGCAGGTCGTTGACGTGGACTTTATCGAGTGCGACAGCGAGGTGGACGCGCTGCTCAAGGAAAGCCGCCTTATCAAGGACATCCAGCCGCCGCACAACGCCATGCTCAAGGACGACAAGTCCTTCCCCTACCTGGAGATCACGATCGGCGACGACTTCCCCGGCGTATTCGTCACACGCACGCCGCGGCTGAAGGGGACGAAGTTGTTCGGCCCGTTCACCTCGCCGGCCGGTTTGCGCGATGCGGTCAACGCGCTGCAGAAGGTCTTCAAGTTCCGCACCTGCGAACTGGAGATCCGCGAGGGCGACGATTCGCGTCGCTTTTTCCGCCCCTGCCTGCTGCACGCCATCAACCAGTGCACCGCGCCCTGTGCCGCGCTGATCAGTCGCGAGGACTATCGCAAGGACATCGACCGCCTGCGCAAGCTGCTGGGCACCAAGCGCAGCGTGCTGCTGCGCCAGATGCGAGGTGAGATGGTGGCGGCGTCGGCGGCGCTGCGCTTCGAAGAGGCCGCCGTCCTTCGAGATCGGATCAAGGCCATCGAGTCGCTCTCGCTCTCCGGCGACGTCGCGGAGGACGTGCAGCCCGAGGTGTTTTACATCGACCCGTCCGCCGGGCTCGACCGGCTGGCGGAGCTGCTCTCGCTGCCTGACCGGCCAAGGTGTCTGGAGGCGATCGACATCGCCCACCTGCAGGGCGAAGAGACCGTTGGCTCGCTCGTGTGTTTTATCGACGGTCGGCCGTTCAAGGCGGGCTACCGTCGCTTTCGGATCCGTACCGTCGAAGGGGTCGACGACTACGCGGCGATCCGCGAGGTCGTGTCGCGCCGCTACCGCCACGCCGCGGCGGGGGAGGAGCTCTATCCCGACGTGATTCTCATCGACGGCGGCCTCGGCCAGCTTCACGCGGCACAGTCGGTCTTCGGAGAGATGGGGATTCAGCCGCCGATGGTCATCTCGCTCGCCAAGCGCGAAGAGGAGATTTACGCCCAGGCGCGGAGCGCTCCGATCCGCCTCTCGCGCAACAACCCTGCGCTGCGGCTGCTGCAGTCGATGCGCGACGAGGCCCACCGCTTCGCGCAGCACTACCACCACATGCTCCGCAGCCGAAAGACGTTTGAAGACGAGGTTCGATCGGGCCGCCGTCCGCCCCGCGCGAGGCGCACGAAGCGCGAGGATCCGGAACCCGGCCCGCCGTGATCGGGCAACGGAGCGAGGACTAGGGTGCCGGGAACGCTTCGCCGCAGCCGGGGCATCGCCGGCCACGCTCAGTTTCGACGGGGACGACCCACGCGCCGCGGCAGGTCGGCGAATTGCACAGGATCGCCCGCTCGCCCGTCAGTTTGTGGCACTTCGGACATTCCACCGGGAAGCGGCGGAACCCGAACTCCTTGTGAATTACGAAGTGATGCAGACAGTCGGGCTGCGTACAGAGTACGTGAAAATCCGCCGTGTCGGCGCGCTCGCGGGCTTCCGGGTTGACCGGCACGATCCATGAGGACAGATAGCTCGCGCCGCCGAGCCCCAGCAGCGCCAGCAGCAGGTACATCGTGTACCGCACCGCGGGCGAGGCCCAGGCGTCGCGCGGGTTCTCGCGGAACGCGGCAATCGCGTGGCCCGTCCGGCGGCGCAGCTCCGGCAGGCCGTCGCGAAGCGTGACAACGAGATTGGCGAGTCGTTTCGGTTTTTCCTGGGCCATCGGATGAAACCAGGCGGTTCCGGGCGGGCCGCGACGCGGCGGTTCGCGCCTCGGCGATGATTCTACGCGGCGAACCGGCGTTCGCCGAGTGCAGCCGCCCCGGCGCCCGCCGCGGGCAAAAAAAACACGCCCCGCCGATGCGGGGCGTGTCCTGACGCGGCGACCGCGTCAACAAGGAGAGAGAGAAGGAGGCGGGGCTGACCGAGCACTACGCGGTAGTTCGCAGGCCCGGTCAGACCCCGCGGGCGCGTCATTCTGGGTGCGGATCGGCGGGGTGCGAATGCACCTCGGGCGCCGAATGCCGGCTACGACCCGTGTGAACCATTCGAACCCCAAGACCCGCGCCAGCCCACCACGAATCGCCCCCGCGATCGGCTGCCCCCGGTTTGCGGCCCGTCCCCCGACGAGCCCCGGTGCAGCCTGGTCAGGCCGACGCATCGAACCCCGGACAAATCAATCATAGCGCGCCAACCCTGTCCGACTACTACGCTCCCGATATTTTTCGAGCGTAGGCTGCGTGCGGCGGACAGGTCCGAGAATCGATTGCCCCCGGCTCATTTCACAGGCCCGGGAGCCTCGCACCAGGCGGGGCATGGAGGCAATCCAGCCGGCGCGCAAAAAGATATAAGCTATTTATGGATAATAGATTAACGAAGCATAGGCCGCGGTTCGACGTGGTTTAGCGGCGTTGACACCCCCGGCGGAGCGCGATAGAAGGGGGCTCATGGGTCGAGCGACCCGAACACGCAATATCGCGGCCTCGCCGGCCGCTTCGAGCATCGGCTTTCTTAGCCGTGGCGACTTCCGGGATCCGCCTCCTGCAGGCGTGGTCCCGGAGGTTTTTTTACGACGCGATCATGAGTAACCCCAACGCCTCCGCGCCGAGCGCTGCCGAGCAAGCCTGCGCGATGATTCAGACCGGTCGCGTGATCGCAAACCGCGCGGTCTGTCGCGAGCACTTCCGCCTGACGGTTGAAGTGCCGACGCTGCCCGAGGTCCGCCCGGGGCAGTTTGCGCACGTTTCGCCCGCGGCCGAGTCGGCGCTTCGCGAACCTTGCTACTGGGACCAGGGTGAAGCGTTGCCCGACCTGTCGGCGTGGCGTCAGACGTTCGAGTCGCCCATGCTGCGCCGGGCGTACAGCGTGGTGGCCGTCGAGCGCGGCGGCGCGGTGGTGCGCTTTGACATCATCCATCGGGTCGTTGGCAAGGCGACGCATTGGCTGGCCGGGCTGCGGCCGGGCGACGAAGTCAGCGTGCTCGGCCCGCTGGGCAACGCCTTCCCCATCTCGGCGACAAAGCAGCACGCGTGGATGATCGGCGGGGGGGTCGGCGTGCCGCCGATGCTGATGCTCGCCGGGGCCCTGACGGCGGCGAAGCGCGAAGCGGTCGCGCTCTGCGGCGCGCAGTCTTCCGACCTGTTTTGTTTCGCGCTCGATCCGGGCATTTTGCCCGACGGGCGCGCCTTGCGCGCGACAATGACCGGTCGCGAGTTCGCCGCGGCAGGGGTCGCCACGGTGCTGAGCACCGATGACGGTTCACTCGGCTTCCCGGGCCATATCGGCGCGGCACTCTCTGCGTATCACGTTGCGAACCCTGTTCCGGCGGAGGATCTCGTGCTCTACGCCTGCGGTCCGGAGCGCATGCTGCGATTCGTCGCTGAATACGCCGTGGCCCGCGGCATCGAGTGCTGGTTGTGCATGGAGCGGGCGATGGCCTGCGGCATGGGCACCTGCCAGTCCTGCGTGGTGCCCGTGCATGACGCGGCGGCGGTGGAGGGCTGGCGGTACGAACTGTGCTGCACAGCCGGACCGATCTTCGACGCCGGTCGGGTTATCTGGGGCTAGGCCTGATCCGGGCGTTTAATCGGGCGGCGCTTCGGGCGGACGCTGCCAGCACGCCGCGCAGCGCGGTTCATAGCTTTCCGGACCGCCGACGAGGTTGCTCCCGACGATCGGCGTGAGCCGCTGGGTGTGGTCGGCCGGGGCGCCGCATCGGCCGCATGCGGCGAACTGCCGCGACACCTGCGTCGCCCCGCGGCGCAGTGCCTCGACGACGCCGAAGGGCCTTCCCCAACTGTCCAGATCGAGGCCGGTCAGGCAAACACAAACGCTCATCCCCGCCAGGCGGTCGACCACCTCGGCGAGCCCCTCGTCAAAGAAGTGCGCCTCGTCGATCGCGCAGAACACCGTCCCGCGCGGCACGCCGCGGGCGATCTCGCCGGATGCGGCCACTGCCCGGCAGGCCACCGTGTCGCCGTGATGGGCGACGATGCGATCCGGGCGGTATCGCCGGTCGAGCGCGTGCTTGAAGGAACAGACCCCTTGCGTACCGGCGGCGCGAATGCGGTCGAGCAGCAGCGTCGTCTTGCCGCTGAACATGCAGCCAAGGATCAGTTCGACCGTCCCGCGCGGGGTTCCGGGGCGCGTGGTGTTGGGAGGGACTTCGGGCTTCGCGTTCGCGACGTCCATGTGGGGATTGTGCGCGGCGCGGCCCGGATCGCAACGCCCCGCGCGGCGAACGTCCGTTCCCAGCTTCGCCAGAGGCTGTGAATTGTCGGGAGTTACACCGCGGGTTGCGGCGTGCGGCCGCTCCGCAGCAGGACATACAGCCGCGTCGCCGCGATGGCGGAGCTCATCGCCAGAATCGGGACGGTCAGGTCGATCACGCCGTTCAGCGGCAGCCGGCTCCAGACGTGCACCGTCGCCGCCGCCACCGCAAGCGCCGCGCCGGGCAGCAGCAAGGTGCGCCATCCAGCGCGCCGCAGCACCACCACCAGCGTCGCCGCCATCAGCCCGTAGCGCAGCGCATCGGCCATCATGCTCCATGCTGCACAGAGCATCGACCCGCGCCACAACGACTCGAAAGGGACCGCCCACGCTGGCGTGCCTGTCGAGGGCAGCGCGGTCCGCGGTGAAGCCAGGAGCCAGATCGTAGCGATCTGCACACCCAGCGCCGCGAGCAGCAGGGCGGTCGGCGCGGCAATCCGTGGCCGCTCGGCCCACGCGCCGGGCTGGCGTCGATTGGCCACCATAACCCCGGCGAGAACGCCGATCACCACACCGACGCAGCGCAGCACGATCGCCGCCAGCTCGAACACGTGCGACCGCACGAAGAGCTGGAGGACCTCGATCACGATGACCAGCGCCGCCCCCTGTGCCAGCACCCCGGCGGCCCGCAGCCGCGGGCGATCTCCCGCCTCGGCGCGGCCGAGCAGCGCGAAGTACGCCCAGAGCCCGAACCACGACGCTTCCACCAGTTCGCGCAGCCAGGCCTGCGAGAACGTACCCCGCGGCAGCGCCGACCATTCCGCAAGGCGGAACGCGCGGGCCAGGCTCTCGGGCTTGGTCAGCACATCAAAGGGTGCCAGACTCCACGCGGCCAGCGCCGTGCCGAGCGCGAGCGCCAGCGACCGGAACGGCCGGCAGCGCAACTCGATCGCGGCGGCGGCGACGATCGCCCGCCCCGCCGGCCACAGGCCGCGCGACAGGAGCGAGCCGGCCAGGCTTCCCGCGGCGTTGAGCGCCACATCGGTCAGGGACGGCACCCGCAGCGGCACCGCGTGCTGAAGCCACTCCGCCATCAGGCTCACGAGCGTTCCCAGCACCGTCGCCGCCATCGCAGCAATCAGCAGGGAACGTCGCCGCAGGGCGGCAGTCGCCGCCAGGGCGAATCCCACGGGAAGGTACACAACCAGGTTGGTGATCACGTCCTCCACGCCCGCTCGCTCAAAGCGCATCGCCGCGACGTCGCCGATGTGCAGCGTCGCGAGCCGCGCGGAGTCGAAGTTGAGCGGCAGCAGGGAGCCGTAGAGCACACCAACCGCCACCAGCGCCGCCCACCACCACGACAGCCCGGCTGCCTCGCGATACGCGCGATCGCGGATCCCGGGTTCGCCGGTGGGTGTCGTGGTGTCTGCGGTCGGGTGAGCCAAACTCAGGGGCATGGCGTTTCTCTCCCTCGGGGCAGCACAGGCCGCCTGGTCCGATCAACCGCGCGTTCGCCTGCATCGCGCGTCAGGCGCAGCGTGGTGCGTGGATGACTGGCAGGCGCCATCCCACTTTGCTGTGTCCGGGTGCCGCCGAGCGCTGGCGCTGCGGCGACCGATAGTTCTCGCGGCCCGCGGCGCGGCCACAGGGGATTTGCGGACTTTACCGGCGTGGACGATCTCCGCACAATGGCGACCGGGGCTCCGCGGGCGGTGTGATCAGAGGGGCGTGTCGCCTGTGATCCGCGCGCGGGGACGTGCGGCGGCGCGGAGGTCCGGATAACCGCGTCGAGCCGCGCGTCGCGACGTTCGTCAGCGTCGCCGCCCCGGGAGGACGGCCGTGAAAGCAACGATCATCCGCCGCTTCGGCGGCCCCGAAGTGCTCGAATCCGCCGAGGTGGCTCCCCCGAGCCCGGGCGAGGGCGAGGTGCTCATCCAGGTCGCCACCTGCGGCATCAACCGCTACGACTTGTATCTGCGCATGGGCGCCCTGTTCACCGACATCGCCATGCCGCACGTGATGGGCGCGGACGTGGCCGGGCGGATTGCCGCCGTCGGTCCGGGCGTGACCGGTTTTCGCGAGGGCGATGCGGTGATCGCCGCGCCCGGCTATCCGACCGAGCCCGCCGACTGGGACATCCGCCCCGAGAACGCAGCGCCCAGCTTTGAAGTGACCGGCTCGCACGCCTGGGGCGGCAACGCGGAGTACATGCGCATGCCCGCCCGGTTCGTGCTGCCCGATGACACGGGGTTGCCGCCCACGCAGGTTGCGGCGATGCCGCTGGTGCTGATGACGGCCGTGCACGCGGTCGAGACGCTGGGCGGTGTGAAGTCGGGGCAGCGGGTGCTGGTGCAGGCGGGGATGTCAGGCAGCGGCAATGCCTGCGTTCAACTGGCCCGGGCGCTGGGCGCCCGCGTGGCCACGACCGTCGGCTCGCCCGACAAGGTCGAGCCCGCCCGTTGCAGCGGCGCCGAGCTGGTCATCAATCACCGCGAGGAGAACTTCGTCGAGCGCGTGCAGGACTGGACCGACGGGCTCGGCGTGGATGTCGTGATCGACAACGTCGGGGCGAGCGTCTTTGAGTCCAACCTCGACGCGCTGCGTCCGGGCGGGACGTTTGTGAACTTCGGCCTCGTCGGCGGCATCAAGGCCACCTTGAACATCCGGAATCTCTTCTTCCGGCGGCATCAGCTCAAGGGATCGTTCATGGGCGGCATGGATGAACTTCGCCGCGGGATTGCACTGCTGCGTGACGGCAAGATCAAGGCGGTGATCGATCGCGAGTACCCCCTCGCCGACGCGGCTGAGGCGCACCGCTATATCGAGTCGCGCGCGGTGAAGGGCAAGGTCGTACTCATTCCTTGATCGCCGCGAGGTCTGTCCCGTCTACCTCAGCAGCGCACGCAGCAGCCCGCCGACCAGTCCCTCTTCCGGCTCGACAGGTTCCGTGGCGGTGGCCTCCGTCTTGCCGCCGTCTTCGGTGGGGGTCTCGCCCTTGGCCGGCTCTGTGGGGGTCTCGTTCGTGCCGATCTCGCCTCCCTTGCCGTCCTCGGTCGGCTCCTCGGTTCTGGTACCGCCGGAAGCCCCGATGTCTGCTGGCGCGACGCCGTCGGTCTCCGCCGATCGCTCGCGCGCCGGTGCCGCGTTGACGGTGTCTTCGTACATCGGGCCGACGTTCACGCCGCCGGTGCCGGCCCCCATTTTCGCTTCCACGCGCAGGCGGCCGAGACCCAGCACGATACCACCGCCCTGGATGGCAGACCCGTACGGGTCAAACCCCACGGCCGACACGTCCTCGAAGCTGGCGAGCAGGATGTCAGCGCCGCGATCGGGGTCCGCTCCCAGCTCGACCACCATCCGCCTGCGCGGCATCAGCGGGTCCTGCATCACCGCCCAGGCCGGCGGATCTGCGCTGGTGTCGATGTACCAGGCCGCGTAGCGGTCCTTCGTGGTGTCGAAGACCACCAGCGTGTACGTTCGCATGCGGATCGCTTCGGAACGGGCGAGCTTGAGATCGGCCACGAGCACGTCCACCGCGCCGCGCAGCCGCTGCCGCTGCAGTGCCTCGGCCACGCGCGGCTGGGCGATCACCAGAATCGTGGTCATCACCGCGATGACGATGACCACTTCCATGAGCGAGAACGCCCGGGTCCGGTCTGATCGCAAGCGGTCGCGCCGCGCGGTGGTCATGGCAGGATCTCCCGGAATGAGCCCTGGACGAGATGCAGCCGGCCGTCGGTGAAGCCGATCGGCACGTCGGTACGCAGCCGAGCGTCGTCGTCGATCGAGATGGCCGAGTCGATGCTCGCCGATCTGCACAGCAGGCAACCCCGGAGCAGCCAATTCGACGTGCGAAGCGTGTTGGTCTTGGCCGAGGATATGGCCAGCCCGTTGATCGCCGTACGAAGTTGGTCGGTCATGTCTCCATCCCCGTTGAGATCGCGTGCCAGGTCGCTCTCCCTCAGGCCGACGTCGAGGTTGAGATCTACCGCTCCATCCGCGGCGTCGATGATGAGTGTCGGGTGCCCAAAGGCGGCCGACTCGAGCACCAGCCCCTTGCCAAACTGGATCGTCCGCGTGCCTGACGCCCGGATGATGAGCGTGCCCTTGATGTGGACGTTTTCGATCAGCACATCGAGTGTGCCGGCGTTGATCAGGTACAGCCCTTCGGCGTTGGGTGTACCCGCGGAGTTCGCCTCCGACGTGGCGCTGACCGCCCTCACTTCGTAGCCGCCGCCGCTCATGTCGGGAAGCGCCGTGGCCTTGGCGGCCAGCGCGGTGAGGTCTATCGTCGGCCGCGCCACAGGCGCCGCGAGGATGTTTGCGGGCGACAGCCCGACGCCCACCAACCCCAACGGCGCCACGTCGAACCGGCCGTCTTTGGTCGCGGTGATGGTGAGCGGGAGCAGGGCCTTCGAGATCGAGCTCGTCGCGTACAACGGCCCGGCTACTTCCGTCGGCGCGGTACCGAGATGAATCGAGCTGGTGGCGTTAATGGCATGGCTGAGGATCGGGGCCGGACCGGGTCCGGCGAGCGCTTCGAAACGCCTTACCGTCCGGCCGGTCTTGACGGTGATGGACATCCTCACGAGTTGATTGTCGGCGTCAGCCAGGTTCCCGTCGGCATCGCTGAGTGCCACGGTGACGCCGCCGGCCGATCCGACCTGGAAAGCTGTCGTCGCCCCCGCGTAGCGCGTCCGCCACGAGGCGTCCGTCCCGGCGGTCATCAGCACCCATTCCAGCGCGCTGCGGGCCAGCAGCCGCCCCTGCTCGAGCGACGCCGCGTCGGCAGCCATGCGGCGCTCCAGGCGCTGCCGCTGCACGAGGCTCGTGCCCGCCGCGACGATCAGCAGCCCCAGGAACAGCGTGGTGGCATAGAGGGCCACGCCCCGGCGTCTCCACCGCGCCGTTGATAGGGTACGGCGGTCAGTCATCGGTATACCTCGCGCGAACGGCGACCAGCTCGGCCAGCGTTCGCTTGTTTTTCACCACGTACACACGAATGAGCTTGGCCGCTGTTGAGCCGTCCGTGCGAACGGTGGTCAGATCCGACTCCGCCACATTGAAGACTTCCACCCTTCGGCGGAATCCACGGTAGCGCTCGACGTCGAGGAACGATCCGTCGAAGGCCTGGGGCGGCCCCTCGTTGAGGCCGTGGTAATCGTCGACGTCGTCGAAGGTCGATCGCGACAATTCGCCGGTCTCTTTGCCGAAGGATCCGGGGGCCCGACCCGGCTCCTCGAAGGGCCTCGCCAGGATCTCGGTCATCAGTTCGTTGCACAGCGCCATGGCGTCGCCGCGCTGCGCGTCCATCAGCGCCCCGCGGGCGAACGACCCGTACAGGCTCATCCCCGCGGCCACGGCGGTGCCGAGGATGACTGTCGAGATCACAGCCTCGACGTAACTGAACGCGCGGCGGGCCGCGGCGCGCTTAGGAGCGGTTGCGGATGATCGTGGCATCGACACTCACTCCCATCAGCGGCGGGGCGTTGACACACACGGCACCTGCCCGGGCATCCATCGGCTGGTCACCTTCGATTCCGGTCACTTCCACGTACACCGCCGTCACCTTCGTACCGTCGGGGACTTCAGTGGGCTTCGTGGCGACGTTGAACCGCCCGTAGACCAGCAGGCGTGCATCCGAGCTGAGTGGTGGCGTGCCGCTGTCCCAGGCCGCGCCGCGGTTGGCGGAGAACTTCGCGTGGCTCGCCGTGTTCGCCGTGCCGCTTGTCAGGGTGTCGAACGGAGCGAGGGCGACACCGGCGCGATCTGCAGCAATCACCACGGCATAGGTCGTCGCCGTCGCGAGCTGCGCATCCGCCGCGAGCGAAAGCTCATGCCATTGCGGTTCCGTCGTGAGGTTGCGAACGGCAATGCGCGTCGAATCGAGGGTGGTTGTCGTCGGGTTGCCGGCGGAGGTTGTGGTCAGCGAAAGCGAAACCTCACCGGGAGCCCCGGGCTTGACGGCCGCGAGTTGCACCGCCACGCGCGTGATGCGGCACCGCGTGGCGTCCTTCATCGCGGGTGTGAAGCACTGTGCGATCACCTGATTCGGGCTTAGTGCGAACTCAAACGAGTCGTAGGTCTGTCCGCCGCCGAGGTCGTGCCCCGCCAGGATCATCTCGTCGCCGTAGCCGCTCACGTTCTCGTTCGTGGGCTTGCGCAGGTCGACCGCAAGGGCAAAGTGTGTGCATGACTCCAGCAGGTTCGACGTCGTGAAGCCGCGATGCTCGCGCACCACCGGATCCCCGGGCATCCCTGCCCACGAGTAGCGGATGACCTCGGCGACCGAGTCGCCGTCCATGTCGGGGTGGGTGAAGGTGATGCTGGTTTCGGTCAGCTCGGAAATCGTCATGGCCGAACCGACCTCTTCGCGGAACCGCGCCAGGGCGAGCTGCGTCGTCTGCCGCGCCTTGGCAAGCCGTTCGAGCCCCGTGGCGCCGACCACCATGACACGCGCCGCCGCCACGACACTGCCGGTGATCACGACCATGATCACGATCGAGGCCGTCGTCTCGACGAGCGTCATGCCGCGTCGCGGCCACGATCTGCGTTGGTTCTTTGCCACGCGTCAGCCTCCGGCGACCGCGATGTCGCACGAGCGGTTACTTCGGTTCGACTTCGCCGCCCAGCTCAATCGTGAGCGCCTTGCCCTGGGTTACCAGAGGATCAGCCACGACCGCCAGTCGATGGGCGGTGATGTCCTTTTCCGCCGCGTTGAGCCGGAAGTTCCCCGTGGCCAGCACCGCCACCCACCCCGTCGAGGCCGGCTCGGGCTCGTCATCGCCCACCGCGGCCTTCACCGCGACCGTGTCGAGCCCGTTGAACGGATTCCGTGGAAACGGATTCCGAACGTACGGCCCGTAGATGTAGGGCGATCCGCCAATCGGCTGCACGTAGCCCTTGCGGTCGGAGTACTCGGTCAACTGGCGAACGAACATGGCGCCGTCGGCCTCGCCCGACTCCGGGTCGTAGCCGGGAAAGCGGCCGTGCTCCGCATAGTAGATGTCGATCGCCTCGCGCACCGTCGCGACGGTCGATCGCAGGGCGTTGATCTCCGCCTGTCTGCCGGCGCGAGTGATCCGGGGCACCGCAATCGAGGCGATCACGCCGATGATGACCACAACGATGACGAGCTCGACCAGCGAGAAGCCGCGGCGAGCGCGACGCGCGACGCCGACAGTCCGCTGTCCGGCTGAAGATCCCATTCCTGCCGCCTCGCTCCCGATTCTCCGTGTTCGACTCGCCCAACGAGACCGGCCGCGGGGATGCGATGCACCACCCCGCGGCCGGCTCGGTTTCGCATGGTCGGTCGCCGGCCTCGGCCGCTGGACGATTGCGACCGCAGTCGCCTCGCCCCCTGTGCGGGGTGGCCGGCTGCGGGCTAGTAGGCGCTGTACGCCACGCCCGCCTCATCCGTGTCGTCGGTGTTGGCGATGATCGTCCCCGTCAGGGCGTCGAAGACCCAGCCGGCGGTCGTCTTGGCCTCGTCGACCGTAGGCGTGCCCTCAAGGATATCCACGCCGCTGGCGCCCTTGTTCGGGCCGACCTGAAGCGGCGGCAAGCCGCCGCGCAGGTACGGGCCGTAAATGTTCTTGGTGTCGTCCACGTTCGCCGCACCCAGGGCGTCCGTCTTGGTGGTGAGCTGACGGATGAAGGTGTCCGGGTCCTTGTCGGCGCCCGGGAACGAGCCGCCGTGCTCGGCGGCGTACATGTCGATCGCGTTGCGCAGCGACGCGAGGCTGCCGCGCACCGAGGCGTCGTTGGCGCCCTTCGCGCCGCGGCTGATGCGCGGCACCGCGATGGCGGCGATCACGCCGATGATCACGACCACGATCACCAGCTCCACAAGGCTGAATCCGCGAAACCGAGTCTTGTTCAACATCCCGATTACTCCCTCGTAGCGTCCTTCCCCGCGCTCGCCGGATGCCCTGCTTGCACGCACAAGTCGCACCGCCGCGGGTTCTTGTCGCAGGAATCCGGCCCTCGACAGCCTCGGTCGGTTGCCGGGCCGGTCTGCGTATATTCCCATTTCCCCTATCGGAGCCGTGTGCAAAGCGTCTTAGTTGTCGCGCGTAAAGACGCTCTGAAACACGCGGAGCGACTTTTTCTCGCCCCTGATCTCAAAGACGGCGGCCTGGTCATGCACCTCCACCAGACGCGCCTTCTCACCCCCGAGCGTGTCGCCGATGCGCAGCCAGCGACCCTCTACCACGGCCATTCGCGTCGATCCGATAATCACCACCGCGTCGAGCCGATAGCGTTGCTCGAACGGCGTCTCGGCGCTGGCCGGCGCGGGCGGGGCGGCCGTTGTGGACGGGGTGTCCGCTTCGTTCTCTTCGGCCTCGGCCACGGTCGCCGGCGGAGCGAACCAGTCACGAATGTCCTCGAGCGACTCGACCCTCGGGATCTGCTTGGGAAAGACAAGCTCGGGAATCGCCAGCGATTCCTCCGCGGCTGCCGGGCGCGTCGCTGCTTTGGCGGAAGCCGCGCGACCCGCCGGCGCAGGCGCCGCCGCGGCGGGCGCAGGCTCGGCGACGCCGAACATCGCTCGGTCGGCGATCATCGCCCCCGCGCCGAGCACTACGACGCCCAGCGCCAGCTTTTTGCGACTCTTGCTCATGATTCAGACGGCAGGCTCACATCGCCCGCGTCACGCCCCGGAGTCTTTCTCCGCTTCCGTGCTGTGCGGTGAGGCAAACAGACTCAACGTGAGCTGCGCGACACGTCGCGCCTTCGCCCCTCCGGCGGGCGTGCTCTCCGACTCGATTTTCATATGGCTCACGTCAGCCCAGAACGGCGCGAGCTCAATCGACCGCAGGAAGCGCGTGAGATCCGGGATCGATCCCGCCGCGTCTACCGCGTAGCGGATCTCGAGCAGCCCGGGATATTCCTTTCGCGCCAGCGGTGCCACGCGAAGCACGGCGACCTGGTTGCGCGTCGCCAGCTCTGCGAGGGCCTGGAGGTCTTCTTCGATTTCCGGGTTGTGCGGAAGCTGCCCGGTTGTCTGGAGTTCCTCCGTTCGCGCAGCCACCACGTCGCGCTCGGCCGCAAGCTGTACGCCCAGGCTGGCGAGGCGCCGCTCCGTCGTGCCGATGCGATCGCGCAGCACCGCGATCTCGCCGCGGGGGCCGGTGCCCGCGAAGAACGTCAGCCACGCCGCCAGCGCAGCCAGTGACACCGTCGCCAGCGTGCCGACGGCGTCGATCCAGATGACCGCGTTGCTTCGCGACATTGCCCTCGCTCCTCTACCACTCGCAGGTCAGGGTGAACCCGATGGCCGACTCGGCGCCGGGATTCTCGCGGACCGATCGCTCGAGATTCACCACCTCGAACACGCCGGTCATCTTCAGGTTCGACATGAACGTGTAGAGCTGGCTGTGTTCGCGGGCGAAGCCGGTCAGCACGAGCTTCGTCGGCGCGTCGATCTTCACTGTCTCGGCACTGGTCTCGCCCTTTCGCACGCCCGCGGGCCGCACCGCCGCCGAGACGCCGGCGCCGCCCGGCGCCGCGGGGTCGGTCGCCACGCTGGTCAGCCAGGCGTCTGCCGGAAGGCAGGAGCCGATCATCGTCAGCATCCCCGACCACGCCCGCTTGGTACGCAGGGCCCTGGCCCGCTCGATGCGTCCCGCCAGCAGCACGGCCTCGCCCTGGGCGCCGGTCAGATCCTTCTGCATGGCGACCAGTTGGGAGGCCAACTGGCGATCGCGCTCGCGCAGCTCTTCCGCTTCGACGCGGCTCATCTCGTTGAGCCCGAACGGAATGGCCGCCACCGCCGCCGCGATGCAGACCGTCGTCAGCCACCGGCGAATGTGCGATCGGCGGCGACGCGTCGACTGCACGTCGGGGGGGATGAAATTAATGCCGCCCATCACCGCCCTCCGAAAGGGCCAGCCCCAGGGCCTCGGCGTACTCCTCGAGCGTCGCCCGTCCCGGCAGCGCCGGCACCCGAGAGGCGCCGTCCGCCGGCGCCGCATCCGCGGGCCGTCGGACGCGGATGCTCAGCATCGAGCTAAGATGTGCGTCAAGGTTCACAAGCCGCGCGCCGGCGCCCGTCAGCACGAGCGTTCCGATCGGCGCGCCGGGGTAGCAGCTGATGACGAAGTCGTACGATCGCTTCACCTGTGTCGCGAGCTTGGACAAGTCCGACCGCAGCGCGCCGAGCACCATGCCGGCGAGCTCGCCCCGTGCCGGTGCGGTCGATTCGTCCCCGCCCTGCAATGCCAGGCCGTGCTCGCACTTGTGGATCTCGGCGGCCTTGTCGCTGATCTGCATCAACTCGGCCAGGCGGTGAGTCCACGTCGCGCCGCCCTCGCCGACCGAGCGCACGAGCACCGGCACGCCGCCGACGCACAACACCAGCCGCGCCTGCGCAGCGCCCAGGTCGAGCACGCCGCCAACTTCCTTGTCGCCCCAGGCGTGAATCGCCGCGCCGAATCGGGCCAGCGCCCAGCCGCTGGTGTCGACGCATGAGCATGTCGCCTCCGCGCCCGAGCAGACGTCGAGCAGGTTCATCACGGCGTCGCGCCGGGCCGCGGCGCCGATGGCCGCCGGCGCAGCGGAGGCTGACGACCGTGGCAGAGTCCAGTGCCGGATCTCCACCGGCGCGTCGGTCTGCGTCATCAGCCGTCGCACCTCGTTCTCGACGACAAGCTGATGCGTGCGCGATTCGCCTTCAGCCAGCTTCTCGGGAAGCTCGAGCATGTGGTATTCGATGGCCTGTCCCGGCAGGGCCGCGCAGACGCGCCGGCCCACGAAGTTCCCCTGGCGCAGACAGCGGGCGGCGGCTTCGCGTACCGCCTGGGCGTCGCCGCCCGGCTCGATCGCGCAGCGCGAGAGGTGGGCCACGCTCCAGCCGCGATCGCGATGCTCGATCTGCACCGCGCGCACCGCCGTTGTGCCGAGGTCCAGCCCGATCGGCGACGTGCGTTTTCTGATGCCCCGCAGCGACAGCTTCATCGTGGCTCGCTTATCCCCTCTATTGCATGGTCGAGGTCAGGTCGAACAGCGGCATGAACAGCGCAACCGCAACCGTTCCCACGACCAGCCCCATGCCGATCAGGATCAGCGGTTCGATGAGCTTCGTGGCCGCCTGGACGAGCTCGGCGTTGCCCTCATCGAGCATATCGGCACTGTAAGTGATGGCGGCGCCGAGGTTGCCGCTGTCCTCGCCTGTCTTGATGGCCTGGCAGATGTAAGGTTCGATAATCTTCGAGCTCTCGCACGCCGCCGAGAACTGGCCGCCGGACGTCACGGCTTCTTCGATCCCGCTGAACAGCGCCTGGAAGCGGTTGTTCGTCGTCACACCGCGGGCCAGTTCGAGCGAATCCAGCACGCCGACGCGGCTCTCCAGCAGCAGCCCCAGCGTTCGAAACACCTGCGCCTGGATCAGCCGGCCGCACATGGTGCCGATGAGCGGGATTTCGGTCTGCACGTTGACGATCCACCGTCGCCCCGAGTGGCTGCGTATCGCCCACACCACCAGCGCGATGAACAGAACCAGCCCGCCGCCGAAGGCATACCAGTAGGTGCGCATCGCCTCGGACAGCGCCAGCATCCCCCGTGTCAGCGCCGGCACCTCCGCGCCGAGCTGCCGGAACATCTCGGCAAACCGGGGCAGAACGAAGAACAGCAGGGCAAAGATGATCTTCACGCTCATCGCGATGAGCAGGCACGGATAGGCCAGCGCGCCGAGCAGCTTGTTGCGCATCGCCTTGCGCGCGCCCACCATCCGGGCCAGGCGCTCGAACATCTCCGTCAGCGTGGCGCTCGCCTCACCCGCCTGCACGATCGCGCAGTAGGTCGAGTCGAACGTCCGAGGATGCTTGCGCAGGGCCTCGGCCAGCGTCGTGCCTTCCTGCAGGTCGTCGATGATCGCTTCGAGCAGGGCCGCGTGGCCGGGCTTCTTCATCTGGCGGCGGATCGCGCTGATCGCCGGCACGAGACCGCTGCCCGCGTGCATCAGCATGGCCATCTGCCGGGTGAACATCGTCAGGGCCTTGAGCGGCAGGCGGGCCGAGGCTTCGGCCCGGGCGACAGCGTGTTCCGCCTCGCGTTCCTCGCGCTCGCTCTCCTCGTGAAGGTGCGTGACGAACAGCCCCTTGCGGCGGAGCATCTCCAGCGCCTCGCGCGCGTCGTGGGCTTCGATGCGGTCCTTCTGGCTGCGCCCTTCGGTGTCGACGGCTTCGTAGGTTAGGTTCACTCCGCGGCCTCCTCCGAGCCTGCCCCGGCGCCCGTCGGGTCTCCGACGTCCAGCGCCTCGCTTCGCGACACGCGGAGAACCTCCTCGAGGGTCGACTCGCCGCGGTCCACCAGGTCCAGCGCCTTCTGGCGCAGGGTGCGCCAGCCGGTTTGCGCGAGATAGGTGCGGATTTTCGTCTCCGAGCAGTCCTCCTGTGTCAGCCGCTTCAGTTCGGCGTCGAGCAGCATGATTTCGTAGATGCCCACCCGGCCGCGGAAGCCGGTGTTGTGACACTGCCGGCAGCCCTCGCCGCGCTGAAACAGTTCGTTGGCCCGGTGCTCCCAGCCGACACTGCGGAGCAGGCTGGCGGGGGGGTAGTATGCGCTCTTGCATGACGGGCAGATGCGCCGCGCCAGTCGCTGAGCGATGAAGCCCAGCACCGCGGACGAAATGAGAAAAGGCTCGATGCCCATGTCGATCAGGCGCATCACGCCACCCGGACAATCGTTGGTGTGCAGCGTCGACATCACGAGGTGCCCGGTGAGTGCCGCCTGGATGGCGACGCGGGCCGTCTCCTGATCGCGGATCTCGCCGACCATGACCACGTCGGGGTCCTGTCTCAGGATCGACCGCAGCGCACGCACGAAAGTAAGCCCGACCTGGTCATGCACCTGGATCTGGTTGATCAGCGGAAGCTGGTACTCGACGGGGTCTTCGATCGTCACGATGTTGCGCGACTCGTCGCGCAGAATGTCGAGCGAGGAATAGAGGGTCGTCGTCTTGCCGCTGCCGGTCGGGCCGGTGACCAGCATCAGCCCGTACGGGCTGTGGACCATCGCGTGGATCGCGGCCAGGTCCTGCCCCTGCACGCCCAGCGACTCGAGGTTGAAGCTGATTTTCGTCTTGTCGAGAATGCGGATCACGATCTTCTCGCCGAGGATCGTCGGCATGCTCGACACGCGCAGGTCGATCTCCCGCGAGTCGGCCACGATGTGTACGCGGCCCTCCTGCGGGAGGCGCTTCTCCGAGATATCCATCCGCCCGATCACCTTGATGCGCGAGACGATCGCGGCGTGCAGCCCCTTCGGCGGCTTGAGCATCTCGCGCAGGTGACCGTCGATGCGGTAGCGTATGTGTGTCGCGTCGCGATCGGGCTCGATGTGGATGTCGCTGGCCCCGGCGCGCAGCGCCGTCAGGATCGCCAGGTTCACCAGGTTGACGATCGGGCTTCCCTCGATCATCTGGCCCAGGTCGGTTACCGGGCCTTCGTCCACCGCCTCCTGTTCGGAGATGTGGATGTTGCTCTCTTCGATCGAGGTCAGGAACGAGTCGACGTTGACGTCCTCGGCGAGGTACTTCTTCTGGTACTCGACGAGGTTGTCCTCAAGCACGAGGATCGGCACGATCTCGCAGCGCGTCAGCGAGCGCAGCCGGTCCTGCACGGGCAGCGATTGGGGATTGACCATCGCGACGGTCATCTCCCCGCGCACCTTGAAGAGCGGCAGCACCTTCAGCCGCTCGGCCTCTTCCTTCGGAATGGCTTTGGCGATCTTCGGATCGATCAGGCCGTGACGCAGCACGCACCCGGTCACGCTGAGCTGCTTGGCCAGCGACTGCACCAGCGTGGACATGGAGATCGCGCCGGTGTCCACCAGCGACAAGCCGATGCGCCGGCCGCTGGTCTGCTGCCGTGCGAGCGCGGCGGCGAGCTGCTCCTGCGTGATCAGCCCCTCCTTGATGAGCTGATCGCCGAGCCGAACGGATTGTTCAATCGCCGTCTGGGCCATGAATCACCGGGCGCCGCATGCCGCCCGTGTGGGCGGCCTGCACAACATCACACTTTAGAGGAAGCTCCGCACCGCGTTCTGAACATCCGCGAAAAGCTGGAAGCGCCCCACGACGCCCGTCAGCTCGAACACCTCGCGAACGGTCGGCGACACGCTGGCCAGCTTGAGCTGCTGCGCTCGCTTGCCGAGTTCGTCGGCCGCATCGAGCATCCCCTCGATGGCGGCGCTGTCGAGGTAGGGCACGTCCTGCAGCGCGAGCACCAGCCGCGGGTTGGCCCCCTTCAGGCGCTGGAGCAGGTCGTTGCAGAACATCGCCGAGTCGTCATCCACCAGCGGGCCCACCGGCGTGACAACCTCCACGGTGCCGACCTGCTGGCGTTCGATCTTCATGATGCACCCTGCTCCGACCGTATCGCTTTCGGCTGGCCGCTGCGGTCCACGTCGTTCGACATCGTGACGTTGCCCTGTCGCGCGCGGTGACACTGGGCCACCGCCGCGGAGATCAGCGTACGCAGGTCGGGCTGCTCGCGGCCGCTGCCCGCCACGCCGCAGCGAACGCGGATCGCCGTCCGCCAGCGCGACTCGTCGCCGCAGAGAAGCTGCAAACGCGCCACGAGCTGACCCGCAATCAGCGAGGCCAGTTCAGAATCCACCCGCCGCAGCAGGATGAGGAATCGCGACTCGTCGAAGCAGCCCAGCAGGTCGTCGGAGCGCACCTTGTCCCGCATCACGGCGGCGGCCTCGCGCACGAGTTGCTCGGCCAGCTCCCACCGGCCGGTGTCGTTGAGCTGGCGCAGCCGCTCCAGCGCCACCACGGCGACCGCCGCGGGTTCGCCCTGGCGGTACGAATCGCGCAACGCCTGCCCGCCGATGCGGACGAAGGCCGCTCGAGTCAGGACCTTCGACACCGGATCGTCCGTCTCCGCCGATCGGCTTCGACATGTTTCGCAAAGCATCGACCAGAACTGCGCGACGCTCCGCGCGACGAGTCGCAGGTAGGCCGGCTGCGGCGCGTGCTCATCTTTGGAAGACACGCGGCCTACGACGACCACGCCGATCCGGCGGCTGCCCTGCGTGATGGGAAAGCACCAGTCCGCCGTGGAGAACGCCTGCCCGCCCGAGTCTGCCAGGCGCTCCAGCAGCGCGCCGTGAGAGGGGTCAAAGGCGATATACGATCGGCCGGTCGTCACGACGTGGCCGACGATGCCGTGGCGTGGCGAGGGCAACTGCGCGCGGGCCCCGGCGTCCACCGGCGGCTCGGTCAGCGGAATCAGATCATCTTCTTCGCTCAGCACGCGATACGTCCGCACATGAGTCGCCCGACAGGTCGCATAGAGCATGCAGCGGACGAACTCGTCGAACGCCGGCCAGGGGTCGGCATCGTCCCGATGCACTTCGAGCCAGTCGTCAAACTGCTCCATGGCCGTTTCCAGGGCCGCGGGCAGAGTTGCCGACTCGTCCGTCGCCCGGTGCCCGGCGCGCTCCGGTGCCGTCGCTGAAAGATCGCGCCGCGCGCCGGCCGCTACGGAGGGCTGGCTCGCAGCTTCTGCGGCCTTCGTCGCGGCCTGCTCACTCGCCCACGCTCCCATGGCGACAAGCGCGGCGCACCCGGCCAGCAGCGCCGCGGCGTTGAGCGGGTCGCTCCAGGCTCCGGCCTCGGTGGAGCTTACCGTCAGGGCCACCCAGAACACCGCGCACAACCCGGCCAGCATCACGGCGCGGGCCCGGTCGAGCAGCCGACCGCCCAGCCCGATGGCGATGATGATGGGAAACCAGGATACGAAGGGCGTGACATTCACGTCAGGATCCTCCCGGCGATGGCCGCAGGCTCGCCGTCGTTCGGGCGAACTGTTCGGCTCTCGCGGTCAGTCTGGCGAAGCCGTCCGGCTGGTCACCGACCAGTTCGTGAATGAGCGGATCGAACGCCGCCGCAAGCTGCGGGTCCACCGTCTTGCCCGACTCCTCGGCGAGTATGGCGAGAGCCTTTCGCCAATCGAACGCCGCGCGATAGGAACGATTCGAGGTCAGCGCGTCGAAGATGTCCGCCACCTGGATGATCCGCGCCTGCAGCGGAATCGCCTCGCCGGCAAGCCCCTCGGGATAGCCGCGACCGTTGAACTTCTCGTGGTGATACAGCGCTCCGTCGAGCGCCCGCGCCAGCGGGGGGATCTGCTGGACCACCTGGTGGCTGCGGACCGGGTGTTCCTTGATGTGCTCAAACTCCTCGTCCGTGAGCTTGCCTTCCTTCTTGAGCACCTCGTCGCGGATCCCGATCTTGCCTACGTCGTGCAGCAGTGCGCTCCACTGGAGCATCTGGAGGTCATCGCCCATCAGGCCGATCCGCCGTCCCAGCTCGGTGGCGTAGAACCCCACGCGAACGGAATGCCCGGATGTGTAGGGGTCCTTCTGGTCGACCGCGCTCACCAGCGCGCGGATCGTCGATACGGACAGCTCCCGCAGCTCGTGCAGCAGCCGGTGATTGCTGATCAGGTCGCCGCAGAACGTCAGCAGCGAATCCAGCAGCAGCATCTCGCTCGCCTGGTACTCGCGCGACGGGGCCCCACGCTCAAGCAGAACGACGCAGACCAGCTCGCCGCGTACTCGCAGCGGCCCGGCCATGACTTCTGCGGCGGATCCTTCGGCGCCGGGCGGCGCGTATCGAGCCCGCGTCGCCCCGGCACTCACAGCGTCGTCGAGAACGTCCGCCACCCACGGCGGCGTGGCCCGCGCGGGGTCATGGAGACGCCAGATGCAGTCCTCGTCGGTTGTCGCGGTCGAAATGACCGAAGCGGCGAACGTTGAACGCAGGTTTCGCAGGAACAGGTCGATGACCTCCTGCTCGTCGCGCATCTCCGGCAGCCGCCGGGTCACCTCGAAGACGATCCCGAGCTGCTCGTAGAGCGCGAGCAACTCCTCCGCCATGCCGGCGTGCTCGGCCACCACGCCGCGCACCTGGCGGGAGATGTCGTCCAGCACGTTGACCAGTTCAGGCGGAGCGCTGCTCTGGGCGATGGTGGCGCAGAGCTGCTCCAGCGGGTGCGCCGGTCCTGCGGTCTGGTTCGCGTGGTCCATGGACATCATCCCGCCTGCGACGCCCCGGCCGCGGCCGCCGTCAGCATCCGCTCAATCTCGCCCGTCAACCGCGAGGGGGTGAATGGCTTGGGATAGAGCACCACGCTGAACGCTGCCGCCTGCTGGGCCAGGTTGCCCTGGTCGGTGCGCGAGCTGAACATCAGGATCGGGACCGTCGTACGTCGCTCCTCCCGCAATGTGCGAATCAGCTCCAGGCCCGTCATGCGCGGCATGTTCATGTCTGAAATCACGAGGTCGGGCTTGCTCGCGTCGAACGCGGCGAGCGCCTCGACGCCGTCACGCGACTCGACGACGCGATGTCCGTTGCGCGACAGCCACAGCGACATGACCCGGATGATGTGCGGCTCGTCCTCGGCGATGAGTATCGTGGCCATCGGCGACTGGCTCCTTACGAAACGGACAATGATGTGGCCCGTGTTTCCATGGGCGGCAGCTTGACGACGAACGTGGACCCCTCACCCTTCTTGCTGATGAGTTCGATATTGCCGCCATGGCGGCGAACGATCTCTCGCGCCGTGTAAAGCCCGATGCCCGTGCCGGTCTCGGCCAGGACATCCGGATCGTTGGCCCGCTGGAACTTCTCGAATACCCGCGCCTGGTCAGCCGGGTCGATGCCGATGCCGTTGTCCTTTACCGTGATCGAAATGTGCTCCGTCGACATCTGGCAGCCGACGATGACCGCGCCGTCGTTCGGCGTGTACTTGATCGCGTTACCCAGCAGGTTGTTGACCACGACCGCCAGCTTGTCGCGGTCCGCCTTGATCGGTTCGAGCTTCGGCGGCAGGACGAGCTGCAGGTCGATGTTCTTCTCGTCGGCCAGGCCGCGCACGTCGCGCACCGCCTCCGAAAGCACCGCCTTGAGGTCCACGTCGTCGAGATGCAGCTCGATCGCGCCGACCTCCATCTGCGAAACGCTGAGGATGTCCTCGATCAGGCGCGACAGGCGGCGCGTCTCCTTGGTGATGACGTTGTAGCACTCGGTCACCACGTTTGGATCCTCGAACATCCCGCTCGACAGCGTCTCGGCATAGGCCCGGATGTTCGTCAGTGGCGTGCGCAGCTCGTGCGTCACCTGCGTGACGAATTCCTCGCGCGCCTTCTCCGAGCGCGCCTGCTGGCTAATGTCGCGGATCATCACCACGCACTCGCCAAGCTGTCGCGGCGGGGGCATCGGCGTCACCCACACGCGGTAGGTGCTTTGGCCGTCCGGGCTCTCCATCAGCTCGCTGTGCGGGGCGAATGTGCCGTTGGTCCGCGCTGCCGACTTGATGATCTGCAGGATGCGCGTGCCGCAGGCCGTACCCGCCGCGTCGTTCAGCGTGCGCCGCGACGTGTCGCCGTCGCCCCAGCCCAGAAGCTGCGCAGCCGTCGAGTTGAGGTAGTCGAACTTCGTGTCACCGGTGATGTGGATGATGCCGTCGGGCACCGCGTTGAGCGCCTGCGCGAGCCCGCCACCGCCGGCCCGACGCGACTCGAACGCGCTGGACAGCTCCTTGTACGCTTCGGTCCGCGCGACCTCGGCGCGGAGGTCCGAGGTCAGGTCGATCAGTTGGTTCCACGCGGTCGCGACCGCGTCTTCGCTGTCTTCGAGACGCAGCGAGCGGATGTCGTTGGTCAGCTCACGCGGCGATGCGGAGAGCCGTTCAGCGATCTGCTTGGCGCTGCGAAGCTGCGTCCGCAGCCCGCGGAGCAAGCCGAACATCAGCCCGCACACGATCAGCACCGTGCCCAGCGTGCCGGCGTGCGTACCCAGGGTCGACCGCGCGGGGGACTGCGGCAGCAGTGCCTCGACGTAAGCGAAGCCGCCGGCCTCGTTCGTCGCCGGGCGCAGTACCCGCGCGCGGACCAGCGTCTCCGCGTCGCGCAGCGCGGTCGCCGCCACGGCCTCCACCTGGAGGCCGTCCTCCTGCAACTTCACGGGCGGCTCGGGCCGTGCGGTCGAGCCGGTTTCCTGCACGTCATTCGACGCGAGAATCCGCCCCTCCGGCGACACCAGCCGCACCGCGCGGGCGGGCAGGTGGCCTGTGAAGTCCCGCAGCGCCCGCTGCCAGCCGCCCGCGTCAGGATCCTGATCAGGGCCGGTCGGCAGGGCGGCAATCTTGTCGGCGAGCAGCTTGACCGCGTAGCTCGCGGTCAGCCGGTAGCCATCCATCGCCTGGCGCTGTTCTTCTCGGACCGTCAGCCGCCAGACCACGCCCAACCCGCCCATGCAGACCAGCAGAAGCGAAATCCCGAACCACCGCGGTACTTCCTCGGCAGACCAGAATCGCTTGAATGACGTCGCCCAGTGACGGCTCAATCGCGTCCTTTCAACGGGGATCGGGCGTCCGATGCGGACGCAGCCCCGTTGCTTATCGTTCCTGCGGAGCCTGCGCTTGACGCCCGACAGCCGCGCAGACGGGCGGCGCAGGCTTATCGGAACGGGAAGCAGGTTTCACCTGCGCCCGCGGCCGGGCGGGTAAAAAGCAGAAAGGCCCGCGCGGGGCGCGGGCCTTCAGAGCAGTTCGGTCCGACCATAGGCCGGCCCTACATGGGTGACTTTTTCTTGGGAATCTCGAAGATCGACTGCGTCTTGAGCAGGGTGATCTCGTCGGGGAACACGTGGAAGGCGTGCACGTGGAACTCGTTGTCCCGGGCGTCGAAATCGATGAACGAGAAGGGCGCCATGCCGTCGTGCGCCCAGTCGTCGAACGGGACGAAAATGCCCCGGCTGCGGCCGTAGTGCATGTAGTCCCGGTGCGTGGCCGGGAAGAGCTGCGGCGTCATCCGCTCGACCTGGGTCGAGAGGATGTAGCGGGCCCCGTCGTTGAAGGACTGCGAGTGATCTCGCTCACCCCGGAACCGGAACGACGCGGCCAGCCCCACTTTAGGCAGGAACTCGTTGTCGTCGGTGATGAGCTCGGTAATCACCTGATCGCCGTAGTACACGCTGACCAGGTGCGACAGGCCGATGACCCAGATCTCGGCCCGGTAGCGGCGCTGCTCGACCCGTTCCACGCGGTGGATGTGGAAAAGTTCCGGGTGCACCGCCCGCTGGTAGAGGCAGAAGTGCAGGTCCTCAACTCGCTGCTTCGTGTGTCCGCGTTCCACGGGCGATACCGTTCCTGGGTCTGGTGCCGATGCAAAGTCCTCGTGCATTATATAGGCCAAACCCGCCATTTCCACGGTTTTATTTCGCGATGACAACTTTTTTCGCCGTGATAGCGGGTGCGCTAAGCTACTGAGGCGAAATAAGATAGCGATCGCGCAAGCCCTGCGCTGGAGGCCCTTGGGCGAGGCTAAGGGCTTCTACCCCCGGTGAATTCACAGCACAGTTACGAGTTATAGGACCGAGTTCCGGCCCCTCCGTCGAGCGCCGCGTTTTGCATTTGCTACCCGATCGGGCACGGCTATAATGCCCCGCCTATGCGTCCGCGACTCGCCACCATCTCCGCGCTCCTGCTCGCCGTGGTGCCAGCCATGCTGTGCAGCCAGGGTGCATTCATCGCGGTGCAGGCGAGCGAGAGCGCGACCGCTTCCGAGGCTGGTCCGGACGCCCCCGCGCCGCCCGGCGAGACCCCCGAGCGCGAACCCGCCGAGGACCGCACCGTTCCGGGGGTACTTTGCCTCCTTTGTCAGGACGCCCCTGGCCGGCTGGTCCGATCGCCTGCCGCGGAGGAGCCATGCCTGCGGGCGTCGCTTGAGCCCGCGGGAGCAGCTTGGGCCCACGTGCGCGGCCTGGCGGCACAGCGCGTTGACGTACTCACCTTGACCAGCCGCGTGACGGCCTGTTCGCTGGCCGTGGTAGCCCCGCCGGTTCAACCGCAGGGCCCGCCTGCCTGTCCGCCCATCCCCGCCGTCCTCTGACACCCGGCCCGGACCGCCCGCGAGGCGGCCGGCCTGACCGATCCTGACCTGTCGCCTGTAAAGCTCGATACCGAGCCGACCGAAGTTCTCCCCGCTGCCTGCGCGGCCGGGGCGGAGTGATCTCAAATGAACGATTCGAATCGCGGCCTGAAGTGGGCGATGCTGGTTCTCATCATCGGCCTGTCCATCCTCATGCTCTATCCGCCCAACAAGAAGCTCAAGGGCGGCATCGACCTCGTCGGCGGCACGAGCCTGCTGTTCGAGATCGACACCACCGGCCTCGACGAGTTCGCCAAGACCGACCTCGCCGACCGCGTGATGGAAGTCCTGAAGCAGCGCGTCGATCCGGGCGGCACGATGAACCTCGAGTGGCGCCCCATCGGCAACTCGCGCATCGAGATTCGCATGCCGCTGCCGCCCGCGGCGGCGCTCAAGCGTCGAGCCGTCTACAACGACGCGATGCGCGCGATCCAGGATCGCGGCATCACCCGCACCGACATCGACTTCGCCCTCTCGCTGTCCGGCGACGAACGGCAGCGCGAGCTGGACAAGCTCGTCCGCGGTGTGCCGTCGCGTGCGGCGCTGGTGACCGCGGTGCAAACGGCTTCCGATGCTTACCGCGCGGCTCAGGAGAGCGGTTCGTCCGAGTCGGTGGCAACGGCGCGGGATGCGTATGAGAAGGCCATCTCGGACTTGATCGAAACGTCGCTGCCGAGAAAGCGCCTTGAGGATCTGCTGGCCCTCGCCCCTGCGCAGCGCCAGGAAGAGCTTCAGACCCTCGCTCAGCAGTTTCCCGCTTACGCCGAGGGTGGCGCAGACTCGCTCATCAACAAGGCCGTGGCGGCCTACGACGACTGGGCGGCGGACCGCGCCGTGCTTGAAGACCCCTCCGACCTCAAGCGTCTGCTCCGCGGCGCCGGCGTGCTCGAGTTCGGCATCGTCGCCGAGCGTGACGACTCGAACCGCGATCGCATCAAGTCGTTCGGCGTCGAGCGCCTCGCCCAGCCGGTGGCGACCTACGTGGACCAGCTTCTCAAGTACGGCCCGCGGTACCGCCCGGGCGACAGCTTCCGCTGGCACGAGGTGACCAAGATCCAGGAATTCATGCGCGGCGCGGACGGCGGCCGCCTCCGCGACCTGTCCAAGTTTGACGAGGCCAAGCTGGCCTCGCGTCAGATTTTTGAGAAGTACGCCGGGCGCTACTATGTCCTCGCCCACGCCGACCCCGAGTATGTGATGACCGCACGGGCGACCGAGAGCTCCAAGAAGTGGAAGCTCCAGACCGCCTGGGCCGATCGCGACCCGATGACCGGCCAGAACGTCGTCATCTTCCACCTCGACAGCCGCGGCGGCGACCTGTTCTATGACCTGACCAGCCGCAACGTGCAGCGGCAGATGATGATCCTCCTCGACGACAAGGCCATGTCGCAGGCGACCATCATCGAGCCCATCCGCGATACCTGCCGCATCACCGGCCAGTTCTCGCCTGAAGACGTGCAGTACATCGTGCGGACGCTCGAGGCTGGCGCCCTGCCCGCCCGCCTGAAGGAGCAGCCCCTCGCCGAGAAGACCATCGGCCCCAGCCTCGGCGCCACCAACCGCGTCAAGGGTATCCAGGCGTCGGTGTATGGCGGCCTGGCGGTCGTGGTGTTCGTGCTGATCTACTACGGGATCGCCGGCGGCGGCGTGGCCAACATCGCCCTTGCCCTCAACGTGCTGATCACGCTCGCCATCATGGCGATGATGCAGGCGACCTTCACCCTGCCCGGTATCGCCGGCGCCATTCTGACCGTCGGTATGGCGATCGACGCGAACGTGCTGATCTTCGAGCGATTCAGGGAGGAACGCGACCGGGGTGTGCCCTTCCGCAAGGCGCTGATGACCGGTTACGAGAAGGCGCTCTCGACGATCATCGACTCGAACCTCACCACGCTGATCACCTGCGTGATTCTCGGCATGGTGAGCTCGGAAGAGGTCAAGGGCTTCGCCATCGTGCTCGGCATCGGTCTGGCGACCAGCATGTTTACCGCCCTGACCGTCACCCGCCTGATCTTCGAGACCCTCATCGCCAAGGGGATGCTCAGCGATCTGCGCATGCGTCGGCTCATCCATGTGCCCAACATCGACTGGGTGTCGAAGCGTCATGGGTTCTGGATGCTCTCGATCGTGATCGCCGGCGGTGGCGCGACGCTGTTCACCCTCACCAGCACGACGGATCCCGATTCGGTGTACGACATTGAGCTTCGCGGCGGTACCAGCGTCACCGTGGACCTCAAGGCCGGTGAGAAGATGACTGACGAGGAGCTCGCCGACCTGATCACCACCCCCGGCCGCACGGCCGGCCCGTCGTCGGTCGACTGGCTGACCAAGGCCGCCGACGCGCTGGACCGTCTTGTGGCCGCCCAGAACGCCGCGATCGCCTCGGGCGCGCTGGCCGATGCCCCGGCCGTGCGCGGCGAGGCCAGCAACACCTACCGCCTCTCCTGGCGCGGTGTTCAGGCCGATGGTGTCGATCTGACCGATCGCGACCTCGCGGCCCTGATGATGCCGGTCGTGGCTGATACCGTGGAGCGCGGCGGTGTGAACTTCCGCGACGGGGCGGTGAGCTTCGACATGCGCTCCGGCACGATGACCTTCGAGCAGTTCGTCGCCGGTCTCAAGGACGCCGCCGACCATGCCCGCAGCGCCGCCGAGCGGATGCGCAAGGCGCGCGTGCAGGAAGTCGGCGTGCTCGCCGAGGAGGGCGCCCCGGCTGATGCCGTGACGACGCAGTCCTTTGACATCACCACGGTCGAGACCCGCCGCGAGCTGGTCCAGGCGTCGATCCTCGGCGCCATGGGCGACCGTCTCGATGTGCAGCAGCCCCTGAGCTTCGAGTTCGTCACGGACGAAGTGATGACCCACGCGCCGTACTTCGTCATTCAGGACGACTACAGCTACGTCTCCGACGTGTTCGAGGACGGCCCGCAGTCCGACCTCCGCAAGTACAAGGGCGGCGTGGCGATCCGATTCCGCCTCGACCAGGAAGAGCAGCCGGTCCGCACGGCCGACATCGAGCGTCGCCTGCGCGAGGTGCGCCTCCGTGGCGACGCCGAGCAGTACGGCAGCCGCGAGTGGGCCGTCTACCCAATCGGCGCCCCCGTCGGCGACGGCGCGTACCGCGAATTCGTCGTCGCCGCGGTGGACGACGTGATCCGCTTCTCGCCCGCCGATCAGGAGCAGTGGGAGAGCCTCGTCGCCAAGCGCGAGCTCGACGTGGTGCGCGAGGCGCTGGCCAGCGAGAAGACGCTCTCCAAGATCGTGCAGTTCGCCCCGCAGATCGCCGCCCAGACCGAGCACAACACGATCTTCGCGATCGTGCTCGCCCTCGGCGCGATCGTCGCCTATGTGTGGATCCGGTTCGGGTCGGTGCAGTATGGTCTGGCCGCGACCGTCGCCACTGTGCACGACGTCTGCGTCGTGCTCGGCGCGGTGACCGTCAGCCACTACCTGTACAACACCTTCCTCGGCGCCGCGCTGGGCATGTCGGACTTCAAGATCGACCTGCCCATGATCGCCGCGATTCTCACGGTCATCGGCTTCAGTCTCAATGACACGATCGTGATCTTCGACCGTATCCGCGAGAACCGCGGCAAGCTGGGCAGCCTCTCCGCGTCGCTGATCAACAACAGCATCAACCAGACGATGTCGCGCACCATCCTGACGTCGCTCACGGTGTTCTTCGTCGTCGCGACGCTGTACATCTTTGGCGGCGAGGGCATCAAGGGCTTCTCCTACGCCCTGCTGGTCGGTGTGCTCGTGGGTACCTATAGCACGCTTGGCGTCGCCGTGCCGCTGCTGTACAGCCCGCGGGTGCTCTACGGCGTCAGCTTTGTCATCGCCGCCCTGTGCGGCATGGGCGTCGTGATCGCCAGCGTGCCGGCGGGCACCATCCGCTACGTCGGCATCGGCCTGGTTATGGCGGTTCTGGCCATCTGGGCCTTCCGCACGCTGGGCTCGGGATCGTCCGGCGGGACGCGGGCGCCGGCCCGGGCCTGACCCTCGGGCCGTGTGCGGCGCAGCCCTGACGGGCGCCGCCGTGTGAAGTTCGAGTGAATCCTGCGGGCCCGCGGCAATCCCTGCCGCGGGCCCGCTGCTTTCTCCCGAGGGCCGCGATGGGGCGATATTCGCGTCCGACTGTTGCACTCGCCGATGCGCGGGCGCCCCAGCTTCGCCCGGCGCCGGGCGACGCGTGTCACAAGTCGTAATCTCTTCCGCCGCAGGCCGCCGAGCGGTGTGTATAGAAGTGACCGGAGACTGCGCACCGCTGCGCCCGGCGGCCCGCGCCGCCGCCAACCCCCGCGAGCAGAGAGGACCGCCCGCGCATGAGAGTTGCCGTACCACGCCTGTCGTCCCTGCGCCGCGTCGCACCCGGGCGGGCGTTCACGCTGATCGAGCTGCTGGTGGTCATCGCCATCATTGCGCTGCTCATCTCGATCCTGCTGCCCTCGCTCGATCGCGCCCGCGAACAGTCACGCCGCGCGGTCTGCCTCAGCGCCTTGCGCAACATCGCCGCTTCCAGCGCGGTGTACGAGGCCGGCGACACGCGCGGCTTCGGCATCCCTGTCCACCCGGACTTCCTCGCCGCCCCGACCGGCCGGCCGATCTACGTGGGCGCCTACGAGTGGGGGGGCAAGAGCGGCGTCGGCCGGCCCTGTTTCATGGGCGGCGGGACAGACATCCTCAACAGCCGCTACGGCACGATGGCCGGCTTCGGCCCCGCCACGCGGCCGCTCAACGAGATCCTGTTCAAGGGCGGCTTCGTCGACTACCGCGCCAAGGCCGATCTCGTCGGCATGCGCAGCGACAGCACGCTCGAGCTCGGCCAGTTCCGCTGCCCCTCCGACGAGGGTCCGCCGCGTGGCGGACATTGCTCCGACTGGATTGCCTCCGGCGATTCGTCCTACGACCACTTCGGCACCAGTTTCGCCGCCAACATCTTCATGATCGGGTCGGAAGAGGGCGGCTCGTTCATGGCCAGCAACTCGCCCTACCTGCGCCCCGTCAACCGCGTGCCGACCCCCGCGCGCACGATCTACTACGAAGAAAACGTAGGCCGGTGGGCCTGGGCGCTGCGGCGCGATCCGTGCAGCGACCGGGGCATTCCCGGCGCCGACCCCGGCATCGACGGCTACACCAACCCCGGCTGGCACCGGCGGGACTGGGTGTTCAACCGGTCGTTCATGGACGGACACGCCGAGGCCCAGAAGGTGCTGGTCGAGGGCACGCGCGACGCCGCGGGCAACTACGAACACTATCGCGCGGAGCGGCTGACGTCTTACCCGTGGGACCAGATCAACGGCCAGCCGGGCACCTACGCGACCTATCGATGTGTGATTGTGCGCGGAGACGGCTGGCAGAAGGACACCATGCCCGCCGATCACGTCGAGACCCCGCTCATGGCGCTGCCGGGGCGCTCGTCGTATGAGGATTGTGTCGGCACGGCGGAGCCCGGGCCGACCTGCGGCGTGACACGCTGAACCGGCAGGCGCCGGCGCAATCAGTCGAACACGAACTCGAGCCCGGCGTGGTAGCCTTCCTCCGCCTTGCGGCAGTGCCGCACCACCGCCCGGCCGTGGAAGCTCATCTCCGGCTGGTGAATCGCCACCGGCACCTCGCAGCCCACGGCCAGCGCGTCATCGCAGATCACCCCGACGCCGCCCGTGCTCAGGTTGCTGCACGTCGCCAGCGTGTAGGTCTCGCGGCCGTTGCCGTCGGGGATCCAGAGCTCAACCGGCCACGAAAACAGCCACCGCGGTGCGGCCCGGCGCGTCTTGAGGCCCGGGGCTTCGGCCAGCGCCTGGCGGCCGTTGAGCAGTTCCTCGAGCGCCTCGCGGCGAAGCGGGCGGATTTCGGTGTCGAGCGACATCGGTGCGTCTCCTGAAAGGCCGCTCGCCGGCCGGCACAGCGGATGCTGCCGGTCGGCCGAGGGCCCTGTCAGGGACGTACGATATCGAGTCAGAACCGCGGCGGGGGAGTCCGATAAAGGCCGCGACGGCGCACAGCGTTGAGAATTGCCAACTACGCCGTGATCGTCTCCCGCCCCCCCATGTACGGCCGCAGCGCCGGCGGAATCGTCACCGACCCATCTTCGTTCTGATTCAGTTCGAGGATCGGGATCAGGATCCGCGGCGAGGCGATGACCGTGTTGTTGAGCGTGTGGCAGAAGTGGATCTTCTTCTCCGAGTCGCGATAGCGCAGCTTGAGCCGCCGCGCCTGGAATTCGTGGAACCGGCTGGCCGAGTGCGTCTCGCCGTAGCTGTTGCGTGAGGGCATCCACGTTTCGATGTCGAACTTCTGCACCTGGCCCTGCCCCAGGTCGCCGGTGCAGACGTTCACCACGCGGTAGGGCAACTCCAGCGCCTGCAGCACGTCCTCGGCGTTCTGCAGAATCGCCGCGTGATGGCGGCGGCTCTCCTCCTCGTCGTTGCGGCAGAGGATGACCTGCTCGACCTTGTCGAACAGGTGAATGCGGTAGAGCCCGCTCGTGTCCTTGCCCGCGGCCCCGGCCTCGCGGCGGAAGCAGGTCGACTCGGCGCAGAATTTCAGCGGCAGCTCGCTCTCGGCCAGGATCTCGTCGCCCAGCATGGCCGTCAGCGGCACCTCGGCCGTGCCGACGAGTGACATGCCGTCGCGCTCGCAGAGGTATGCCTGGTCGCGGCCGACGGGGAAATAGCCCGTGCCGTACATCACGTCCTCGCGCACCAGCACGGGCACGACGACCGGCACGAACCCCCGGGCGACCATCATGTCCTGGGCCAGCCGCAGCACGGCCTGATGAAGCAGGGCGCCGTCGCCCTTGAGCAGGTAGTTCCGCGTGCCCGCCAGTTTGACGCCGCGGTCAACGTCGATGATGCCCAGCGCCGCCCCGAGCGTGACATGGTCCTTGGGGGTGAAGGGAAACTCGCGGACCGTGCCCACCCGGCGCAGCTCGACGTTCTCCGTATCATCCTTGCCCAGCGGCACTTCCGGCGCGGCCGGCTGGGGCACGAGGAGCATGAGCCGGTCGAACTCCTCGATGATCGGCTTCTCCTCCTCCTCCAGCGTCTTCATCCGCGGCTTGAGTTCGGCCAGCGACGCCTGCAGGCGGTCGCCCTCGGCCCGGACCTCCGCCTCGCTGCGTCCCTCAGCGAGCATCTGCTTGAACAGGGCCGACTTGGGGTTCTTGAGCTGCCCGATCTTCTCGCCGTCCTTGTTGACGGTCGCCCGGAGCGACTCGACCTCGACCTGGAGCTCGCGCCGGCGCTTGTCGAGGGCCAGCAGGCGGTCCAGATCGACGGACACGCGCTTGTCCGCCATGGCCTTGCGCACGGCGGCTTCGTTCTCCCGGATGAACCTGATGTCGAGCATGGCGGTCGAATCCCCCGTTTTGCCTCTGCGAATCGCGGGAGTTGTCGGAGATTGCGGGGGAAAGGTCAAGTCGAGGTGGTGGTGAGGGCCGCTGTGCAGGGCAACGGGAGGGCGAGGCACCTGCCGAGCCACGGGGCACGCTCCGCGGGTGCGCGATTCCCCGCTCGCACCCGCCGCCCCGGGAATCCGTTCCCGCGAGACGTTCGGGCGCTCATACTCTTGAAGTCGTACCGACCACGCGACCACCTTTTCGCGTGGGCAGCGTCCGAACGTCCGGGCGGAAGGGATTCCGCCGGGGGAGCGTGCGAGAAAGGATTCTCGCACGAGCGGGCCTGCTTCGGTGGGTGCGGCGCCTTCGGGGCCACCAAAAAAATCAGGCCGCCGCAGGTTGCCCTGCGGCGGCCCTCCGGGAATGAATCCTCCGCCCGGAATAATGCGCTACTGCGGCTCGATCATGCAGTCCGGGTCGACCAGCCGGTCGGGGCCCGAGATGCACCCGAACATCAGCCGGTAGTCCTCCAGGTCCGCGTCGTTACGCGTGTCGCCATCGAAGTTCGCCCACGTGCAGGCCGCGTTGACCGGGACGTTCGAACCCGTGAAACACGCCTGGAACGCCGCGATGTCTTTGATGTCCACGTGGTCGTCGTCGTTGCTGTCGAACGGAAGCTGCGCCTTGACCACGTTCAGCTTGATGCCCGTGCTGTAGAGCACGGTGTTGTCCGAGCCGCGGTCGTCCCACTCACCGACTTCGTCGTCGCCGTCGATGATCCAGCCGAGGTAATACTGGCCGTAGGGGATCGTCGCCGGGAAGTCCTCAAGGTTGAGCCCCACGTTGGCCACCGCGCCGCCCGGGTGATTCGCCGGCGTCTGGTAGGTGCCGATGAGGCGGTCGGTCGCCGTGATCACCGGGTCGGTCGATGCATAGAACCGCACCTTGTAGGGGGTCGCGTCGCCGCCGCGGAGGTTTCGCACGCCCACGATGATCGACCATGACTCGTTCGGGCTCACGGTCATGCTGGACACGTTGTAGGTGCCCGGGCCGGCGTCCTTCAGGTCGGCGATCAGGTCGCGGTACAGCTCATAGCCGAACTGCGGCATCCAGCCGTCTCGGACCGTCGTCGAGCTGCGCCAGTTTTCCTGGCTGAAGAGCACCATCACGATGGTGTCCGGGCCCTTCTGGAAGATGACGGTGTCGTTGATCACGCGGGTGCCGTCGCCCGAGCTGCCCTTGCCGCCGTTCTTGGCGAGGGTGTTGGGCCGCTCGCCCGTGGGCACCGGCTGGAGCCCCGGGGCGAAGTTCACGTTGCCGTTGCCGTCGATCGCGTCGTCCACCTGCGTGCCCGTGCCGAAGACGTTGAGGCAGTTGGTCGTGGTGGCGGGGTCGTCGAAGAAGTCGCCTTCGACGAGCTTCTCGAGCATCCGGCCATAGGCCCGCGGCTCGGCCATGTTGAAGCCCGAGCGGTAGTATCGCAGGTGGCCTTCCGTGCCGTTCACCGCGGGCAGCGGGTTGCCGTTGCCCACGAACGCCTGCAGCCAGCCGTTGGTATCGGCGCCGTCGCGCAGCAGGTCCTCAAACCGCCACGACGGGATCGAGAAGTACGACAGGGCGTTCGGGAACGCGTTGACCTGGCCCTGCCACATGATGAGGCGGTCGAGGTCGGTAATGCTCGTCATCGGGTGGAAGCCGCGTCCCACGCCGTCGATGCCGGCCAGCCAGCGGTTGAAGCTGCCGCGGCCGAGGACAAGCTCGTAGAGCATTGAGGTCGACGCGTTGTCGCTCTGCTGCATCATCATTTGGTCGAGCAGGCTGATCGTCTCGTCATCGCCGAAGTCCTGCGGGCCGAGCCCGGACACGTCGCGGTTATCCACCCACCACGGGTTGCCGGTGTTGTTGGCGGTGGTGTACATGAGCGTGTCGGTCAGCAGATCGGGGTCGTCCTCGATCATCTGCCACAGGCGGATGTGCATTGCGGTCTTCGAGCAGCTCGCCAGGTACATCGGCTCGCTGGCACGGTAGCTGATCGACTGGTTGGTGCGGATGTTCTTGGCGTACAGCGCCAGCATGCCCTGGGGCAGGCCGTTGTTGCCGTCGGCCTCGAACGCATTGATGACCGCCTGGAGCGTGGGGTTGATCGGCTCGGGGTCGTCGCCGCCGGCCGGGCCGGCCACGGTGTTGAGCGACTTGACGTCCTGCGCCCACACGCCGAGATAGCGCAGCGTGCCGTCGATCACGAACAGGTCAAGGTCCACGAGGCGCGTGCTGCCGTTGGTGAACCCGTTGTTGTCATCCGCCAGTTCGATCAGCGGGTCGCCGGTGCGCATCCACAGTCCGCCGCCCGCGTCATGGTTGGAGACGATGATCGCATAGCGCGGTTCACCGTGGGCCTCGCTCTGGTAGCGCTCGGCGTCGATGATCCGGCCGTTGACGCCCGGCAGGGGGCTCACGCCCGAACTCGGATCGATCGGCCCCTGCGGGTTAAGCAGGTCGCTGACCTGGGCCAGCGTCAGGTGGTGATAGATCGCCGTGCGCGGCTGGTTCGGATCGCTGACCCAGACGGCCGCGAACTTCGTGACGCCGCCCTCGGTGTACGCCTCGAAGTCGATGATCTGCTTGCCGTCGCGCAGGTTGTCGTAGAGCTCCTGGTCGAACTCCGCCTCGGTCATCGTCGTGCGGACGGTGTAGCCGTAGTCGTCGCCGTCCTCGACAAAGATGCCGGCCCAGCGCTTCACGCCGTTGAAGTAGCCGACTTCGATGTCGAGCCAGCGGCCGTCCAGGGCGCTCATGTCGTTGACGAAGTCCTGCCAGCTCACGCCGTCGACGCCGACGATGCCGTGGACGGCGCCGGTGACCTCGCCCCACACGCCGGTGTAGCGCATCTCGCTGCCGTTCCAGCGCATCTCGATGTCCACGATCTTGCGGCCCTGGGAAAGCTGGTCGCCGTCCTCCGCCTGGAGCTGGGGCCAGGTCATCTCGGTGCGGTAGTCGTGCGTGCCGCCCGCCAGCGCTGCGCCGGCCCAGCCCATCACCGCCACCGCACACCAGATCGCCGGGCCTGTCGCCCGCCGACCGTTTCGCATCGTCCGTCCCGTTTCGATTCGATTCCGCATCATGGCCGCCACTCCCAAAACTGGTTCACTGTTCCGGCGAGGCCATTCCCAGCCCCGGCCCATGCGAGGTGAACGGGGGTGGCGGAGGGGTTCTTACACGGGCGTGAAAAAGAAATGCCGGCGACCGACTGGCGCCTTCCTCGGCAAGGGCCGCACCGGATTCAGCCCTGGGCACCGTCCACGTAAGCCAATGTGGGAAAGGATCTTACGATGGCTACTCGTCCGCCGACCCCCCCCCGCGGCCGGGCTGGTGCGGTTATTGACCCCGCACTGGGTCCGAGGTACTTGTCCAGCCCTTCTTTAAGGTGTGGGCGTCGCCACTCTGTGGGGTTGCGAGACGCGTCTATGATGCAGTGGGCCGACAAGGCCATCCGATACGAGGAACACGCGGTTCGCCGGATGGCGGCGCGGAAGATCGCCGTGGAAGAGGTCGAGCGAGTCATCCGTGGAAAGCACTCGCGGAGTCCGGCAAAGCGTCCAGGCGCTCTGCGGATCGAGATGGAGTTGTCCCGCAGTCGGCGGTTGGCGCTGATCGTCGAGGAGGAGGGTTCCTTCATCCGCGTGGTTAGCGCATTCTGGAAGTGACTGCTATGGTAGCGCCGGAAATCGTCGGTTTTGAGATCTCGATCAGCGCCCGCGATGACGGAACGCTGGAAGCGATCTACATCCGTATCGCCGGCGGGGAGATCCACCGGACAGTCGAAATCGACGGCGAGACTGAACTGCTGGCTGACTATGACGCCGGCGGTCAATTGGTCGGCATCGAGATCCTGTCGCCGGTGCCGCTGTCGAAGATTGCGTCGCTCGTCGACGAGGGCCGACGAGAACCATTCCGCAGGACTGTGGAGCGATATGCGCCGAGAGAAATGGTCCTCGCGTAGGCCGGTCAATCGCAAGTCCTCGCGGTCCATCGCGAGGGCCGCCTGCCAATCTGACTAGCGTCCACCGCCGTTCTCGTCCTCTTCTTCGCCGTCCTCATCATCCTCATCCTCATCCTCATCCTCATCCGACCCGACGTTCGCCAGAATCTGCAGCATGTGGTTGAGGTGTTCGGCGGGCTCCATCTTGTCCCAGGGCTGGAAGGCGCTGAACGTAGCCCCGCCGCCGTGCGGCGTGGGATCGGCCTTGGAGGCGAAGGGACCGGCCACTCCCGCCAGCCATCCGTCCTTCGCTGACCAGTGCGGCTCGAAGGAGCGGAAACGGAACATGTAGAAGTCGAGCGTGCCTTCCTCCTCTTCGGTTTCCATGGAGGCCACGCCCATCAGCTCGATTTCGTCGGGCTCGCGCCCCAGTTCCGTGGGGAAGCACAGCCACTGCACCAGGTCACCGCAGGCCAGTGCCGGCTGCGAGCGGATATCCTCGGGGAACAGGTCGAGACGCTCAGCCTCCTCCAGCGCGGAGAACAGCCACGAGCGCATTTCGTGGCTCGAAGCGATCTCCCGCCAGACGTCGGCGTCGACATACTCGCCGAGGTTCATCAGCGACAGCGCGGCGAAGTAGACCAGCCGCGGATCGGTGTATTCCAGCGCCGCCGAGAGCTCGGCCCGCGAGCGCGGTGTGTCGACCCAGCCGAGCAGGTCGAGCAGCAGGCAGGCCTCGTACCGGGCCTCCGCGTACTCCTCCTCGAATCGCCAGGCGATGCCCTCCTGCTCCTGCTGCGGCATCAGCACGGCTTTGCGCTGGGCGTACGCGGAGAGAAACTGCTCGGCATAGGGGGCCAGCGTTTCGCGGTCGATTTCGCCCGCGCGGCAGTACGCAAGGCAGAGGTGATAGATCTCGTGCTCGCCCTCGGACTCCGGCGCCGCCTGCAGCAGCCGCGGAAACAGAACCGCGCCATGGCGCGGCTCCTCCGCGAACCCGCCCGTCAGGATCGTGCGGAAATCGCCCGGCCAGCCGTGCTCAAGCACCAGCGACGTGAAGGCTTCCGCCGCTTCGCGCTCTTTGAGCTGGCTGATGAGCAGCAGCGCCTTCTGGCGAGCGATGGGACACAGCGCGGTGAACTGCTGGACGAGCGGGCCGAGGTATTCGATCCGCGGCGTTTCCAGGGCTGCCCGGAGATAGACGGCGGAAGGGTGATCCTCGTCCTCGGGAAATCCCGCGTGGGGCTCGGCCGCGGCCCGGATCAGCCTCAGGCCGTCCGCCGCCGAGAGCCGCGTGCCACCCAGCTCGACCAGTTCTTCGATTGACGACTGCCGCCGGGCGTCTGCCCCGTCGGCGATGATCTTGATGAGCTTTTCCAGCTTGCCCGAGGCAGCCATCAGGGTTCTCTGGTTGAGGGGCCCGGTCGGCCTGACGGCCCACCCGCGCGCATCCTAACCGCGGGGGGCCGTCGGCGAAACCGTCTTGTTGATTCGGTGAGTCGCGATCCTCCCGCCGTGACTGACGCCCGGTGGCGATGCGGTATATCATGCCTTTGCATCGGCTTATGGTGAGCCGGATTCCCCGAAAGCCTCCTGCGTCGGGCAGCCCTCATGTCCACCGCCAGTTCCGCCGGGGCATTGAGCGCCGTCGAGTTGCTCTCGCCGGGCGGGGCGATCGCCCGCGCCCTGGCGCAATTCGAGCCGCGCCCGCAGCAGGTTGAAATGGCCGCGCGCATCGCCGCGGCCTTCGCCGGCGGCGGACACCTGCTGGTGGAGGCGGGCACCGGGGTCGGCAAGAGCTTCGCCTACCTCGTTCCCGCCGTCTGCCACGTGGCGGCGCACGGCGGGTGCGTGGTCATCAGCACGCATACCATCGCCCTGCAGGAACAGCTGATCCACAAGGACATCCCGTTCCTGCAGGAGGCGTTGGGCATCAGATTCCGGGCCGAGCTGGTCAAGGGCCGCTCGAACTACCTCGGCCTGCGGCGGCTCGGCCGGGCCCGCGCCAAGCCGGAGCAGCTTCTCTTCCGCGACGGCGGCCCGTCGCTGGGCGACATCGCCGCCTGGGCCGCCGGGACGAAGGACGGCTCGCTCGCGGAATTGTCGCCCCAGCCGTCGCCCGAGCTGTGGGACCTGGTGCGCAGCGACCGCAACGACTGCATGGGCCGGCGTTGCGGGCACTTCGCCGAGTGCTTCTACCAGCGGGCCCGACGACGGCTGGCCGATGCCCAGATCCTCGTCGTCAACCACGCGATGCTGTTTTCCGACCTCGCGCTCAACCAGGACGGCGCGGCGATCCTGCCGCCGTATGACTACGTGGTGCTCGACGAAGCGCACACGGTCGAGGCGGTCGCCGCGGATCACTTCGGCGCGACGATGACCGAGTCACAGGTCGCGTTCCTGCTCTCGCGGCTGTACAACGAGCGAACGCAGCGCGGCCTGCTCGCCTCGCCGCCGGGGGAGCGGGCGATCCCCGCCGTGCGTCAGGCCCGCGATCACGCCGAGTCCTACTTCCGCGCTCTTCACGGCCTGCTCGACGATCGCCCGGGCTGGAATGGCCGGCTGATCGAGCCGCCTCCCGTTCCACAGCGGCTCAGCGGCAGCCTGACCGATCTGCACGCCGTGCTTCAGCAGGTCCGTCAGCGAACCGACGACGAGCAGGACCGGTTCGAACTGGAGGGCCGCATGGATCAGTGCCTTCAAATGGCCGGCGCCATCCGCGGGCTGCACAATCTGGAGCTCGAAGGCTGCGTCTTCTGGCTTGAGCAGACCGGCCAGCGGCGACATCCGTCGGCCTCGTTCAACGGTCGGCCGGCGGAGGTCGGGCCGTCGCTGCAGTCGCTGCTTTTCGGCTCGAAGCGATCGGCGATCCTCACCTCGGCCACGCTCACGACTGCCTCGGCCGATCCGTTCAGCTACATGCGCGCCCGACTCGGGCTCGCCGAGGCGCCCGCCGTCGCCCTCGGGTCGCCGTTCGACTACGCCCGGCAGGTGACCATTCACGTGGAGGATGACCTGCCCGATCCCGCGGGCGATTCGTTCCTTCCCGCGGCCTGTGAGCGGATGCGCGGCTACCTGCTGCGCACGGAGGGGAGGGCGTTCGTGCTCTTCACCAGCTACTCGATGCTCCGCCAGGCGGCGATCCGGATGGAGGACTTCCTGGACGAGCACGGCATGACGCTGCTCGTGCAGGGGCAGGGCATGCCCCGTTCTCGGATGCTCGAGGTGTTCAAGACCACGCCCCGCTGCGTGCTCTTCGGCACCGACAGTTTCTGGCAGGGAGTGGACGTGCCGGGTGAGGCGCTCTCGAACGTGGTGATCGTCAAGCTGCCCTTTGCCGTGCCGTCGCACCCGCTCATGGAAGCCCGCATCGAGAGCATCCGCAGCCGCGGCGGCAATCCGTTCGAGGAGTTCCAGTTGCCCGAGGCGATTCTGAAGCTCCGTCAGGGCTTCGGCCGGCTGATCCGCACGGCCACGGACAGAGGGATCGTGGTGATCCTCGATCCCCGCGTCCGCACCAAACCCTACGGCCGCCGGTTCCTGGCGGCCCTGCCCGAGTGCCGGGTGGCGTTCGCCAGCGCGTCGGACAGATGAATTCTCCGCCCCCTCTGCGGTAATCCTCCGCCCGGGTAACTACTGGTAAGAGTGCAGCGCCGCCATGTAGTTCGCCCGTTCGAACTGTGACGGGTCGTCGCAGGCGGCGTGGTTCATGCTTCCCTGCATCTGGCGGATGCTCTCGTACTCGTGTTCGACCATCCACGCCTGCAGGTTGCGCAGCAGCCGGTCGATGGCCGACGGTCCTTCACGAAGCAGGGCGGCGCAGAGCATCGTGACGTTCGCCCCCGCCATGAGCAGCTTGAGCACGTCGAAGTGCGTGTACACGCCGGTGGTCGCGGCCAGGTCGGCCTGCACCACGGCGTCGAGGATCGCGATCCAGCGCAGCGGCAGGCGCATCTCGTGCGAGCTGCTGAAGTTCAGCATCGGGCGGACTTCGAGCTGGTCGAGGTCGATGTCGGGCTGGTAGAACCGGTTGAACAGCACAAGCCCCTCTACGCCCATCCGATCAAGCCGCCGCGCGAAGTGCGCCAGCGAGGTGAAGTAGGGGCTCAGCTTCACCGCCAGCGGAATGCTCACCTTGGCACGAATCGAGGCGATGATGTCGCAGTAGCGATCCTCCACGTCCTGGGCCGACTGGTCGGGGTCGGTGGGGATGTCGTAGATGTTCAGCTCGATGGCGTGAGCGCCGACCTCCTGGAGCATTCGGGCGTAATCCACCCAACCGCCTGGCGTGCAGCCGTTGAGGCTGGCGATGACCGGGATGTCCACTGCCTGCCGGATGTCACCGACGTGGGCGACGTACGCCTCGGGACCGCGCGGGGTGTAATCCAGTCGCGGGCGATAGGTCGTCGACTCGGCGAAGCTCTCGGCGCCCAGCGAGTCGAAGTACGCGTCGGCCGCGGTCAGGTGGCGAATCTGCTCCTCGAACAGCGAATACACCACGACCGCCGCAATGCCCGCCTGTTCCATCGCGCAGACCGTGTCGACCGCCCGCGACATCGGCGATGCGCCGGCCACGAGGGGATTCCTCAGGTGAAAGCCGAGGTAGTTCGTGGATAAGTCCATCTCAACATCCTTCCGGTGGGTGTCGCTTACGCAGGCTTCTGTCCGCCGCCGCCGCCGTTTTCGGCCATGCGCTCAAACAGGGCGTAGCGCTGCTTCGCCTGGCGGTCGGCGCCGGCGAGCAACTCCTCCGCACGCTGCGGCCGGCTGGCCACCAGCATCATGTAGCGGTTCTCACGCTCCGCGTACGCGCGGAACGGGATCTTCGGCGGCTTGGAGTCAAGCTGCATCGGGTTGACGTTCTGCTCCGCCCGCCGCGGATCGAATCGGAACAGCGGGAAGTGGCCGCAGTCCACCGCGGCGGTCTGGTTGATCATCCCCTGCTTCATGTTGATGCCGTGGGCGATGCAGTGCGAGTAAGCGATGATCAGCGACGGGCCGTCGTAGCTCTCGGCCTCGACGAACGCCTTGACGGTCTGGTTGTCGTTGGCGCCCATGGCGACCTGCGCAACGTAGACGTTGCCGTAGCTCATGGCCATCAGGGCCAGGTTCTTCTTCGCGGAGGGCTTGCCCGCCGCGGCGAACTTGGCCACCGCGCCGCAGGGTGTCGACTTGGACATCTGTCCGCCGGTGTTCGAGTACACCTCGGTGTCGAGCACGAGGATGTTGACGTTGCGTCCGGT
>CAYRSS010000009.1:0-117284 GCA_964426945.1 uncultured Phycisphaeraceae bacterium
GCGCGATTCGCGGCCTGATTGGTCAATGCGAGGCGTTTTTCAACGGACTGTTAGCGAGCAGGACCGTCTTTCGCGGGGCGATCGAGATCGGCATGCTGACACGTTTTCCCTCTGGCGATCCATACGGGCCTGCCCTAGCCGCGGCGCACCGATTGGAGAGCAGGGACGCGCAGTATCCGAGGATCATCGTCGGCCCCGGCCTGAAATCCTACTTGAAGGATATCCGGGAGGCTGGGAGCACGGCAGCGGGCGACCGATCGAACAAAGACATCGCCTTGATCTGCGAACAGTTGCTCGCAAGAGATCTAGACGATCGCCTGGTAGTCGATTACCTAGGAGACTCTCTGACTGATCTTGCTGGCGACAGCCCCTTGTGGCCACGGCAGAAGTCTATCGCGCTTGCGTTCGTCCGCTCGGAACTCGAGCGATTCAGGCAGGCAGGCGAGGAGAAGCTGGTCGACCGCTACACGAAACTCGAGGCATATTTTCTCAGCCGTGGGGTGACTTCAGCGTCCGCCGCGGATGACACGCGGCACTAAGGCACCACCCCGCCCTACTCGTTGACGGCTACCGGGAGCAGACCGTTCGGCGCCTGCCCTCCAAGCGACCGCGGTTCGCCACCGATTGTCCGCGATTGGCGGACCTGCCGAGCGCGTAAGAGCGTCCACAGCGCCGTGCGGATACTGCAGTAGGATGACACTCTGATTGCTTGCGCAGACCGCACGTGAGGTGATAGGTGACTGCCGACCGAAATGACCGCGCCCCGCGGTCCGCCTGCTGCATCCGCGCAACAGCCGGTGAGGCTGGACGGCTGCGATTTTCAACGAGCCTTGGGAGGTTCGCGGCTCACTCCTCGACCCGAACGCATTACACCTACGGGATTAACATCCCCCGCAGCTCCCCCGCGACGCTCTCCCCCAGCCGGCTCGTCGGTGGCAGGCCGACGTCGATCGCCCGCACCTCGATACACGGGCTCGCTTCGCTTTCGGGGTAGTGCCGGTACGCGCCGATCGCCCCGCGGACCTGGGCCGTCGCGGGGTACAGCAGGATCACGCGGTCGCAGCGATACTCCTTGCCGTACGTGTAGGCCTGGTACATGTCCGCCTGGCTCACCCCATGCCGCGGGAGGGCGGGGTCGAGGCTCAAGCCACGAGGTTCGGGCGAATCGTACCACGAACTCGCGGCCGCGGTGAACGAACAGCGGCTCGCGGCGGGCGGATGCGCTGGGTTGTGGCGTGTGGGGGGTTCGATGGCGCGGGGCGAGGAGCTGGCCAAGTGGCCCGAGGACGCGAGCGACGCGTTGGGGGGCAATTCGCGCAGATACTTGCGATGAGCAATCCGCCCGCGAACGGCGCCCCTGCACAGCCGGGCGGCGGAGCCCTCGACCGCTACACCCCCCCACCCCTCGCCAGCCGGGCGAGTTGCACGATCGCGCCGCGGACGGCGTCGGGCATCGTCTGCCAGTCAGCCACCAGACTGGCCAGTTCGGTGTCCTTCAGTGCATCGGCAACGACTTGGAGAGACGGGCATCGGCGGATTGCGTCGGATTTTGCGTCGCCCGGATCGCGAAAGCCACTTTTTCCTCGTGAATTATGCTGGTGTTCAAGTCCGCCTCTGCTCAGTAGGTTAGAATCCACCCTCTCGCATCCCCCCGAGCTCTCGCACGAGTCCCTCCGAACGTGACCGGTGCTCGGGATCACCGCCCGCGCCGCGATCTCGGGATAGATTCCCGTTTCCAGGTCAGCAAGCACAGCAGTCCATCAGGTCAGGGCACACGGGCACGGTCCGCCAGTTCCAGGCTGCCGCGGTGATCCCACCTGCTCTATGGGACGTGCCGCTGGGGACGATTCCCCGCGGAAGTCTGACGTTCACGCTTGAATTGGTAATTCAAATTCTGTATCATCAGGAACCTATGCTGAACCGTGGCGCCTGCAGCAGCCACCGAAGCGAAGCCGTGCCGCATGCACACTGCGGTTACCTCCTGCTACCGGGCCGTGGAACTCGTCTATTGGCCGCGCCGGTCGAAGACCTGGAGCGGGGAACTGCTGTCCGCAGGACGGGCACCGGACGCTGCCTCCCGAACTTGAGGTAACGATGAGCGGAAATCCGATGCGAAGCGTGCGCAGAGCGGGCCTGCAGAGACCCGAACTCAAGGCGTTGGCCGTCGCTCTGACTCTGGTTGCTTCACTGCTCGTGATCAATGCGGGAGCGATGGCGGCACCCTGCGGCGGGCAAAACCAGCGTGCCTGCTGTGTCTGCGAGGGGCTGCCGGCCTGCCAGGTCGGCCTGGTCCAGCAGGCGGGCTGCAGCGGCGCTTGCGACTGTGGCGGCGACATCGCGTGCTCCGTCTTCGATTCCTCGGGCACATGCGTCGACAACGGCTGCGGCGGAGCCGGCCAGCGTGCCTGCTGTGTCGGCCAAAACGGATACGGCGCTGCCGGCGCCGGCTGCGATCCCGGGACCCGTGAGGTGTTCGCGCCGGCCTGCGGCCAGCCGGGAACTCCGGGGTGCGGTGGCTGCTCCATTTCGTGGTGCGCGTCCATCACGCCTTGCGGAGGCACCGGCCAGCGGGCCTGCTGCGTAGGTGAGGGGGCAGCCTGTGGTCCGGGGCTGACCGAGCAGGGCAACTGTGTTGCGGAGTTAGGCCTGCAGCAATGCGGCGGCTGCTCCGTGGGCGTGTGCCGACCGAGCAACTGCGGTGCGGCCGGCCAGAGCGCATGCGATGCGTTCACCCGGCCGGGGCAGCCCTGCAACGCCGGTCTGCGCGAGGTGTTCGTCCCGGCCTGCGGAACGGCGGGGGCACCGGCCTGCGCCGGCGTCGCGACCACGTGGTGCGCGACGATCACCCCCTGCGGCGGCGAGGGCGAGCGAGCCTGCTGCGCCCTCGCCGACGGCGGATCGGCTTGTGATGCGGGCCTGCTCGAGAAAGGCAATTGCGCAAACGAGCTCGGACTGCTGAACTGCGGCGGGTGCTCCGTCGGCGTGTGCCGGGCGAAGGACTGCGGCGGCGCGGGCCAGCGGGCCTGCTGCGCCAACGAGCAACTCGAACTCGGCCAGGGCCCCTGCGATGCGGGTCTGCTGGAGAAGGGCTCCTGCACGGGGATTCTCGGTGCCGGCGCGTGCGGCGGGTGCTCGATCGGCGTGTGCGTGGCGACGACCGAATGCGGCGGGCTCGATCAGCGAGCGTGCTGTTTCCTCGAGGACACCTCGATCGGGGCCTGCGAGGAGGGGCTCGTCGAAGGCGGGAGTTGCGAGGACGAACTGGGGACGGCCAACTGCTTCTGTGGCGGTGCGAGCCTCGTACGTTCGGAGGGCGTGTGTCGTCAGCCCGAGTGTGGCGGCGAGGGCGAGCGCGCTTGCTGCGTCCTCGAACGCGTGCCCTCGTGCGATCCCGGGCTGATCGAGGACCTGACTCCAGGCTGCGCGACCGAATTGGGCGTGGAGGGCTGTGCATGCGGGTTCGGACCCGGCCAGGCGCTGGGCGTATGCCGCGCGCTCAAGGGCATGGGCGAAACCGGATGCGACCCGCTCTTCGACCCCTGCGCCAGCGACCTGGTGTGCCGCGCCGTGGGCGCCGCGCCCGGCGAGACGATGTGTCTGCCGCCGGAAGGAGACGAGCTCTTCAGCGAGCAGCTCTGTGCCGCGTTCTATGTGCCCGCACTGCACCAGGCGGCCATCGCCACAGAACTCACAACGACGTTCAGCACGTCCGCCACCCTGTCCGCCGCAGCGAGCGGATCGGTCGAAGTCGGCGTGGCGTACTCCGGCGTGGACAAGTGCTACGGCTGCTTCCTGACGACCTGCGCCGGCATCAACTTCGACGTATCGGTGGAGGTCGCGGCCTGCACAGGCCAAGGATTCGATGGCCTTTTCGACTCCGTAGCCGGCAACAGCTGTACGCTCTCGGTGAGCGCGGAGATCCCGTTCACGGAGATCGGCGTCAGCGTAGGGACCTCGCACCCCGGATCGGAGCCGCTGCCGTTGCCCGAGGACTGCCTGGAGGAGCCGAACGGCGCGAGCCAGTGCCTGTCGATCGGCATCGGGCTCAACCCGCTGCCCGTCGGCGGCGGCGCGATGCTCTGCCACACCGTCACGAACCTCGTGGGGTGCTATGACGACTCCGTGTCGGGCGACGGCGACCTGGTGCTGACTCCCGACGAACCGCCGACGTGTCTGGAAGGTCTCACGCTTGGGGTCTGCCCGGGCACGACCTCCATCCCGCTGATGCCGCTGGCCTTCGACCCCGACGGCGACCCGCTGAGCTACGCCTGGACGACGACTTGCGACGCACACTTCGACGACAGCACGGCCGCGGCGCCAGCCCTCCTGTTTGACACCGTTCCCTCGTGCACGGGGCTTGACTGCAGCGTAACGCTCACGGCAACGGGCGCGGTGCAGGACGGAGGCAGCACCACCCCTGTGCAGGTGATGTGCTCAGCATCGATCACGAACGACACGACGGCGCCCCGCTTCACGACTTTCCCGGATGACGTGACATTCCACTGCACGACGCCTCCGTCCAGCGATTACGCAGGCACCCCCGCCGCAACCGACACATGCGGCGAGACCGGCGTAGTGATCAGCCAGAGTAGCGTAGAGACACCCGGAGGCTGCCCCGGCAGGACCATCACCCGGACCTGGTCCGCCCAGGACGCGTGTGGCAATGTGCGAACCAGAGACCAGGTCATCACCTTCGACAATCTGGTGAACCCGACTGCGTTCACTTGGACCGGAGTCCTGGGCGCCGCCTGGGACGCGAGCAACGGCTCGATCAACAACTGGAACCAAGGCCTGGCGCTGCCGAACTGGTTTGATACCGTGACGTTCCCCGCGAGTGCTGGGGGTAGCGTGCTCCTGAACGGAGACCGCGCGGTGGCTTCGGTGACGTTTACCGGAGGCGGCTACACGTTTGTCCCCGGCATCGCCGGCAGTGACCTGCTGATCGACTCCGGCGATATCACCAGTCTGGCAGGAACCCAGGTATTCGGCGTGAACGTGGGCCTGGGCGGTGGTGCGGACTGGAACGTCACGGGCACGCTGGACTTCTCCAATCCGCTTCTCGCGGCCGGATCCATCACGAAGGCGGGCCCGGGTGCGGTGATTCTCCGTGCCGGCAGCAGCATTCCGGGCCCGGTGGTTATCAACGCCGGATCTCTGCGGGTCGAGAACACGACCGGCTCCGCCACAGGCATCGGCGCCGTCAGTGTAAACGCCGGGGGCGCGCTTGGCGGATCCGGCAGTGTCTCCGGAACCGTCACGGTGAACAGCGGCGGACGGATCGCGCCGGGCGCCGAAGGCCTGGCAGCCATCGCCGACCTGGCCGTGGGCGGACTCACGCTGCAATCCGGCTCGACCGTGCACATGCAGATGGCCGGAGCGGCCACGCCCGGCGTGAGTTTCGATCAGCTCCAGGCCGGAGGCGCCGTGACGATCGTCGGCGGCACACTTGACATCGATTACGCGGCCGGATTCACCGCCGTTCCGGGCCAGACGTTCGCGCTCATTGAGGGTGTTACGCTGACAGGTGAGTTCACGTCAGTCAGTTTCCCGGACGATCAGGCCTGGTACCTTGACTACGACGCTGCCGAGACCACGGTCACAGCAGGAATCTGCAATGACCCGGTCGCCACGAACGTGGCGCGCGGCTGGCACCACTGCACCGTACAGGACGCGCTGAACCGCGCCGCGAACGGTGACGTCATTCAACTCGCCGCGGGGGTCATCCCGGAAGATGGCATCGTGTTCCCCGGCGGCATCAACCTGACCCTGCGCGGCGCAGGCCGTGGCCTTACCATCATCGACGGCGGCGGAGGAGCGGACACGCAGCCGATTCTCACGCTCAACGGTTCGGGGCAAACGGCCGCGACGGTCATCTCCGACTTGACGCTTCGCAACGGGATCAGCACCTATCCCGAGGGCCCCGGCGGTGTCTACCTCTTCAGCACGTCGCCGACCTTCCGGAACGTCGACTTCGAGAACAACGGTGGACCGGGACTCGGTGGCGCGGCGCACCTGGTCCTCCGCGGATCGGCCGCCCCAAGCCTCGATCGCTGCCGGTTCCTCGGCGGACACTCGGCATACGAGTCGATCGGCGGCAGCGCGGGCACCTCACTGACCATGCTCCAATGCCTGGTCGCGGGCAGCACCACGAACCGGCTGCTGCGTCTCGACGGCCCGTCCAACCGGCTGATCAACTGCACACTCGCCGCGGCGGGGACCGCCAGCGGTGTCGCGCTCAATACCGTCGGCGGAGTCATCCAGGCCACCAACTGCGTCATAGCAGGCTCACAATCAGCGTCGAGCGGCGGTGCCTTCGATCGCTCCCGCTGCCTGTATGTCGGCGCCGCAGGCGACAACATCAACGCGGCGCCGGCGTTCGTGGATGCCGCTGGCGGAGACTACCGCCTTCTCTCGGGCTCGCCCGGCGTCGACGCGGCCGATCACGCCGCGTTCGAAGCTTTGAGTTCAGCCGTTGCAGATCTTCGCGGCGCTTCGCGGCTGGTTGACGACTGCGCCGCCCCAGACACGGGCTCGGGCGCCGTCACCTACCTGGATTTGGGCGCCTATGAGTCGATCGCCGTCCCACTTACGAACCTCACGACCGGTGTCGTCCATGGAACAGTCCAGGAGGCGCTGCTCGCCGCCGCCGATGGCGACATCATCGAGATCGCGCCCGGGACCATCTGCGAGGATGGCATCATCTTCCCAGCCGGTTTAGACGTCGACCTCCGCGGCGCAGGCCGTGGTCTGACTGTCATTGACGGCGGCGGTGGCGGCGATACACAGCCGATCCTCAACTTCCCCAACACAGGCCAGACGCCCGCCACGATCATCTCCGACCTGACGCTTCGCAACGGCGTAAACACAAGCGCCGAGGGTCCCGGGGGCGTACGCGTGCTGAGTGCGTCGCCCACCTTCCGGCTTGTTGACTTTGAGAACAACGCCGGCCCGGGTGTGGGCGGATCGGCGCATGTCACCCTTCGCGGCTCGGCGGCCCCCCGCTTCGATCGCTGCCGCTTCGTAGATGGCCACTCCGCGTACGAGTCTATCGGAGGCAGCGGATCGACGTCGCTGACCATGCTACAGTGCCTTGTGGCAGACAGCACGACGAACCTGCTGCTCCGCCTGGATGGGGCTGCCAACACGCTGGTGAATTGCACGTTTTCCTCAGCCGGCACGGCAAGCGGCGTCGCCCTGGCCAGCGGTGACGGCACCGTGCACGCGACGAACTGCGTGATCGCCGGTTCACAGTACACGTTCGGCAGCGCGCTCATCCAGACATCGCGCTGTCTCTACACCGGCGCTGCGGGAAACAATGTCGACGGCCAGCCGATCTTCGTCCACGCGGCGGGTGGCGATTACCGCCTGGCGTCCGGATCGCCGGGGATGGACGCGTCCGACTACGATGTCTACTCGGCCGCCGGTGGCGGTGCGGCGGACCTCAACGGCGACATGCGGACGATCGACGCCTGCGCCTCGAACACCGGATCCGGCGCGTTCGACTTCCAGGACATTGGCGCGTATGAGACGTTTGAACCGGCGATCCGCAACGTCAGCCGCGATACACTGCACTCGACCATCCAGGAGGCGCTGCTCGCCGCCGAGCCGGATGACGTGATTCAGCTCGCGGCGTGCACGTTCTGGGAAGATGGCATCGTGTTCCCCGGCGGCATCAACCTGACCCTGCGCGGCGCAGGCCGTGGCCTTACCATCATCGACGGCGGCGGAGGAGCGGACACGCAGCCGATTCTCACGCTCAACGGTTCGGGGCAAACGGCCGCGACGGTCATCTCCGACTTGACGCTTCGCAACGGGATCAGCACCTATCCCGAGGGCCCCGGCGGTGTCTACCTCTTCAGCACGTCGCCGACCTTCCGGAACGTCGACTTCGAGAACAACGGTGGACCGGGACTCGGTGGCGCGGCGCACCTGGTCCTCCGCGGATCGGCCGCCCCAAGCCTCGATCGCTGCCGGTTCCTCGGCGGACACTCGGCATACGAGTCGATCGGCGGCAGCGCGGGCACCTCACTGACCATGCTCCAATGCCTGGTCGCGGGTAGCACCACGAACCTGCTGATCAGGCTGGACGGCGCGCCAAACTCACTTACAAACGCGACGCTCGACGCCGCGGGCACGAGCGGCGGCGGAACGGCGCTGTTCACCGTCGGTGGTGCGATTCACGCGCAGAACTGCATCCTCTCCGGCTCGCTGTTCACGGCTGAGGGCGGCACAATCCTGACTTCGCGCTGCTTGTACCCCGGAGCATCCGGCGACAACCTCGCCGGTTCGGCAACCTTCATCGATGCAATCGGGGGCGACTACCGCCTCGGTCCAGGATCCCTCGGCATCGACGCGGCCGACTATGACGCCTACCTCTTGGCCGGGGGGATCTCCACCGATCTCGCCGGCGAGCCGCGCACGTTTGACGACCACGGCGTCACGAACTCTGGCGCCGGCAGTCCGAGCTATCTCGACATGGGCGCCCACGAGCGGCAGTCCTCCTCGAGCGCCGGCGCGTGCTGCGTGGACGACACCTGCACGGACGGCGTGGAGCCGGATTCCTGTGGGGGCTTCGTCTGTGAGGTAGCCGAACATCTGCCGGAGTCCTTCAACGGCTGCTACGGCGATTTGGACGGAAACGGCGTGGTCAACGCCGGGGACCGAGGATTCGTCAGCGCGAACGTGGGTCAGATTGAGTTTAACTTCATCTGTCTGTACGACCTCGATGGCAACGGGGTTATCAATGCGGCCGATCGCGGATTCGTATCGGCCAACATAGGCCTGTGCACGCCGCTGCCGAATTACATGAACGGCAGCGGGCTGAACGCCGCCGGCACCGGGCCGGACACGCGCTTCGGCGCAACCACTTTCATGGGAGCCGGCACGACGTGCGCCAGCGTGACCTGCCCGTAGCCGCTGCCGCACCTGATTCCGATACGCTCACTTGGCTCACCAGCGACCGGGCGGCCCTGATTCGTGTCCGGGCCGCCCGGTTCCATTTCTGCGGGGAAGACTGATGATGGCGGCAAAGGGGTCGGGCGTCGTCTCGCGACGTCAGGGTCTTGAGGGCGTCGCCTCGGGTGCGAGCACCTGTGTGCCGACTGAGACGTAGGTGGACTCCCGACCCCTTCGGCAGGGCCGCACACCGCCCCAAAGAGATCATCCCGGCTCGTCCACGGGCCGGACACAACCTACCCCCCAAGCCCACGATGGATCGTGGGCAACGACCAGCCCTGATGGGGAGGAGGGTAGGGATGGACTCCCTCAGCGGACGTGCGCACGGGAGCCACTTCTACCGCCCACTGCACCCGCCTCGGCGCCAGCAGACACGCCTTCCCTTTGCGGCCTTTGCGCATTTGCGTGAGATATCTCCCGCCAAGGCTCGAAGCTCGCAATGAGCGGAGAGAAGGCAGGGTATCCCGGACCAGCCGCGACAAGCGCGGACCAGCCGGAGTCCGGAAGCAAACGCGCATGGGCTGGAAGCCCATGCCACAACCCAACGCCGGAGGAGTCTCGGCCGGTGCTCCCGGGCTGGAAGCTCACGCGCCGCGCAGGCACCGGCTGGATGCGGCCGCCGGATACGCCTCGGCCGATAGCCCCCGGCCACGTGTGGGCGCCTGTCGGGGTGAACGCGCGCTATTCGGTGAGCACGACCACGTCGTGCGGGTCGACGGAGAGGTTGATCGTCTGCGAGGTGGTGAGGCGGCCGCGGGGGCGGAGTTCATCGACGGTCACCCGGACACCCCGAGCGAGCTCCACGACGTGCTGGGCCACGTGGCCGAGGTAGATCGACTCCACCACCCGGCCGGTGAATCGGTTGGCCTCATCCGTGCCGTCACCCGCGAGCCGGAACGCCTCCGGGCGCACGGAGAGGAAGACCTCCTGCCCCCGGCTGATGCTCGGCGGAGCCGCGGCACAGCGCACGGGACCGGCGATGCTGGTGAAGACCGCACCCGAGGCCAGCTGCCCGCCTCCGGCGGCCTCACGAGCCCTGCCGGGCGATGCTTCGCCTTCCGCGACCGCCCGCCCCCCGTCGGGGTGCGTGGCCGACCCGCCGGCGGTTCGTGCCCCCCCGCTCGCGGTCGTCGCGATAGCCACCCGACCGCCTGCCGGGGCCGTGGCGGGGTCGCCAGCCAGGCTCGCAGTGAGCAGGTTCGTGTGGCCGAGGAACCCGGCGACAAACCTCGTGGCCGGCCTGCTGTAGAGTTCGGCCGGGGGACCGACCTGGCACAGGCGGCCGTCGCGCATGACGGCGATACGGTCTGCCATCGAGAGGGCTTCTTCCTGATCGTGGGTGACGTAGACGGTGGTCACCTTCGTTTCGGTGCAGATACGGCGAATCTCGCTGCGCATCTCGATGCGCAGCTTGGCGTCGAGGTTGGAGAGCGGCTCGTCGAGCAGCAGCACGTCGGGCTTCACCACCAGGGCGCGGGCGAGGGCGACCCGCTGCTGCTGGCCGCCGGAAAGTTGGCCGGGGCGGCGGTCGGCGAGCTCTTCCATGCGGACGATGCGCAGAGCCTCGGCCACGCGGTCGCGGGACTCGTCCCGCGCGACGCGGCGAACATTAAGCCCGAACTCAACGTTCTGGCGCACCGTCATGTGTGGCCACAGGGCGTAGCCCTGAAACACCATGGCGGCGTTGCGCTTGCCGGTGGGCAGATGCGTGACGTCGCGCGGGCCGAAGTGGATCGAGCCGCCGGTGGGATCAATGAGACCGGCGATCATGCGCAGGAGGGTGCTCTTGCCGCAGCCTGACGGGCCGAGGAGAAAGAACAACTCCCCCTCGCCAATGGTCAGGCTGACGCGGTCTACCGCGGTCGTGGCCGCGAAGGCCTTGGTAACGTCGTGTAGCTTGATCTGCATCATGGCGTTCGAACCGGCCCGTCCGGGCGTCCAGGCGACTGGGGCCGCCGCGTCGCGGCCCGAGCGGAATTCTACGCACCGGGGCCGACCGCCGCTAGCCGTGCCCGCGTCCGCCCGGGGCTGAGCCCGTCGCCTCGGATCAGACCGGACGAAAGGCGGGGCTGAGGCTGCTCCGGGGCAACGTTCGATAGTGCCACGACATGGCACTCTCGGTCGCACCGGTTGACGCCTTCCCACCCCGCGGTGGCGATTCCGCTCCGCGTGGACGGGCCGGACAATCCGCCAAGGCGCGGACCGCCGTGCCGGACGGGCCAGGCGTCCGCGCGGCCCTGCCCGCGTTGACGCGGCTTTCGTCAGGGCGTTAGAATCCTGGCTCAGAATCGGCGACAAGCCTCCAGCCGCGCTGGCCGGCCGGGGCGCAACCAAGCGGAGACACCCATGGTCACCCTGAACCCGTTCAGCCTCAAGCAGTGGGTTAACGAGAATCGGCACATCCTCAAGCCGCCGGTGGGCAATGCGCAGCTGTTCAAAGAACTCAGCCCCGACTTCATCGTCATGATCGTGGGCGGCCCCAACGCGCGGAAGGACTTCCACGTCAACCCGACCGAGGAGTTCTTCTACCAGATCGAGGGGGACATCACCCTGCGCCTCATGGAGAACGGCAAGGAACGCCACGTGCCGATCAAGGAGGGCGAGATCTTCCTCCTTCCCGCCAACACGCCGCACTCGCCGCAGCGCCCCGCCGGCACCGTCGGCATGGTGATCGAACGCCGGCGCCCGGAGGGACACAACGATCACCTGCGCTACTACTGCGAAAGGTGCGGCACGGTGCTGTTCGATCCGGACTTCTACCTGACGGACATCGTCAAGCAGCTCAAGCCGCTCATGGAGCAGTTCTGGGCGGATGAGAACCTGCGTACCTGCAAGAAGTGCGGCACCGTGATGCAGCCGCCCGCCCCGGCGAAGTAGCCGCATCACTGGCGAGCCGCGTTGACCGCGCCCCCGGCAGGGATCCGTTTGTTGAAGATCGATCTGCACACCCACATTCTACCGGAGCGCTGGCCCGATCTGCGCGAGCGCTACGGCTGCGGTGGCTTCGTCGCCCTGGACCATCACGCGCCCTGCCGTGCGCGGATGATGATCGACGGCAAGTTCTTCCGCGAAATCGACGAGCGTGCCTGGAGCGCCCAGCGTCGCTTGGCAGACTGCGACCGCGACGGCGTAGCGGTTCAGGTGCTGTCGACGGTGCCGGTGATGTTCAGCTACTGGGCCCGGCCTGAGCACGCGCTCGATCTGTCGCAGATGCTCAACGACCACATGGCCGGGGTGGTGCGTGGCGCGCCGCGCCGATTCGTCGGGCTCGGCACGATTCCGCTGCAGGCGCCGGACCTCGCCTGCCGCGAGCTGGAGCGCTGCGTCCGCGAGCTGGGGCTGGCCGGCGTGCAGATCGGCAGCCACGTCAACGACTGGAACCTGAGCGATCCCGCCTTGTTCCCGGTTTTCGAGGCCGCCGCAGAGCTTGGCGCGGCGGTCTTCGTTCACCCGTGGGACATGATGGGCAAGGAGCGGATGACGAAGTACTGGCTCCCCTGGCTCGTCGGCATGCCGGCGGAGACCTCGCGGGCGATCTGCTCGATGATCTTCGGCGGGGTGTTTGAGCGACTGCCGAAGCTGCGCGTGGCCTTCGCCCACGGCGGCGGCACGTTTCCCTTCACGCTGGGGCGGATCGAGCACGGCTGGCGGGTGCGGCCCGATCTCTGTGCGGTGGACAACCCGCACAACCCGCGTGACTACGTCGGCAAGTTCTACTTCGACTCACTGGTACACGACGCGGAGGCGCTGCGATTTCTCCTCCGGCTGGTGGGCGAGCAGTGGATCGCGCTGGGTTCTGACTATCCCTTTCCGCTGGGTGAAGCGGTGCCGGGTGGTCTCATTGACTCGATGACCGACCTTACCCCATCGACGCGCGAGCGGCTCTGCTGCGGGACGGCGATGGAGTTTCTCGGGTTGACCCGCGCGGCCCTCGGGCCGGGATAAAGGCCGCTTCAGACGGAATGTGCGGGCTGCGACTGCCGCTCGAGCACGAGGGCGGCGAGCCGCTCGACCACGTCATGAATGGTCATATCGCTGGTGTCGATGAGGATGGCTGACCCCGGCGCCAGAAGCGGCGCCCACTGGCGGCTGTCGACCTTGTCTCGACGACGCAGATTGTCGAGCACTTCGGCGAACTCGACCTCTTCCCCCTCGGCGACCATTTCCTGGTGGCGGCGCTCGGCGCGCTTCTCGATCGACGCTTCGAGGACGATCTTCAGCTCGGCATCGGGGAAGACCACGCTGCCCTGGTCGCGGCCTTCGGTGACGAATGAGCCGAGGCAGCGGCCGAGGGTGCGCTGCTGATCAACGAGCAGGTTGCGGATGGGTTGATTTCGGGCGACGGTCGAGGTCCGGTTGCTGACCGCCATGCTGCGGATGACCTCGGACACATCGTGCCCGTCGACGCGGACGCGGGTGTGGGTGGGGCCGCAGTCGAGTTCAAGGCGGATCGCCCGCGCGACGTCGAGCAGGGCCCGGTCGTCGGTGAAATCGACGTCGCGTTCCATCGCCGCATAGGCAATGGCCCGGTACATGGCCCCCGTGTCGAGGTAGGGCCACTCAAGCCGGGCCGCGAGCTTCCGTGCGGCCGTGGACTTGCCCGACCCCGCCGATCCATCGATGGTCACGATCATACCCATCGATCATAGCCGACCCGCGGGGAAGTTCCATCGAAAAACCCGCGGACGGTCGAGCGATCGGATCGGCGGCTGCCGCGCGCCTCGTCCTCAGTGGCCTGCGGAGCCGTTCACGCCGTTTTCGATCAGCGCCGTCAGCACGCGCGGTTCGAGCGGCTTGCTCAGCCAGCCCGAGAAGCCCTCCTGACGAAGGGATTCACCGCGACCCGCTTCGAGGTTGCTGCCGATGGCGAGCAGACGCGAGTCCTTCATGTCCTCGCAGCCGCGGACGAAGCGGATGAGCGCCTTCGTGTCCATGCCGGGCATGTCGACGTTGATGACGAGGATCTCCGGCTTGCACCGCCCCGCCTGGTAGCCGGCGTCGAACGCAGAACCGGCGGTGGTCACACGATAGCCATCTTCCTCGAGCGCCCGGCCGAGGGACTCGGCGTAGGTTGAGTCGGCGTCCGCCACGAGGATGGTCGTCTGGCCGGTTTCAAGCCCGTTGAGCGGGATGTGGTTGGCCCGCATGAACTTGACCAGGGCTTCCAGCGGGATGCGCCGATCCTTGCTGCCGGGGATCCGGTAGCCGTGCAGGTGGCCTTCGTCGAACCACTTCGATACGGTCCGGGGGGCGACGCAGCAGATCTTGGCCACCTGTCCCGTCGTCAGGACTGTCTTGCCTGGCTTCATGAGCTGATGTGGTCTTTGCGGTCAGTCGGGCCGCGACGTCCGCGTCGTAACCGCTGGGCGGCTCACGACAGATCCAGCCTCCAAAGAGCCGGCGGATGTCCATCTGCCCGGACGGTCAAAGCATCGGCAAACGACACAGCCCGATTTAACGCGCAGACCGCGTCATCCGTCGCGTCGGGCACGCGTGATAAAAGCCGTTTGTTCGCCAGCGGTGCACCGCACGGCGCCAGCTTCCTCGGCGGCGCGGACCGCAGTGAGGCGCCTGATCCGTGCGTCGTCGCAGTCCTTTATCGGTGCGGACGATAACAAGGCGAAATGCGGCGAATCTGCTGGGAAACAGCGCGTTGAAGCGCCGATCCCACGTGCCGTGGTCCGGAAACGCAGAGAGACGCCGACGACCTTGGTCGCCGGCGTCCCTCGTGCATCATCTCTCGTGTGCGCGGTCAGGCGATGGCGTCGCCTGCCGACGTGAAACTACGACATGCGACGACGGACCCAGCCGATCATCGGCATGCCGAGCGCCGCAAGGGCGAGGGCGGCCGGAGCCGGAACCGGACGGATCGACTCGAGCTGAAGGATCAGATCGTTGAAGTCGATGTTGCCCTCTTCGAAGGGGAGCGAACCGTCGTTGGCCAACCCCTCGAACGCGAAGTAGTGGTGGAACAGGTCCGAGTTGAAGTTGGTCCCGCCGATCGTGACGGCCTCACCGGTCGCCTCGTAGGCCAGGATCTGGGCGTTACCGCCGTTCAGGCTGTCCTCGGTGTACCAGGTGACGTTGCCGCCACGGCCGATGTCCGGCGTGGTCATATACAGGCCGAACTGGTGGCCGAAGTCGGCCTCCTGGTCGATGATCGTCAGCGTGTCGAGATCGATCGTCCGGACGCTGTTGCCAATGAACTGGATGATCACCTGGCTGCCGGCGCTGTAGTTCGACACCGGGTTCAGGATGTCAACCTTCTTGCTCGGATCGGCGTACGAGTAGAGGCCGACCGAGGTGCTGCCGGCAAAGCCCCACGTCACGGTGGCGACGTAGGTCGTGGCGACGGCGCCGCCGGTGGGCTCCCAGATGGCCTGCGCCATCTGGTCGTTGATGATGTCAACGTCGTAGCTGCCGTCGTTGGCCATCGAGTCGAGGGCGTCCTTCAGGGCGGACAGGTCGCCCGTGACGGGCCGGACATTGGTGAGGCCGGCCTGGGCGGCGGTGGCGCCGATCATCATGGCCAGGGCCGCCACAAACGTTGCGATCATGTTCTTCATCATGTGCTTCATCCTCCTGGGAATTACAAGCCTGCAAGCGAAACAAGTCAGTCGTTCAGAAATCTGCTGTTGCGAGTCGTTGCTGTTACGCTTGTGAGCTGCCCGGAGGACCGCGCCCCTGATACGGCAGGAGCGCCTGCTGTGAGCCGCCCTTCACCGAACGCGGCACACCGATCCAGACGGACGCCCTCGGGGTCGCCGCCGGTTCACACGGACAGCACAGCGGAAGCGCGAAAACCTGGAAGTCATACGCGTGCGAGCGCCCGATCTGCGTCGGGCCCTCCACGTGATACCAGTCCGGAAACGACGCGAGCTGCCAGTGACGGGCACCCTTCAACAGGTGCCACACCGCGACGCTCGCCAATGCCGACATCAGCAGTTCGCCCGTGCCGGGTACGGGCGGGATCTCGCGGATCACCATGCCGTCGGTGACCCAGCCCGACTCGGATGCCGCAGCCGATGGCGGCGTCGCGAGGGGCAGCGAGGAATCCCGAGAGCCGAACCAGCCGACCTGCCCGGCGGGCTGAATCGGCGTCGGCGCGATCCTGCGGGCCACGCGAATGCCGCCGACAGATCCCGGTGCGGAGAGGTCTGCGCGAACGTCGGGCGTCGCGGCAAACAGCGCCGCGGTGGCCGTCAGGATGAGCGCTGACCTGCGAATCAATGGAGTAGTCTTCCCCCCCCCGTGGCGGCAGCGACGTTGCGTGGTCCCTGATCGGCCGTACCCCGCCGGATCCCGGAGGATCCGGCCGGCCTGGACCGCGCCCGGCGCGCTGCTGTTCGTACATCCTTAGCCATCGGCCACGAGCGGGTCAACGAGAGAAATCGCGACCAGCCGGGGCTTCGCGGCGCGGCGCGGATTATTCGACGTCGCTTGGTTATGGGCCGGGCGATCGAGCCGATCCTGACGACAATCGATCGTGCTTATCAGGACGTGCGGCAAACGAGCCGGGGCGATCTGCCAAGCGACAGATCACCCCGGTGAGGCTGACTGATGTGCGGTCCGGCGGCCGGCTCGCGCTACGCGTAGCTGTGCAGGCCGACGATGATGAAGTTGATCACGATCCAGTTGAACATCATCACCGCACATCCCGCGAGGGCCAGCGCAGCCGTCCAAAGGCCCTTATCGCGCACCTTCAGGCGCACGTGAATGAGCGCGATGATGATGATGAACGTGTTGAGCGCGAAGACCTCTTTCGGATCCCACCCCCACGGACGACCCCAGGTGTGATCCGCCCAGATCGCGCCCATGACGAGCCCGGCCCAGAGCATGATGAACGAAAGCTCCATCAGGACCATCGTGGCGCCGTCAAACACCTGACCCAGCGTTGGCGCGGCCTGGCGGATGAAGCCGGGGCGTTCGGCGCCGGCGCTGAGGAGCGTGCCCGCCCCGCCGGCGGCGGCATGCTCGATGGGCTGACCGACGCGGCCCCTGGCGCGGGCGCTGAACATCTCGACCAGGACGACAAGCCCCGAGCAGAAGATCACCGCGATGACCGCCCACATCCGCTCGATCGGCATGCGGTGGGCGGGGCTGACCACGTGCATCATCAGCATGTACGACGTATACCCGCAGAGGGCGACGGCGGCGGGCAGGATCATCAGCCGGACGGGGTGGAGGCTCCGCATCCGCAATGCGCCGAGCCAGCGGTAGCCGAGGTAGAGTACGGCCGAAACGCCGCCCATGAAGATCAGGGCGTAGCTGGCGATGATGACGTTCGTGTGGATGTAGAGCCACACGTCATCGAGCGCCGCCATCTTGTTGCTGATCGCTGAATCCATGCCGGTGGGCGCGAAGTACGCGGTCATCAGCGCGACCATCGAGCCGATCGAGGCCCCGAGCGCAAAGAGGTTGCGCATGAGCGACTTGCGGGCTGCGTACTCCAGGACGAGCGCCAGGACGCTGCCAAACCAGGCGGCCGTGGTTACGGCCTCGAACATGTTCGTGTTCGGCCATCGCCCCGAGATGATCCAGCGGACCACGATCGACGCGGTGTGCGCGGCCGTGGCCAGGAAGAAGATGCCCAGACCCGCCCGGCGGGCGCCGTTCCACTTGTAGATCACGCTCATCAGCAGCGGCACGACGCCGGCAAGGTATATCAGCCACACCCACGTCATGCTCTTGTTGCGGAAGTACCAGCTTTCGAGCTCAAGCCGCTTGGCCGAGGGGTGCAACTCCGGCGAGACCTTGCGGAACAGTTCGGCCAATTGCGAGATCTGCACGTTGGCGGCGGCGGCGTCCTCCGCCCGCCAGGCGGCGCCGAGTTTGCTCCACGCCTCCGAGATGGAACCCGCCAGATCCGGGTCGAGCCCCGCCGGCACAGGGTTCTTCGCCACGCCCGCGTGTGCGTGATCGTGCGGCGCGGCGGAGGCGAGATCGCGCATCGCGATCCACGGGTCGCTCTTTTCGCCGCTGGGCGGGGCCACGAACCGCAACTCCTGCAGCAGCAGCGCAGGCTTCGATACGTTCAGTGCCGAGCGAAGCTGGGATACCGGCTTTTCGGTGCGGATCACGTCCCGGCTGAGCTCGTCCAAACGGCGCTGCACGGCGGGAAGGCTGAAGAGCCGCGGCGGAAGCATGCGGGTCTTGAGGTAAGCCTCCGCCTGTTCCGCGGTGACCTCGCCAACCTCGACCATGACCTGGAGCAACTGGGAGAGGAAGTCCTTGTTCTTGACGTAGATGATCGGCCGATCGGTGTACTGCTGCGCGCGGAAAACCAGGTCGAGGTAGGTGAACCCGAAAGACTGCCCCGCCAGCGGCCGCGAACCGGCTACGTAGCCCATGTAGGTCTTGGCGTGCGACTCGAACGACCTCAGTCGTCCGTCGGCCTGAACGGTGCTGCGGAACAGCGGGCCTAGGTCTACCGAGGAGGCGAAGGAAGACACCTTCCCGTCGACCGGATCGGACCAGGCCGAGGCTGGAGCCACGGCGAGGCACCCGATCGACAGCGCAGCCGCCACGAGCAGGTTTGCTGAACGAATCCCGGAGAAGTTGGTCATGGTCATCCTCATGCGGACCCGCGCGCTGATCACTCGGCGACGGCCAGCGCCTCCTGTGGCCGGTCCGCCCCGCCGCGAGCCGCCACCTTGGCCCAGGATTGTTCCTGGCGCCGACGCCGGATAATCGGCTTGACGTAGAACGCGAAGATCATGCCGCCGACGGAAAGCACACAGCCGGCCAGCTGGACGTAGACACCGTTGCGGTTGCCCACGCCGAGGCCGGTGAAGTTCATCCCTGAACCGGGCCCCATGGTCGGCGGATCCCACATCGACTGGAAGTACCAGAGGCCGCCGAACTCGGTCGGTTCGTTCACCATGATGGGCGACTGCTCAGTCCAACCGGAGCCTTCGCGGAACCGCAGCTCGCTGACGTAGTTCAGGATTGTATCGGCCCGGCCGGCGTAGCCGCCGATGTGCGTCCGCAGGTGGAAGTCGTCCAGCGCGACGGGGGCCGGCAGCGGCCGGCGCTCCCGCGAGAAGACCACCTCCACGTCGCGGCCATCCGGCATGGCGAGCCGGACGGGGGAATAGACGAACCGCGTCCCCGTGCCGTACTGCTCGTTGGGGAAGACGTAGCTGTTGAAGGGCACCCAGACGCTCTGGGTCCCGCCGCTGGTCTCGACCTCCAGCTGAATCATCGACATCTGCTCAGCCACGTCGCGGCGGCGCTGGGCGGGAGGAATCACGTGAGGCTTGACCTCGCTGACCGCCCTCATCAGGAACCGATCGACGGTCAGCGTGATTTCACTCACCACCTGCGTGGGCTGCCCCACGGTAACCTCGCGGACCATACGGGGGCCGGTGTCCCCGTTGTAGGACAGGTGCAGCCGGCCGTCGGGTGTGGCCAGGAACGAGACCGGCGCGCTCGCCGGGCGGTAGGTCATGACGAACCGCGGGTCCAGTTCGCGCGACATCCGGCCGTGCCCGCCGTGGGGATCGGCTGAATCGATCATGTCCACCGTGCGGCGGGGATTGTCGGCCACCATGCGGGTGAACGTGCCCTCGGGGGTCTTCACGTCGACAATGGCGACGCTGACGGGGCCGTCCTCAAACTGCAGACCGCCGGCCACCTGGCGCAGGCGGTAGGAGAACTCCGTGCCGTCAATGGCCGTGAAGGCGCCGCCTTCGCCGACGATCGTGCCGGCGTCGGCAGCGACTTCGAAGGACTTGCCGGCCGATGGCACCTCGATGCGCACGACGGCTCTGGCGTCGCGCGGATAGGAGCCGAGTTGGGCAATGTCGAGCAGGAAGAGGAACTCGATGTTCCCATCCTCGCTGTGATTGCGGTGCGGATCGAACGCCAGCAGTTCCGGATAGCTCGCCGAACCCATCGGAGACCTGGCCGAGAACTGGATCAGCGGATTGAGCTCCGTACCTTCGCGCCAACGCCGCTCGAGCTGGGCGTAGCGTAGATAGCCGCGGACGCGCACCGACGCACTGCCGAGCGGATCGCCCTCGCCGGCGGGCCGAACCTCGATGTCGATTGGGTTGGGAGTGATCGGGAAGTTCGCGAACACCTGGTCCGGGAAGCGGATGCGGTCGTTGTAGCGCGGCATGCCCCGGATGGGCCGTTCGTGCCACTGCGTCTCGCCGACGCGGCGGACGAAAAGCGCCCACGTCTGCATCACGTGGAAGTGGGTCTGCGGCTCATATTCCAGCGTCAGGTTCAGATTCTCGTCGACCAGCTTGCGCCCCAGGACGTTGATGGCCCGCTTCACGGGCGGATTCTCGCGGGTAATGAGCAGGTCTTCGGTGTACTGCGGATACTTGTCGAGAAGCTGTCGGATGAAGGTCTCGCCGGAGGGCTTGCGGACGGCGACATTGACGGAGTAGGTCTTCTGCCCCTTGTCGTCGCCGCTGAGGATCGGCCAATCGGTCTGCGTTTCCTGAATCTCGAAGCGCCAGACCTGCGGCCGATTGCCGACCTCGATCGAAGCACCCGGCGAGCAGAGCAGCGTAGCCGCCTTGTCCACGCCAGGCACCTCGATGCGGACGTGCCGACGGAAAACCGGCGCGTCGCCCTCGACTTTCGTGCCGAAGTACACGTAGCTGCCCAGGACCATGATGATGATCCCGAGGTGGATGGTCCACACGCCTGCGTTAACCAGTCGCAGCGGGATCCGCCGGATGGTCACCACTGCGAGTGCGATGCAGAACAGGATGACCAGCGCGTCGAACGGCCACCAGTGGAACCACTCGAATTCCGTCAGATCCAGCAGGGCGTTCTCGCGGACCGACGGGGCGGCGCTGCCGATCGAGCAATAGATGAACAGCAGAACCAGCAGCACGACGCCGAACCAGACGCTGCTGAAGAGGTCCAGCAGCCAGCTCAGCGGTCCGCCCGATCGCGCCCGAGGCGGGATTGCTCCGGCCCCATTCTCAACTTGGAACATCGCCTTGGTCATCCAAACCCGGGGCCTGATGCCGGCCCTCGCTCGGCCGTACCCGGCCCGCCTGCCCATGCCGCTCTAATGATAGACGATCCCGGCCCGGACGGCAGTATCGCCGGGTGCGGCACCGACTGAAAACGAACATGGCCGCTTTCGCGGCCATGCGGGTCGGCCACACCGACGCCGCCGGCCTCAGCGGATCCGCCCTGTCTCACAGGTTCGGCCCACTGGCATAGGCATAGCATGCGGTGTGCCAGTTGTTCAATGCGCCGGGGGGACTTCCCCGTCGGCGGCTACTCGGGCAGTTCGTCGGACATCCCCGTCGGCGCCTGGGTGCCCATCACGCGGGCCCGGTCAGCGCCGGTCGGGATCGGGGTGGACGCGGTGATCGAGCCGCGCGGGACAAGGTAGATTTCGACGCGGCGGTTCTGCGCGGCGCCGCCATCCGTCGAGTTGCTGGCCACGGGGCGGTACTCGCTGCACCCGGCGACGATGACGCGGTCGGGGGCATATCCGTAGTCGAGCAGGACGCGGGAAACCGAAATCGCCCGGTGGGCGGCGAGGTGCCAGTTCGTCGGATGGGCGGCGCGGGTCGAAGCCTGCTTGATCGGCTTGTCGTCCGTGTGGCCGACGATGACCACCTCGAAGTCGGCCGCGGCAGAGGACTTCAGCACTTCGCTGAAATCGCGCAGGGCGCCTTTCGAGTTGTCCACGACGACATCACTGCCGAGGGCGAAGAGCAGGTCCGCACGCCACTTCACGTTGCCGTGCGCAGCGTCGTAGACGACCGCGCCGGGGTGTGCGTCTGCGAAGCCCTTGAGGGCCGAGTCGAGCGGCGCCGGAAGCTTGGCGCCGACGATGTTGACGGAGCCAAGCGGCTGACGCGCGGCGAGAATCTCAAGCGTGGTCTTGGTCGTGCCGAGCATCTCGTGCATCGCGTCGTTTTCGCTGCGGAGATTCGCGACCAGTTCGTCCTTCGTGCGGATCTCGCCTTCCAGTGACGTGATGCGCACGCGCAGCGAGTCGGTCACGCTGCGCTCGTCCTGCAGCTCAGTCTCCACGCCGACCTTCTCCGCCGCCAGCCGACGGTTCTTGGCCTCCACGCTCCGGTAAGTGTCCATCGACACGCATCCGCCCGCGAGCATCGCCACGACGCCCCCGCACACGACTGTCCCTGTCAATCCACGGCCCTTCATTGCTGTGCCTCCCATGCCATCACGAAAACAGGAAACCTTGCAGATGGAAGCGCGTGTCCGTCACGCGAAACCGATCGACCCGTCTCAGTGTCCAGCACGGTGCGATGATGCGGATCGCCCGGAAAAACGCAAGCCGACGCAGCGCCGTCGCGGCCATAATTGCGTGCGAATTCGTCGGCCCCGCTCAGGGCCCGCCCGGCGAAGATCCGCAGCGATCCGACGGTCCGCCGACCGCTGCCGTCGGCCGCCGCGCCGATGCGTAGAACAATTCACAGGCGGCCGAGCGTGCGGCTGTCCGGGGAGGCAACGACCGCCGATACTCGGACCATCCACCCCGTTGATCCCGGTTACCCGGCGGGCAATGATCGGCGGGCCGGATCGTTAGGCAGGATGTGCTGGTGAAAGCCGTCGACGAGCTGGACGAGATCATTCGGCGGGCCCAGAACCGGGATCCCGCGGCTTTCGACGTGCTCGTGGAGCGGTACTCGTCTCGGCTTTACGGCTTCCTTCTTCGCTTTATTGGCAAGTCCGGGGAGGCCGAGGATCTGGTTCAGGAAGTATTCGTCCGGCTGGTCCGGACGATCGAGAGCTACCAGCACGACGGCCGGTTTGAGGCCTGGCTGTTCCGGATCGCCGCGAACCTCGCTCGCGACCGGGCCCGACGGCTGGGGAGGTCTCCGGGGCTGACGTCGCTGGACGCGGCGGACGAGTCGGGGCCGGAGGCGGTCCCGCTCAGGCTGGTTGATCGGTCGGGGCCAGGGGCCCGGATGGAGACGGCGGAGGCGGTCGACCGCCTGCAGGTGGCGCTGGAGCAGTTGCCGCCCGCGGAACGGGAGGTCGTGATGCTGCGTCACTATTCCGAGCTGAGCTTCGCCGAGATCGCTGAGATCATGGGGACCCCGCTGGGAACCGCTCTCGCCCGCGCTCATCGCGGGCTGGCGAAGCTGCGGGAGATGATGGAGTCCGAGCGATGACGCTCGAGTCGAAGATGCACGAAGACATCCGCCGCGACGAGGCTTGGCTGCGCTCGGTCATGCCCGACTGTGCGCCCCCCGCCGTCGAGCGGGTGAAACTCGCCGCGCGGGTCGCCTTGCACGAATCCTGGCTGAACGAAGAACTCGCCGCCGACCGCGGCATGCCGGCCGGACTGCGTTCGCGGATCCGGGAGCGGGTCGCCGCGGAGCTCTCGGAGCTCCGCCTTACGAACACAGGCAGCGTGGAGACCGGCCGGTCGTTTAAGGGGAGCCGGTCTCCCGCCCGCCTGCCTCGCTGGGCCGCGGCGATCGTCGGCATGGCGGCATGCCTGCTGTTCGCGGTGCTCGCCGGCCCGTTCCCCCCTTCGGCCGCGCCGGAGTTCAGCGCGGTTGATGCGTTCCTCGTCTATGACGGGTCCGACGGCTTCGTCGAGCCGCTGGCCACGCTCGACGCCGATATCTGGGACTTGGAATATTCCCTGGGGCTGACTGCCTTCCAGGAGACCGACGACGAAGCGATTGACGACCTCCTCGAAGACGTGGAGGGTTTCAACCCGAGCCTCTGGAGTTACGACACGCTGTAGCGGCGTGCCTCACCGGGAGCCACGACTATGCGACGTTACCTGAATTGCCTCGCCCTGCTCATCGCGACCGCGCTGCCTGTCGCCGTCGTGGGCTTCGCCCTCACGGCCACGGCCCGCGCGGAGGAGCCGCCTGCTGCTGAGGAGTCCCTCCTCCAACCGCCCGCGGCCGACATGCCCGAGCCGCCGGACGACCCGGCAGTGGCCCGTCGACCCGATCGTCCGCGCCGGGCCCCGTTGCGTGGCCGGGGGCTCGACGCCGACCAGCCGCCGCCTCCGGGACATCCCGGGGCGCCCCTGCCGCCGGATGGCGATGCGCTGTCGGATGGCCCGGAGCCGCCTCATCGTCCGTTTGCGCCGCGCGACCTCTGGGCGCGACTGACCGACGAAGAGAAGACGGCGGTGGAGCAGTTCATCGAGGAAAACTTCCCGCTGCTTCATGAAGAGTTACAGCGGGCCAAGGACGAGGGCGTCGTTCGATTCGAGCGGCGGATGCAGCGTATCGCGCCGGAGATGCGGCGCCTGATGGAGTTGATGCAGCACCAGCCGGATCGCGCCCGGCTGATCATCCGGGAGCGGGCCACCGACATGCGGTTCCGCCGCGCTGCGTTCGGGTATCGCCAGGCGGAGAGCGACGAGCGCCGCGAAGCCCTGCGACAGCAGCTCAGCGAGCTTGCACAGCAGGCCTTTGACATCCGCATTCAGCGGCGCGAGATGGAAATCCGCGACCTGGAGCAGCGAATCGCGGAACTGCGGGCCCGGATCGACGAGGCCCGGACCAACCGCGATCAACTCGTGGCCGAGGAGCTTGAGCGCGCCCTCAACGCCAAGGCGCCCCTGGCGCCCGAGAGCGAAGACGGCGACCGACCGGAACGCGGACGCCCCGCCCCACGTCGACCGGACCACTGATCTCGCGAGACCCCCTGAACTCTGCAGGCATTTTCCCGACTGCCTCACCCGGCCGAGCCGCCCAGCGGTTCGGCCGGAGGCGTTTGTGCGAGCCGCAGGTCAGGCTGGCGGGAAGCCGTCCGGGTGGGTGCGATGCCAGTTCCACGCCGACTCGACAGTGCGGCGGATGTCGGTGAACTTCGGCTGCCAGCCGAATTCCTTCATGATCTTGCCCGGGTCGGCGTAGAGTTCCGGCGGATCGCCTTCGCGGCGCGGCGAGGGCACGGTGGGGATTTCGCAACCGGTCACGTCACGGCAGGCTTCGATCACTTCCTTCACGCTGACGCCTTCGCCGGTGCCGACGTTGTAGTAACGGAATTTGCCTGCAGGCTGGGTTTCGATCGCGATACGATGTACGTCGGCGAGGTCCTCGACGTGGATGTAGTCACGCACACAGGTGCCGTCGCGCGTGGGATAGTCCACGCCGAAGACGCTGACGGAGTCGCGCTTCTTCAAAGCCACTTGCAGCACGATCGGGATGAGGTGGGTTTCGGGCGTGTGGTCCTCCCCGATGGATGCGTCGGCGGCGGCGCCGGACGCGTTGAAGTAGCGGAGTGCCGTGCCGCCGAGTTCCCACGCACGGGCGCAGTCGCGGATGGCCCACTCCATCGCAAGCTTGCTGCGGCCGTAGGGCGAGATGGGGTGCTGGGGCATGTCCTCGGTGATGGGGACAGCGCGCGGCACGCCGTAGGTCGCACAGGTCGAACTGAAGACGAATCTGCGGATTTCGTGCTTGCGCATCAGTTCGAGGAGGCCCACGGTCAGCATCACGTTGTTGCGATAGTATCGCAGCGGCTCGCGGACGGATTCGTTCACATCCGCATACGCGGCGAAGTGCAGTACCCCGTCGAAGCCATCAGCCAGCGTTCTGTCAAGCAACCCCGTATCGGCAAGGTCGGCATCGATGAGCTTCGCCCGCGGATCGACCGCCTCGCGATGCCCGGCGAGGGCCAGGCTGTCCCAGACGACGACTTCGTGTTCCGCAGCGCAGAGCGCCCTGACACAGTGACTTCCCACATAGCCGGCGCCGCCGGTCACCAGAAGCTTCATCCGGGCCTCCATCCTGTTGCCATCAGACCAGCACACACTCTAACGCGGACGGAGGCGATGAGCGAGCGAGGCAGGTCCCGCCGGATTCGGATGCAGATCCGGCGAGGGGTGTCGGTTGCTGCAGCTTCCACTGGGGCCCCGGCGAGAGTCCGGCGGGCGCGCCGTCGGGCAGCGCGTCGACAGGTGGTCGGCCTGTCACTCCCGCGCGGCGGCGCACTGGGAAGGGGGACGCACACCGCCGAGCGGCACGCCGGAACTCCCGGTTCGGGACATCAGCGTCGCGGCCCCTGTCAATCGACGGCCAAGTGAAGCAGACCGGCGCAACTCCTACGCGGCATGGGGCCTCACGGCCGCGTGGTGCGCCGGTCTTCCGGTCTACGGGAGAAACTGATTTTGAGGGTGGCCGACGTCAGGCGGTTACGTCGAGCCGCGCGCCACGATCCTCATCGCGCGCCGCGTCCGGCCCGGGGGGCGGACGAGCGCCCTCCTCCTTCTCATGCAGCCGGTCAACCAGGGTGCGCGGCGAATCGAGGCGAGACGACGGCGGCTCGCGCGGGACGGTGGATCCGGCGCGACGCGACTCGCGGTCGAGCGGCCCGGATTCCGCGCCCTCGCGTTCGAGCGCCTGAACGGCGCCGCCCCGCGACGCCTCCTCCTCGCGCTGCGCGAGCGGAATCGGCACCTGAATACCGAAGCGGGAATCGTGGTCGTGGTCGCGGCGGGCGGCGCCGGCAGCGCGCACGGAACTGCCCAGACCGACGGCATTGACGAGCCCGATCATGGCCCTTCCCTTTCCCCCGAGGAAGCCAGGAGTCGATCACGCCGCCGCGCCCTTTGGATGTGGCCGATCGCCTGCGAACAGGAAGTCGGTCGAGTGAATCGTACAATATCCGCCCCACGATGCCGCCGCGTCATGCTGCCGATCGTACGCGGGTTGCCAAAGGGTTTCCGGACCCCCCGCCAGCGGCTTGCAGGCCGTGGATCGCCGATCTACCCTTCAGAAACCCGGTCCGGTCAGGGCGGCACGGAGGACGCATCCGGCCGGGCGACCCCACGCGAGAGGAGAACTGACATGCCATCCGCACCCCGACCGCGTCCAACTGCCACACGCCCCGGTGTCCGGACCCTCGCGGGCATGCTGGCTTGCCTCGCCGCTGCCGGCGCCGCCGACCGAGCTGCGGCTTGCGGCGGATTCTTCTGCCAGCTTGTGCCGGTTGTGCAGGCGGGCGAGCAGATCATCTTCCACCAGCAGGGCGAAACCGTGACCGCCGTCGTGCTGATCCAGTACACCGGCGACGCGGAGGATTTCTCGTGGGTGGTGCCAGTGCCGGGCCGACCTTCGCTCTCGACCGGGAGCGCGGCGGTATTCACGTCGCTGGAACTGGCCACGCGTCCGCAGTTCAACCTCAAGGTCAACGGGGCTCCCTGCCCCCTGGCGTTCGACAACGACAACGCATTCGTCAACGCACCCTCTGAGTCAGACGGAACGGGCGGTGGCGTGGACGTGCTCGAAGAATTGCCCGTCGGCCCGTATGACGTGCGAATCGTGACCGGCGAGGATCCGGACGCGATGGCCGCCTGGCTCGAGTCGAACGGTTATGATCTCACGGACCGCGGCCGCGACCTCATCGCGCCCTACGTCGAACTCGGCATGAACTTCGTCGCGCTCCGCCTTCAGAAGGACAAGGGGGTAGGCGACATTCGCCCGCTGATCATGCGCTATCAGACGCAGGACCCCATGGTGCCCATCCGGCTGACCGCAGTCGCGGCGCAGCCGGACATGGGTGTCCTGGTGTGGCTGCTCGGTGACGCCAGGGCGGTCCCGCTCAACTACCTGCACGTGACGCCGAACTACACACGCGTGGACTGGTTCAGCGGCCCCTTCACGGCCTACGCCAGCTACCAGCGGCTGATCACCGAGGCGATGGACGAGGCCGGCGGGCAGGGGTTTGCCACCGATTTCGCCGGGCGTGGCTTCGACTTCGAGTCGGCGCTGCCGTCGCTGGCTGCGTACGGCGACGAACTGCAGCGCATTAACGGATCGGTGAACAGCGCGCTTGTCGTCGCGGCCTTCGCCGGGAGCTTCGTCTACCCGCAGGAGCAGGTGCAGGAAATCCTGCGCAGGGCCCTGCCGCTCCCCGAGGGGGTGGATGAGTCGGCCTACCTTGACGCCGCTGCACTGTCGCAGCTCTTCCCCGCGGCGGAGATCGACGAGGCGCGCGTCGCGATGATCACCGCGATCAACGTCGAGATCATTGAGCCACTGGTCGCCACGCTGGTGGTCTTCGATAACGACCCCTATCTAACGCGGCTCTACACCACGCTCTCGCCCGAGGAGATGACGGTCGATCCGGTATTCGCATTCAACCCAGATCTCGACCCGCAGCCCGCCACTCGCGAGGCCACGCTCGACGTAGCATGCACCGGCGGCGTGACGCGCTGGTCGCTGACGCTCGGCGCCGGCACCGGCCGGGACGGTGAACGGGTCATCGAGGGCGTCGGGCCGCTGCCCGGCATCCAGGCCTCCACGCCGGTCATCGAGCAATCCAGCGTCTCGCTCACCGAGGCGGTCGGCCGCACCGGCAAGGGGCTTGTCCGTACGCGCAACAACTTTGAGACAGCAAGCGTCGGCGATGATCCCGGCGTCGGATTCGGCGCAGTGTGCGGCACGGGCTCGGCCTGCGGGGCGGGGGCGTCGATGGCGGTCCTCGCCGCGATGGTCGGGCTGATGCGGCTTCGCAGGCACTAAGTCCCGCGGAAGGAGTTGATCGCGATGAACGCGCCCGGCGGACAGGCCGAGCCGCGGGGCAGCATCCCCTTTCCCTCCGGGCAGCAGGGCTTCGACCTGTCTCGCCTTGATTACGACCTGCCTGAGGAACTCATCGCCCAACACCCGGCCGCCCGTCGGGAGGATTCGCGCCTCCTGGTGGTGTGCCCGACGCTTGAGCGGGTTGAAGACAGCGTCGTTTGCGACTTCCCCCGAATCCTGAGCCCCGGCGACCTGCTGGTGCTCAACGACACGAAGGTGGTGCCGGCACGGTTCTTCGCCCGCCGCGCGACCGGCGGACTGATCGAGGGGCTGTTCATCGAGGAGGACCAGCCCGGCCGGTGGCGCGCCATGCTCAAGCGCTCGCGGCGACTTCGGCCCGGCGAATCGCTCCAACTCGTACGCGGAGCCGCGGACATCTCGAACGACGCCGGGGACGAGAAGCTGCGCGTGGAACGCGCGCTCGACGACGGCCAGTGGCTGCTCCACTGCGAATCCGGCGCTCCGGCATCGGAGGTGCTCGATCGCTACGGCCGAACGCCGCTGCCTCCCTACATCTGCCGAGGCGACGCAGACACCGAGGCCGATCTGGAGGACCGCCCGCGTTACCAGACGGTCTACGCGAAGACGCCCGGCGCGGTCGCCGCGCCGACGGCCGGTCTGCACCTCTCGCCGCGGCTGCTGGCGGAGCTCACCGAGCGCGGCGTGCCGCAGGCGTTCGTCACGTTGCATGTCGGGCTCGGGACGTTCAACCCGATCGCGGCCGATACGCTCGAAGCTCACGTGATGCACACGGAACGGTTCGTGCTGCCGGTTGAGACGCGCGACGCCATCGCGGCGTGCCGCGAGCGAGGCGGCCGGGTGGTTGCCGTAGGGACCACGACCGTCCGCGTGCTGGAGTCCTGTGCGACGCGCGACGGCCACGTTGAAGCGCGCGCGGGCGTCACGGACATCTTCATTTATCCGCCCTATCGGTTCGCTGTGGTGGACTCGCTGCTGACCAACTTCCACCTGCCCCGCAGCACGCTGCTTGCCCTGGTGATGGCGCTGGCCGGCGAGTCGCTGACGCGCAGCGCCTACGCACACGCCGTCCGCGAACGATACCGGTTCTTCAGCTACGGCGATGCGATGTTCATCGCGCCGCGACGCAGGCCGGTCGGCCCGCACTGAGCGAGCCGACGGCTTCCCGGGTGGCCGGCGCCCGCCTCGGGCCGCCATGCGCCTTCCATTCTCGGACCCCCCTCTCCCCCTCAAGCAGCAGGGCGCCAAGACCGCTAATTTCCGAGGGCGCCGGTACGCGCCGCCGCTTATGGGGACCTGGCTTTGCCGACCGCGCACGCACGGCCGACTACCGAGGTGCTGACCGTTCTCGAGTCGGCCTGCGCCCGCAACGCGCCGCTGGAAATCCACGCCCTGCAGGCCGATCACCAGGTGGCGGTCTTTCGCAGCCGCGCGATCCATCTCGATGCGGCGGGCGAGAGGCTGCTCGTCGACCGGCCGCTCGCAGCGAATGGCTCAGCCCGGCTGACCGTCGGCGAAGCAGTGAGCGTGTACGTCCAGCTGGAGGGTCGCCGGCTGGAGTTCCGCACCGCGCTGCTCGAGCCGGCCGTGACGGTGCAACTGAACGCGGAGATGCGTATCCGCGGCGCAGCCGTGCGGCTGCCGGACGCTATCCGAGAGGGTCAGCGCCGCGAGCACTTTCGCCTCGCAATAGCAGGCGAGACGCTGACCGCGCTGGTGTCGCCCTGCGTCGCGGAGGCGCTGGCCTGCGACGCGAAGTTCCCCGCGGTGAAATGTGCGGTGATGAACGTGTCGAACGGCGGGCTGCTGATCACCGCCCCCGCCGCGCTGGCCGAGTTTCTCGGGCCTCGGCAGCGGCTCTTCACGCTGCTGCCCATTGAGGTGGACGCCAAGCGCGTCGAGATCAACGCGCTCTGCGAAGTGCGGCACGTGATGAAGCTGCAGGAACGGCTGACCAATCGTGTCGGGCTGGCGTTTGTGCCGTGGCCGGGAATCGACCCGGCAGTCATGCAGCGCCTGCTCACGCGCTACATTGTGGACCTTGAACGCAAGATGCTCCGTCGCAGGAAGTGAAACATGACTCGTGCTCTGGAAAAGACAACGCCCTCGGTGTTGCCCATCCTTCCCGCGGCTGCGCAGGCTGCCCTGGTCGACGCCGTGCGGCGGCAGGCGATGGTGCGGCTGCAGTCGTGCGAGAAACCCGTTCGCGGCGCCGTGCACATGCGGCTGTCCGCCCTCGACGATCGCGGACTGCGCGGCGTCGTTCGCCTGTGTGACGAGTCGGATCGTGAGACTCTAGGCGCCCCCAAGCTGGCCGCGGTCCTCAACCTGGACGACTGTACCTACTCGTTCACCACGCACTGCGACGAACTGCAGATCGACGGGCTCGAAGCGGCCGTCGTCCTGGCGCCGCCGGCCGCCGTGCACACCGTCCAGCGCCGCCGCAGCCGCCGCTACCGACTCCAGCGGCCGAGCACGATCCTGATCTTCGCCGATCAGGAAGGTACCGCCGGGCCGTACGAGGCGGTCGTGCTCAATCTGAGCCTCGGCGGGCTCGCCTGCCGGACTTCGCAGTTCGTCGGATCGCTGCTGTCACGGGGCACTATCGTCAAGCTCGATCTCACGCCGTCGCAGCCGACCCCGGCGACGGCTTTGACCGCGCGCGTCGTGGGCCTGGTCCCCGGCGGCAGCGACAACACCACGATCGTCAATCTTGAGTTTGTCGAATCCGAGGCGGCGCAGTCCGCCCTGTTGCGCGGCCTGATCGATGACATCTCCCAGGCAAGCTAGGAAGGCCACCATGACCAGAATGATGCAGCTTACCGACAAGCGAACCCGCGACCTGCTCACCGACTCGATCGAGAAGCAGGCGCAGATCAGCGTCACGCATCGGTTCCCCGACGGCTGGCGCCAGTTTCGCTCGGCGTTTGTGACCTGCCTTCCCGACGAGGAGAAGATCCTGATCGCCACGCCGGTGGTGCAGGATGAACACACGCCGTCCCCGCCTGCCGTCGGATCGGTGCTGGGTATCAGCTTCCGTGTCGGCCACAAGAAGTGCATGTTCGAAACGACGCGTGTGCCGCATGCGGGCGAAACGGACGAAGCCATCGCCATCCGCTGGCCGGCGGAGTTGCAGCAGCTTCAGCGCCGGGCGTACGAGCGTTCCGCTCCCCCGCAGGGATCCATTGTCTCGGTGAAGTTCTTTCGAACGGCGCCGGAGCCCGCAACCCCGGCACGCGAAACCCGCTATGGCGAACTCGAGGATCTTTCCGCTGGCGGGATCCGCGTCAACGCCGCCAACGCGGACGGGCTGACGATCGGCCACACCTTCGAGTGCCTGTTTGCGCCGCGCCCGGGGGCCGCCCCGATCTGCTGCGAAGTGGTGCTCAAACACCGTGAAGCGGCCGAGCGCGGACGTGCCTCACTGGGTTTCCAGTTCATCGGGCTGGAGACCTCGAATGAAGGTCGCGAAACGCTCACCCGCCTGGCGCGCATCGCCAGCGAATTCCAACGAGCCACTCCCTTGGGCAAGCGCTGATCCGGCCGCCCCGGCGGTCAATACCCGGCGGCCTGGCCATCCTTGCGCGACTCGGACGCGCCGATGTATACATCGCGCTCCGCGTCGTACATGATCGCCTGGTAGCCGCCGAAACCGTCCACCTCGAAGCGGACGTCATGCCCGCGCTTGCTCAGGATCAGCCGGGCTTCGGCGTCGATGCCTGACTCCAGCGCCACGTACCCCCCGTCCGTCATTTCATGCCCGGTTGATTCCGACGAGCCGACGTGGTGAAACCTTGCCGCGTCGCCGGCCTCCTGAAGGTTCATGCCGAAGTCGATCAGGTTGCACAGCACCTGCACATGCCCCTGGGGCTGCATGTCGCCGCCCATGACGCCGAAGCTGAGCCAGGGCTTGCCGCCGCGCGTGACGAATCCGGGGATGATCGTGTGGAACGGCCGCTTGCCGGGCGCGTAGGCATTGGGATGCGAGGGGTCAAGAGAGAACAGCTCACCGCGGTTCTGGAAGCAGAAGCCCAATCCGTCGGGCACGAGTCCCGATCCGAAGCCGCGATAATTGCTCTGAATGAGCGAGACCATATTGCGATCGCGGTCCGCGACGGTCAGGTAGATCGTATCGCTGCGAAAGGCCGACGGATCGCCGGGGGCGATGCGCTTCGTCGCCCGGACGGCGTTCAGCAGCGACCGACGCTGCGCGGCGTAGGCCTTGGAGCGCAGCCCCTCCAGCGGAATCTTTGAAAACTCGGGATCGGCGTAGAACCGGGCCACGTCCTCGTAGACAATCTTCTTGGCCTCGATCAGGTGGTGCAGATACACGCCGCTGTTGTGGCCCATCGACGCGAGGTCGTACCCCTCGAGGATGTTCAGTATCTGAAGCACGGCCATTCCTTGGCCGTTGGGCGGCAGCTCCCACACGTCGTAACCACGATACCTGGTCGAGACCGGGTCGACCCACGTCGACGTGTGGGCAGCAAAGTCTTCGAGCCGGAGATAGCAGCCCGTCCGCTCGCAGAAGGCAGACATCGTCGCCGCCAGTTCACCCCGGTAAAACACATCGCGGCCCTTCGCGGCCAGCGCCTCGTAAGTTCGCGCGAGGTCCGGGTTCCTGAAGCGGTCCCCCTTCCCCGGCGCCTTGCCGTCCGGAAGGTACGTCGCCGCGAAGTTGGGATACTCCTTGCGCATCGGGCCGCCGATCGCCCAATAGTGTGCGATCAGCTCGGACACCGGGAATCCGTCCTTCGCGTAGCCGATGGCAGGCGCGAGCACATCCGCCATCGACAGGCGCCCGAACCGTCCGTGCAGCTCGAACCACCCGTCCACGCAGCCGGGCACGCTGACCGGCAGCGGCCCGTAGGGCGGGATTTCGCTCAATCCCTGCCCCTTGAGCATCTCGATCGTGAGCCCCTGGGGGCTGCGCCCGCTGGCGTTAAGGCCGAACAGTTTGCCTTCGCGGGCGTCCCAGATGATCGCAAAGAGATCGCCGCCGATCCCGCAGCCGGTGGGCTCCATGAGTCCCAGCGCTGCGTTGGCGGCGATGGCCGCGTCGACGGCCGATCCGCCCCGCCGGAGGATGTCGATCGCAATCTGCGTCGCCAGTGGTTGGCTGGTGCAGGCCATGCCGCCAGATGCAATCACCTCGGAACGGGTGGCGAACTGTCGGCCGGTCATGCGGTCGCCCCCGCGTGCAGGCACGGCGAAGCTCAGCACGGCCAGCAGCAGGATCGAGGCACAAAAGGCAAAGACATGCATGGCGGATTCTCCCGGTTACTCCGGCCGGTGCGGCCGCGTTGTGCCCGGCATGGTGCCCGGATGTTCAGGAGGTCGCAAGCGCACGGGGGCGTGCATCGCCGTCCCCGCAGTTGCTCCGCCCCAGCCGAATCCGAGCTCGATTCGCTATACTGAACCTCGCCACGATACGCCTTGGAGGGGCGGGATGCCGTCGGGTGAACTGATCGGAGCCATGATTGGAGCAGGTGTCGCCGCAGGGTGCACAGCCGCCGCGGTCGTGCTCCTCGTCTCGCAGCGGCGGCAACGCAGCGCCGACCTTGCCGCCCGCCGGGTGGATCTGCACGCCCGTTGGCTCGCGGCGCGACTGGCACTGTCCCGCGAGTCCGCGTCGTTTGTCACGGCGTTCCGGCTGCTCGCTGTCGAACCGCGCAAGTCGGCCGCGTTTGCCCTGCGGCTGGAGGAAGCGCAGCGGATTCGCGGCCGCTGGCATGAGGCCGTCGCTTCACTCGATCGCGCCGAGGCCGAGCTTGTGGCCTGGTGCGACGCCGCGATGACGGGGGAGGAGCTGCGCCGAATTCCTCGACCCGGTCTCTCCGACCTGCGCCGCGCCGTGCACGGGCACGAGACAGACACCGATGAGCTGATCACACGCCTCGCGGAGCAGGACCGATCGGCCATTGCTGCGGTCGAGCGTCGTACGCGGACGCTGCTCTCGGGATCCTCGCGATGGAAGCGATCGGTGAGTGCCGCCATGTGGCACCTGGGCGATCTGTTCGACCCGCCCGGCGAATCGCGCTGATTGGCTCAGCGCACCGGCGCGGTCGAGCCGCGAACCACCAGTTCCGTCGGCAGCACGACAGACTCAAGCCTGCGGCTATGCGACAGGATGGCCGCACGGAGCCGCGTGAACGCCTCTGCACCCATCGCTGCCAGCGGCTGGCGCACCGTCGTCAACGGCGGATCCAGCAGCGGCGCAGAAACCGGATCATCAAAACCGATGATCGACACGTCACGCGGCACGCTCAACCCGCAGGACCGCACGATCTGTATCGCCGCCAGCGAGAGAAAAAAGCCCCCCGCCAGCACCGCCGTGGGCGCCGGCGAGCACGCAAAGCGACGCGCGAGTGCCTGCGCTGTCGGCTCATCGATGGAACAACTGTCCGCTGATTCGAGTACCTCGGCCTCGCGTACGCCCAGTTCGTACAACGCGGCCCGGGCACCATCGGCGCGGTCGCGGGAGTTGCTCAGGTGCGTCGGTCCCGCCAGCACGATGATGCGCCGATGCCCCAGCGCGACCAGGTGGCGGACCGCCTGTCGGGCTCCGTCGGCGTTGTCGCTGTCCACGCTGGCGACACTTCGCCCCGGCAGGGAGCCGCCCAGGACGATAAGCGGCACGCGCGCGGCAAGCCGCTCGACGCTCTGGCGGGCCTCCAGAGACGGGTGAATCGCCACCACGCCGGTCCGGTCGCCATCGCGCGAGGCGCGCAGGGCGAAGCGGTCGAGCAGGAAGAACTCGGTCTGATCCTCGACCTCCGCCGCGCGGCGTCGCAATCCCTCGATCACGCTGCTGTGGTAGAAGTCGTTGATGTTGACGCACGGATCGAGCACGAGGCCGATCGCCAGGTTGGTGGCGCCACCGACGAGTCGCAGGTCGTCGGTTACAAACGTCCCGCGCCCGACCTCACGGCGCACGAGCCCCTCAAGCACCAACCCCTCCAGCGCCTTGTGCGCCGTGAGCAGGCTGACCTCCATCAGCTCGCCCAGTGTCTTGGTAGGTGGAAGCTTGGAACCTGCGGGCAGGTGACCCTGACGGATCGCCTCGGCGAGAATCTGCTGAGCCTGGACATACTTGGGGGTTCCGGCGTGTGCCTCCACGCGCCGCAGGGTGTGTCCGTTGAGAAGCATGGCCCCCGACTCCTTCGGCCGGCCCCTTCCCGACCGCCGAAGCTTCCGATCATAGTCACATTCCGGCTGAAATTGAAAGGCGTGGAGCGTCAAACGTCGGCGGAAGGAGCGGGGTCAGGGCCGCCAAACCGGCCGACGGGCGAAAAAGACTGCCATCGGGCGGCATCGTGAGGTGCAGGCGGTCCGATTTACCGATGGCTGGACTCGAACCAGCGGCCTCCTGGTCCACAGCCAGGCGCTCTAACCAACTGAGCTACATCGGCACGCAGCGTCGGCAGGCGCAGGGCCAGCCGGTTGCGGATAATCTTAGCTCGAAAAGGGAAGCCGTCCACCCCGTCGGGGGTGGCGGGCATGACCCATCAGGGCCGCGGGATGCGTGCGGCAGGCACGCTCCGGAGCGGCCGACCCGCCTCTCGCCTGCGTGCGGCTAGAGGCCGCGGAGCAGCTCCGACACCTGCAACCCGAAGGCGTTGCTGATGCGCGCCAGGGCCCAGATCGAAGCGGCGTTCTTGCCCAGTTCGACCTGCGACAATTGCGAAGTGGTCAGGTCAGTGCGGTCGGAAAGCTGGCGAAGCGTGAGGTTCTGGCCGAGGCGCTGCTCCCGGATCCGCCGACCGATGAGGCGATTCAGCTCGGACTCGTTGGTGTAGATAATGCCCATCCGCTGACAGGCACGGTCCACCGCGGAGACCAGTTCCTCCGGCCGGAATGGCTTTGCGATGTAGTCGCAACTGCCCTGGCGCATGGCCTGGGTAGCACTCTCCAGGTCCGGATAGGCGGTCATGACGAGACAACTGGTCCGCTCGTCAATGTCCTTGAGCCGCGAAACCAGGGCCGGGCCGTCGACCGTCGGCATGCGCATGTCGATCAGCGCGACCTGAAAGGACTCCTTGTCGGCGGCTTCCAGCGCCTTCTCCGGATCGGTGAATGACCGGGGCGCAAAGCCGTGATCCTCAAGCAGGAGCGAGAGCGTCTTGCAGACCGAAGGATCGTCGTCGACGATCAGAACCTTGATGTGGTGCCGGACGGCCATGTGGTTCAACTCCTCCCAACCGACTTCCGCGCGATTCGTACCCCCGCCTCCGCCTGCCCCGCAGACCCGTCGGACGGACCAAGTGTCCGGCCGCGGCCTCGTGTAGCGGACGGCCCCCTATGCTGAGCCTCGATCCCCCCGCGCGAAGTCACCGCTGCTACCATGCGCGAGCCCGGCTAACGGTCGCAGGCTCGGCCGGAAGCCCGCTGCCCCTGCGGGACATGGCGGCCGTTCCAGCGTGAAGCGATGACTCAAACGCCGCCTGCAACGCCGACACCGCCCAGCCGTCGCGAACGACGCGAGGGCGAGCCATGCCTCGGCGTCAAAGCCGGCGGCTCACGACTTAATCATAAGTTGGCACTTAGCAACAATCCAGCGGAAGGCTACTATTCCGTCGTTTATTCAAGCCGCCTTGGAGCAGCCGACCGCGGCCGGGACCAGTAACGCGATCGTAAGTTCTTTTTCCAAAATACTTTATCAGTGATGGCGCCTTCATGGGTCGCGACGCCATGCCGGCAAGCAGGCCACCCGAGGCGAGGTCAGCCGGAGGCAGGCCCCGCGCAGTCGTCAAGGCTTGCCGAGATCATCGAGGTCGACCGCCAGCCGGCGCGCGACGTCCGAGGGCACCAGGACCACGGCCGAACTGCCGCTCAGGTTCGCGTACACGCCGCCCTTCGGATCGCCCGGGCAGGCCCGCGCCGACACCGACAGTCGCTGCCGCTCGCCGGACTCCGATTCGACCTCCACGGCTTGCGCGGCGGGATCCAGACCGAATTCCCCAGGCGAAGCCCCCTGCAGGACCACGTAGTGCGTGGACTTCATGTCACGCAGTTGCAGCAGCAGGTTCTGCACTTTCGAGTCGACAAGGGGCAGGTCGTGCTCGTGGGCGTAGCGCCACCCGCCGTCTGCCCGCTCGAATTCGTGGCTTAGGTCGCCCTGCCGGATCGAGAAGCGGCGCACGGTGGCCGGATCGAAGCGCAGCAGGCTCTCCTCCAAGTACTCGCCGAACACCCCCGCCACGAACTCGCCGCCCACCCGGTAGACCAGCGCGCGATCATCGATGCGAGCGAAGTACGCGCCGTCACGCTCGCCGATCGCGAGTTCGTACGTCCGGTTGGGCGGCTGAACCTCCACCGGCACGAGCTTGGCCGGCTCCCCCTCCGCATCGCTCGCCACGGCGGAAGGATCCTCTCGCATCTCGAACTGCACCGGCGGCTTGTGTTCAACGAGCAGGTTCGCAATCGGCGCATCGAGGCCGTAGGCGCTCGACTTGGGCTCGACGCCGACGACCGCCTCGGCACGCAGCCCGGCCAGCGCGGTGACCCAACGTGCCAGCGCATCGGCACGGACGTCCATGGCCACAGGCTCTGCAAGGCTCCACAGGCCCTGGCTGCGGACGAAGGTCAGCGCCGTCCTGCCGTCGGCAAGCCGGTTCACGCGCTCGATCGTCAGCTTCTCGACGCCCCCTGCGGGAAGGTCCAGCACGGTCAGATCGTGATACGCCTCCGGTCGTCGAAGCAACTTCTCGACATCCTGCACGCGGACCTTCGCCACGACTTCGCCGGCTCGAAGGTAAACCAGCCGCTTGGCCACCTTGTCCGTGTGCGCCCCGACAACCAGCCGCAGCGGTGTATCGCGGCCGGGCATCGCGAAAGTCACGACCGCCTGAGGCTTGTCAAAGCCGGAATCCGCCGCCTCGTCGGATTCCACGAACGCCGCAGCGGTGAGCCCTGCTACCGCGTCGAGCAGCGACTGGACGGCCTGCGCCTCGGCGGGCGTCTCCTGCGGCGAGTAGAACCACGCGCTGCCCTGTCGGGTCAGCTCGGCGCGGGCTCCGGACACTTCGATCGTCACCGCCGTGGCCGTCTGCACCGGCTCGGAGACGACCGTCATGTCCCGCCATTCGGCCATCGACGGACGGAGCTTGTCCGTCACCGTCTTCATCAACAGACCGACGAAGGGCTCATCACCCGCCCGGACGTAGACCTTGGTGTCCTCGCCGATCGGCGAGCGACTGGAGACACGCAGAACATGGGTCTCCGCGGTTTCTTCACTGGCCGCAGTGGCTGTGATCCGAACGGTCAGCATCGGCGCGTGGAGGCCGTAGAGCGACAGCTTGTCGGCCTGATCGTCCACCCACTTCTGCGTTCGCAGGCGGGCGACGGCAGCCACCGCTTCGGCGACCTTGCCGGTTGCCTTCGCGCTGACCGGCGATTCCATCTCCCAGCCGCCGCCCTCGCGGCGGAAGGCGAAGGTGACATCGCCCTGGCCCCCTGCCGAGTGCTCGACGACCTCGAAGCGGGTGATCTTCTCCGGATCGAGATTCCAGATCGACGCGTCGCGATAGTCCAGCGCCCTCGCCTTGAGCAGCGTGTCCGGGCGGACTTCGACCGTGGCGACGAGGTCGCTGCCGCTGCGGCGGACGTAGGACTCGCGGGCTCCGACGGGCGATCCGACTTCGATGGTGATCGGCTCGCCTTCCGCCGGCGTAAACGTGACAGTGATCGCCGGGGCGTCAAGCCCGAACGTGGCCGCCGACTGCCCGCCTTCGCCGATCGTCTGCGATACTTTGTACTTCGCGCGAAGCAGCCGATCGGCCAACGACCGCATGTCCCAGGTGGCCACGCGGGTTTCGAGGGGCGCAGTCATGCGCCATATCTCCTCGGCGCTGTCCGCGGCCGATTGGCGTTCGAACACCCACTCGGCCGACTCGCCGGCGCGCCGACAGGCGATGCGATTGACCTGCTCCGGCGCGTCGGGCACGAGCTCCGCAGCGAGCGCGTCATCGAGATAGGTCGGCTCGGTGGAGGCGTTCTCGTTCGTCGGCGCCACCTCGGGCTCGGATCGCGAGATGAAAAGACCGGCCAGCAGACAACCGAATACCACCAGCAGAAGGATCGTTGTTTTGGTGCTCATGACTGATCGGCGAGCCAGCGAGCTGCCCGCCCCTATCTCCTCCTGATCCACCAGGCGACGCCCCCGGCCAGCAGCGCTACCGCGGGCCAGGCGAACACGGTCACGCCCTTGACGACCTGACGGGTAGATTCGTCGGGGATCTCCAGCACGGCTTGTTCGATCGGCGTGCCTACGTTCATGATCTGAGTATTGTCGTTGAGCCAGTGCAATGCGTTCAGCACGAGCAGCACGTTGCCGGGGTAGCGCAATCTGGCGGAAATCCCCTGCGCGTCCAGAACCGGGAAAGACGCGGCGGCGAATGCGTCGGTCGCGAAGTCGTCGCTGCCGACCAGCACCATCTTCGCGCCGTCCTTCTCTGCGGCGACGGCCAGCGTGAACGGGCCCTCCAGGTCACCTTCGACCTTGGTGATGAACTCGGATCTCGCCTGCTCCTGGTACTTGAGGACGTTCTGCGCGCCCCAGATTCCATCCAGGCTGGGCTGCGTGATCAGCGGCGTAACCGTCACGCCCGTAGGCGGCGTCGCAGCAGTAACAATCGGCGCACACATCGGGAGAAACAGCCGCCGGGCCGTGGGCGAGCTGACGATCGGATGATCGCCCGTGGTGACGCGCGTCGCCTCCGACATGACCACCTGGTCGCCGCCGAAGAAGTACTTGCCGGGTGCGACGCTGCGGGCAAAAAGCAGGAGCGTGCCGAGATCGAGTTTCACGCCCCAGGCGGATTCGAGGTATTCGTTGAATTCGTAGTTGCCGGGGAGCAGGAACTCGCCCGTCTGCTGACCGGGAACCCAGCCAGCCATGAACATCGCGCGGCCGGAAGCCGCGATGGCCTCGGTGACAATGCGCTGATCGGCCTCGCTGAAGGGCGGCTCCTGCGGTGGCTGACCGAACGGCCCCGGCTCGGGCGGGATGGGGCGACGAACGACATAGATCGTGCGCGTCGGCGCCGGATCAAGCGGCGGCATGGTCTTCTGCGTCTGAAGGTCCCATTCGCTTACGACGAAGTTCGCGTCCTCAAGCCGCTCGCGGAGCTGGCGCATGATCGCGGGCGGCTGGCCCGGGAACATGCCGCCGAGAAACAGCGGCGGCCCGCCGTAACGCACGAAAACCACCGCCGTCCGCTCCTCACTCGTCGCCCGCAGGATCGCCGAGGTGACAGCCTCTTCCCCCTTGAAAGCCAGCGACTGGAATTTCGTGGTGGGCGGCGGCCCGCCGGGCATGGCGGCCGTCCAGACGTCGACGAAGTCCACCACGACAGCGTCCGAGTCGGTCGTGACAAGGATCGCGTTGCTGAGGCTGTCGAGACCCTCCAGAATCCGCTCATAGGGCAGCGCCGGCAGCTCGTCCGCTGCGGCCTGGGCCTCGCGTAGCTTGCCCGACAGCGCGAAGTACCGGGCCGACGCCTCGCGCAGAAACTTCGCCTGCGCCTCGGGCAGCTCTGCGTTTCCTGCGACCTGCGCGGATCCGAAACGCCCGAGCTTGTCGAGCATGTCGAGGAAGTTGCGATACCCGGTCTTCACGTTTTGTATCGCCGCCGCGTAGGCCGGCGGGGTCTCTTCGAGGTTGATACGGATGCCGTCGTTGAGACGACCCAGCATCGTGCTGTATTCGGCCAGAAACGCCTCGACCTGCGCAATCGGCGATACCTCACCGCCGATCCCCCCGCCGCCAAGACCGGATGCGAGTTCGAGTTCCGACTGAATCAGCGTGCCGACCTCGGGGGCGAGTTCCTTCTCGAAACGCTCGATCTGAACCTTGTGCGCAGCCACGGCGTCGGCGAACCGCGGCAGCTCCGCGATCTCCCGCAGGCGGACCTTGTACTTCTCGACGTCCTTGAGCGGATTGATCCACTCCACGTCGATCTTCGAGCGGTTGGCTGCCTCGTAGAGACCCAGCAGATCCCACACCGCCTGTCGGAAGCGACCCTGGTCCTCATCTTCGCGGTCGGTCTCGAAGTAGAACGACGTCAGCCGGACGTTTGGCTTCAGCCCGTCGATCAGGCGCTCTGTGGGCTCGCTGAGCGCGGACACGCCCGTCGAACTCAGGCTCCAGCGCGTCGAGTAGGTGAAGCCGAAGTATTGCAGCAGCCCGGCGATGCCCAGCATCAGCAGGATCGACACGAGCACGTTGGCCCCGACCTTCAGCCGCCGACCGGCCGCGGTGGGCGTGCCGGGTTCATGACCTACCGCCATCGTCGAAACTCCAGCACCTTGACCGCGAAGAAAAGGAACGCCAGCGTCGTCGTCGCGAAGTACGCCAGGTGATTGAGATCAACCAGCCCGCGGACGAAGTCGCGGAAGTGACTCTGCACAGAAAGGTGCTGAAGCAGGGTCCGCGACCACGGCGTGGTCACGACCTGGGCCAGCCCTTCGAACGCGAAGGTCATCATGGCGAGCAGGATGACGCTCAGGATACCGGCGACCACCTGGTGGCGTGTACAAGCGGAGAAGAAGAGCGTGACTGCGATGAACAGCGCCCCTACCAGCGTCCAGCCGAGGTAGTGACAGAACAGCAGCTTGACGTCAACGGAGCCGTATTGCGCAAGGATCAGGGGATAGATCAGCAGCGCCGCCAGCATGATCGCGTAGAACAGCATCGCGCCGATGAACTTGCCCAGGACCATGCCCACTTCGCTGACGGGCGCCGTCATCATCGTCTCGATCGTGCCGCTGCGAAGCTCGTCGCTCAGCAGTCGCATGGTCAGCAGAGGCAGCAGCACGGCGAGAATCACCAGCATCCACGGATCGCCCATCGCGCGAAGCGAGGCGTCCCCACCCGCCCTGAACACGCCGAGCGAGAACGCCAGGCCGGTCAGGAACAGGAACACCCCCATGCCCGCGTATGCGATGGGCGACACGAAGAACGCCAGAAACTCACGCTGGGCGATGATGATCGCCCCGGAAAGCCCGCCGCCCGCGGCGGGCGCCGGGGTCATGGTCGGATTGCCGACAGCACTCATACGGCTCACTCCGTGAGGTCCACACCCGCCGGCCGCGCTCTAAGCGCCGGCGGCCACACTGGCCCGCGCCTCCGCCTGCTCGGCGGTAACGCGGATGAAGAAGTCCTCGAGCGTCGCCCCCTCGCGGTGGATTTCGCGGAGCGACCACCCCCTGGCTGCGGCGAGCTTGAACACGTCCTCCCGGATATCGCGCCCCGCGCCGGCCTGGAGCGCAAGCCGGCTCCACCCGTCCGCCGCCGACATCGGCTGAACCGACACCACCCCCGCCACCGCGGCCAGTTCGCGGCGCAGGGCGTCCGCCGGGCCGTTGAGTTCGACGATGACGCTGGATTCGCCGGCGAAGCGGTCGCGAAGCTCCTCGGGGGAACCGGCGGCGACGATGCGCCCGCCGGCGATGATGATCGTGCGGTTACAGACGGCCTCGACCTCGTGGAGGATGTGTGAACTCAGCAGGATCGTATGCCGCTGACCCAGCTCGGTGATCAGCTTCCGCGTCTCGCGGATCTGCGTCGGATCAAGCCCGACGGTCGGCTCGTCGAGGATCAGCACGTCCGGGTCGTGCATGATCGCGTCGGCGAGGCCGACGCGCTGGCGCATACCCTTGGAAAGCTGCGCGATGGGGCGATCGATGAACTCGGTCAGCCAGCATTTCTCCGCCGCGCGACCGATGGCCTTGTGACGCTCGGCGGCCCCCAGGCCGCGAAGCTTGCCCCGAAACGCCAGGTACTCGCGCACGCGCATCTCGGGGTAGAGCGGAGCCGATTCAGGCAGGTAGCCGATCCGCTTGCGGACCTCCATCGACTGCGTGAAGACATCGAACCCGGCCACGCTGGCCGAGCCCGATGAAGCCGGCAGGTAGCAGGTCAACATGCGGATCGTGGTGGTCTTCCCCGCCCCGTTGGGGCCGAGGAAGCCGACAATGCCTCCTTCGTCAATGCTGAAGGAGATGTTGTCTACCGCCAGAAAAGGACCGTACCGCTTGGACAGGTTCTTGACACGGATCATACGCGCAGGTCCGTTGGCCGCTGGTCAGGAATCACACTGTCGCCGAGGCCCGACGGCGAGCGGCGCGAGGGTTCTCGGCGAGGGCCGCGTTGTACAGAAGGCCCGTCGAACGTGTCAAGCACCCCGGGGGGCTATGGGTCGCGGGCGCTCGTCGGGGGACGAGTGGCTCACACGGCGCCCAGCAACCCGAGCACTTTCAAGCCCAGCCGTTGCCCCGTTTCGCTCTCCTCGTCAAGGATCATGGCCCCGTGCTGCGTGAGCAGCGGCGCGTGGATGTGGTACCGCGCCCGGGCCAGCAACCGCGCGTTGGGGGCCACGCGGCCTGCCTGGTCGAGCACGTCGATCACCGTGCGATGATCCGGAAGGGTCACCACGATCGCCCGGGCCTCGGGGGCCGCGAGACGGTGCAGCACGAACTCGTGGGTGGCATCCCCGAGTTCCGCGGGCAGGCCGCCGGCGCGGGCGGCCGCGACCGTCTGCGGGTTCAAGTCGATCACCGCAACCGGAACGCCGCGGGCCCGCAGTTCTGAAACCACGCCCTGACCGGCGGGGCCGTAGCCCACGACGATGACGTGGTTCTCCAGCCGGTCAGCCGCTTCGCTGGCGACGTCTCGATCGACGAGGCGCAGCCCGAGTCGCCGGGCGAAGCGCTCCACCGCCGCACCGACCCTTGATGAGCCGGCAACCAGGAACGGCGTGAGAATCAACGTAGCCAGCGTCACGGAGATCATCAGCCTGAACGAAGTCTCCGGCAGCAGGCCGCTGTCACTCGCCATCTGAGCCAGGACGAAGGAGAACTCGCCGAGCTGACCGAGGCAGATGCCGGTCGCGATGGCATGGCGAAGCGGCATCCGAAACAGCAGCGCCACAACCCACACCACTGCGGCCTTGCCGATCACCACCGCCGGAACGACCGCCGCCAGCCACTGCCAGTGGGCGATCAGCCACGCCAAGTCGCCCAGCGTGCCGATGACGGCGAAGAAAATCGTCAGAAAGAGCGTGCGGAGCACCCCCACGTCGGCCTGAATGCCCGTCGAGTAGGGCGATTCGGCCAGGAGGATCCCTGCGGCGAAAGCGCCCAGCGCCGGCGACAGCCCCAGCGACGCCGCGGCCCAGCAGGACGCCAGGCAGGTCGTCACCGCCAGGAGGATCGGTAGCTCACGGTTTTTCACGAGCGCCGCGGCGGTGAAGATCCGCGGCAGAACCACGATGGTGAGGAGGTACACGCCGACGATCAGGACCGCCATGAGTCCCGCGTTCTTGAGCAGGCCGCCGAAGATCTGCCACGCGGTCCCCCCGCCGCCCGCCGACGCCAGAAAAAGCATGAGCGGGATCACCGCCATGTCCTGCAGGAGCGAGATTCCCAGCGAGACGCGGGCGTGGATGCTCTCGATCTCCGCGCGGTCGATGAACACGCGGAGCATGCACGCCGTGCCGCTCGCGGCGACAATCAGGCCAATGGCCCCGCCCTCCAACAGCGGCCGTCCCAGTGCCACGCAGATCCCGAGCGTCAGCAGCGCCGTGCCAGCCAACTGGGCCGATCCGCCGCCAAGGGCAACCGCGCCGAGACTTCGCAACTGCCGCCACGAAAAGGTCAGCCCGATGGTGAAAAGCAGCAGCGCGACCCCGATGTCGGCCATCTGGGTCAGGTGTTGGCCATGGTGGATCACATTGAATGCGCCCGGACCCAGGAGCGTGCCGGCGAGCAGGTAGCCGAGAATGGCGCTCTGACCGAGGCGCTCGAGGATGAGTCCCAGCAGCATGGCTGCCGCGAGAAGCACCACGATGTCGCCAATGGCGGTCCACATGTCCATGACGGGCATCCCTGCACCGGGCCTGCTGCAATTCGGCGTGAGCGGGTTATCCACGACGCCCGCGCGAACCGCAAGCGTCAGGCGGCCTTCGACCGGGGTTTCTCGACCGAGGGCCGCGGGTTCCGTATAATCTGACGCTGAGTTGGTTGGATCGCATGACCCCAGGGGACCGCACCATATGGCGCTGCTCGGCGTCAACATCGATCACGTAGCCACCGTGCGCCAGGCACGACGGACGGATGAGCCCGACCCCGTGTGGGCAGCAGTCGAAGCGCAGCTGGGCGGCGCCGACCTGATCACGTTCCACCTCCGTGAAGACCGTCGCCACATTCTCGATCGCGACGTGCCGCTGCTTCGCGAGGTGTGCCGGGTTCCGCTGAACATGGAGATGGCCGTCGTCGACGAGATGGTCGCCATCGCGTGCCGCCTGCGACCGGAGCACTGCTGCCTCGTGCCCGAGAAGCGCGAGGAGGTGACGACCGAGGGCGGCCTCGACGTGGTCCGCCATCGCGACCGCGTCGCCCGGGCAGTCCACGCCCTGCGCGAGGACGGCATCACGGTGAGCGCGTTCATCGAGCCAATCGAGGCCCAGATCCAGGCGGCGGCCCAGGCCGGCTGCCACGCCTGTGAGTTGTGGACCGGCGGCTACGCCCACGCCATGCGGCCGGCGGACGCGGCCCGCGCCATCGATACGCTGCGGCACGCCGTCGGATTCGCCCGGGGCGTCGGCCTTGAGGTCAACGGTGGCCACGGTTTGACCTACCGCAACATCCCGCCGGTGGCAGCCATTCAGGGATTCTCCGCATTTCACATCGGGCACTCGATCGTGTCGCGGGCGATCTTCACTGGCATGCGCGAGGCCGTGTGCGAGATGAAGCGACTCATCACGATGCACACGCCGTCGGCCGGTGCCGGCCTGGAACCAGGGGGAGTTGCGTGACGGCGTCATCCCCCACCCGACTGATCCTCCACCGGCCACACCTGTCGCTGCGGGATCGGGCGTTCTCGCTCGCGGCGTTCGTGGTGGCCGGGGCGATCTTCCTCACTCTGGGCTGGTCGCTCATGGAGCCGGTCGACCCGCAGGGGGCGGTCAGCGCCCTGACGCGCGGCGGGGGCGCCGGGTTGATCATCAAGGCCGCGCTCCTTGGCGCAGCCACCGCTGCCGCGGCGACAGTCGTCGCCGGGCAGCGACTTGCCGACGTGGGCACCTTCGCCACGGGACTCGGGTTGATGCTCGTCTCGCTCCGGGGGAACAACGCGGCCGCCCTGCTGACCAGCCACGCGTCTGACGGCGGCTCGATGCGCACGCTCGCTGTGTGGATGGCGTTCGAATCGCTCGGCTGGTGCCTGGTCATGGGTGTTGCCGCGGCGGTGTCCGGATTCGTGATGAGCAGGCTCTACGGTGGTCCGCCTTCCGAGCCGGGATCGGAGTTGGCGCCTGGCGAGCGAGAAGCGCACGCGTGTCTCTCCGCCGCCTGGGCGATGGCCTCTCTGGACGTGCCGAAGTTCTCCCATCGCTGGTTCGGCACGGACGAGGCGTCGCTGACGCCGTGGCGCGACGGTGTGCGGCACATGCTCATCGCCACAGGCGTAGCGTTTGCGGTCACAATGATCCTGTCCGCCGGGGTCTCGTCGCGGGCGGTTCGGCATGGCGAGGCCTGCTTCATGGTCGCCGTCGCAGTGTTTGTCGGCTCCCGGTCGGCACACGCGCTGGCTCCGGCGCGATCGGCCCTCTGGTCGCTCGCATCCGTCGGTGTGCTGATGATCTTCGGCTGCCTCTACGCGGCCGTGTCGACCGACCCGGGCGCCGGTCCTGCGGGCGTGCCCGCCAGCCCATTCATGCGGGTGTTGCCGCTGCAGTTCGCCGCAGTCGGGTTTGCGGCGGCCGTTCTGGCTCAGTGGTCTGTACAGGTGCGGGCACGGGCCGTCGAGTCATCCGACGCAGCGACCGGACCCGACGCTCGAAAGCGACGAACCGCCCGGCGAGGAGGAAGGGGCTGATGTTCTTCCGCCGCCGCCGCGAAACCCTTCAGCAGATGCGGCAGCGTCTCATCCGCGAAACGGAACTCGCGCTGCTGATCGGCCTGCGCCGCCCTGATCACGCCCCGCGGATTCCGGCAAAGGAAGTCGGCTCAGGCGGGTTCGATCCTGCCTTCGCCGAGGCGTTCTGGAGCGGGATTCTGGGCGACGTGACGGAACTCGCCGCGCACGGACGCTACCTGGAAGAGATTCGCGCTGAGCGCCGCTACGAAGCGGACACGCCACACCCCGCAGACGATGCCGATCCGGCTTAAGCCGAGGGGCACCCCGTCAGAAAGACGGCTGAAGCCGGCCGAAGGCAATGACCTCGTTCAGACTCCCGCTGCGCAGACCGCGCAGGTCGACCGCGACGTAGGCGTAGCCCAGCGAGCGCAAATGGGCATCGATGCGAGCGGCAAGGTCGGTCTCGGTCAGCCGCGGAATCTCGGCCGCAGGCACCTCGATGCGCGCCAGCCGATCGTGGTGGCGGACGCGGCACTCCGGAAAACCGAGTTCGTGCAGATAGGCCTCGGCGGCCTCGATCATACGAAGCTTCTCGACGGTGATCGCCTCGCCGTAGGGAACACGGCTGGAGAGGCACGGGCTGGCCGGCTTGTCCGCTGTCGGCAGTCCGTATCGCGCAGAAAGTATCCGCACCTCCGCCTTCGTCATCCCCGCCTCGGCGAGCGGCGCGCGGACGGCGTGCTCACCAGCGGCCTTAAGTCCGGGCCGGTAGTCGCCCAGGTCATCGGCGTTTACCCCGTTGATCAGCGCCTTCAGACCGCGCTCGGCGGCGAAGCGAGCCATGTGGCCGTAGAGCGTCGTCTTGCAGAAGTAGCAGCGATTCGAGGGGTTGGCGAGGTAGTTCGCGTTGTCGAACTCGTCGGTGGCGAGGACGACGTGTTCAGCGCCGAGCCGCTGCGCCAAGGCGCGGGCGGCGGCGAGTTCGGCCCGCGGCACGCTAGGGCTGTCGCTCGTCACCGCCACGACGCGGCCGGGCCCCAGCGCGTCGAGGGCGAGACGCAGTACCAGCGCGGAATCCACTCCGCCACTGAACGCCACGGCGACGCTGCCCATTTTGCGGAGCATCTCCGCGATGCTGGCCGCCTTGAGATCGACCTGCGAGTCGGTCATGGCGCGGCGTCGGCCTTCGGCTCGTCCGCCGACCGTGTCGCCGGCGAATCCAGAATGGGAAGCTTGTCCTGCTCGCGCACGATCTTGGTCAGCTCCAGCTCTTCCATCAGAATCGCCGGAGCAATGATGCTCATGCCCACGCCGGCGAGGGAGTTGTGCACCTTGCGATCCTTGCTGCTGGCCAGAAGGCGCTTGAGCGCACGGACCTGCACCGGCAGAAACTCGCAGCCGCGGATAGGTTCCTCGCGCCCATCGGCCACGTAGACCTTGAACGCCCGGATCGGGTCTCCGAGAGAGGCCATGCCCTGCTCGAGCGACTCGACGCGAATGCCGTATTCAAGCCCCTCTTCCTGGACAGCGGTCATGAACTCGGCCATCAGTTCATCGCGGCTCAGGCCCTCCTCGTCGCTGAAGTAGAGGCACGAGGGCGTCGCCTGCGGATCGCCGAAGCCCGACGTGCGGGCGTGGCCGGTCGTGCCTTTGACCTTCTTCGTCGGAGCCCGGCCCGCCAGCATGTTTTTGAGCAGGCCGCGCTCGACCACCGACACGCGCTGCGGCCGGACGGCTTCGTCATCGAATCGGTAGGCGCCGACAAGCACCTCGCCCTCAAACTTCTTCGGTCCGGCGTCGTCCACCACGTCGTAGCTTCTCGGAAGGATGCGCAGCCCGAGCTTGCGCTCAAGGCTGTTGTCCATGCCGCGTCCACCCACCGGGACGGGCCGGGCGGCGAGTCCGTCAGCCAGCAGCGACTCAAAGACGACGCCGGCCGCAACTGGCTCGAACAGAATCGGGCCCGTGTACTGCTCCAGTACCGTTCCGCCCGCGGTGGCGATCAGCGACGTGCAGAGCTTGTCGATGAGCGCCAGCATCTCATCCTGCGAAGGAAGGTCGGACTCCTCCTCGGCCAGGAAGGTCACTGAGTCGCTGAGGCGCATGCCGTCGGCCGCCTGAAGCTGGGCCTGGGCGCTGATGATCAGCCCCTTGTCACCCACGCGGAGGCGCGTCCCCTCGGAATTGACCGTGTACTGATTCACGACGCCGCCCGTAAGGCTGACGCTGGACTCCTGCACCTCAGGATAGCGCGCGAAACGCTCGGAAAGCTCGCGGATTCGGCCTTCCCAGGTGCCCACGCTGAAGTCCAGCTCCGGCGTCGGGTCCATGTGAACGATGGGTTCGGCCGGGGTGTAATCAACCGGGCGCTCTTCGTCCTCCTGCTTCGTGCGCAGGTACGCCGCCTTCTGCGCGAGCGTCTCGACGGCACCCTTGTAGTCGCGGTCGCAGGCGGTCCATACACCGTGGCAGATGGCGGTGTAATCGTCCTCGATGGGCAGCAGCGCGCCGCTGCCGAAGGATCGCATGAAGTTCGTGTTGTCGAACTCGTAGGAGCCGACGCGGATGCGCGTCAGCACGCGGCGACTGCGATCCTTGGACGACTGAACGAGCCCGCCGTAGGAGGCCGTGATGGTGTAGCCCAGCCGGTCATCCGCGCGGAACTGGATGAAATAAGGCTTGGGAAGGTCCTCCAGCATGAGCCCCTTCATCGAGCGGTCGAGCTCGTCGGCAAGAGCCCGCATCATCACGTCGTTGTCGGGCAGCGCGACGGAACCCGCCGATGCGGGGGCGGCAAGAAACACGACCACACATACGGCGAACACGCGGTAAACGGGCAACATCAGGTACGACTCCGGCCTGGAGGTTCTCGAAACAGTCAGCGACAGCCCACGCGGCGCCCTATGGCTTCACGCCGAGAGGCGGCGGCATGATCGGGGGACGGCTCTGATCGCGCTGGCGCTTCTCGATCTCGATGGAGGACACGAGAATGCTCGGCGAGATGGCCGCGACCGGCACCCATCCCGACTCTGCCCCGCAGGTGCCGTTGAACACGCCGTAGTCATCGCCGGTCATGATGATCTTTTCGAAACAGGACAGCGGCGTACCGACGATATCCACGCCGCGAACCAGCTCGTCGGGGCGTCCGTCGGCGTACACCTTGTACACCACGATCGGCAGAACCTTGAACGACTGCGGCCCCTGACGGCTCGTCGTCGTGTAGCCGCCCGAGATGTCCTCGAAGAGCAGGCCGTAGGGCTTGCCCTGGCTGCGGCACTCCTCGATCAGCAACTCGCGCAGCCGGTCGAAGGGAACCTGCTTCGTCGATCGAACGGTGAGGTTGCCCTGTCGCGAGACGCAGGCGTTGCCCGGCGAGCGGCGGCCGTGACCCGTGCTCTTCGTGAATCCGGCCACGGGGCTCCGCGAGAGCAGGAACGTCTTCAGGATGCCGTTCTGCACAAGCTCCGCCCGGGTCGACTTCACCCCTTCGTCATCGAAGAGGTAGTGGCCGCGGAGATCAATGTCGCCCTCACGCGCGACCGTCGGATCGTCGTAGACGCTGATGAAATCAGGCAGGACCGGCTGGTTGATCTTCTTGGTAAACGTCTGACCCTCGGTGACGTCCTTCTGACGGTGGCCCTCGATGCGATGGCCGAAGATTTCGTGGAAGAATACGCCGCTGGCGCGATTGCGCAGAATCGCCGGCCCGGTATAGGGCTCGACGAGCGGCGCCTCGCGCAGCGCGAGCACCTGGGCGATGACCTGACGGAAGGCCGCCTCGATCTCCGCGTCGGTGGGCAGGCGATCAGCGGTCGCCGTGTTGAAGTCGGAGAACTGGCTGAGGTCCATGCCGTCCTCGGCCTTGGTGCCGGCCTCCATCGTGATGCGGAACCGCATCTGCGCGGTCTGAAGTCGGGTGCCCTCGCTCGTAACCATGTACCGATTGCCCGAATAGGCCGAGATGCCGACGCGCGAGGAGTAGATCAGCGGGAAGTCGCGGGCGATCGCCGAGATTCGCCGGAGCCGCTCCGCCCACGCCTCGGCATCAAACTCGAGCGCGACCGTCGGCTCCAGATGGACGCTGGCTTCCTCGCGGGTGAAGTCGTGCGACTGGTCTTCTTCTTCGACCTTCACCTTGAGGTTCGTTCGAATCTGCTCAAGCCGCCGGGTGGCGGATTTGAACTCGCGATCGGTATAGAACCACAGCGCATGCCGGATTGAGTCGGCGTTGTCCTCGATGGCGAGCGGGATGTTGCCGCTGCCATAGAACCGGTCGCTGCCCATGCGGCCGCGGATCTGGTGCGTGTTGTCCAGCTCATAGGAGCCCACGCGGAGGTCGATGTTCAGGTCACGGCTCTTGTCGCTGGAGGAATCAAGCAGCGCGCCGAGCGTGGCGAAGACCTGCGCGGTGTTCTCCTCGTAGACCGAGTAGGCCAGGTAGTAGGGCTTCGTCCCGTCGCTGGAGACGAGTTTCTCCATGCCGTAATCAAGTTCGTCCTGCAGCAGCTTCATGATCGGCTTGGGCTGCGCGTCGGCCGCCTCGGCGAGTGCGGGAGCTGCGACCACGGCCGCGACGACCCAAAGCAGCCAACGGCTGGACGATTCGTTTCGAAGGAATGTACGCACGGCGATCTCCGCTGGGGAAAAGGTCTGGCCCTTGGCCGATGTGATTATCGCGGAGGACGACGGGGTGTCCAGCACGAGGCGGGGCTTCGAGCAGGTCGCGGCCGCGGCGCTCGCGCTCGACCTATTCAGGGGCGTCTTCGATGACGGGCGCAGGACCGGTGTCGGTGGAATCGCCCTCCGCATCGGGGTCCTGCTCTTCGTCGCCGCCGAGATAGCCGAGGCCACCGAGGCGATTGGCCATGCCCGCGTTCAGGTTGACCAGGCAGTCCGGCAGGCGGAGGGTCGCCTTCAACGCTCCGGCCTGTTTCAGCGCAGCGTCAAGGGCGGCAATGTCCGCAATGATGGACGGCGTCATGCTCGCCGCGGGGGAGGACTCTGCCGGATCGGCGGCCAGATCGTAGTACTCCCAGGCATTGCGGCTGGGAATGCCCGTCAGCTTGCGCGTGTTGGACCTGAGCCCGCGGAGGTCATTCTTGTCGATCAGCAGCTCGACGAGGGCATCGGCCGGCGGCAAGCTTTCCTGCCCGGTGAGCAGCGGCGTGATATCGCGGCCGGAGATCGGGTGCGTGAGCGGCACCTTGGCCGCGGCCAGCAGCGTCGGCATGAGGTCGACGAGGCGGACCTGGTCTTCGACCTGCACGCCCGACCGATACCGGCCCGCCCAGCGAACGATCAGCGGCACCTTGACGACCTCGTCGTAGAGCGTCCGGTGATGGCCCTTGCGGCCGTGTTCGAAGAATTCCTCGCCGTGGTCGGCGGTGATGACCACGATCGCGTTGGCGAGCCGCCCCTTGCGGTCGAGCGCGCCGAGAATCTCGCTGATGATATCGTCCGTGAAGCGGATTTCCCCGTCATACCGCGCGAGCAGGTGTTCCAGATCACGCCGCGGCATCCCGGCGTGAATCGACGTATCGCTCATGAAGCTTCGGCCCGTGACCGGACCGGTGTACCCGGGATCGAAGAGGTCAACGTACTTCTGCGGCGGGATGAAATCGTAGTGGACATCCCAGAGGTGGATGAACGCGAAGATCGGCTTGTCGCTCGCCTGGTCCAGCCACTTGAGGAACGCATCGCGCGTTCGCGGACCGGTGATGTCATCGTGTGACGCGCTGTCGGACTGGCCCGCATCGGCGATGATGGCGGCATCGGTGTTGTCGCCGGGCAGCGGCGTCATGCAGTTGAAATAGTGATCGAAACCCTGCGCGAAGCCGAAGGCCGGGTGCAGATAGGGCCCGCCGAAGAACCCGACCGTCTGGTAGCCCGCATCACGGAGCATCTCGGGCAGCAGGATCGTCTCGTCGCAGAGCCGTCGCCCGTTGTCGTACGCGCCGTGGACCGAGTCGTACAGGCCGCTGAGCATGGCTGCGTGCGCGGGCAGCGTCCACGAGGTCGTGCTGACCGCGTTGCGAAACAGGACACCCTCGCGCGCGAGCGAGTCAACGTACGGGCTCGTGTCGCGCTCGTGGCCATAGCAGCCGAGGTGATCCGGCCGAAGCGAGTCGATGGAGATCAGGATGATGTCCGGCGGCGGACCGCCCTGCAGGAACCGCAGGACGCCCACGAGGACGAGCGACACGAGCAACAGAGCATACAGCGATTGGGACTTCCGGCGTTTCATGGTGCGGCCGACGCTACAGACCGAAGATCATCGCCCCGCCGCAGGCCGCGATTGCGAACCCGCCAAGGGCGTGCGAGTAGCGTTCCATCAGGCCGATCGGCAGGAACCGGACCCCGAAACACCCGGCGGCAACCGCAACAAGCATCGTGCCGATCGTGCAGACCGCGAACACCGCGATAACCAGCGCCGCAGCCCCAGCACTCTTCGCCATCGCAGGCACCATCAGCATCGGGATCAGCACCTCGCAGGGGCCGAACACGAAGATCGTGAACAGAATCCACGGCGTCATGCGGCTGGCGCTCCTGCCCGCTTCGTGAACATGGGCGTGGGCCCCGTGGTGGTCATGGTCGTGGCTGTGGACCGTGCCGTCCTCGTGCGCATGCACGTGTGCGTGGCGATGACCGCGAGCTGCCCGGCGGAAACCCCAGACCATGTACGCCAAGCCGAAGCCTAGCAACAGCCAACCCGCCACGGTCCCTCGCGAGCCCTCAATGTCGACCATCTTTTCGAGCGCCCAACCCAACCCAGCGCCGAGACTTCCGATTACCACGGAGCTCAGCACGTGTCCGAGCCCACAGAGAACGGTAACCAGCGCGGTCTTGCGAAACGACCAGTTCCCCGCGCGCGACATCGCGACGAAGGGAACATAGTGATCCGGACCCGCCAGGGTATGCCCGACGGCGAGCGTCGCGGCCGTCACAAGCAGCATGATCAGCGTCTGGTCTTCCATCGTCCTCCGCCAGTTCGGATCACCCCGTGCCGCGCGCGGCCAAGCTGGCACGCCGCGACGACACGGGACGAGGCATCTTATCCACCGGCATGCGGCATGCCAATCGTCGGCGTGGGTTCGGGAGATTGCGTCCAGTTCGGTGGTCCTACCCGACGGACCGCGTTCGGCGGCTCCCGGCGTTCGACCTCCCGCAACAGTTGGGCAATGGTCCGATGGCGCGTCGGGTGGGTCACGTCCGCCGCGATGTCCGACATCGGCGCGAGGACGAAGAGCCGTTCGGCCATGCGCGGATGCGGAAGAGTTAAGCGCTCTCCCTCGCAAACAAGGTCGCCATACAGCAGAAGGTCCAGGTCGATCACCCGCGGACCGCCCCGCCGGTCGCGCCGGCGGCCGAGCCGCGACTCGACAGTCAGCAAACCAGCCAGCAGATCTTCCGCCGCCAACAGGGTCCGCAGCCGAAGCGCGGAGTTGAGAAACAGCTCCGGGCCGGCGGCCTCACCCACGGGCGTGGTCTCGTAAAGCCCCGCCGCATCGACCCCCGGGTCGATGTCGACCCCCGGCAGCGCCTCCAAGGCGGTTACGGCGGCGCGCATCGCGGCCAGCCGATCCCCCAGATTCGAGCCGATTCCGACGTAGGCGGTAATCATGGTCCCCGGACTGCCCCACCATCGGGGCGAAAGTGCGGCTTGCGGCGCTAACAGGCGGCCCGCAGCAACGTCGTAGAAGCTGGAAGCAGACGGGGACTACGAGGCCCCCGATCCGAAGCTTGTCGTGCCGGGAGGATCCGACCCATGTTCAGTCACGTTACCCGATGGCACATGATAGCGCTTGGCGCCCTGGCGTCCATGGCGCCCATCGGCCCCGCCGCGGCGGATGAACCCGAACCCCGGACCGTTGCGCTCCGGGGCACCGAGTTGGAGGTCTGGCCTGCGGAAGACCTCATCAGCCGGGGATTCGCCATCCAGCGCGTCCCGCGGGAGGAAAACGCCGCCTGGCTCTATATCGAAGCGGCCAACACCTATCCCGACGTCCCCGAGGAACTGGTCGATGCCTTTCAATACGCCGTCGGCAAGGGCTGGCCGTCCGGCGTCGCCGCGCTCGACGACTACTTCGCCCGGGAGGATACGCGCAAGGCCATCGAACTCGCCATGCGCGCGTCGGGAATCGAGCGCTGCCAGATGCCCTACTTCGGCGATCCCGACGGCAGCGTCATCGGTGTACTGCTGCCGAACCTGACGCACATGCGCCAGTTATCAAAGATGATGACCGCCGACGGCCGACGGCTCGAAGCTCAGGGCAGAATTGACGAGGCGATTGATCGCCACCTGGGCACCATGCGACTCGGCGCCCACGCGGCCGAGGGCTTCACGCTCATCGAGGGGCTCGTCGGCGTCGCGGTCTGGACGCTCGGCAATGGCGCCCTGCGGGACCTGGCCCTGCGGCCCGACATGACGGCCGCACAGCTCGACCGCATCGCCCGCGAGCTCGACCGTCTCGCACCACGCGTCCCCACCGCCGAGCGCGGGCTCGAGGGCGAGCAGCGCTTTGGCCCGGCGGTGGTTGACGAGGTCGCGTCGCGACCCTTCAACCTGCTGCGCATCGACTATTACACGGCGGCCTCAGGGCCTGAGGACCTTCTCATCGGTTCAATCAACAACACGCGGCCCAAGGACGGCTGGGGCCGGCTTGAGCGGCGGATAGGGACGCTGCTCTTCCCGGATCGCACGATCAAGGGCCACATGGCGGAGTTCTACAAGCACCAGAAGACCCTGGCGCGGACCCCCATGAGCGACACCGCCCGCAGCTTCAACGAGGAGAACTTCATCACCCGCGAACTGCCGCAGTGGGACGTCCTCTCCCGGGCCATGCTGCCGGCGCTGTCCCGCGCCGTGCACCTCGGGCTTGCGTGCAGGGCACGGTTCAACATCGCACGCACGGCGGTTGCCCTGCGTCAGCACGCACTCGCCCACGAAGGCGTGCATCCGGAATCTCTCGAGGAACTCGGCAAGCGAATGCCGGCCGAGCTCATGACCGACCCCATGACCGGCGAGCCGCTGCGCTACCGTCGCAGCGACGCCGGCTGGGTGCTCTACGGCCTCGGCCCTAACATGAAAGACGACGGGGGCCTCGAAGACGCCGAACACCGGTGGGATGCGTACGACATCGCCCTCACCTACCCGCTCCCGATCGTCGAGCCCTTCGCCGCGACCGTCAGTGAGTCGAACTAGTCCCCGGCGAACACGACGCCTCGTGACCTGACAAGCTGCCACTCATTGCAGACAGGACCATGACCATGCGACCCTTCAATCCCACACGCTCACTTACGCTGATGCTCGCCGTCCTGCCCGCCTGGTGCTTCGCCCAGGCGCCGACCAGCCCGGCCGCACCCGCGCCGGTTCGAACGCCGGCCCAGCTCGTCCTCGAACGGGCGCCGGCCGACGCGTCGATCCTTCTGTACACCGACAGTCTCGCCGCCGTCGTCGACAACGACATTGCCCGCGAGCTAGCCACGTTCGAGGGCCCGCACGGCGAGTTCGTCCGCGCCGTCCGCGAATTCAAGGCCGGGCCCACCCTTTTCGCCCTGTCAGGTGTCCCCGCCAATCCCTTCACCTGGCGATTGACCTTCGCCACGTTCATCCCCGACACCGAGGATCCGATCGGGCAGATCGGCGAGCGGCTGGTTCCCGCCGTCAATCGCCTGCTGGGCGGAGATGGCGTGACCACCGGACTGTCGCTGACGCGCGACGGCCACTTCGCCCGGCTCACGCTCGCGATGCCGCCGATCACGCTGACGCTTGCCGAGAGCGAGGGCTTCGTGTTCGGGTCGAGCGATTTCGCCGCCGTATCCGGCTGGCTCGCCGGAGATCCGCCGGCGCCCTCGTTCCTTGATGTGGACGACTACCGCAAGCTCCGGCCCGAGCAGTCCGTCGACGTCAGCGGTCTTGTCTACGTCAACATGCGGATGCACACACCGCTGATCGCGATGACCCTGAACGAAGGGCTTCCGCGGCTCGGCGAGGCGCTGCAGGTTGAAAAGATCGAGTCCGTCATGCTCTGCGTCGGACGCGAGACGCCCCCGCCGCCCCCCGCGCCCGAGCCGGCCGGTCGGCCCGAGGGCGCCAAGGCCGGCAAGGAGAAGCAGCCCGAGCCGCCGCGTGAGATCTTCCGCGTGGCGCTGGGTGTCAGCGGAACCGCTCAGCCCGGGCCGATCCGCCTGCTCGCACCGTCGCCCCGGCCGCTGACGCTGGCGAAGTTCTTCCCGGCGGAGACCGACTTCCTCGTGTCCGGGTCGCTGCCGCGCGGGTCCGACCTGCTCGAAGACATCATGTCGGCGATGCGCACGATCGATCCCGTCATCACCGACGAATACGAGGCCGAGCGGGCCGATTTCCGCCGCGAAGCCGGCTATGACTTCCAGGACGACATCCTCGCCAACTTCGGGCCTGAATGGGCGATCGGCGGCCAGTTTGCCGAGGGTGGCATCTCGGAATCGCTCTTCGCGGTCAGGTTGAACGACGCAGAACTGTTCAAGACCCACCTCCACCGGCTGCGCGGCGTCTACGGCCTCGAGAGCACGCCGAATACGTACCGCGGCGTCACGGTCTACACCATGGTGCGCAAGCCCCGGCCGTTCTCCTACGCCCTGCTCGACGGCGTGCTCCTGGTCACGCCCGAGCCGCAGACGCTGACCGACGCCATCGACGCCGTCACCGACAACCGCTCGCTCGCCGCCGCGCGGGACTACCAGTCGATCCACGCCGCGGCCCCCGCCCGCCAGTCGAGGCTGCTTTACGTGAATCTGGCCGCGATGCTGCGGCTGGAAACCCGCCCCCCCGACACCGAGTCGGAGCGCGCGATGCGCGACCTGCTGCGCAGCGCCCCGGCGATGGGAGTATCGATGGTCGGCGGGGAAGGCGTGGTGTCGCTCGAGGTGGTCGCGGCCGGCGATGGCTCGCAGTCAACGACCCGGCCGCTGGTCAAGGCGCTGGCGACCATCATCGGCGAGGAGCGCCGCGAGGCGATGCGTATGAAGAGCATGGCCAACCTGCGAACCATTGCCATGGCCCTCCACATGGCCGCCAATGAGAACAAGGGCCTGTTCCCTGCCAACCTCGATCCGGCGGTCCTGACGCCGATGGTGGCCGACGCCCAGGCCGCCCGGGAACTCCTGCGCAGCCCCTACGGCGAGCCCGGAACGGGCGAAGGCGCGTTTTATCTCTATCGCTCGCTCGGGAAGCTGAACTCCGTAAAGACGCCCGCCCAGGAACCGATCCTCTCCGAACCGGAGCTGCGCGACGGACTGCTCGTGGTGGCCTTCGTCGACGGCCACGTCGAAACAGTCAGCGGCGAACGTGCCGCAACGATCCTGCGGACCATGCGAAGCGGGGGGTAACCCTCGGCGACCCGAGTGGTTCAAGTTCACATGATGGGCGGACCGGCCGGCAGGCTGGTCCGCCCGCGCTTGATCCGGGCCCGGCGCGGGCTGGGTCTCCCCGTGTGCCCGCCTTGCCGCATTGGGGGAATGGCAGACGCCAAGGCGCAAAGTTTGCAAAGAGTGGAACGAATGACCGGCCGGCCCTCTCCGTCGCCCCGCGAGAGCTGCTTGCAACCTGCAACCCACAACTTGCAACCTCCGCAGCCACCGGCACAGAGGTATGCTTGATTCGGATCGGCCGCGCCGGCACGTCCGGCTGGCGGATTGCCCGTATTGAGGACGGCAGATTGGTGGCCAGCAAGGCGTCACCCGCCGCGGTGAAGACGAGAAACGACTCGTTCATCGCGTGCGAGAGCGGCAGGTAGTCGGCCGGCGCGGGGGGAACGTCCCACTCCAGGCGCCGAAGCAGCACACCGCCCACCACATCCCACACGAGCAGCCCCGCCGCCGGGGCCATCGCGGCGACCATGCGTTCGTCGTGTGACATCGCGAGGTGGTACACCCAGCTCGTCCGACCCTTCAGCCCGACGAAGTCGGCGTCGTGCTCCAGCTCATCGAAGCTGGTGATCTACGGCTCGGCGAGTCTGGTCCGCGCCACGAACGTGCGGCCGTCGGCGCTGAGTGCGTCGCCGGACTTCAGCATCGGGTCCGCGGTGCGCCGAACGAGGCGGGCCGAGCCGGTTTCCCAGACCGGCAGTTCGTTGACGGCGTCCTCGCCCAGGCCCGTGCGGATTGCCCAGACCAGCGCGCCGTCCTGGCAATAGCCGATCGTATCGTCGAACAAGCCCTCTCCCGCGGCGCGAAAATCCGGGCCGGTGGGTTCTGGCCCGGCGTGCGAGCGTCTGCCGTCTTGCTCTCGGGCGATTGCGATGGCGACAACGATGTGGACATCGTCGACTTCAGCGCCTTCGAGGGGTGCCTGCCGGGTCCGAGCGGCTGACTCGCTCCCGGCTGCGGCTGCCTTGACTTCGGCGGCGACGGCAACCTCGCTGACTTGGTGGCGTTTCAGGCGATCTTCACGGGATCCTGAACGAGACGGCGCAGCCCGGAGATCCACGCGGGCGGGATCGCTACGTTCTCGCCAGTCGCCGCGTCAAACCTTCCGGAACAACTCCGCGAGGGCGGCGTCCAACGACGGATAGCGAAACTCGAATCCCTCCTGCGGCAGTCGCGCTGAGACGACGTAGCGACCGTACAGCGCCAGCTCCGGATCGGTGCGCAGCAGGAGCGGCGCGCCGAGCCGCACCATCCAGCCGAACGCGGGCAGGCCGATGGGAATGCGCAGGGCCCGTCGCAGCGAGCGCATGAATTCGCGCTGCGAGACCGGGTTCGGCGCGCTGGCGATGTACGTTCCGCTCATGCCGGCGTCTGTCAGCGCGCGCTCGATCAGCCGGTTCATGTCGACTTCGTGGATCCAGCTCATCCCCTGCCGACCGGAGCCGACCACGCCCCCCAGGCCCAGACGGGCGAGCATTCGCAGACGCGCGAGCGCCCCGCCGCCGGCGCCTCGATCGCGCCCGATCACAAACGATGTGCGCAGAATCACCTCCCGCTGCGCGGGCAGAACGCTTTCACGAAACGCCTCCTCCCACGCACGGCCCACGAAGGGCGCCAGCCCTGTGCCCGTGGGGGATTCCTCCGTGCAGGTGACACTGGGCGGATCACCGTAGATGTGCGCCGTGCTCATCTGCACCCAGACTGGTGGCGGCGACGCGACCGCGCGCACGGCGAGCCCGAGCACCCGCGTCGCTTCGACGCGCGAACGCAGGATCTCGTCCTGGTGGTCGGGCGTCTTGATGCAATCGACGGAGCGGCCGACGAGGTTCACCAGACCGGCGGCACCATTCAGGGCACCCTTCCAGTCGCCGAGTGTCCGCGCATCCCACGGCACATGGCGCCAGGGGCCAGCCAGGCGTGGCGCCCCACGCGAGAGGATCACCACGCTGCGACCTGCCTGCGCGAGGTAGGTCGCCAGGGACATCCCGAGGAAGCCGCTGCCGCCGGCGATGACGATCGGACCCGTAGCGGTTGTTTGAGTCATGGGACTGAGCCTAAGACGCACCGACGTGCCGCGATACGGCGGCGGCGCCGGCGCCCCTGCCGAGCCGGTTCGACGGGCCCGCCGGTAGCGCGTGCTGCTTCTGAGACGCGGCCTACAATCGGCAGGAGGCACCTGTCCGCAGCCAGTGCGCAAAATCGCGCACTCCCCCACCTGCCAGCTGGTCGGCCCACCCGCAACCAGCTGACCTACCATCCGCCGGCGGCCCGGGACCGTCTGAGGCCGGGATATGCGAATCCAAGGTCCGGCTGAGATATAAACCATTGACGTTAAAAGCTTTATGTCCACGACCGACGGCAGCTTCAGGGCCGAGATCCATCGGCGGCACGCGCCGCGTGCTACCGGGAGCCGGTCCCGACCCGGTCCATCCGCGACGGCACGCCGCTTGCCCGAACACCCGCCGGAACCGGGTACGCGAGCCCCGGCCGAAGGGGGCTCAATCCCGGATCGACCGCGCTCGCTGAGTGAACGAATGGCCGTTTCAAAAACCGCGATAAACTTCTGGGTAGACGTTTCCCTCCTGCTCCTCTTCGTGGCGCTCCTCGCCGTCACGGGGATCATGACCTTTGTGTTTCCGGCCCCATCGGCGTCCGCGGGATGGAGCGTAGGGGGGCTGAGCTACGACCGCTGGGCGCTCGTCCAGGGTCTGCTGCTGGCCGCGCTGGCGCTCGACGTGCTGCTTCACCTCATCCTGCATTGGGGCTGGGTATGTGGCGTGGTGGCTCACCGCATCCTGCCCGCGCGCGGCAAACCGGCGGCCATCCCCGACGGCATTAAGACGCTCTACGGCGTCTGCACGCTCGTCGTCGTACTCACGGTTGTCGCCGGTGTGATCGCCTGGGCGGAGTTTGCAGCGCGCCACGCCTGAGCCGCCCGCGACCGCACTGCCGCGTGCTTTCGCTCAGGTTCACCCCCCGCCAACGTCCGATAGAAACCAAGGGCAGGAGTCTCCGCGGCGGCTTCGGCTGCGCGCCCAGGGCGGCTCTGCCTGCGGCGGCGGGTGGCGATGATCCGGATCGGCCAAATCCTGTTTCTGGTGGTATGCGGCGGCGCGGCCTTCGCGGAGCAGCCGGCGGTACGCCCCGCGATGTCGCTCGTGCGCGCCGACGAGGTCCAGCCCGGCGGACCCGCGCACGATTACCGCATCGGCATCTTCGAGATCACCAACGCTCAGTTCGCCGACTTCCTGAACGACGTCTACCAGGACGCCCAGGCGGCGCCGGCCCACACGGCCGCGGCCGAGTTCCTCTATTTCGATTCGGACACCGGCGCGGTTTACCTTCACGACGACCAGACCCCGTCGATCGGCCCGGGCGCGGCGGGACACACGGTGCCGCTGTTCTCTCCCGCAGTGGGTGGAGGAATCCAATTCGCGGACGGCGCGTACACCGTGACCGCGGACGCCGGCGGTGTCGACTACACCGATCACCCGGTAGTTGGCGTGAGCTGGTATGGCGCGGTCAAGTTCTGCAATTGGTTGACGCTTCATCACGGCATGTCGCCGATGCAGCGGGCGTACACCGAAGGCCCCACGACGGGCGACTGGCGCCCTGTCTCCATCACCGCCGCCGCCTGGGCTCTTCGCGATCTCGATGACGCCGAACGCGAGGCGCTGGTGACCCAGGTGGCCGGGTACCGGCTGCCGATGGACGACGGGGCGAACAACGTCGGCGCGATCGACGCCGCCGATCTCTACAACGAGTGGTACAAGGCCGCCGCGTGGAACAGCGCGGCCGGCGTCGCGCGTCTCTACGGGTTCGGCCGCGCCACGCTCGCGCAGGGCGACGCGAATTACCTCGCCAGCGGCGACCCCTTCGCCGCCAGCGGCACCACGCCCGTCGGCTGGTACGACGGCGTACACACGCTGTCCGGTGGCGGCGTGACGCGCAATACGGCCAACGCCTTCGGCCTCTACGACCTGTGCGGCAACGCGGCCGAGTGGGTGCAGGACCACGGATCGCAAGCGACTCGCCGCGGTCTGCGCGGCGGGCACTGGCAGAACAGCGCCGCCTCGACGCTGCTCGATAACCTGCACCGGGACGGCGATCTCGCCACCGCGGTGCGATCGTACGTCGGCTTCCGCGTCGCACAGTCCGCGAACGCAATCGAGCCGATGGTCGCCGCGGCGGTCTGCGACAGTGAGGTCCCGTGCCCGCTCGCGTTCGTCGGCTACACGGGTGGTCCCTACACGCCCGGCGGACTCGTCTTCGAAGCCATCGCCGGCACGGACGCCCCCGCGGAGCCGGAGGCCTGCGCCACAGGCAGCTGGCTCACCCTGCCCAGCGGCGAGGACTGTGCCGAATCGTTCCTTTACCCCGATGAAGTGTGGGCAGTCGAAGCCAACCTCGACGTCGCCGCGGCCGACGCGCTGACGGGAGTCCGACCCGGTCCGGTGGATCTCCAAATCGTTCCTCCGGTCGACGCACAATCCGACGGACCGGTGTACGGCTTCAGGATCGCCCGAACCGAAACCACGAACGCTCAATACGTCGAGTTCCTCAACGACGCGATCGTGAACTTCGGCAATGCGCGGGGTGCGTACCTGCACGTGGACACGACCAGCGGCGTTGTCTATCTCTCGACAACTGCGACCGGCAAGTTCAGCTCGATGGCCGAGCCAAGACTGATCCGGCTCTTCGATCCCGCCGTCGCGGGCCAGGTTTCGTACGAGGCGGCTGCGGCGCGCTACGCCGCTGTCCCCGGCTACTCGTCTCACCCCGTGGCGGGTATCAGCTGGCTAGGTGCGGTGAAGTACTGCAATTGGCTGACGGTCCGCAGCGGCCTAGCGACGACTGACCGCGCGTACATTGAGGGCCCGAACCTCGGCGACTGGCGACCCGCCGCCATTGCCGTCGAAGACTGGTGGGGTTCTGCCGCCACGGCTGACGACGATTTGCCCACCGCGGAAGCCCGCGACCTCAACGACGGGGAGCGTGACTCGCTCACCCGCACGACCAAGGGGTTCCGCCTGCCGATGGATGGCGGGGCCGCCGGTGCATCGCCCTACAACGAGTGGTTCAAGGCCGCCGCCTTCGCTGGCGACGTCAACACCGCGTACGGCTTCGGCGATGACATGCTCGCGCCGGGCGCCGCCAACCTCGGCGGTAACGGCGATCCCTTCTCTCCCGGCGCTACGCCGGCGGCGTTCTTCGATGGTTCGCTCTACAACCCCGGCGGCAACGGCCCCGTCGGTGACGGAAGCGAGTTCCAGACCACGCCTGACGCCAATCGCTACGGGCTGTATGACGTGACTGGCAACGTCGCAGAGTGGATGCAGGACGCCGGTGATCACCCGGGCGAACACGCGATCCGCGGCGGCTCGTTTCTAGACGATGAAGACTCGCCGCTCCTGCGCACCGACGGCCGTGCCACGCTACCGACCGACGAATTGCGAGCCGATGTCGGGTTTCGCGTCGCGCAGGCGGCCATCGACCAGATCGGTTCCATCCGCTTCGAAGACCATGCCACGGGCGATGTTGTCGAGCATGAGATACGCCTGCTGGTGAAGGAACCGATTGTGCTCACGCCGCGCACGCCGCTCGAGTTGACCGGCTACTACGGCGGTCCCTTCGCGGGGGACGGCGCGGCCTACGCGTTGCAGAGCGCGTCGGCGAGCTCGATGAGTTGGCAGGCGACGCGCAGCGCCGCCTGGCTCGACCTGAACGGATCCGCCACCGTCTCTGGCGTGCTCGCTCCGGCCGGATCGACCGGCATCACCGTGACCGCCAACGCGCTCGCCCGGACCCGGCCGCCCGGCCTGCACACAATGACGCTGACCTTCCGAAACCAGACAACCGGCTACGCCGAACCTGTTGCCGCACGCCTCACAGTCGCCGAGCCGCTGGCCCACGACTGCACGTGGCTGGCGGCGGCTTGCCCACCGGATGTGCTCGAGTTAACGCCGTCGCCGGTGTGGAATCCCGGAATCCCGGGGGGATCGCCCTCGTTTGACTGGTCGTACGAGCTCTCCAACCATGCGTCTGTGCCGATCGGCTACTCACTGACCACGTCCGCGACGTGGCTCGGCTTTGGCGCCGGCCAGGCGACCGGAACGCTCGCCGCCACGGGCGACGCCGGCGCGCAGGATCAGCGATCCGTGCAGGCGATGACGACCGCAGCGTTCGCGAGCCTGGCCGTCGGCCCCCACGAGGCCACCATCACCATCCGCAATACGACGACGAACACCACGGCAACCCGCAGGGTGCGCGTTACCGTGCTCGATCCGCTCGATATTGCTGGGCCAGACAGCGCCAATTGGACCGGGCCGATCGGCGGGCCGTTCACTGTTGACGTCGGGGCGACTGTCTCGTTCACCATCTCGAACCGTGCCGGGTTTGTCGTGGACTACTCGGTGAGCTCGACGGTGCCGTGGGTGCGGCTCAACGGCGAGACCAGCTACGCGGCCGCCCTGCCGCCGCTCGAAGGCGACACAGTTTCCGTGTCGCTCGGCGACGAGGCCCTCGGGCTTGCGGCGGGTGTACACGACGGCCAACTGACCTTCACAGATCTTGCCTCCGGCCTCTCCCAAACGCGAACGTTAAGACTCACGATTGGCGCGGGGCCTACGCTGACACCGGAGCTCGGGCTTGACGTCAACTGCCGGCTCAGCGGTGGATGTGCACCTTCAGCAAGGCTCTACACCCTGACCAACCCGGCGGATTCAGCCGCGCCGATCACCTGGTGGGCGGAGGTGGTCGAAGCCGATCCGCTCGACGCGAGCTGGATCCGAGTCAACGGAGACCCGATCGACAACGCGGGAGGCAGCGTTTCACCGGGCGGAACCGCGCCGATCGTGATATCCATCGAGGCGCCGACCGCCGTCGGCGCCTACTCGGCCACGCTTCGCCTGCACCACGATGGCGTCATCCAGGGCCCGCCCATCCTGCGCACCATCACGCTGAGCGCTGTCGACCCGCTGGTCACCGACCTCGACGAACGGCTCGTCCCCGCAACCGCTGTCCAGCCGTCCGGCCCGGCGTACGACTTCCGCATCACCCGCCATGACATCACAAACGCACAGTTCGTCGCGTTCCTGAACGACGCGATTGCGCACCCGGGCGACCTGCGGGGGCAGTACGTCTACCTGGATGAGCTGACCGGCGATCTGTACATCAACACGGACGCTGCCGGAGGGCGCGGCGAAGGACCGGATGGGCGCACGACGAAGCTCTTCGCCCGCAGCGTCGGCGCGAGAATCATGTATTCCGCCGCGAGCGACACCTACTCCCCCGTCAGCGGATTCGACGATCATCCGGTGGTCGGTGTCAGCTGGTACGGCGCGGTCAAGTTCGCGAACTGGCTGACCCTCGACCAGGGCTTCCCCCCATCGGCCCGATGCTACGCAGAGTCCGTCGCCACCGACTTGCCCGGGTGGCGCCCCGCCACGATCACCACGACGGCGTACACCACGCGCGACCCTTCCACCGCTGAGCGCGCCGCTCTGGTGACCGGCTACGCCGGTTACCGACTGCCGATGGACCAGGGGTCCAACAACGCGAACCCGACCGTCGACGCTGCGGATGCGTACAACGAGTGGTACAAGGCTGCCGCCTGGAAGGTGTCGGCGAACACGCTCTACGGATTCGGCCGGAACACCATCGGCCCTGCGGATGCGAACTATGCCGGCGGCGGCCATCCCGTGCCGCAGGGAACGACGCCGGTCGGGTTCTATCGAGCCGGTAGCGTGCTGACCTCGGGTATACCCGCCAACGACACGGCGAACGCCTACGGGCTCTATGACATGTCCGGGAATGTGTTCCAGTGGGTCCAGGACCGACAGGGCGCCGCGGGCAACGATCGGGCGCTGCGCGGCGGTAGCTGGAGCTGGCCCCAGGGCGCAACCGGTACCCAGACGGCCCGGAGGATCGCGGCGGGGCCAGGCTCCACGCTGGCGGACACCGGATTCCGCGTGGTGCGCACGGCGCCGCCGCCCACCCCCGGCGACGCCAGCGGGGACGGCGTGTTTGACTTGGCCGACCAGTTCGTGCTGACCCACTGCCTGGGCGGCCCCGCGGTCACCCCGGCGGCGCAGTGCGTCGCCAGCGACCTCGACGCCGACGGCGACGTCGACCTCGCCGATGCGGCCCTTCTGCAGCGACTCGTACCGTGAGCAAGCCCGCACTTGGCCGCCGGAGGGGCGTCGGTAGAATGACCCCTACGGAGCCGCCGATGCCCAATACCAATCCGAACGTCGCGATTTTTCCCGGCATGTTCGACCCGGTGACCCACGGTCACCTCGACATCATCGAGCGAGCCTCGAAGCTCTACGAGCGGCTCATCGTCGCCGTCGGCCACAACCCGCTGAAACAGGAAATGTTCACCGCCCGGGAGCGTGTGAAGATGCTCCGCAAGCACACGCGCGACTGGGCCAACGTCGATGTGCAGACCTACGACGGATTGACGGTCGAGTTCGCGAAGAAGGTCGGCGCGCGCGTGATTCTTCGCGGCATCCGCGACACCGTCGACCTGCACAGCGAGCTTGAGATCGCCACGGCGAACCTCATCGTCGGCGACGTCGAGACCGTCTTCCTCATGACCGGCCCGCAACACGGCCTTACCTCCAGCACGGTGATCAAGCAGATCGTAGAAATCGGCGACTATGACGACCTGCGGGTCGCCCGCCTCGTGCCGCTCGACGTAGCGGAGGCGCTCAAGCAGCGGCTCAAGAAGCAGAAGGGCCGCGCCCGCAAGCCCGACCGCCATCTCGCAGAGCGCCGGCGGCCCGCTTGAGGCCGGCTGCACGCCATTGACAGGGCTTCAGCCGCCCCGGATGCTGAGCCCCATGACCGATCGCCCCGCCTCGTCGCTGTCCCCCGACCTCTCCGTAGATCTGGCCGGCCTGCGCCTGCAGAACCCGGTGATGACCGCGTCCGGAACAAGCGGCTACGGCCGCGAGTACGCGCCCTACGCCGAGTTGCGTCGCCTCGGGGCGTTTGTGACCAAGGCGGTCTCCACCCAGGAACGCAAAGGCAACCGCCCGCAGCGCATCGTCGAAACCCCCGGTGGCATGCTCAACGCCATCGGGCTGGCGAACGTCGGCCTCGAACGGTTCTGCACCGAAAAGACGGCATTCCTGCGCGAACTCGGCGTTCCCGCCATCGTGAACGTTGTGGGCTACAGCATCGAGGAGTATCTGACGGTCTGCCGGAGGTTGGACGAGGTGGACTGCGTGGCGGCAGTCGAACTGAACGTCTCTTGCCCTAACGTCGCCAACGGACTCGAATTCGGCACCGATCCGGATCGGCTGCACGAGCTGGTCGCGGCCGCGCGAACGGTCGTCCGCCGGGCGAAACTGATCGTCAAGCTATCCCCGAACGTCACGGACATCGCGGCCACGGCGCGCGCCGCGGTCGACGGCGGCGCGGAGGCGCTCTCGGTCATCAACACCCTCCGCGGCATGGCGATCAACGTAGACACGTGGGAGCCTGTGCTCGCGAACCGCGTCGGCGGCGTCTCGGGTCCGGCGATCAAGCCAATTGCACTCGCCATGGTGAACGAGGTCTACCGGAAGGTCGCCGGCGAGCGCGGCGTGCCGATCATCGGAATGGGTGGCATCGTGTCATGGCGTGACGCGGTGGAGTTCCTGCTGGCCGGCGCGACGGCCTTGGCCGTTGGCACCGCACTGTTCGTCGATCCGCGTGCGCCGCAGAACATCTGTGACGGGTTGTCGGCGTACCTGACCCGCCGCGGAATGACCTCGGTACGCGACCTGATTGGGCGCCTGCGCGCCTAACGGTGCGTCAGGCTCCTCCGGCGGTGCCCCGGCGTTCGCTGCGCCGGGCCAGCAGGAGCCCGAGCTCGAACAACCCCCACATCGGCAGTCCCAGAAGCACCTGGCTCAACACATCCGGCGGGGTCAGCACCGCGGAGGCGAAGAAGATCCCAAAGATCACATAGCGTCGGCTCCGCATCATCGCGTCGGGTGAGACGATGCCGAGGCGAGCGAGGAAGTACACGACGATCGGAAGCTGAAACGCCAGACCGAACGCCAGCGTCAGCGAAAGCACAAAGCTGATGTACGCGTCGATGGCGAAGAGGCTCTGCACCGCGGAGCCCGCCGCGCCGAGTTGTAGCGGAATCGAGAGGATCCCCTGCGGAGTCTGGAACTTCAGCCGCCGGGCGTTCACATCGATCCAGGCGCTGCCCGGTACGGGCGACGGCGGGTCGCCCTGCACCAGCGGCACGGTCGGCGCAGGCGCTGCCCCGGCGGCATCGGGCGTCTCCATGGGCGTGGCGGGCCCGGTCAAGATCTGTTGCAGAACGGAAGTGTTGTCCTCCGGGATGCCGAAGCTTCGGTTGAACGAGATGAAGAAGTTGAGCACGATCGGCAACACGACGAAGTACAGAAAAAGCACGCCAACCACGAACAGCCCGACAGACGCCGGTGCCAGCGCACGCACGAACTTCCTCTCGTGCTCATAGAGCCCGACCGCCACGAAGCTCCACACCTGGTGGATTACCCAGGGCATGCTGAGTATCAGCCCGGAGAGGATCGCAATCTTGAGGTACGCGTTGAATGCCGCGGTAGGCGCCAACGCCTGCACCTCGACCGGCAGCCCCTGCGCGTGCTGCGCCGCGAGCAGAGGCGCGAAAATCACCATCAGGATCGTCTTGCCGAAGGCCAACGCAAGTGCCGCCCCCGCCGCGACTCCGAGCAGTGAGCGGATCAGGCACCGGCGCAGCTCGTCGAGGTGATCCCCGAATGACATGCGCATCGACTCGACAGCGTCGAGCGCGGCGGGGTCGACAACCGTTTCGGACGTCTTGGCGGACCGGGGGATGGACGTTTGCGTGTCCGTCATGGGGCGGGATTCTACGGGCGACCAGCGCGCAGCCCAAGCCGTCAGGGCAGTACAAGCTCCACGCGGTCGCTGGATTGAGTCCCGGTCAGGATCCGCTGCGGCAATTCGCCGCGCAGGGCTTCAGGCCAGGTTCGCTCCACGTCGACCTGCCCCCGCTGCCGCGACTGCCAGCGACGATCGAGGAGGTTCTGGTAGTGAAGATGCACGAGGCACGCGCCGGCCACACCGTCAGCCGCCGGCGCCTGGAGCGAAGCCACGTCCACGCGCGCCAGTTCAACGCTTTCGCCGGGGGCAACCGTCTTCAGCAACGACGCGTCGAAGTCCTTCAGCGAGACCTGACCGGCGCCTCGGACGGCGATTTCGCCGTATGTCTCGCCGCGGAACACGATCCACCGCGCCTGCGCGAACGGCGCTGACGAGCCGAAGTTCAGATTGACGGTCGTGGGCAGGTCCGAGGTGTTGGTCAGTCGGGCGACGAGGACATCTTCTGACCGCGTCAGTTCGACGAATGCCTCCACCCCAGCCCGCGAAACCACGTCCGGCGCGCCGGCGGTGACATGGAGTCGAGCCGACGGGCTTCGCACGAGCCCCACGCGCTGCTGCGTGAGCACCTCATCGCCCCAGGCCGGCTGATGCTCGAAGATGATCTCGTACTCGCCGCTGTCGAGCAGCGGGTAGCGCGCCCAGCCGCGATTGAATGCCGGCACCGTGATCGAAACCCGGCCTCCGGGCGCCAATTCTGCGGAAGGCCCGCCAGTCACGCGGCGTTCAACCGCCGCCTGGACGTCCTCGTCCGCGGCGATGTCATCAACCCGCGGATCGATCGTAGTGCCCTGCCGCCGGACGGTCAGGAAGTCCACGGCGTCGAGCATCCGGCCCACCTGCTCCGCATGGCTGAGCCGGTTTGCATCGACGGTCCCACCGGTGAGGTCGAAGGGCACGCGCGAGGGGTAGCGAGTGGGGTTGTGGAAGGTGATCAGCAGGTCGATCGATTCATCCCAGGCGATGCTCGATCTTGACACGGACACGGTCACGTCGAGGCCCAGCATCCACTGGTTGTCGAGCTCATGGAGGATAGAACGCGCACGGCGGGCCGTTTCGAACTCCGCGCCCTCGGCGGCAGATTTCAGCGCGTCGCCGGCGGCCCTGCCGATCGCCGTCAGGCGCCGGGTCGCACGCGTCCGCCGGTCGTACGAGGCGTCGCCCAGGTCGCGAATCAGCGAAGCAATCTCCTCGGAGGTCGCCGCGCCAGATAGGGCGGCTTCGCCGCTATGGACCGCGGAGGGAGCGGGCTCCTCGGCTGCGGAGCCTGCCCCGAATAGCGAAGTGAGCAGCAAGGCCGTCGCAAGACGTTGTCCGGGGCCGGTTTGGTACATCAGCGCAGCACTCCCTTCCAGGCCGACAGAAAGGGCCTGTGGAGTATAGTTCGGCATCAGGGCCGCGTGGAGCGACTTGGCGGGCCGGCGGTCGGGCGAAACGCGGCTGGCAGGGCTGAAATCGGCGTGCCGGAAGCGCCCCCCGGCAGCCCCCGTTCACGGCCGCGCCGGCCCCGCGGCCGACACTGGCTCGAAGTCGATCAACTCAATCAACGCGCCGCCTGCCGCCTGGCCGGGCTGTCCCGCGCCGCTGCGGAGGTATCGCCGCACGAACCCCTGCTCCCGGTCGAACTCGACGCGCATCAGGACGACGTTGGCCGTCCTGCCCGCAGCAAAGGTGTCCAGGTCCATCGCGAGGATGTCGTGGAGACCCTCGACGCTGTAGGCGGCCGGGTCGCGGCTGGAGACCTCCACGCCGTTGAGTTCAATCCGATCGACGAGCCCGTCGCGGCATCGGACGTGATAATCGCCGCCCTGCATCCGCAGCCGCATGTCGTAATCGGCCACGCCCTGGGCAGCCCAGCGCGTGCGGGCCTGTGCGAGGTTCTCCGCCGTCAGCGGCACCATCGGCTTGCGGGCGATCCACAACGTGGCGGCCAGACCCATCAGGACGAAAACGGGCGCGAGCGTCAGATTGATTCGCGTAGATCGCTTCATCAGCTGATCTTGGAGCCGGTAAGGGACATGGCGCAAGAAAACGACCGATGCGTTCCTGCGAACTGCACCGGTCGGTATGAGTCGGGAATCAACGGAGCACGACTGCGCCGTGCAGCGCCGCGTGGCCCGGAACCGGGTCTAGGCTGCGCTGCTCGCATCGGCCGACCACTGGCGCTTGGGCGGCTTGACCACCAGCCCGAGCCGAATGGCCTTAGCCGACACCTGGATGCGGCACACCTTACCGTCGACGATCGCGCGCACCTTCTGGATGTTCGGCTTGAACTTCCGGCGGGTGATTCCCGTCGTCTTGACGCCAACGCCGCCGAGGTACTTGGCCTTGCCGCGGCGGGCGATGCTGTTGCCGACCCGCGTCCGCTTACCGGTAAAGAAACACACCCGCGACATGAACCCGCCCTCTCGTAGTCGATCCACCAATGCCGGACGACGCCACCCGCCGCACCGACGGGCCTCCGGCGTCAAAGACCGGGCAGTATACCCGCCGCCGCCGGGGTCGCAACCCCTCCTCGCCCCCGCCGGGGACCGACCGGCCTGCCCTATTCCGCATCTGCACTATATCCGGGCTCCGCCGTGTGAGGAATGGGGCATTTGGGAGGTTTCTAGGGTTTTTTCGTTGCGGCTCGCTTGCCCGGCCGGTACGGTATCCCCGCCGGACTCGGCGCTGAGGGCGCCGCGGCACGCTACTTCATGGAGGGAGAGGAAGATGAAGAGATCCGCCTGCTGGCTCTCAGCGGTCGCCTTGGCGGCGGCCGCAGCCACCCCGTCGCTCGCTCAATCGCTCTATTCGATCGACCGCGCCACCGGCGATCTGTACGAGCTGGACGCCTCGGACGCCTCATTCATCTCGGCGACCAGTCTCGACCTCCCGGGCAAGGTCGTCCTCGGCGGCGCGGGCCTGGCTTTTCATCCGGGCACGTCACAACTCTACGCCCTGCTCGACATCGAGCTGCAGGCGTTCCCCGAACTGGTCACCATCGACATCGGCTCGGGCACCGCGACGAGCATCGGCGTCGTCTCCGACCAGTTCACCGGCATCTCGTTCTCGGAGGATGGCACGCTCTACGGCGTCACCTCCGATGACGCAACCGTGCCCGAGGCGCTTTATGAACTGAACACTACCGACGCCTCGAGCTCGTTCCTGATGCTGCTGGACGACGCGGGTTCGGGCGAGGCCATCGCCGTGCACCGCCCATCGAACCGGCTCTACCGAGCCTCAGACATCATCGGCGGGCACCTCTATCAGCGGATTAACCTGGGGACGATGAGTTCGACGGACATCCCCGTTTCGGGGGATGACTACTTCGAAGCGCAGGCGATGACCTGGGCGGGCGGCAACCAGTTCTATCTCAGCGACCTCGACGGCAACGTGTACCTGATGTCGACGACGGGCAACGCCCAGTACATCGGCACCATCGGCCTGCGCGGCGGTGGCGGCGGCGGTCCGGGCGAGGAATTTATCTCCAAAGGGCTGGCGTACGTCGTGCCGATTCCCGAGCCGGGCAGCCTGCTTCTGCTCGGCGTCGCCGGAACCATGGTCGTTCGGCGTCGACGCTAGGACAGAGACTACAGGATTCAACCCGCACGGGGGCCGTGTGGTTCTCGATGCACCGACAAGCACGGTGCCACCGACGACCGGCGCGGCCCTCGTCGCTTGCGCACCGGGGAGGTCAGCGGTCGCCGGCCCCGCCGCCGATGAAGGCGTGCAGTGCCGACCGGTTAAGCTGCCATATCTCGTCCTGTTGCCCGCTGGAGGGGACTTCGAGCGTGATCGTCGGAATGGACAGGTCGATGCCCGCCCAGGTGCCGAAGCTGCCCGGCGTGGGGTATCCCATGGTCGCCGTGGCCGGGTAGCCGTTGTGGCGCGACATGGCCGCGGCGAGGTCTGATGCGGGGCCGTCGTAGTTGTTGCAGTGGCGGCCGCCGCCGATCGAGTGGATGCTGACGATTCGCGACGGCTTGAGCCTTCGCACGAGAGCGATCAGAGTCTGCGTCTCGGGTTCGCTCGCGGCCTTGTCGCCGCCGAAGTAGCGCGATTTGGGATCGCCGACGCTGAAGTTGCTGGCCGGGAAGTTGCGATTCACGTCGATCCGCCGCGCGTTGCCGCGCGTGCCGCGATGCACGCCGTCGGGATTAGCCTCCGGCACGATCGTCACGCGGCGACCCTTCACCAGCTCCGGCTTGGCCGCGATTTCCGCGATGAGCTGACGCGCGACGAAAACGCTATGCGGCTCGTCGCCGTGAATACCGGCGAAGATCAGCAGGTGTTCGCGGCCGCTGCCGAAGGTCACCGCTTCGATCGGGCGTCCTTCCACGGAGGTGCCGATCGTCTCGTAGGGAATCCGCTTTTCGCTCACGCGATGCCCCGCCTTCTGATCGCCTTCGACCATCACCGAGCGGCAGCCAAGGCCCACAACAGCGGGAAGCCCCAGCGCCACGAACATCAAGGCGATCCGATGTCGAGCACAGACGGTTGAAAACTGCACGTCACAATTCCCCCGAGTCCATCGCTTATCGGACCATCACTGCCCCGGCAACGGCGAAGAGCACCACGGCTGCTCCGCCGGCGGTCAGGGCATACGGCAACTGAGTCCGCACGTGGTCGATGTGATCACACGCGGACGCCATCGACGAGACGATCGTAGTATCGGAAATCGGCGAGCAGTGATCGCCGAAAACTCCCCCTGCGAGAACCGCCGCCACCCCCAGTTCGGGCGGAAGCCCCACCTTCTCCGCGATCGGAAGGGCAATCGGCAGCATGATCGCAAAGGTGCCCCAGCTTGTGCCGGTGGAGAACGCGATGCCGCAGGCGATCCCAAAGACGAGCGGCGCGACCAGCACAGGTGGCATCGTCCGGGGTACGAGGCCGGCGACGTAGGGCCCGGTCTGAAGGCCCGACTTGCACAGCGTGCCGATGGCAAATGCGAGCACCATCAGCAGGGCCAGCGGCAGCAGACCCCCAGCCCCCTTGAACGCCACCTCAATGAACTGCGGGAGGCGCATGATTCCCTGCGCCCGGTACAGAACGCCCGCCACGATCACGGCCACGAGCACTGCCCACAGCACTGACTTCGTACCGGAGCACGCGTCGAGCACGGTCCAGAGCGTTCGCTCCTGGTCCGGGGCCAGCGACGTCAGCCCGGTGTACGCCAGCCCGATGGGCATCATGAGCACCATGACGCCGACCGGCACCAGCATGTTTCGCGCGCGCTGCGGAGCGCCCTCCACGGGCGCCAGTGCGGTGATCTCGTCCGAAACGAGCGGCTGTGCCCCGTCGCGATGCAGCTTGCCCTCCTCGCGCGCCCGGCGCTGCGCCGTGGCCATCGGCCCGAAGTCGCGGTTGGAGACGAGCACGAACACGAGAATGGCCAGGCTGACCAGCGCGTAGAAGTTCAGGACCGTAGCCTTGAGCAACACGCTCACCGGCTGAGCGACCCCGAGAAGAGTAAGCTGCGCGAGGATGAACGCACCCCACCCGTTGAGCGGCAGCAGGATGCACACCGGGGCGGAGGTCGAGTCACAGACGTAGGCCAGCTTCTCGCGCGAGAGCCGCAGGCGATCAAAAATCGGTCGCGACACCGTGCCCGTTACGAGGCAGGAGATGCTCGATTCGACAAAGACGATGGCACCGACCGCCATGGTGAACAGCCCGGCGCTGCGCGGCCCGCGCACCAGCCCGCTCGACGACGCCCGCCGGACGAACCCTTCAACACCACCGCTGCGCTGCACCAGCGCGATGAGCGACCCGACGAGCGTGCTGAACATCACCACGCGGGTGTTGCCCGGGTCCTTGAACACATCGACGCAGGCATCGATTGCCCCGATCGTGCCTCCGAGCAGCCCCGCCGCGATGGACATGCCGTCACCCAGGGCGATGACGACGTAACCGATCCAGATGCCCGCGAATAGCGAAAGGAACACCTGCCGCGTCGCGATCGCCAGCGTGATGGCGAGCAGCGGCGGAATCAGGGACCAGACGCCGTAGGGATGCTCCGGCATGGTGGGCGGGGAGTATACGCACTGACCGTCGGCCCGGCCACGCCGCCGTCGCGAATTTCACAGGTGAAACACGAAAATGTCACAGGCGGACGGGTGCTGCGCAATTCCTGCGCCGCGCGTGAGTTTCACCCGGCATTGCGGGGCCCATCGCTCGGTTGCAGAATCCCCCCAGATTCACGGAGCCTGACCATGAGCGCGCACATCCGCACCCGGATCATGACGAACTTCCTGCTTGGCCTGTCCTTCGTCGCGCCTGCGGGCTGTGCCTCCCTCCGGGCAACCTCTTGCGAACAGACCGCCGCTCCGCTCGCGCATCGCGCGGTGACTGACCGCACGCCGGACGACTCAGAACTGCACGCGGCGGTCGCTGCGATCGATCGCGAGTTGCGAGCCAGCCTGGACATCGAAGCCGATGACACCGCAATCGGGCTCTTTGACCTTCGGTCGGCACGCTTTGCCTTCCTGCGCGGCGACACACCGTTCTACGCAGCGAGCGTTCCCAAGATCGCCATTTTGCTGTCCTGGTTCGATACGCGCCCCGAAGCCGCGGCGGCCCTCGACGAGCAGACCCGCCACGAGCTGGGCCTGATGATCAAGCGGTCCAGCAATGAGATGGCCGCTCGGTACAGCGAGATGATCGGGCTGGAGGAAATCGGGCGCGTGCTGCAGGCGGATCGGTATCGGTTGTACGAGGCGGAACGCGACGGCGGGCTGTGGGTCGGCAAGCACTATTCGAAGGACTCGCAGCGCCTCCCTGATCCGGTGTGCGGTCTCTCGCACGCCGCGACCGCTCGACAGCTCATCCGATACTTCCTGATGCTCGAAAGGGGAGAGCTGGTGAGCCCCGTGGCATCCGCGGCGATGCGCGATATCTTCGATTCGCCGGACATCGAACATACCGACACGAAGTTCGTGAAGGGCCTCGTCGGTCGCAATCTCCACATCCTGCGCAAGAGCGGCACGTGGGACGTATGGCACGGAGACGTGGCCCGGATCGCGGGTGAGGACCGCACGTACCTCCTCGCTGCGCTGGTGCATCACCCCAAGGGTGAGGAATACTGCGTCGCGCTCGCCGCCCGGATCGACGACCTGCTGGGCGGCGCCGCGCCGTCGAGTGTTGACCCGCCGGCTGCTGACTAGCCCGGCTACTCCGCCTCGGTCGTGATCGGCAACCCGTGCCCCGGGCGGTTTGCGTACAGCAACCAATAGGCTACGGGAATCACGAAGAGGGTGAACACGGTCGAGGCCAGCAGGCCGAAAATCAGCGCCCACGCCAGCCCCGAGAAGATCGGATCCAGCGCGATCGGCGCCGCAGAGAGCATCGCGGTTCCGCTCGTGAGCAGGATCGGCCTCAGCCGCACGACCCGGCTCTCCATGATCGCATCAAACAGCGAGCGGCCGCGCGACAGCGAGAGGTGGATGAAATCCACGAGGATGATCGAATCCCGGGTGACGATACCCGAGAGTGCGATCATGCCGATCATGCCGGTCGCCGTGAAGTAGATCGGGTCGAGGTAGCCCCCCACCACGTCGTTGAAGAGCGCGTTGAGCAGCCAGAATCCCGGCATGATGCCGAGGATCGTCAGCGGAATGGCCATCATCACCACGACGGGGATCACAAAGGACCGCATCTGGGCGACGAGCACGACGTAGATGCCCATCAACGCAGCCGCGAAGGCGAGGCCGAGGTCGCGGAAGACGTCCAGCGTGATCTTCCACTCCCCTTCGCCCGCGAAGTCGACGTCGATGCCCGCCGGCACGCTCCAGGGAAGTCCGCCCCCGCTGCGCAGGTAGGTGCGCCCGGACACCGGCCTGGGCACGGCAGCTTCCGACGCAGCTCTCGACAGGTCAGCCTGCACGTCAACGACCACCTCGGCGGGCGGCCGACCGGCGGATTCCGCGTAGACGTAGGCCACGCGGCGCAGGTTCTTATGATAAATCGTTTGCGCCACACGATCCGACTCCCATGAGCCGATCTCTGCCAGCGGCACCATGACGCCGTCCCGCCCCAACATCGCGATGCCTGCGAGGTCCTCGGTCCGCGACCGCTCGCCCCGAGGCAGCCTCAGCAGGATGCGCAGCGGGTGGCGATCATGGTCGTCAGCGATGAGCCCGACATCCGCTCCTGAGAGGCACGCTCGCAGGGTAGAGGCTATGTCGTCCGCACTGACTCCGGACAGCGCCGCTTTCTCCCGGTCGACCGCGAAGACCCGCTTGGTCCGTACGTGCTCGATGACGTCATCGACATCGACCACGCCGGGTTCGAGCGCGAGCCGCTGCCGGACGGCCTGCGCCGACTGCAACAGCTTCTCGTAGGACTGATCCTCACGTCCGTAGACCTCGGCCACGACGCCCGCGAGCACCGGCGGGCCGGGGGGAGTCTCGACGATGCGCAGCGTCGCCCCGTGACTCCGGGCGATGGCGTCCAGCTCGGTCCGCATCCGAAGCCCCAGCGCGTGACTCTGCAACTCGCGCCGCTTCTTGCCGACCAGGTTCACCCGGATGTCCGCGAGGTGATCGCCCCGGCGAAGGTAGTAGTGGCGGACCATGCCGTTGAAGTCCATCGGCGACGGCATGCCCACGTACGACGTGAAGTCCGTAACCTCCGGCACCCCCGCAAGGTAGTCCTCGAGGTCGCGGACGACCGCGTCAGTCCGCGGAAGCGTTGCGCCCTCAGGGAGATCCAGCACCAGGAGGAGTTCGTTCTTGTTGTCGAACGGCAGCATCTTGAGCGGTACGTGCCTCGTCGCGGCCAAACCGGCCGCCAGTGCCGTCAGCAGCCCCATTCCCCCGAGGAACGACCACGCCAGCCGGCGCGACCTAAGCAGCGGCGCCATCAGCGGATGGAAGAACCGGTATAACCAGGTGGATCGGATGGCCTCCGGATCATCCACTTCCGGATCCCGATGTGGCGCGCCATCCTGCGTGCCGCCGTGGCGGCGCTTGAGCACGTGGTAGGAAAGCCACGGCGTGATGGTGAATGCCACCAGCATGGACATCAGCATTGCCACGGGGACATTCAGCGCCATCGGGCGCATGTACGGCCCCATCATGCCGGTGATGAAGAACATCGGCAGGAAGGAAACCATCACAGCCAGCGTCGCGGCGATCAGCGGCGGACGGATCTCCGCCACCGCCTCCAGCACGATACCCCGCGTGGCCCGTCGCCGGAGTGCGAAGTGACGCGTGATGTTCTCGACATCGACGATCGGGTCATCGACAAGCAGGCCCAGCGACAGGATGAGCGCGAACAGCGTCACCCGATTGATCGTGAACCCCAGCGCCAGGTTCACGGCCAGCGTGAGGCCGAACACCACGGGAACGGCCACCGCCACGATGAGCGACTCGCGCCAGCCCAGCCCAAGCGTCAACAGTGCGATGACAATGACGACCGCTACGGCGAGTGCTTCGACCAGCTCGTTGACCTTCTCGTCCGCGGTCAGTCCGCTGTTGCGCGTGATCACCAGATCGATGTTGTCGGGAACCACCTCGCTGCGCAGCCGCTCCGCCTCGGCGAGCACCCGGTCGGCCACGCGGACGGCGTTCGAGCCGCGCTGTTTCGCGATGGCGACCGTCACCGCGGGCGAGGTTTGCGCAGCGTCCTCGCCACCACGCGATCCACCGATGACCGTGCCGGTCATCCCCCGCTTGGAGTCAGCGCCGCGCGCGCGACCCCAGGTATGCCGGACGTAGTCGGTCTCTTCCGCGGGGCCGTCCAGGATCGTCGCGACGTCCTTGAGATAGACAGGTCGTTCCCCCGACACGGCGACCACCGCGTCGCGAAGATCGGCCACCGAAGCGAACGTGCCGCGCGTCTCGACCTGAATCGAGGCGTCGTCGCGGGAGTACGCCCCGGCGGTGCGCGTCACATTTGTGCGGCCCAGCGCCTGCTCGATCGCCAGCACTGACACGCCGTAGGCTTGCATGCGATCCGCGTCGACGTAGACCTGAACGACGCGCGGCTGTCCGCCGGCGACGTAAGTTCGTGACAACTCAGGAAGCGCCGCGAGGCGCTGGGCGAGTTCCTCCGCCACCCGGCGGAGGGTGTACTCGTCGGTGAATTGCGGGTCGCCCTCCCCGGCGCGAAGCGTGACCGTCACGATCGGCACATCGTCAATTTCGACCGGCTTGACCACCCATCCCGTCACGCCGGGCGGGATGATGTCGAGATGCTCGTCGATGCGCTTGTACAGCTTGACGAGGCTGCGCTCGCGATCCTCCCCTACAAAGAACCGCACGGTGATGATCGCCTGCCCCTCGCTCGACATCGAGTACACGTACTCCACCCCGTCGATCTCGTGGAGGAGTTTCTCGAGCGGCGTGGCGACGAGCTTCTCGACCTCGGCCGCGCTGCGACCGGGGAAGCTTACGTAGACGTCCGCGAGCGGGACGACGATCTGCGGATCTTCTTCGCGCGGTGTCGCCAACAGCGCCGCTGCGCCGATCGCCGCGGCGAGGACGATCAAAACCACGGCCAGGTTGGAATGCAGGAACGCGCGGACCACCGTGTCGGTGAATCCATGCGAGGTCGCGGGCTGCGGCGTGCTATCGGTCATGCGCGTCTCCAGGTCAGCGACTTCGCGGCCATCCGCATCCTTCAGTTGCGAGGCAGGACTACCTCCTCGCCCTCACGCAACCCGGCGAGCACCTCCCGATCGTCACCCACGGCCTCCCCCAACTGCACGGCCCGACGCCGCATCTCGCCGTCGACCGCCACGTCGACCAGTTCGATCTGCCCTACGCGGCGGACTGCCGCGGCGGGGACCACGAGCAACGCTTCCTCATCAAGGGGAATGAGCAGGCGGCCGAACATCCCGCTGTAGACATTCGGCGGGCAGGGACCTGTCACTTTGACGAGGAAGCTGCGACTGGCGGTTTGCGCTTCGGGGACGATTTCGCTCACGCGGCCGTCACAGGTCTTGTCGAGTGCGTCGATGCGGACGCCGATGGTCTGATCAACTGCGAGCCGGCGAGCAAGCGACTCGCGCACGGTGGCGATGAGCTGCATTCTTGACGGGTCGTAGAGCGTGAGCAGGACGTCGCCCGGGCGAACCGTGTCGCCGGCCTCGACCCGCCGGTCGATGATCGTGCCTTCGATCGGAGCGGTGATGGTCGTGTAGCCAAGGACGGTATTCGTTTCGGCGAGTGCCTGGGTGGCGCGCTCTACTTCTGCACTGGCCGCTTTGAGCGTGGTACGCGCTCGCTCGACCTCGATGTCGGTCGCCGCCTGGCGGCTCAGTAGCCCCTCCACGCGGCGCAGCTCGACCTCGGCATGGTCCCGCTGGGCCGTGGCCGAGGCGAGCACCGCATCAGCCTGCTGTAGGCGGGCGCGGATGCCTTCGTCGTCAAGCCGGACGAGCACTTCGCCCGCGGCGACCGGCTGTCCGGCCTGCGCGCGGATGTCGACGACTTTGGCCAGGATCTTGGACGCCACCGCAACCTCGTGAACCGCCCGAACGCTCCCCACCGCCGACTCGATGCGCGGCAAGCGGACCCGCCGCACCGGGGCGAGCGTGGCGTCGGCGGGAACCGGGCGCGACGCGGGGGCCGCAGCCGTGTCGTCGACCTTCCGCTCGAACGCGCCGGCCAGCCACGTCAGCAGCACGAGAACCACCAGGAGCATCCCGACGCCCGACGCCACCTGCGCCGCGACGCGGAGTTTCGCCGATCCCGCCATACCGCTGGACATGCTGACTCTCCCTTCGTGAGGGCCATTTCGCGCGGCGCGGCTTCAGACGTGCGGTTCGATGTGGTCGAGCGCCTTGATCACTTCGGGGACATGGGTGAATGCCGGACCGCCCTGCATCATGACCGCGACGCCCGCCGCTTCGAGCACCTGCTCCCGCGATGCGCCGGCCTCCACGCATTTCTTCACGTGCAGGTTGATGCAGGGCATGCAGCGGCCGGCAAGGGCGATGCCCAGCGCGACCAGCTCCTTTTCCCGCACGGTCATCGCGCCGGGCTTCATCGTGTGCTGGAACAGAGCGCCGAAGCCCTTCATGATGTCGCCCGCCTGTTCGCGGAGCGCGGGCTGATCCTGCTCCCACCTCTGGAAAAACTCGGCCGTCGTAGTCATCGCAGAAACCTCCTTTACAGATTGCGGCCTCGCCGCGTTCGCACAGTCAGACCGGCAAGCACGCCCGGTGCCAACGGCAGAAGTATCGTAATGTCGTCATTCATCGATATTTTACGCACGGCGAGCCGGCGGCCACGCGAGCCTCAGGGCCTCACGCGCCGCCGAAGTGGCATTTCACGCAATCGATGATCCCCTGCAGACACTGGCTGGCCGGGCGATAGTAGATCCGCCGGCCGTCACGGCGACACTCCAGCAGGCCGCGATCCTTCATCTTGCCAAGGTGTTCCGAGGCGACGTGGCTGCGGATCCCGCAGGCCTCCGCCAGCTCGCCGACCGTCCGCTCGCCGCTCAGCAGCAACTCGACGATCCGCAGCCGGTGCGGATGAGCCAGCGTCCGCAGGCATTCCGCGGCCCGGCGCATCGCCGGCATCCCCACAAGCCCCGTCGTCACGTATTGCTGTCCCAATTGGCGTGCCATCACAGGTTATAATATCGCAATATCTCGATGTGTCAAGTCCAAAGCCGAGCCCGTGACGTGGGCGAGACACGCCCCCGCCACCCCAACCGCCGGCGCGGGCGGGCAAGACCCTGCTACCAGCCGGTCTCCGCGAACACTTTCTGCGCCGCCGTAACGCCCGCACCGATCGGCGCGCGGTGGCCCAGCTCCTGGAGCGTCAGCTCCAGCGCCGAGATGACGCCGATCGTGTCGAACGCGTCGACGTAGCCCATGTGCGAAAAGCGGACGATCTTGCCCTTCAGGTCGCCCTGGCCGCCCGCAATGTGGAAACCGTACTTGTCCTTGATGATCTTGCGGAGCTTGCCCTCATCGAGGCCGTTGGGCACGGTCACCGCCGTGACCGAATCCACCGGGTCGGTCGCGTACACGCTCATGCCGAGCGCAGTGACCGCCGCGCGCATCGCCCGGGCCATCATCGCCGTCTCCTTCCAGAGCGGCTCGAGCCCGCGCTCCTTGATCTTGCGCAGCGTCATCACCGCCCCGCGGATGAGCGTGTTGGCGGGCGTGTAGGGCGTGTCCCAGTCGGCCATCGACTTCTTGTAGGCCTTCAGATCGAGGTAGAGCACCGGCGGCTTGGCGGCTTCGACGCGCTGCCATGCCCGCTCGCCGACCGCCAGAAACGCCAGCCCCGGCGGCAGCATCAGCGCCTTCTGCGAACCGGTGATGTACGCATCCACACCCCACTCATCCATCTTCACCGGGATCGCCCCGACCGCGGTGATGCCGTCGACGATCGTCAGCACGTTGCGGGCGCGGCAGAGCTTCGCGATACCCTCCACGTCGGACAACGCCGTAGTCGTGGTTTCGCTGTGCACGACGATCACCGTGTCGAGCTTTTTGTCGGCGTCGAGCGCTTTCTGGATGTCCGCCACTTTCGCGCCGGTCCCCCAGGGCAGATCGAGGATCGTGTGGTCGATGCCGAACGCCTGGCAGACCTTGCCCCAGCGTTCCGAGAACTTGCCATTGCGGACCACCAGCGCCTTGTGCCCCGCGCCGCAGCAGTTCACGATCGCGGCTTCGGCGGCGGAGGTGCCGCTGCCGGTGATGGTCAGGCACATCGCCTTGGTCTGAAACAGGTATTGCAGAAGCTCGTGCACCTCCTTGAACATCGCCTTGAAGTCCGAGGTGCGGTGATGTTCGATGGGTCGGGCCATCTCGAGCATCACGTCCTCCGGCGCCATAACCGGGCCGGGCGTGAGCAGGCGGTACTTTCTCATGTCGAGTCCCCCTTTCCCTGAGGGTGTTGGTGCGCATCAGAAATCGTTGCAGGCACGGGCATTATAAACCGCAGCACGCGGCGTGCCACGGCGCAGCGAACCTCCGGCCGCCCGCCCCGTCGACGCTCCGCCGCCGACTGGGCACAATGCCGCCATGAGCGAGAACGCCGCGCAGGACTTCTACCCCGACGACTTCGCCCGCTGTTACGGCTGCGGCCGGCTGAACGAGCACGGCCTCCACATCCGCAGCCGGTGGGACGGCGATGAGACCGTTGCGGTGCTCACCCCACGCCCCTATCACACCGCCGTCCCGGGCTACGTCTACGGCGGGCTGATCGCCTCGCTGATCGACTGCCACGGCACCGGCTCGGCCGCCCTGGCCGCGTACCGCGCCGCCGGGCGAGAACCGGGCTCCGATCCTCCCTTCCGCTTCGTGACCGCCTCGCTGAAGGTCGACTACCTCCGCCCGACGCCGCTGGGCGTCCCCCTGGAGGCCCGCGGGAAGATCGTCGAGGTGAAACCTCGCAAAGTGATTACCGATATCGAGCTGAGAGCCGGCGGCGATGTGTGCGCCCGCGGGCAGGTGGTAGCGGTGCTGATGCCGGATTCGATGCGGGCGGGGACTTCGGCGGGGTCGTGAACCGCGTGATTTCGCCCCGACGGGGCGCAGGATCGTGGCCGCGGGCGGAGCGAGCCGCCGTCCGCGCAGCGGACCGCGGCGAGCGCAACCCGTGGAAAGCGGCGACGACGTCGCCACTCGCCCCGGCAGGGGCGAAGGATGCGCCTCGCGCGTTCTCACCACGACCGTCCAGCCAACCGCCCTACGGCCTCGCCGCCGGGCAGACCAGCGCCGGCCGGGTATCGGCGTCCGCGCACGCAGCGTCAGTCGGCGCTTTGCCGAGCCCGTGCGCGGTCATCGCGGCCGCGAACGCGGCGAAGTCGTTCAGGTCCGCGTCCTGATCGCCGTCGTAGTCGATCGCGGGACGGTGCGGCCCTTGGTCGAAGTCCCGTCCGAAGCTGGCTTGCAAGGTCACGAAGTCTTGCAGGTCGACGTCGCAATCGCCGTCGAAGTCGCCGTACTTCGTGAGGACGGCGCGGATGGGCGTGCCGCCGGGGAACTCGTTGCTATCGTCCCCGGTGCTGACGAGACGTCCGCCGTAGTACACGCGGCGTCCCTGCACGTCGAGCGCGACCCTGCCCGTGGAGTGGTCGAGCACGATGTCGCCGGAGAAGTACAGCGCCTCTCCGGTCTTGCCCGGTAAGGTGCTTTGCTGGTTGCGATGAACATCGACGATCTTCAGCGTGTAGCGGGGCGTTGAAGAAGGGGTCCGGCTCCACAGGCGGGCCGCGACGTCGATGAGGAGTCGATGCCACTGGCCGATGCGGACCCGTTCTTCAGTGCCCAGCCGAGCCGATTCAATCGTCCCGACGCCCAGACTCCGCCAGCGCTTCGCCGCCGGCGCGTCCATGAACAGCACGTTGCAGACGTCGACGGAGATGGCCTCCATGGTGCCGCCCGGCGCGGCGTGGTAGCCGAGGAACACGAGGTCCACGCCCGAGCTGTCCCAGGCGGTCGCGGGAGCTTTCCAGAGTTCCGTCTCGATATCGAATGACGTATCGCGCAGCCCGATCAGCAGGTCGTTGGGCCGGCCGATAACTTGCGTCCCCGCGGCGAGGCACGAACCGGCGTCGAAGCGGAGACTTGGCGTCGGATTCCCCGACTTCGCCTTGTTGTAGACCGTGAAGATGTTGCGGCCGCGGGAGTAGTAGGCTGCATCCTCCTCATCCACCGGATTCGGAAGCTCCGAATCGAATAACTCCCCGAGCGGAATCTCGGTCGGCATCGCCGGTGGCGAGTCGCCCGGATCGTCGGGATGCTCGTACGGGCCGTAGAGCAGTCGGGATTCGTCCGCGAACATCGGATAGCTGTGGGCGTCGGTGAGGCCTTCTTCGCTGCCGAAGATGTCCATCCTGGCGCCGTACCCGAGTTCGATGTACGCCGGTGGGTCTTCGCGGTGACCGCGCATGACGAGCAACCCGCGTCGCGGCTCCTCGTGCGCGTCCGGCGGCGAGGCGATGACAGGCAGTAGCGACGACACGCGCACCAACGGTCCCAGCCCGGTTGAGGAGCTCTCACCCGACGCGGTCAGGCTGCCCAGAACGCGCAACCCTTTGACAGGCTCGCTTGCGATTTCATTCGCGGCCGCTTCGGGGACGTTGACCAGCAGACAGTCATTCGGCCCGTGTTGGTCTGTGCAGTCTACGATCGGCAACCCAACGGTGGGAAAACCGTGGTTGTTAGGTCGCTGACCCCGCAGGTCCAGGGCGTGTATCTCCACGAACCCCCGGAACGCGGCCTGCACGCGCGCGGATCCGACAGGCTCCAGGGACCAGTAATCGAGGTTGATCCCGCGCCGGGCGAAGACCTGACTTCCGGTGATCGTCCAGGCGCTTTCACCGGCGGCGACAACGGGCGTCGTCACCTCGCTGTCGATCTCTCCGGCGAACACAGCTGGTGGCCCAAATTCTTGGAAAACAGGCGATGCGAACCCGACATCCAAGAAGCCATGCTCGATCTGCCAGCGTCCGGGCCCGATCCGCTCCGTGACCCAACCTTCAGCGAGGGTGGTGGAGGAGCCGATCATCTCAACCTCGACGCCAGCAATGGTGGCCGTAGTGGCTGTTCCGGAGCCAAGCCAGTTTCCGGCGTCTAGTTGATCACTCGGTCCGAGTCTGATCATGTAGTCATTGAGCGACAGGGATGAGTCTTTCAGGATGTCGCCCGTCGTGGAGAGCCGGGTCGCGGTAAGCCCGCCAGCCTTTCCGAGCTTCAGGATGCCGTCGGCCTCGGCCGTCAGCGTGGCGATCAGGCCCTGGCTCGATGCCCACGTAGGATCGACGATCGTGCCGCCTGACGTGCTGATGCCGAAGATTACATCATCCAAGTGGTTGGGCATCGATCCGGGGAACCAGTTGTCCCCTTCGCTCCAGTTTGGGGAGGGGGGATCGGCCGCACCAATCCAGTCCTTCCCGAATGCCGGGACGGCCGGGAGCAGGATCACGGCCATCAGTGGCCACCTCGTAGCCGACTTGCACTTTGTCATTCGGTCCTCCTTGATCGAGTTGCCTTCGGTCCGGCCGCGCTTCGACGCAGCCAGACACCTCCGCCGATTGGCGTTTGACGAACTTCGAGTCCCCTGATCCGCAATCCACAGTCGTGGCCCCAGCCTCACGGAGCCCGCGGTCCCGTCCACCCTTTCAGCAGCGCCTCATAGTCCTGCAGGTCCACCCAGCCGTCTTGGCCGAAGTCGCAGCCCCAGCAATCGAGCGGTAGCGCTCTGTCGCGGCGGGACTGGCACTCCATGAGGCGGGTCAGATCCTGAAGGTCCACGTCGCCATCGTAGTCCACGTCACCGGCGGCTCGTGGTCCGTGCATCCGCTCGCGAAGCATGTCGTAGTCAGCCAGATTAATGGCCCCATCGCGATTCACGTCAGCGACGGCGCAGTGCAGGGCCATTGCCTGCCCTTCCGCCGGCCAGCATTGCTGCAGGATGGCGAAGTCGTCGAGATCCACGTCGAAGTCGTGGCTGATGTCGGCGGGGATTGTCATGCGGCGAAGGACCGATACGTCGATATGCACGGCGGTTGGGCCGGTCCTGTAGGCCATGGCAATCTCGCCCGTGTCATTGATCCGAGCGCTACCACCTGGCGCCCCGAGCACTCGGAGCCACTGGCCTCCGTGCCACAGCCAGATATCAAGAGGATCGGTCTCCGTCGGTTTGCCGCGAAGCGCGATCTGGCCCTGCGCATTGGGGGCCACGTCGCCCTCGAAGCCGATTCGGGCGACCTGACCCGTATCGTGGCGATACAGCATGGCGCCTCGCAGCGCAATTGAGGTTCCGTCCGTCCAGCCGACGTCGCCCCAGCGATTGGGGAGCGTAATGCCGACCTGTCTCGGCCCGGCGATCGTGGTGATGGCACCATCCGACAGCAGGTCGACGTACGCATGCCACGGCGACACACAGAAGTTACCACGCTGCCATGTGAAGAAGCCGTCTCCGGCACCGACAGGGGCTTGGGGAAGCAGAGGATCGTCCATCAGGAGGAGCGAAGTGGCGCCGCGGTTGTGCATATAAAGGTGCTTGCTGACGCCGGCGCATCCGTAGTACAACCACCGCTCCCAAACCACGCGCCCGCTGGCGTCGATGGCCGGCTGCGTGTTCGGCCCGTCGGTGTCGGTGACCCAGGTGGTGACGCCGTCCGCCCACCGCGCGACGTGATAGGTCGTCGGGTCGTCTTGCACGGTTCCGGCGACGAACACAATCGTGCCAGCGTCGTTGATTTCAGGGGCGCTCGCGAGGAGGCCGGCTGGGCTGACCTGCCGCAAGCGTCCATTGTCCCACAGCATGATGTGCCGCCAGCCGGGCTGAGGAATCGCGCGTTTGGCCCAAGCCACCTGACCGCGGTTGTTGATGACCTGGAAGAGGTTCGTGTGCCCATCGTCGGTCAGGCGGAACAGCTCATAGCCTTCCGGAATCTGCCCCGCCGCGGGGCTCGCGGATACCAGCGCGAGGAAGCCGAGAAGGAGTGCGCGGAAACCGACCCCGTTGCGCGGTCCGGTCCGGCGGGGCCTCGCCGTGAATCGAGGTGAGTGAGAGCGAACCGGGCGCGCTGCCGGCTGAATGAAGTTCATAACAGCTTCCTCGCCATCTCGTGGCGCACGGAAAACGCCCACCGCGCCGAAGCACGGCAGCCTGTTTAGGTTTCGCGAGCTTTCGATGCGGGCGCAGCTGCACCCCAGTAAATGCCCTGACGAGCGGCACCTGGCTCCCCCTGGTGGGTCCCTGCACGGGAAGCCGGATGCGCCGCCAGAGGATTATACGGGCACGCCACAGGCTCGCCTAATCCGAATTCGAGCAAACTTGAAGCGTGGAGCGGAGGGACGGTCTGATAATCTCGATGGTGCGGTCCGCGCAGCCCCGCCGGCCGGCGAGACGCCGGCCGCTGCGCAGATTCCGGCCGGCGAGACGCCGGCCGCTACCGATGGGGAGCCCCGGTCGGCTTTGCACGTGCCGCTGCGGGGAAATGTCGAAGCCCGGTGAGCAGGGCCTGCGCGGCTCGGTGGCCCTCTGTGTGCCTCAGTGTCCTCTGTGGTTCGTCTTCGATCCCGCCCCACCGGCCGGCGAAACCCCGGCCGCTACGGCCCCCCCAACCACGGCATCAGCCCGCGCACGAACCGGCCGGTGGCTTCGTAGCCCGAGGCCTTGTCCGCCTCATACATGGCCTTAAAGCGCGGCAGGCCGCGGCGGTATTCGGCGATCCACTCGCGGGCGAACGCGCCGCTGCGGATTTCTTCCAGCATCCGCCGCATCTCGCCGCGGACGGCGTCCGAGACGATTCGCGGGCCGCGGGACAGGTCGCCGTATTCGGCCGTGTTGGAGATCCGATCGCGCATGCTCGCCAGCCCTCGCTCGTAGAGCAGGTCCACCACCTGCTTGAGCTCGTGTACACATTCGATGTACGCCAGCTCCGGTTCGTAGCCCGCCTCGACCAGCGTCTCGAACGCCGCCTTGGTCAGCGCCGACACCCCGCCGCACAGCACGGCCTGCTCGCCGAACAGGTCGGTCTCGGTCTCGGCCGCGAAGGTCGTGGGGATGACGCCGGAGCGGAGCGAGCCGATCCCCCAGGCCCACCGCAGGGCCACGTCCCGCGCCCGGCCGGTCGCGTCGTGGTGCACCGCCAGCAGGGCGGGCAGGCCGCGGCCCTCGACGTACAGCGAACGCAGCAGCGTGCCCGGGCCCTTGGGGGCGATCATAACCACGTCGACGCCGTCGGGTGGCGAGATGAACCCGAAGCGGATGTTGAAGCCGTGGACAAACCCCAGCGCGGCGTCCACGGGCAGCGCGCCGCGCACGTCCGCGTCGTACACCTCGGACGCCGACTCGTCGGGCAGCGCAAGGATCACGAGCCCGGCTCCGGCCGTCGCGTCTGCGACGGGGCGAGGATTGAATCCGTCGGCCACAGCGCGGTCGTGGCTGCCCCCGGCGCGCTGGCCGACAAGCACGGTGAGCCCCGAATCGCGCAGGTTGAGGGCGTGCGCGCGACCTTGGTTGCCATACCCGATGACCGCCACAGTGGGCATCGGCAGCTCGGCCACAGACACATCTTTCTCGCGCAGAACTTCGACTGACATGGGCGGTACTCCTCGGGCACGATGGCGCGCTGGAGCGCAAGTGCCGGACCTAACCCGGTCGGCGGTTTGCGTTCAGGCGAGCAGCCAGCATAATACCCTGTTCTGCCGCAAGACGCAGGCGCGAGTCGTTCCAGCGTGGCGAACCCGGCGACGGATTTCGCCCCGGCGTCGCGCCATGTCCACAAGCAGAACCGGCTGACCGAGCATGACCGACCCGACCGTCATCGAATCACACGATCAGCACGAGCACGAAGAGGCCGCGCGATTCCGGCAGCTTCACGAGGTGCTCGCGGCGGGGGACGAGGCGCAGCTTGCCGCCGAGCTCGCCGGGGTAGACGCGGCGGATATCGCCGAGTTCTTCGACCTGTTGGACGACGACGAGCGGTCGCGCGTGCTCTACGCCCTGCCCCCGCGCACCGCCGCCGAGGTAGTGATCGCGCTCGACGAGGCCGTCCGCGGCGACGTGGTCGAGGAGCTTGAGCCCGAGCAGCTATCCGACATGGTGTCGGAGCTCCCGGTCGACGACGCCGCAGACCTGCTGGGCGAGCTTCCGCAGGCCGAAACGGCCGACATCCTCACCCGCCTTCCCGAGGACCTGTCCGACAAGCTCGAGGCGCTGCTGGTCTACAGCCCGGAGACCGCCGGCGGCATCATGACCACCGACGTGGTCAGCGTGCCGCGTACGGGTACGGTGTTGGAGGCGCGCGAGGCCATCCGCGCCGCCCGCCGCGACGAGGACAAGGGCGACATCGCCGACGACCTCACTGAGGTCTACGTGATCGACGACGAGGGCCGCCCGATCGGCACCGTGCCGATTCACCGCCTCGTCACCCATCGCTCCGGCACGCCCGTCGAGGGCATCTACGATCCCGACCCGCTGACGGTGCCCGCCGACGCCGATCAGGAAGACGTGCTTCACCAGATTCACAAGTACGCCGTCTCGGCCGCAGCGGTCGTCGACGCGCGGCAGCGGCTGATTGGGCGCATCACCTACGACGACCTGATGGACGTCGCCCGAGAGGAGCACGATGAGGACGTCCTGCGCCTCGCCGGCACCGACCCTGCGGAGCTGCGCACGTCTTCGATTCTCCGGGCTGCGGGCACGCGGCTGACCTGGCTGGTGCCCTGCCTCTTTGGCACCCTCGGCACGGCTACGGCGCTGATGCTGGGCAAGAAGTCGCTCGACATCGAGGCGTTCGCCGCCCTGTCGCCCTTCGTGCCGATGATCGGCGCGATGGGCGGCAACAGCGGCGTGCAGACCTCGACCGTCGTGGTCCGCGGCCTGGTGACCGGCGAGCTGGCCGCCTCCCGGCTGAGCCGCGCGCTGCTGCGCGAGGGTCGGATCGCGCTGACGATGGCGCCAATCTGCGGCGGGCTGGCGTGGCTGCTCGTGACGCTTTGCCTGCCGCTGCTGGGGCTTACTTCAGGCGGTTCGCTGAGTCCCATGCGAGTGGCCTTCGCGGTGGGCGTCGCAATGAGCCTGGCCGTGGTGGTCGCGGCGTTTCTCGGCATCATGCTCCCGTTCACATTTCACAGGCTGGACAAGGATCCGGCCATCGCCTCGGGCCCCGTCGTTACGACCCTGAATGACATGATCTCCGTCTCGGCGTACCTGCTGATCGCCCTCTCGCTGGCCCGGTGAGCCAACGCCGGCCGGGCCCCCGAAGGTCCTGCATTTCCGGTCTCACGGACACTGCGCAGAAGTTACAATCAACCCGTACGGCGGCCGGAGCCCGGCGCGGGACGCCCGGTGGGCCGTACACTCGTTCGCCGCCCCATAACCGAGGCGTCAGGACCGATATGGCCCAGTCGCGCCGAAGCCGCCTCCGCTTCATGCCGAAATAGCACGGTGCGTCCGCGCGGTCGGACGTCGAGGGAGACCAGAGAGGGTTGGTCCGCCGGGTGCATCGAGAGCATCCCGCCGCGTCCTGACCACGCGGCGAGCCCGCTGACAAGGAGAACTCAGACATGCGAACGTTGATGCACACGCTGACCGGCGCCCTGACCTGCGCCGCGCTGCTGGTGTCCGGCTGCGGCACGACGGCGAACTCGCTGCCGCAGACGACTGAAGTGCTGCTGCCCGATGGTTCGGTCGTCACCGCCGCCCGCGGCGAGGGACCGAAGGAACTGGCTGGCAAGCAGCTTTCGCTCCGTGCCGTTGCGCCGTCCGCCGGGCAGAGCGCGAACTTCATTCGGTTGGTTATGAACGAAAACGGCGGAATCAGCGCGTTCGAGGACAACACGATTGCGCCGGAGATTTTCGGCTCGACGATCATCCTCGACGGCCGTCCGCATCCGACGCTGCAGCCGGGGCTGAGCTACGCCGGCGCGGTCTATGGCGCGGTCAGCAGCGACGGTAAGGGCTTCACCTTCCAGGCGAAGATCCAGGCATTCGCGGCGGGTGTGCTTGCCGCCACGGCGGAAGCCGGCGTGCAGGCCGAGTTCATCGACGCGGAGACCGTCGGCGGCGTCTTCGACTACAAGACCGTGGTCACGCTGGTCGACATCCCCGAGGGCAACCAGTCGGGTTCGATTGAGTTCGTGGCTGCCATCGCCGATCCGGAAGGCGCCAAGGAATAGCGTTCCGCAGACACCCCGCGGGCGCGGGGCGGTCGATCGGTCATTTACAAGCCCGGACCCGCCGCGAAGCCACGGCTTTGCGTCGGGTCCGGGCTGTTTGCTTTCCCCCGGGCGGCGGATCGGCTACACCTTCGGCATGCGACACATCGCGCTGACCGTGGCCATCGTACTGGGCTGCGTCTCCACGAGCTTCGGGGCGGGTTACATCTGCGCAGAAGGCGGCGGCAACGGCCGCAACGGCGTCTGGGCCACCTCCGTGTTTGCCTGGATGATCGAGCAGAGCGGGTGCGGCGACGTCCTCGTTCTCGGCGTCAGCGAGCCGGACACGCGCATCGAGGCGGTCTTTCTTGAGCAGGGCGCCGCGAGTGTCGCGCACTTGTCGGTTCGCGAAGGGGAGGCCGACAGCGAAGAAGTGTATCGCCAGATCACGTCCGCGAATGTCATCTGGATTCGCGGCGGCGCCCAGTCGAACTACGTCCGCTGGTGGAAAGGCACGCGGACGGAGGCGGCGATCCGCGAAGTCTACGACCGTGGTGGTGTCGTCGCGGGGACCAGCGCCGGCTGCGCGATCCTCGGCGAGCTGATCTTCGACGCGCTGGAAGGCTCGCTGACCGCCCGCGAAGCATTGACCGATCCGCATCACCGGAAGGTCACCCTCACCGACGACTTCCTCGGCCTGACGCCGGGCGTGCTGTACGACACCCACTTCACCGAGCGCGGACGACTCGGGCGACTGGTTTCTCTGATGGGCCGGGCGCGAGAGGATGACTGCCGCGAAGTCATGGGCGTGGGCGTCGACTATCGCACGGCGCTATGCGTCTACCCAGACCTCACCGCGGAAGTTCGCGGCGAAGGATCCGTCACGATCCTGCAGGCATCGCCGCACTCGCACATCCGCATGGTCCCCGGCGAGCCGCCGGTCTTCACCCATCTGCGGTACGACCAGTTGACAGAGGGCTACCGCTATGACCTCGTGTCGCGACAGGTGATCGAGCGTCCGCCCTACGCCGCGGCGGGCAGGGCGCGGCGTGAGGCTCGCTTTGAGGACATCACCATTCGCGGGGGCTGGCCGGCGAGCGCGGTCCGCGGCGAACAATTCGTGGAAGACGGCGGGGATGACTCGGCCCTGCTGACCGGCGGGCTCTGGCTCTGCCCGGGGACCGGACAGGTCGGCGGGATGGTCCTCTCGCCGGGAGCCTGGACGGCGGCCGGCCGCGCCGAAAACCGGATGGGCGGACTGCAGTACGCGCTCGCCGCTACACCATTACTGGGCGGCCTGATGTTCGACCAAGGCGCGGTAGTCCACTTTGAGCCTGGCGCGAAGCTCGCGATCTTGCCCGAGGGGCGTGGCCGACGCCGCAGCGTTCTGCTGCTCGACGCCGCGATGGCGAGTTCGACGGCCATGTCCTACTTCGTGTCCACGAAGGAGAGCCGCGCCCCCCGTCAGTCCGCGGCAATCGAAGGCGCGATGCTCCACGCACTCGCCCCGGGGATGCGGTTCGACTTCGACACCGGCGAAGTCTCCTACCTTCCAGTCGAACTGGTGACGGGCGAGTCGGACGAACTGCTTGCCGCGGAGGATGAGGCCGAAGATCCTTGATTGCGCCGGGCGGGCCGGCCGTTCAGAAACAAAGCCGACTCCGCCTCGGCCATGCGCAACGACCCTCCAAGCCGGCTGTAAAAAAGGGCATGGCGGAAACACTCTCGCGTTTGCCGCCATGCCCTCGGAGGGAGAGAGAAGCCAAGGTTTTTGGGGGAAGTCCTTTCGGTCTTCCCAGTGAATAGTACGCACGTCGAGCGGCGAAGTTTGTATCGGTGGTGTCATAACTTGTCCGTCCCGAGGGCCGGGAACGGCCATGCGGCGCGACGGCGAAAGAGAGGCTTGAACCATGGTCACCAAGGCGTTGTTGACGATGTGGATGGTCGCGACCGCCCCGGCGGCGGAGCCCGGCGCGCCGGCGGGCCGTGTCGCCGGCCGCGTGCTCGACGCGGAGGGTCGGCCGGTCGTCGGCGCCACAGTCATCCTGTGCGACGGCGAATCCGGCATTCCTGTCGGCCGGAACGATTACAGACCGTTCAACGAGAAGGGCCCCGATCCTGACGGGGTTGTAACGTGTCTGACAGACGCCGAGGGCCGCTTCGCGTTCGAAGGCATATCACGCCGCGCTACCTATCGCGTCTTCGCCCAATCGTGGCCGGATGCTGTAGAGCCGGCGGGGAAACCGATCGACGTCCATGGCGAAATCGTGGCGCTGCACGGCGCGGCGGCGGAAATCGATCCGCACACCGCCGCCGCTGGCCGGGTTGAGCTTCGCCCGCTCGGCGATGCGACGCTGACCATCGACCAGAAGTTCGGCAATGATGAAACGCTGCTGCTGATCAGCCGCTCGCCACAGATCGCCGATCCGATCCTGGGATTCCACGCGTGGGGCCCGGCGCACCTCACGGGATTGATCGGCTACAACCGGATGCCGAAGGGCCGAACGACGATCCGCGGCCTGCCTGCGGGCCCGGTGTATCTGTCGGTGTTCAGCGCCGACAACAACCCGGGTTTCGGCCATCTTGAGGTGGATGCGGCCCGGCGCACGGCCGCGGGGGAGACTGCGCCGGTCGCGGCCTCAATCGTCGCCGGATGGAGCGACGCGAGACATACACCGCCCGACCGTCTCGCCCCCCTATGCAAGGAAATCGCGTCGGGGCAGCTCGATGTGCAGGCGGCGATTGGATTGTCTGCAGAGCAGACCGGTGCGATCCGCGGGCTGGGGGAAGCCATCGCTCGTGTGGGACCGCTTGATCGCGAGATCGTCCTGCCCGACGGCCGCAGGACGACGGTCGGAGACCTCATGGCGTGCGAGGGATACAACCGCCTGATCAGCCGGAAGCGGTGACTGATTCCCTGCCAGGCGTGGTCAGGGCCGGGCCATACGTTGCACTGCGGCGACGTCCGGCAGGCCGACCACCGCGTCGGCGGATTCGTCGAACGCCGCGCACTCGTCGCCAATCAAGATCTCCGGGCCCAGCGCACACCCGGCCAGGTCGAACATGTCGCCGGGATCGAAGACGCCGCTACAGTCCGCATCGCCGAATCCGAATTCATAGCCGCCCATGTCCACGCGACCGCATTGGACGCGGGGGCTTCCGTCGCAATCGCGCAAGCCCGGCATCTGCACAACCGATGGATCACCCGCGTTCACCGCGGGCGATCCGAGCATCAGGCGATAGTCGCGCCCCAACGCATCACGGAACAGCGGATCGCCTGCGATCGTGCCTGAACCGGCGCTTGCGCCATCCCAACCCTCGACACAGGACCAGTCGACGGAGCCGGGCTGGCCGCGGTACTGAGCCGGGAGTCCCGCGCCGTCGGCATCCTCGTTGCCCCAGAGAATGACGTGGGAGAAGGGCGGCTGATTGGTTCCCGTGAGCATGACGCCCCCGCCCTGCCCTGCGGCGTGATTCCTTGCGAGCGTGCTGTGCCGCAGGATCATGCTTCCGGAGGACGAGTTGTAGACCGCCCCACCGTGCGAGGAGGCGGCGGATCCGGTCGTGAAGTTCTCGACCAGCAGGCAGCTGTCAATCGTCGATTGGCTGCCGCTGTTATTGAAGATCGCTCCGCCTCGGCCGGGCGTCGTGTTCGCGACGAACAGGCAGCCGTCGAACCGGGGATTGCTGTTCGTCCAGTTCAGCACAGCGCCGCCATCCGCGGCGGCGATGTTGCCGACGAACTCGCAGCGATCGAATGCCGCGTGCGCCTGGTTGGTATTGAACACCGCTCCGCCGCCCGCCCCGCTGCTGTTGGACTCAAAGCGGCACCGTATGAATCTCGCCGAAGCATCGCTATTCACCACCGCGCCGCCGGACAACCCGAGCGAGCGATTGTCGACGAAGCGACAGTCGGTCACGGTGGTAGCCGCCTGATCGTTCTGCATGGCGCCGCCGCTGTTGTTGGCGAAGTTCGACTCGAAAAGACAGAACCGCACCGTCGGCCCACCCCCGACACACCGGAGCCCGCCCCCCTGTCGATCCGACACGTTCGAGGCGTGGTTGGCGTGGCCGCCCCGGATAGTGAAACCCTCGAGCAGCGCCGCGGCGCCGACGTTCTCAGCCGACACGACGTGGTACGCGTTGTCTGCCCGGTTTGCGAAGCCCGGCGCGTCGTCGCCGAGGAGGTCGCCGTCCAGCACGGACGGGTAGACCGCCGGATTGCGGGCGGCGGGGTTGTCCTCGCCACGCCCGGCGTAGCCGCCGCGGAGCGCCAGCCCGGTCATGAGCCGAAACGACGCCGTTCGGTCGCCCGTGCCGCGATCGGGACGGTAGACCCCCTGGGCCACGCGAATCTCGCGGACGCGACCGGCCGACTCTGCGGCGACTTGCAGAGCCTGCTGCAGATCGGGCATCGCATCGCGCCAGCTCAGTCCGGTGCCGAGGCCGCCGGGCGTGTCATCCACGAAGAGCGTTGCCGGTTCGCACTCGTCGGGGCGTCCGTTCGCGTTGGTGTCAGCACTGACGCCGCGGCCGATGTCGCAGCGATCGAGCCGGCCATTGGCGTTGCAGTCGGTCATCTCACACGGATCGGGAACGCCGTTGGCGTCGCAGTCCTCGCCCGGGTCCTCCGCCGTACCGCAGACAACCAGGCGGGGCATCGGAATAACCACCACGGGGCGCACGCCGTCGTCGATCGTGACGCGGAACCTGTCCCAGCCTGCCACGCCACCGCTGGTGAGTCGGACGCGAAACACCCCGTCGCCCATATGCTCGGGGGGGGCCGGTGCGATTGTCGAGCGCTGTTCGCTGTCTGGCGCGTGGGCGACCGTCACAGCCAGCATGTCTCCGTCGGCCGCAAGTCCCTGCCAGTCCTTCACCGCAATCAGCATGTCCGAGGTTGCATCGGCCTCGGCGAACAGCACGGGCGGCTCGAAGGTGACCGTCGTGTGCACGCCGTCAGGCAGCCCGACCCGGGACGCGCGCCACGCGTCGTACGCCGCCTGCAACTGGAGTACCACGTCGGGATCAGCGTTCGACTGGTTGGGGAAGTTGAAGTTCATGAAGTAGTTCCCCGCCGCGCAGCCCGCGGGCCCAGTGCAGGCGCCGTCGGTGTCGCCGGTGCGAGAAACGATCATGAAGCCGATGTGGGCCGACTTGTTAAAGTTCGCCGGTGGGGCGCCGCAGGCCGTAGGCGTAGGGGGCGCGCAGGAACAGCGCCCGTCACCACCCATCGCACGGGCCGCCTCCATGGCCGCCATCAATTTCGCCGGCAGATCGCCCACCGTGGTCAGGACCGCGGCTTCGGCCTGGGCAATGACGGCGGCTCCGGTGATGACGTTCCCCTGGATAGCATAGACGAGTGAGCCCTGCCGCCCCGTCACCCCCGAAGCGTGGGCCCCCGCGCCGCCGCCGGTGAACGTGACCGCCCGACCCAGCGTGTCGACGATGCCGTATTGGCGGCTCTGGTGAACCGCGTCCGCCGCCGCGAGCGTCGCGAGGATCTGGACGGGGTCCGTGCCCGCCACGAGTCCATCGCGAATCCGCCGGCGATTCACCGCGTTCTGATCGATCAGCGACTGAGCCGCGCCGGCGCCGACGTCGACCAGCACCACAGGCAACCCGCGCTGAAGGTCGAACGCGTTGAGGCAGGTGGCGGAGCCCACCGCGATCTCCCGCGACTCCGTGTCGACGATGATGATCGACCAAGTGGCGTGAAGTCGTTGGACTGGAAGGAAACAGGCAAGCGCACAAAGACTGAGGACCGTCCGTAGCCGGCCCCGCCTGCCCCAACCCCTCCCCGATGACCCTTCAGGCATACCCCGATTGTAGCGGTTTCGGGGCTTCGAAATCGAGATGGCGAGGCCAGCCCGCCCGGGCGTTTGCTGGGGGTTATGGGCCGGTCCGGTTGGGCGGCCCGGCTTGTGGCAGGTCCGCGCAAAAAGAAAGGGCGGGTTTCCCCGCCCAAGAAGCTGGCCTGCTAGGAATCGAACCTAGAACCTTCTGATCCAGAGTCAGACGTGCTGCCAATTGCACCACAGGCCAGTCGTCTCTCTGATTGATACCCGATTATCCCCCAGCGTCAAGGCTGAACCGGCCTAATTCGCGGCAGAGAGCGGCTGAGCGGGGGTTTGTGGCCCCGGGGAGGGTCCGAGTAGAGGATCCGCGCGGGACCTTCGGCGGCGCCGGCGGCTAGGCCAGTTGCATCTGCAGGGCGCGCCGGACTGCGCTCAGGCGGTCAACCTCCCGCTGGCCGATGCCCAGCGCGAGCACGCGGCCGCTGTCCTCCGAGATGCTGCCGACGTGGCGGTGGATCGCCAAGCTGTCGACCTCCTCCTTCTCGCTCGGAAGCACCTGCTCCTCGAATCCACCGAAGAGCGTGAAAGACGCCGGCGAGAAGTCCGTTCGCCCCAGGGTCGACATGGCCTTGTCCCAGTCAGCCATCGAGAGCGAGCCGCCCCTCATCATGTCGGCCAGGTCGACGAACTCCTCCGCCATGGTCGGGCATTTGATCTCGACGGCGCCGAAGACAGTCAAAAAGAACTGCTGACCCGCCCCGTGAGGGGCCTGCTTGGACGCCTCGCGAGCAGCGAGGATCTGGCGAGCAACCGTCGGCCGGATGAGCGTGCAACCGCCGAAAAGCGTGAAGTAGAACTTCCGCTCGGGGCGAACGCGGCCGTTATGACCCGAGAAAATAGTGACTTGAACCATCGGGCACGACTCCAGGCCGGGAACCGCCTCGCGCGGGCTCCTGATCCTTTCTTCGCCCCCGGAAGCCGGATATTTCGTCTCCCGGGTTGTCCTCCCCCCATGGCGGCCCGGCCGAGGGCCGGCGTGGAGCTATCGTCCCGCCGCGTCGACCAGCTCCGCCACGGTGGACTCCAGCAACTGCCGGCCGCCGAAGGCCATCCCGAGTGCCCTCAGCCGGCTCGTGTCGATCTGGTGTCGGGGGCCCTTGTTCAGGGGCACGATCTCACTTCCGCTGCCGGAGAGGCGTTTGGCGATGGCCGCCACGTCTTGAAAGGCGACGTACATGTCGTAGCAGTTATACGCCCTGCCTGCCACCCCCTCGGCGGTTAGCAGAATGCCCACCGCCCGGGCCACGTCGACGGCATGCACCTCCTTGCCGCCGTCGGCGAGCCGGATGGGCTCGCCCCTGAGCACGGCCTGCACGATGTCGAACCACTTGCTGGCCGCGGGCGGTCGGGCGAGGCCGTATATCCCCGTCGGCCGGAGAGAGCAGATCTCGTAGCCATCCGCCAGCGCGTAACTGTGAATGAAGTTCTCCACGGCAGCCTTGTGAGCCCCATAATGCGAGGCTGACCAGGTGGGGTGAGCCTCGTCCAGTGGCCGATCCTCCAGGATCACGTCGTGCACGGAGCAACTCGAAATATAGACGAAGCGCTGCGCCCCTGCTGACCGTGCAGCTTCGATCAGGCGGATGGTGCCGAGAACGTTGCGCTCGACGAAGGTGACGAGATCGCCCTCGCCGCCGCGCCATCGACGGCCGGGGCGGTACAGCCCGGCATGGACCACCGCATCTGTTCCGGCGACCAGTGCGGGCATGCTGGCGGCATCGGCCAGGTCGCCGGGGATCCACTGGATCGCCTGCTCGCAGCCCTCAAACCCCCCGGTGTCAGACTCCGGGCGGCGCCAGGCCCGCAAGGTGTGGCCTTGCTCTGCGAGATGGCGGACAATATACCGGCCCAGGAAGCCGGTTGCGCCGGTGATGGCTATGCGCATCGTGCGAGCCCCCGAAAGCGCCCGATTCTAGTCCCTTGGCGGACGGCCCGCACCTGAGCGGAGGGCCTTACGCGGAGCCGCTGCCGTCGGCGCCGCCCACACTTGGCCGCGTTGGCCGGATGGGGGCCCCGCAATCCTAGGGAGTCCGATTCTGTGCGATCGTTCACACCCAGCATCGCCTTTTTCGCCGCCCTGATTGGTCTGCCCGGCTGCGAGCCCGGCAATCCCACAGGGGCGGGCGGGGCGCCACCCGACTCCGTGCCTGCCGTCGCACGGGCGAAAGTGGTGTTCCCAGCAGACCTCCAGGCTGACGACGCGACCGTCAATGCGATGCTCAATGACGCGATGTCCGCGTGCGTGGATGGCGACTATGACGCGTTTCGGCGGCTCTGGAGCGCGAAGGATGATCCGGTCCCGCGCGAGCGCTTCGTCAACCACTTCAAGACCGTCGAGTCGATGATTGTTCGTGCCCTTGAGGCTGACCCCGATCCGCAGCGCCAGGCCTATGCGGTGTGCGTCGAGATCACCTTTGACAAGGAGAAGCTCCCGCCGCAGCACGAATTGCAGGCTGATCCGCGGCGGCTGGTCGTCCTGCTGATCGTGCGCGAGCAGGACCAGTGGCGCTTCGCCAAGGCGCCCAAGGCGGTGCGTACCTGGATGAGCGAGAAGATCGGCGAAGCGGACGTTCCGGACGACGATCTGCTCGGCCGCGGCGACCGCGAATCGCAGCGGTAGTCGGCGGCGCTTTTTTCTTGCCCGTCGCTTCGCCGTGAGGTATAATGGAATAGAGTGAGCGGGCCATTAAGGCCCGGTTCCGACAAGCAAGGTCGGAACAGATTTGTACGCAAGAAGCCTCGACAGGTATCGGCAGTCCACCAACGCCGACACCGGGATCGGGGCTTCGCTTGTTTTACGCCCCCCCCGCTGACGGCCCACGCCGACCGACTACATGTACATGCCACCGTTCACGCTGATGACCTGGCCCGTCACGAACGACGACGCCGGGTTCGCCAGGAATCGCACGCAGACCGCCACCTCTTCCGGCCGACCCAGGCGCCCCATGGGGGTGATTCGCCGGACTACGTCGAGAGCGTCCTCCGACACGACGGCGGTCATGTCGGTTTCGATGAATCCGGGAGCCACGCAGTTGACCGTCACGTTTTTCAACGCAACCTCGCGGGCGAGCGACTTCGTGAACGCCATGAGCCCGCCTTTCGCCACGGCATAGTTGGACTGGCCGAAGTTGCCCATCTGCGCAACGATCGACGAGATGTTGATGATCCGTCCCCACCCGGCCTCGACCATGCCCGGCAGAAGGCGCGCCGTGCAGTTGTACGGACCGTCGAGATTGACCTGCAGCACCTCGTGCCACTGCTCGGCGCTGAGCTTCATGAACGATTTGTCACGCGTGATGCCGGCGTTGTTGACTAGGATGGTGATGGGGCCGAGCGCGGCCTGCGCCTCGTCGGCCATCTGCGCGACCTGCTTCGCGATGGAGACGTCGGCCTTGAAGGCGATGGCGCGGCGACCGAGCTTCTCGATTCGGCCAACGACCTCCTCGGCCGCCTCGCGATTGCTCACGTAGTTCACGATGACGTCGCTGCCGCCCTCGGCGAGGCTGATCGCGATGGCCCGGCCGATTCCTCGCGAGGCGCCGGTAACGAGCGTGACTTTGCCCTTGAGTTCCATGTGCGGTCTCCCCGTGATGGGCGCGAGCCGACCGAGCAGGCGATTGTCGCCCGCCCCGGGTTGGGCTCGCAGAGGCCATGCTGGAGAAAACGCGCAGGAAGGTCAAGGCGCGGCCGCGTCAAACGCGGCGCGCCGTGTGCGCAAGGCGGAGAATTCTGCAGTCGCGTCAGGCGCTCGATCAGCCGTTGGGATACCAGCCGGCGTCAGCCCAGAGGCAACCGCTGATCGACGAGTTGCTGAGCATGAAGAAGATCGCCTCGGCGATCTCGTCGGGGCGGATGAGCCGGCGCAGCTGCGTGTGCGGCAGAATCCGCTGCTGGATCAGGTCGTCTCCGAGGGCTCGCACCATCGGCGTATCGGTGAAACCCGGGTGGATGATGGCGCATCGCACGCCGTAGTAGATCGCCTCCATCGAAAGCGTGGCCTGAGCACCCTCGAGCCCCGCCTTGGTGGTGGCGTAGGAGATCTGGCCGCGGTTGCCGGCTGACGACACGGAGCCAATCAGCACGATGCCGCCCTGCACGCCCTCCTCGGGCTGCCACGGGCCGAGGCAGCGCTTGGCGCGATCGACCGCGACTGACGCGACAGTACGCATCGCCCAATAGACCGGCGCGAGGAGATTCACGTCGATGGTGCGGCGGAAGTCCTCCTCGGCGTAGAGCGAGAACGTCGTCGAACCGTTGTTGGCCTTGACCTTCACGCAGAGCCGATCGCGTGTGATGCCCGCGGCGGGCACGCAGAGGGCTACCGGGCCGAATCGCTTCTCGAGCGTCTCGAAGACCTGCTCCCGGAACTCGGGCTTGACCACGTCGCCTGCGAAGGGCACCAGCACTTCCCGGCCCAGCTCCGCGTTGGCCCGGGCGCACATGTCGGCCGTTTCCGGATGCATGTCGACCACGCCGACCGCCGAGAGACCCTCGCGGGCGAACTTCATCGTCGTCGCCCAGCCGATGCCGCTGGCGCCGCCGGTTACAACCGCCACTCTTCCCTTGATATCCATAAGTCCGACTCCCCCAATTGAGCCGCGTGCAGGACGCCCCCCGACCGCTTACACCGCCCGGTTGCGCTCCGCCAGCCAGTTGGTCACGTTGGGCCACAGGTCGCGGTGCGCCTTGCTGCCCACGGCCAGGCCGATATGCCCGGCGGGGAAGGTGATGGACTTGCGGTCCTTCGATCCTACCGCCTCGTTGAAGGGCAGGCTCTGGCCACAGGGGACCAGGTGATCGGCGCTCGCCGTCAGGTTCAGCACCGGGCAAGTGATGTTCGCCAGGTCGACCAGGCGGTTGCCCACGCGCAGCCGCTTCTCGATCAGGCGGTTCTCCTGCATGCAGTATTTGACGAATTCGCGGAACATCTCGCCCGCGACTGGAATGTTGTCGTTCAGCCACGTCTCCATAGCGAAGAAGTCCTCGAGGAACTTCTCGTTCTCCATGTTCTCGTAGAACGAGAAGTACTTCTCCACGAGCGTCGATACGGGCTTGAGCATCAGGAACGAACCCTGCAGCAACTCGGCTGGGGCGTTCCCGTAGACCTCGATCAGCTTGTCGACATCGAACACGTCCGACGAAACCCACTTGGCCAGCAGGTGGTCGCGGCTGGACCAATCGACCGGCGCCGCCATGAGCATGAGGTTTCGGATCTTCTCGGGGTGCAGCGCGGTGTAGATCGTGCTCATCGTCCCGCCCATGCAATAGCCGAGCAGGTTGATCTTCTCGCTGCCGGTCTCCTCCCGCAGGAAGTCGACCATCCGGTCGAGGTAGCCCTCGATGTAGTCCTTCATGTCGAGGAAGCGGTCGCCGTCGGTCGGCACGCCCCAATCGACGTTGTAGGTATCAAAGCCGCGGCGAATGAAGTGGCTGACCACGCTCTTGTCGGGCCGCAGGTCGAGGATGTATGGCCGATTGACCAGCGCGAACACGACCAGGAGCGGAGCGTCGAACTTGGGGCTTTCATCGCTGCGATAGCGCAGGAGGCGGAGCTTGTCCTCACGGTAGACCGCTTCGGACGGCGAGCAGCCTACCCGCACTTTCTGGGCAACCTCCATGACCCGGGGGAGGTGGCTGGACTTCTGAATGAACTGCGTCCACTGATACTGCCAGTCCTCGGGGGTCATCATCCAGGGCATCATGCCCATGCCGGTCATGTTCATCGGGAACTTCTCCTGCGTCGCCGCGAACTACCCGCGGCGGAACCGGTTCACCAGAGGCTAGCGCTTCGTCGTCCGCCGCTTCGGCCCTGCGCCTTTCGTCTCGCCCGTCGCCCCGGCGTCAGTGCGATCCTCGAGCTCAGCCACCCGTTCGCCGAGCGCGTCGAGTCGGCCGAGGACGCGCTCCTCGAGGCTGCGGAGCACAAGGAGGATGGAATCCGTGTCGGTGCGGGCGGGCACCTGGGCCTCGTGCACCGCGCGGGTCATGAACTCGTTGACCTGCTGCTTGAAAGCCAGGGCGTTGTCCATCGACTTCTTCATCATGTCGAGGAACTGGGCCGAGCCGAGGAATTCGTCACAAGCCTTGGCCCAGGACTCGAAGAAGGCGCGCCGCATCTGCCTGAGCATCTCGTCGCGGGCGGCGGCAGAGGGAGCGGCCATCGAGCCCAGCGGGCTGGCAGCCATGAACTCGGACCAGAACTTCGAGAAGGGGTCCTGGCCCCCGTTGAACCCGTCAAATCCGTTCACGGCGTTCCACTCCTCTCGATGGCGGTTTGCAGAAGCCGGGCCGCTCGCGGTCCGGGGTGCGAATCAATCAGCAGCGTTCAAGCGCGATCGCGCTGGCCTCGCCGCCCCCGATGCAGAGGCAGGCGATTCCGATGCGCTTCTCGCGTCGGTGCAGGGCGCGGATCAGCGTGTTGACGATGCGAGTGCCGGTCGCGCCGATCGGATGGCCGATGGCCACCGCCCCGCCGGCGACGTTGACTTGCTCGCGATCGAGCTTCAGCTCCTTGATCGCCACCATCGCAACCACCGAGAATGCTTCGTTGATCTCGAACAGGTCCACCTTCGACAGCGGCAGGTTGAGGCGCTCGGAGAGCTTGCGAATGGCGTGAATCGGGGCGATCGAGAACCAGTCGGGCTCGACGGCGACGTTCGCGTGACCAAGGACACGCACCGCCGGCTTGAGGCCGAGGCGCTCGCGCTTCTCGTCATCGAACACCACGATGGCCGCGGCACCGTCGTTGATCTTCGAGGCGTTGCCGGCGGTGATGGTGCCGGCGGGGTCGAACGCGGGGCGGAGGGACTTCATCGCCTCCTCACCCTGGAACTTGGCCACGTCCTCGTCTTTGGAGACGGTTACGACGCCCTTGCGGGTCTTGATCTCTACGGGAACGACGGCGCCCTCGAAGAAGCCGTTCTCCCAGTGTTCGATGGCGCGCTTGTAGCTCGAGACGGCGTATTCATCCTGCTGCTCGCGGGTGAACCCGTACTTCTCGGCGCACATGTCGCCGCAGCCGCCCATGTGCTTGTTCTTGTAGATGTCCCACAGGCCGTCGAAGATCATCGAATCGACGAGTTCGCCGTGCCCCATGCGGTAGCCAGAGCGGGCCTTGCGAAGCAGGTAGGGAGCGTTGGTCATGCTCTCCGTGCCGCCCGCCACGACCAGCGACGCGTCGCCGCACTGGATCGCCTGGGCACCGAGGATGATCGAACGCATGCTCGATCCGCAGACCTTGTTGATGGTGGTCGCGCCGCAGGTGACCGGCAGGCCCGCACCGAGGGCGGCCTGGCGCGCGACGTTCTGGCCGTGACCGGCCTGAAGAACGTTGCCCATGAGTACCTCGTCGACCTCGGCAGCGTCGACGCCGGCCCGCTTGAGCGACTCCCGGGTGACGATGCCGCCCAGTTGGGCAGCGCTCATGTCGGCGAGTGAACCACAGAAGGAGCCAAACGGGGTGCGGACACCACCGGCGAGGTACACATTCTTGAGCATGGGCCGTCCTTTCGTCCGCCTCGCTCCCACCCGCCGCGGATCCCGTGTCGCCGGATCCCGGTCAGGGCGCAAAGAAGCACCCTCCGACGGGACTCGCGCTTGATCCCCGCCGGAGGAGCCATGTTATCCCGGGCCTTGAGGCCCTACTACTTGCCGGCCTTGGCCGGGGCGGCCATCGGCTTGCAGCTCTTCTCGAAGCCGCACGCCATGCCGCGGCAGACCTGCGTGAAGTTGTCCATCGCAAGCGTGCCGGCCTTGCCGAACAGGTCCATGCCCGTGCGCATCATGTGGAACGAGGCGTCCCACATCTGGCGGGTCTTGTCCTGCATGTTGTCGGGGTTCACGTCGCGGGCCATGTCCATCGCGGTGCGCACGAAGTCGACGCCCGCCTTCATGCCGGTCTCGGCAGCCTCGAACGCCGTGTCGACGCTCTTCTGCATCACCGGGGTGATCTCGTTCATCGCGCGGAACGCGAAGTGACCGCCCATCTCCTCGAAGCCCGCCGGCACGCGGCAGAACTCGCCCATCGTCTTGAACATCGTCTCGTTCGTACGACGGCCGGTCTCCACCGCGGTGTGGAACCCGTCGGTCATCGTGTCGAACATCTTGCCCACGTACTGCTTCGCGTCGCTGACCATGGCTGTGCCCCTTCGATTCGAGTCCAATGTCTCCGGCCTGGCGGTCCGGAAACGGGTCCCTGGTGCCGATGATTGGCCCGGCCTGTGCCGGTGCTCGCCGCGAAACTGCCCCGCGACTGCACCAATTATACACCGTTGTGCAGTTGCGTCAAGAACTTTTTTGGGCAAACGCACAAAAAACCACCTCGGCTCGCAAGTCGTTTAAGGATAATGAGTTACGATATGGCTGAATTCGTTCGGTTGACACAGGACCGCAATTGCACTATGCTCAGTGGTCTCGGCTGTCCTGCGGATGCGGATCGCCGGAACCCTCCCGAGCGCAGCAGAGGAACGAGCGGGGATTTCATCCATGACCGACGGCGGCACCAAGGAAGTCCTTCAGATCAAGAAGTACCCCAACCGCCGGTTCTACGACGCCACCCGCAGCCAGCACGTCACCCTGCAGGAGGTCTACGACCTGGTCGTCGCGGGACGGGATGTGGTCATCAGCGACTCGAAGACCGGCGACGACATCACCAACCTCGTCCTCACGCAGATCCTGCTCGAAAAGGACCCGCCGAAGCTCGACCTCTTTCCTGCCTGGATGCTGCACCAGCTCATTCGATCGAATCGCCATGTGCTCCGCTCGACGGTGGACCGGTTCCTCGGACCTTTCGTCAACGTGTTCGCGGCGACGCAGCGACAGTTTGAGAGCTACATGCGGCAGGCGATGAGGGGTGAGTTCGTCACGCCGCTCGACTGGGCGAGCGGAATGATGCGGGCGATGACGCCCGGCTCGCGGCCGAACGGCCGCCCGGAGGGCGATGGCCCCGACATGCCGGACTTCGAGATGCCCGAGGAAGGCGCTCCCCCGATGGGCCGCTCGCCGCAGGAAGTCGACGAACTCCGCCGCCAGATCAGCGAGCTCACCCGCCGCATCGAAGAGCTCAGCACCCAGCCCCGGCCGAACTCTGCCCCCTGACCGGCCCGCTCGGTCCCGGTTCACCCGGCCGCTGAGTCCAGGATGGCAGACTTGGCCCGATCCGCCCGTCCCAACCGGCGTCCGTAGTTAGCCGGCGAAGCCGGAGTCAGCCCCCCAGCAGGGTTCTACGCGTTGATCTCGATTTCCTGCACCAGTTCCTTGAGCCGGCGTTTGAGGATTTTGCCGGTCGGGGTGGTCGGCAGTTCCTCACGGATCACCACCCGCCGCGGCACCTTGAACCCGGCCAGCGCCTTCTTCGCGTGGTTGCGGAGTTCGATCTCCTCAGCGGAGGCTCCGTCCTTCAGGATCACGAACGCGATCGGGGTTTCGCCGCGACTCTCATCGGGAACGCCAATGACGGCAGCCTGGAGCACGGACGGATGGTCTTCGAGGACCGCCTCGATCTCGCGCGGAAACACGTTCTCGCCTCCGATGATCAACATCTCCTTGCGGCGGCCGGTGATGGACAGGAAGCCGTCCTGAACGCGGCCGATGTCGCCGGTGCGGAACCAGCCATCCGGGCTCAACACCCGCGCGGTTTCCTCGGGCTTGCGGAAGTAGCCCTTCATGACCCCAGGCCCGCGAACGAGGATCTCGCCCTCGGCGTCGGGCGGCACCTCGGCGTCGTGGTCATCCACCAGCCGCAATTCCACATGCGGGATCGGCCGACCGACAGAGCCGGCGCGATGCGCGTGGGGCGTGTTCACCGAGACAACGGGCGAGGTCTCCGTCAGGCCGTAGCCTTCCAGCAGCGTGAGGCCGAATCGCTCAGATACGGCTATTCGGAGCTTCTCTGGCAGCGGCTCTCCGCCGCTGATGGCGAGGTAGATCGAGGAGAAGGTCTCGCTCGTGGCCGACTTGCTTCGCAGCAGCGCGGCATACATGCTCGGGATCGCCATCATCACCGTGATGCGGTGCTCCACCACGGCCTTGAGCAGCGCCACCGGGCTGAATCGCGGGATGGCGAAGACGGTCGCCCCCAGGCAAACCGGCACCAGCACGTTGGCGGTGAGCCCGAATACGTGAAACGGCGGCAGGATATTCAGGAATCTCTGCTCGGGATCGATCTGGAGCATCTCGATCGTGTCGAGGCAGTTGCTGCTGAGGTTGCCGTAGGTCAGCTCCACGCCCTTGGGCTCGGCGGTGGTCCCCGAGGTGTACAGCAGGACGGCTGTGTCCTCGGCCCGGACCACGGGGGGCGCCGGCGTCCGTCGCAGCAGGGTGAAGAACACCTTGCGCTTCAGCGGGAGGTGCTCCATGTAGACCTTGCGCACGGGAAGCGGCTCGAGCAACTCGCGGAAGTGCTCGATCGTAAGGATCAGGTCGATGCCCGCGTCTTCGGCAATCCGGGCGAGTTCGCTGCTGCTCAGCAGGAAGTTAAGCGGAATGACTGTCTTGGACGCCCAAAGGGTGCCGAACAATGCCGCGGGAAACGCGGCGCTGGCAGGGAGCATCACGCCCACCCGGTCCAGCTGCGTCTCGCGCTGCAACACGTCGCGCAGCACCATCGACAGCGAGGTCAGCCGGGCGTAGGTCAGCGGGGTTCGACCATCGTCGACCGCGAGCCGCTGGGAGTGTTTCTCGTTGGCAGCGAGGAGCCGCTCGACTAACATTCTGCGTTGACTCTGCAGCGTGTGGCTTCAACGCCCGCGCGGGCGAATCATCAGCGTAGATCGCCGCGTGAAGCCTGTCCAGCCCGCCGGGCGCGTCTGGCGGCTGCCGGCGTCAGTCGGGGGCGGCCCTGCACCTTCAGCTCCGGGGCCGCCGACGCGGAGCCACCGCGAGGATCGAGCTTGCGCGGATATCGTGCCTGGTTTCGGCCCGATCCTGTAGCCCTCTCCCTGGGCGCGAGCGCCGCCTCGACCGCGGTGGCGCAAGGACTCGGGCTTGGTCGTGCGCTGGCGTTGGCCTGGCTGCTCCCGCCGGCCGAGTACGGCTTGTTCAGCGTCGCCCTGCTGGTAATCAACGTCCTGCTGCCCATCGGATCGCTCGGCCTCTTCGAAGGCATCGCGCGTTATGCCCCCGAGCATGAATCCCGGGGGACGCTGGCCCGGTTCGCCCGCCACAGTGCAGCGGTGATGCTGTGCGTGTCCGTCACCCTGATGGGCGCCCTGATCGTACTCGCGGCGTACCTGGGCCCGCTTCTCTTCGGCGACACTGCCTCCGCCCGAGCGACCGACGCAGACGTCCTCGTCCTGACCCGCGCGGCGGCCGGCTGCACGGTCTCCCTGGCGGCCTATCACGGCACGCTGGCCCTGCTCCGATCGCTGCGCATGTTCCGGGCGTCGAGCCTCATGGAAGGACTGGGCGCAGTCACGACGACCGCGCTGCTCCTCGGCCTGGCGGGCTGGAGTCGCCAGAACGCTGCGGGCCTCATCATCGCGTACACGGCGGCCAACGTGCTGACGACCTTGTTGTTCCTGCCGGGTGTTCGGGTTGCTACCGAGCGCGCGGCCGAACCCCGCGAGACGACCGCCGCGCCGGCTTTCGGTTCGCCGAGTTCGCGGGGCCTGCTCATGTACAGCATTTCGTCCGCCGCTGGCGCGGTCATCTGGCATGCACTCTTCTACTACCCGGCGTGGGTCGTGCTGAAGCGGGCCGGCGAAGAGGCTGTGGCCGTATTCAACGCGACGCGCACGATCGCGCAGCTCCTCCTTGTGGCGGCGGTCATGGTGAGCGGTGTGGTGTCGGCCAGCGTCAATCACATCTGGGCACGGGGCCATAGGGAGGGAGCTATCGCGGCCCTGCGCCTGCTCACGCGCGTCTGCGCCGCCCTGCTGCTGGTCGCATCGTGTGTGCTGGTCCTGAGCTGGCCCTTGATAGGCCGGCTGCTCCCGGCGGCGTACAGTGCGGGCGGCGGTATCCTGCCGGGGCTGGTCCTGCTGTTCTTCCTGCTGGCGATGGCCCGGCTTGCGGCGGTCGGCGCTCAACTGATCGAGCGGCCGCGGCTGGCGCTGTTCGCCTGGAGCGTCGGCCTGACGGCCTGCGTGCTCGCGATGGGGGGTATCGAGTCAAGCGACGCCGCGACGGTGCTGGCCGGTGCCACCTGGGCCAGCGTTGGGGCCGCTGGCGCGGCGCTGGCCGTCATCGTGGGATTTCTTCATGGCCGGGGGATTCGCATCGACGGCCGGGTGGTGGGACTGATCCTGGCTTCCGCCGCAGTCCTGCTTCCCCCGCTCGCCTCCGGTGTTGCGCTGGCCCTGTTGCTATTGGCTGGGCTGGTCCCCGGCATCCTGCTGACGCGGGACGAACGTGCCGCCGTCAGGGCGCTTCTGTTCTCGCGCGAGCGTTCGTGAGCCCTACGCGACCGATAAAGGCGGCCTTCCCTGTCATCGCCGAGCCGAAGACCTACGCCCGCCGCTCCGGGCCCGCGGCGGCGCGCGCCCTGTCCGATACTACGGAGTGGCAGCCGCGCCGAAGCCTGCGGCTGCCACTCGACGACAGGAGGCGCGGTGCGGAACACGGGCCGTCGGCACACGGATCCGGTTCGCCCGACCGAGGATTTCAATGTCTACAGAACGCGTCAGCCTCCAACCCGACACGTCGGGGGCAGGCACCACGGAAATGCCGCTCAGCGAGCCGGTTCGCCAGCTGCGCGAGCGGTTGATGAGCGAGAACGAGATCCGGCGAGGCGTATGCCTGCTCGGTGCCGGACAGTTCGCCGAGGCCACGGTCGCCTTCTCCCGTGCGGCGGTTCATGGGGCACCTCGCCGCTCGGTGGCATCCCTGCTGGCCGCCTGCCATGCAGCGCAGGGCGATCCGGCCGGCGCCGCAGAGCGATACAACGCCGTTGTGAACCAAGGCGACCCAGATGTGGCCTGTCGCGTCCGGCTCGCGCTGAGTCTCTGGTCCGCGGGCAAACGGACCGAGGCGGTCAGCCGCCTTCGAGAGGCCGTGAAGCAGCACCCCGAATCAGGCGAACTGCACTTTCAGCTCGGCACGCTGCTCACAGATGCGGAGGCCTACGAGGAGGCGGAACTGCGATTCGTGCAGGCGATCAACCTCGACCGCCAGCACACCGAGGCGATGGTCAGCCTCGCGATGATCTACGGCCTGAAGCAGATGCCCGACGAGTCGCTGAAACTCCTCCAGCGTGCCCAGCAACTGCGGCCGCATGATGCACGGATCGGACTGCTGCTGGCGCAGGCAGCCCGCGCGATGCAGGAGAGCGGCCGGACCGTGATGCTCAAGCCCACGATGCCCGAGCCGCTGCCCGCGGAGGAGCCCGGCGGCCTCGCCGATCTTGTGCGGATTGTCGAGACAGATCTCGACTTCGTCGACGCGCTGATCAGCGTGCAGCCCGGGCGAATCGACGAACGGGTGTTCCCCGTCCTACACAAGGCGGTGCAGACCCTGCTTGAGCGCAAACCGGGCGACGCGGCGGTCCACTTCCGCAGCGCCCAGCTTCTCGATCGACTGGGGCGCTGCGACGAGGCCATTGCCGCGTGCGAGCGCGCGGTCGGCCTGGATCCGAAGTTCACGAAAGCCCTTATTCAGCTCGGTCGACTCTACGCGCGGACCGACCGTGCCACCGACGCCGTGCGGCGGCTTGAGGAGGCGATCCGGGCCGGCGCCGATTACGCGGACGTGTACTACCAGCTCGGCAGCCTCTACGAGCGCAGCCGCAAGATCCTCAAGGCCAGAAGCGCCTACGCCAAGGCGCTCGCCATCAACCACGACTACGCGGCGGCGCGAACAGCACTCGAATCGCTGGAGACGGCTGACGCCTGACAGGCCAACATGACCTACCTCCTGGAAGTACTGGGGCGGGGGCTGCTTGCGGAGCTCCTCGGGGCGTTCGGGTCCCTCCTGCACGACGACGGGCACTACACCCTCGAGGAGTTGCAGGAGGCCGTGGATCGTGCGCCGCGCGATGGCAGCCCGCTGCAGCGGCTGGGCATCCGTTATCTGGCCGACGGCCAGAGCGCTAGAGCTCGCTCATGTTTCGCGGCGATCCTGGAGTCAGACGTCGACAACCGGGTCGCGCGCATCGGCCTGGCCTGTGCGCTCGACGACCTGGGCTCGACGGACGCGGCGGTGGAGCACCTCGCCATTGCCGCCGAATCCGACGAAGAGGATGCCGCAGCCCCCTACGCGCTGGGGTTCTGCTACGAGAAACTCGGTGATCCCGCCGCCGCTGCCGCCGCCTACGAGACCTGCCTCGAAATCGACGCCGGCCTTCGACCCGCACGTGAGCGCTTGGCCGCGGTCTGCCTGACGCGCGGCGACATCGACGCGGCGATTGACCACTACGAACATCTGTGCTTCGAGCGGCCGGAAGAAATCGCCCCGTCGCTCATGCTGGCCAACCTGTATCTCCAGGCGGATCGCCTGGAAGACTCCGTCCGACGCTACCAGTACGCCCTCGCGCTGGAGCCGGACAACTGGGAAGTCCAGGACGACCTGGTCACCACCATGATCGAGGCCGGCCGCTACGACGAAGCGGCCCTGATGCTGACGGAGATGATCGAGGCGCGACCCACTGCGGCGGAACACTACGTTCGCCTCGGCGATGTCTACGCACGGGCCGATCGCCGGGCAGAGGCGAAGGCCACACTGCGGCGGGCGCTGGAGGTCGATCCGGACTCGCTGGAAGCCACGGTTCGTCTCGCCACGCTCAACCTGCGTGACGGCGAGTATCTCGATGCGGCGCAGTGGTTCAACCAGGCCGTGCAGATCAACGACCGGCTGCTGATCGGCTATGTGGGGCTGGGCGTCGCCCAGGAGGCCGCGGGGATGATGCAGGAGGCCATGGCGAGCTTCGAAGCCGCGGCCAGCGTCGAGCCGAGCAGCGCCATGCTCTTCGCCGAAACGGCGCGGTTGCACCTCCAGAGCAGCACCGCCCAGCAGGCGCGGCGATACCTCTCGGCCCCGCTCATCGCTCATCAGCCCGACGGGCCGGCGAGCCGGGAGACGGAGGCCCTGCTTCACCGCCAGATCGGCAGCCTCCGCGCAGCCATCGAGAAGAATCCCAACTACGCCGACCTCCACTATAAGCTGGGGCTGCTACTGCGCAGCAACGGCGACCTGGACGGGGCGATCGAGGCGTACCGCGACGCGGCGGCCATCAATCCGAACTACACTCAGGCGATCGTCAAGCTGGGCCTCGCCCTCCGTGAGAAGGGGCAGGTTCAGGCGGGGATGGACTGCCTCCGCCGAGCTCTCGGCATGGACCCGGAGTCGCTCACCATCCACTACGAGCTTGGGCTGATGTATGCAGATCGCGGCGAGTTTCAGCGCGCGGTCGCCCACTTCGAGCACGCGACGAAAGGCGATCCCGGCTGCGCCGCGTTCCGCGGGCACCTGGCGCTGGCGCTCCAGCAGATGGGATTGGTGGACCGGGCCGCAGAGAATTGGCGGATCCTCGGCGAAATCGCAGCGGCCGAGCTGCCCGTCGATCCGGCCGACACGCCGGGACCGCGTCGCGGCTGAGGCCGCAGCGCCGGGCCGATTACGGCGCCTCCGCCAGCAGCTTCTCGAGCAACGCCGCAAGCTCAGCCGTCTTCTCACTCGACAGTACTGCCCGCAGAACGCCCTTCCGATCGAGCACCAGGGACGTCGGCAGCTCGACAACGCCGAGCGACACGACGACGTCACTGCGCACGCCTTTGGACTCGTAGTGCTGCGGGAAAGTGACGGAGCTCTGAAACACCTCGCTGCGCGCGGCCTGCTGCGTTCGCGGGCCGTCGAGGCAGACCGCCTCGATCTGCACTGGCTTGTCCGCGTGCGCCTTATGCAGGCGGCCCATCTCGCGGAGGAACTCGGTGGAGGCGCCGTTCACGCTGCTCCAGAAGCCGAGAACGATGACCTTGCCCGTATGGTCCGCCGACGCGAACTTCGAGCCGTCCGAGAACGCGAGATCCAGCGGGAGCGACTGGCCGACGGCCTTCGCTATGCCGACCTCACCCTCGACGCGCCGGGTGGCCGGGTGATCGGGGTAGAACCGTTTCATGCCCGCGAGGGTGCGCTCCGCGTCGCTGAGCAACCCCAACCCCAGCAGGCATCGCGCCAGACTGGCAAACACGACCGGGCCGCGCGGTGAGTCGGGGTGGTCCTCCAGGAACGCCCGATAGCGCTCCGCCGTGCCGACCAGCCGCGTGCGCTCAGGCATGTTCTCGTGGCGTGCGGCCATAACGAAGGCCAGGATCGCGAAGTAGTCGCACTCCGTCGCGAGACGTCCGGTCGGTCGGCTGTCGGCGATCTCCTCCGTGGTGGTGAGCAGGAGGCCCAGGTGACCGGGATCGAACCGGGCGAGGTCAGAAAGCAGGCTGAGCTTCTGGATCAGCACGTCGTCGCGCGCCGGGCTGTTCGGATACCGCTTGAGAAACTCGTCGATCAGCTCGAGCCCACGCAGGCTCGCGCGGGCGGCGCGGTCGAATTCCTCTTCGTCCGACGTGGCCTGCGAGGGCGAACCGAGCGCCTCGCGAATCGCGGCGATCAGCTCCTCTTCAGTAGCGGGCTGGCGCTGCCCATCGGGTGGCGACTTCTCGCCGGTCGACTGGGGCTTCGCAGCCGGCTCCTGACCGCCGGCGAGGGACGGCAGCGAGAGAATCAGGACCAGGCCGAACAAACTCAATCGATGCCGATTCATCAGGTATCTCACCAGAGGAAGCCTGCACGGGGCGGCAGCCCGGCGCGGCAATCGCGCCAGCCGCAGACCCTTGCCCTTTCATCGGACCGCCACCCTGCCCTGTCAAGTCAGGGCGCATCGCGGCTAGAATCGGGCATATGGCCGAGGCCGTTTTGCACCCCGATGACCAGCCCTGCCCCGCCTGCGGTTACGACCTGCGTGGGCACGGTGCCCGGGCCCGCTGCCCGGAATGCGGCGAGACCGTCTGCCCCAGCGACGCCGCCTACGAAGTCAACCGCTGGGTGGACCACCGGCTGATCGATTTGTGGTCGATCGGGCTGTTTCTCGTGCTCGGTCTTGCGGCCCTTGTGATCACGCTGATCACGCTTCGACGCGGGGAATACGTCGCGGTGCTGACGGGCGTGCTCGCGGCGGCCTATCTGGCGGCGGGCACGATCTGGCTCGCGGGCGTCGTCGTCGCCGCCTCAATCCGGCGGCTTCGCCCCATCCATCGCAGCGTGACGGCTTCACGACGCCGGAAGATGCGCCGCTGGATATCGGTCAATGCACTCCTGCTGGCCGCAGCGGCGGCCATCGCCATCTGGTCGATGTCGTAGGCGCCAATCAGCCGGCCATGACGACCGACCCGCCCCGCACCTGCGCGAGCACGCCGGAGACAAGTACGATCACCGCGCCCAGCAGCAGAATCACGCTGAGCCACTTCGGCGCGGCCGCGCGCATTCCCGCGAAACCGGGGCTGCGGCCTGCCAGGGCGCTCGCGAGGAAGAAAATCGCCAGCGCGGCCATAAGTTTCACGCCGAAGATCGCGTGATACGGCATCGGGGCCACCTTGGGCGCGAGCACAAGCCGATAGAAGTTCAACCCGCCGGTCAGCAGCAGGATGGCGATGCAGGCGTGAACCACCTTCGCCCAGCGTGATCGAACGGACTCGCGCAGTCGCGCCGCATCCTCGTCCGGCATCCCGCGAAGCGAAGGAAGCAGCGCAATGCGCGCGAACGCCGCCCCACCGATCGCAACGATCGCCGCACCGATGTGCAGCCAGCGGCTGATCACGTGGAGAATGTCGACTTCGGCCAGCGGAATGAGCATGATCAACTCCCGACAACCCGCAGGTTTACCGCAACGCACGGAGCATAGCAGGTCGGCCGAGCCTCGGCAGCAGCGCTGATGGCTCACCCGCGCGGGAGGAGGTCCCGGCCTCTACGATCCGTCGCGGGCGTCGCGAAGGTCCTGCTGATCGAGCAGCGTCAGCCGCTTTTCCCTGAGCACAGCCGCGGCCATCTCGATGTTGTCGGGGCAGACGGCCAAGGCGCTGCTGCGGCCGGGGTGAATGAGCAGCGGATAGGTGTAGTGGATGTTCACTTCGCCGTTGAGCAGCGCGGCCCATGTCTGCAGCAACGCGCGCTTCCCGTGGGGCAGGCTCACCACGAGCAGCTCGGCCTCGCTGACCTGCATCCGGGCCGAACGGAAGGCGTCGTACGCGGCATCGGGGTCGTCGGCCAGGATCCGGCAGATGGCGCAATCGACCGAGTAGACGACGGAAAGCCCCAGGATTCGGACGTCGGTCTGGTCGAGGATCTGGGTGAGCCGAAGGAGCTGTCCGACGCGGTTCTCGATGAAAACCGACTGCTGCCGGACCGTTGGCAGGCCGTGACCCTCCGCCACACCCATCGGCTCGATGTTCATGCCGTCAGTGTATCGTGCAGTTGCAAAACCCAAAGCAGAATGTCCCGAATTCGCCGCTCAGGTGCCATATCCGCAGCATTCGGGACTGTCAGGTTGGCAGGCTGGTGGTGATCGGCGACGGCGGAGAATCCATAAGATACTGGCAACAAGAACTTTACGGCGCCGCGCCCCAGTCCGGAGCGTGGCACACGCCGTGTAGACCCAGCACTACGGTCGCCCGCGCGCTGTTCGCTCGGCGTCGGCCAACATTGGGAGGTAACGATGTCCAAAATCATTGGAATCGATCTTGGCACGACGAATTCCGTTGTGGCTGTCATGGAGGGCGACCAGGTCAAGGTGCTGACCAACGCCCAGGGTTCGCGGCTCACGCCGTCTGTCGTCGCCATCACCGAGAAGGGCGAGCGGCTGGTCGGGCAGGTAGCTCGACACCAACAGGTAACCAATCCCGAAAACACGGTGTTCTCGATCAAGCGCTTCATGGGGCGGCGGCACAGCGAAGTCGCCTCGGAAGAAAAGATGGTGCCCTACAAGGTCATCGGCGGCCCGGAGGAACTGGTCCGGGTGGGTGTCCGCGGCAAGGAGTACACGCCGCAGGAGATCAGCGCCATGATCCTCCAGGACCTGAAGAAGACCGCGGAGGACTACCTCGGCGAGAAGGTCGATCGCGCGGTGATCACGGTCCCGGCGTACTTCAACGACTCGCAGCGCAAGGCCACCAAGGAGGCCGGCGAGATCGCGGGCCTCAAGGTCGAGCGCATCATCAACGAGCCGACGGCGGCGGCGCTGGCCTACGGCCTCGAGCGCAAGAAGAACGAGAAGATCGCGGTCTTCGACTTCGGCGGCGGCACGTTCGACATCTCGATCCTCG
>CAYRSS010000010.1:0-114896 GCA_964426945.1 uncultured Phycisphaeraceae bacterium
GGCATCGCGCAGATTTCGGGGAGCGTTGCGTCGCCCAGGCGCGCCTGGGCGGGCAGGGGTGCGAGGCGCGAGCCCCGGCAGGCGTCGCAGGGGACCTCCGTCGTGAGTGCGTCGAGCCGCATCCGATACTGCCAGCTCACGCGCGTCGCGTGCCCGATGGCCGGGTAGAAACCGCGCCAGCGGACGCGCAGAGCGCCTGCGGGCCCGCCGCGCGAACGAGAGCGCCCGTCGGCCCCGCCACCCTCCACGCTGATCCAGTCGTCGCCGCAGCCATGCAGGAACGCCATGCGGTGAGCTTCCGGCAGGGCGGACCACGGGGTTTCGGGATCGAATCCTATGTGCCCGGCGACGGCGGACGCCAGCCGGTGCATCAGCGAGCCGTCGGCGACACGTCCCCAGGCCTCCACGGCTCCGCCGAGGATCGACGCGGTCGGGTGCGTGATGATCGCGCCGGGGTTCGCACCGTGCTGAACGCCGAGTCCCTCGCAGGCTTCGCACCATCCCATCCGGGCGTTGAAGGAGAAGTGGTGGGGTGTCAACTCGTCGTAGCTCTCGCCGCAGCGATCGCAGGCGTGATGCTGCGAGAAGCGCATCGGTGGGGCGATGGATGACTTTGGCGCGGCATCCCGGCCCGTGCGGCGCCGGGCCTCGGACCGCCCGCCGGCCGGGCGTGCGGCGTCGGCCGCGAGCGGTTCGCGCGCCGGAGAATCAGAGTCAGCCGGAAGTACCATCACGACACCCTGTCCCAGCGCGAGGGCCTGCTCCATGCTGTCGGCGATACGCGAGGCAGAGCGCCGCGACACGACGACCCGATCCACGACGAGCTGCACGTCGTGTCGCCGGCGGTTGTCCACGGGGATCGCCGCCCCCAGCTCGTGAATCACCCCGTCGACCCGGACTCGCGCATACCCGTTGGTTCGCTCCCGTTCAAAGAGCTGCTCGTAGGTTTCCGAGCCGTTGGGCTGAACCGGGGCGAGCAGCATCAGTTTCGAGCCCTCGGGAAGGGCGAGGACGCGCTCGACGATCTCGTCGCTGGTTTGCGTGCCGATGGGCTGCCGACAGGGTGGACAGTACGCGCGCCCGAGACGTGCCCACAGCACGCGCATGTAGTCGTAGATTTCCGTCACCGTGCCGACGGTGGATCGCGGCGACTTGCTGGTGGTTTTCTGTTCGATGCAGATCGAAGGCGACAATCCCGTGACCCGGTCGACCTTCGGCGGCTGGAGCTGGCCCATGAACTGCCGGGCATAGGCCGAGAGCGACTCGACGTAGCGCCGCTGCCCCTCGGTGTAGACCGTGTCGATGGCGAAGCTGCTCTTGCCGCTGCCCGACGGCCCGGAACAGATCGTCATCACCCCGCGCGGAATGTCGACCGTCACATCCTTGAGGTTGTTCTGTCGCGCGCCGACCACGGAGATGACCTTGGCTTCCGCGTCGGCCGCGGGCCGGCCGTCACGTCGGCGGGCCCTCCCGGTCTTCGCGGGCGCGGCCGTCGACCGGCCGCCGCGCTTCGCGCCTGTCGACAGGGGGCTCAGCACCTCGCGGAGGGCCTCGCCCGTGTGCGACCCAGCGACGGCGGCCACCTGCTCGGGCGTGCCCTCGGCCACGATGCGTCCGCCGCCGGGGCCCCCTTCGGGGCCGAGGTCGATGACCCAGTCCGCCGTCTTGATCACGTCGAGATTGTGCTCGATGACCACGACGGTGTTGCCGGCGTCGACGAAGCCGTGCAGCACCTCCAGCAGCCGCCGGATATCGGCGAAATGCAGCCCGGTCGTGGGCTCGTCGAGCACATAGAGCGTCCGCCCCGTCGATCGCCGGACGAGCTCGCGGGCCAGCTTGATGCGCTGGGCCTCTCCTCCGGAGAGGGTGGTCGACGACTGGCCGAGCTTGAGGTAGTCGAGTCCCACATCGTGCAGCGTCTGGAGCATCTCCCGGATCTTGGGCACGTTGTCGAACTGGGTGAGAGCCTCCTGGACATCCATCTCAAGCACATCGGCGATCGTTTTCCCCTTGTAGAGGATCTGGAGAGTCTCGCGGTTGAAGCGACGTCCGGCACAGACGGGGCACTGGACCCAGACGTCGGCCAGAAAGTCCATCTCCATCCGGTTCGCACCGTTGCCCTCGCACGCTTCGCACCGCCCGCCACCGGGCCCCCCGGTCTTGACGTTGAAACTGAACCGACCGGGTTTGTAGCCGCGAACTTTCGCATCGGGCAGGCGGGTGTAGAGGTCACGGATCTCGTCGAACAGCTTGATGTAGGTCGCCGGGTTGGAGCGCGGCGTGCGCCCTATCGGCGATTGATCGATGTCGATGATCTTGTCGAGTTGCTCGATGCCGTCGATCGCGTCGTGCGCGCCCGGGGTGGCCGACTCAGCCTTGTTGAGGTCACGGAGCAGGACCTCGCGCAGGATGTCGTTGACCAGCGAGCTCTTGCCGCTTCCCGACACGCCGGTGACGCAGACGAACCGCGACAACGGGAAGCGGACATCGAGTGATCGCAGGTTGTTCTGCCGCGCACCACGCACCGTGAGCCACGCCAGGCCGTTGGACGAGGCGGCAGTCGGACCCGTCACGGGCGAGGTGCGCGATTTCACGGAACTGCGAGAGGCGCCCTTCCCGCGCGATCCGGCCACGCGGTCGCCATTCACGGCCGTCGAATGTGATCGTTTCGATCGAATCATGCTTCCGAGATCAGCTCCCTTAGCGCTGCCACGAGTTCCCTCGGCTGAGGCGATTGCCGGGGGGGACGGCACTGGGTAGAATCCGCCGCGTTTGCCTCGACCGAAGCCGTCGCCGTGCCGACTGGCTTCAGGCGCATCGGCGTTCAGTCGATAGTTCGATTCAACATGCCCCTCGCGAACCAGGACTCCCCCCCGACGGCTACTCTTGGACCAGGACTTTCTCCGGCCATAGCCCTGAGGCGAGCGCTGTCTCAGGGGTACGGCCTGCGCGACCTTCGCAGCGATCTCGTCGCGGGGGTCATCGTCGGGGTCATCGCCTTGCCGCTGTCGATGGCCTTTGGTATCGCCGCCGGCGTTCCGCCGCAGCATGGGCTTTATACCGCGATCATAGCCGGCGCGCTCATCGCGTTGCTCGGCGGGTCACGCGTGCAGGTGTCCGGACCGACGGCGGCCTTCGTCGTCATCCTCGCGCCCATCAGCGCGACCTACGGCCTGGGAGGACTCGTCGTCGCCACCATGATGGCGGGGATGATGCTGGTCCTTATGGCCCTCGCGCGGCTCGGACGATTGATTCAGTTCGTTCCCCATCCCGTGACCACCGGCTTCACCGCCGGCATCGCCGTGGTGATAGCGTCTCTTCAGCTCGCCGACTTCGCCGGCTTGGCTCTCCCGCGGCAGCCGGATAATTTCTTCGCGCGGCTGGCGGTCGTCTACGAAGCGATCCCTCACCTGCGCGTCGGCGACCTGGTCGTGGGCCTGCTCACCATGGCAACCCTGCTGGTCTGGCCACGGGTTTCGCATCGCGTGCCGGCGCCGATCGTGGCACTGCCCATCGGGGCGCTGGCCGCGATCTGCCTGCACGCTGCGCAGCCGGAGTGGAGTGTGGCGACGATCGCCGATCGCTACACCTACACCATCGGCGACGTCACCGGCCACGGCATCCCCGGCTCGCTGCCGGTCCCCGCCGCGCCGTGGACACTGCCCGGCCCTGACGGCCGGCCGCTTGAATTCTCGCTTGATCTCGTCCGCTCCTTGCTCAGCTCCGCTTTCGCCATCGCGGTGCTGGGCGCGATCGTGTCGCTGCTGTCTGCGGTCGTCGCAGACGGCGTAACCGGGGGCAAACATGATCCGAACGCGGAACTCTTTGCCCAAGGTGTTGGCAACATCGTCGGGCCGCTGTTCGGCTGCATCGCGGCCACGGGTGCGGTTGCACGGACGGCCACCGGTGCCCGGAGTGGCGCACGTTCGCCGCTGGCCGCCGTGTTCCACTCGATTTTCGTGCTTCTGGCGATGGTTTTGCTCGCGCCGACGCTGGGGCACCTTCCGATGGCCTCGCTGGCCGCACTGCTGCTGATCGTCGCCTGGAACATGGCCGACGCGAAACACTTCTTCCACCTGATCCGCACAGGGCCGAGCAGCGATGTCGTCGTGCTGCTGACCTGTTTCGCACTGACGATCATCTTCGACATGACCGTCTCGGTGGCCGCGGGTGTTGTCCTGGCGGCGCTGCTGTTCATGAAGCGCATGGCCGACCTGTCGACTGTGCGGCTCGTCGGCGTAAGCGGCGCCGAGCACCCGGCCACGCTGCCGGCCGGCGTACTGATGTACGAAATCGCCGGGCCCCTCTTCTTCGGCGCTGCCCAGCGGGCGATGAGCGCGCTGAAAGTGACCGGTGATGGGGTACGCGTGGTGTTGATCGACATGCGGTCAGTTCCGGTCATGGACGCCACGGGTCTGGTCAATCTCGAGTCTGCGCTGGATCGCATCCGGCGCCTGGGCGCGTTTGTGGTCCTTGGCGGTGTGCAGCAGCAGCCGCTGCATACGATCGGCCGCGCCGGTTGGGGCAGCCACCACGCGTGGCTGACGGTGACCGCGGATTTCCAGCACGCGCTCCAGGTCGCGCGGGAGCGTGCCGAGTTGCCGCAGACCGCTTCGCCCGCCGCGCATTGACTGCTCCCCCTGCGGTTCACGCCTTCCGCTTCCGCTTCACTGGCTTCGGCGGGCTCACTTCCCGCCGCTGCCTGGGTACTTCGATCCGCTCCTCCCCGGAGAGGAACCGACCCGTGACCGAGCGCTTCGACGCCAGAACGTCGTCGAGCCCGCCGTGGGCCACGACCTCGCCGCCGCGAACGCCGGGGCCCGGGCCGAAGTCCACAATCTCGTCGGCGGTGCGCATCGTCTCCTCGTCGTGCTCCACGACGATCACCGTGTTGCCCAGGTCTCGCAGGCGCAGCAGCGAATCGAGCAGGCGGCGGTTGTCGCGGTGGTGCAGGCCTATGGATGGCTCGTCGAGGATGTACAGCACCCCGGCCAGCCCCGCGCCGATCTGGCTCGCCAGGCGGATACGCTGCGACTCGCCGCCGCTCAGGGTCGGGGCGGGGCGGTCCAGCGTGAGGTAGCTCAACCCCACGTCCTGCAGGAACTTGAGGCGGGCCCGTACCTCGCGGAGCGCGTCGTGGGCGATGATCTGTTCGGTCGGCGTCAACTTGAGATCATCGAGAAACAACTGCGCCTCGTCGATCGAGGCCGCGCACAGATCAGGCAGGTTTCGCCCACCGAGCCGGACGGAAAGCGCCTGCGCCCGCAGCCGCGCCCCGCCGCAAGCCGGGCAGGTCCGCTTGCGCATGTACTTCTCGTAGTAGCCTCGGACCATGGCCGATGAGGCCTTGCGATGTTTGTCGCGGAGCTCCTCAACGACCCCGGCAAACGTGCCGCCGTGTTTCCACACGCCGCCACGCCAGCGCCATTCGTAGGTCAGGTGCGTATCGCCGAGGCCGAAGAGCAGAGCGTCGCGCGCCTTCCTGGGCAGGTCCTTCCAAGGCGTCTTCAGGTCGAACCCCACCTTCCTCGCCACGGCTTCATAGATGTGCCGGCGCCACTTGCCGATGCGCACGCGCATCGGCTCGATGGCGACGTTCAGGAAGGACTTCCGTGGATCAGGCACCAGCAGGTCCACGTCGAAATCGAACGCCGTGCCCAGACCGTCGCAGGTCAAACACATGCCAGTCGGGGCGTTGAAGCTGAACATCTGCGGCGACGGCGGCTCGAACGACAGATCGCAGGTCGTGCACGCGTAGTGCGACGACAGGAGCAGGTCGGCCGCCGACACCGAAGCCGCGGTCTTACCCTTGCGACGAGTCCCGCGCGCCGGGGTTGCCGATTCGGCCTCCTCCGCCGCCGGCTGAACGATCAGCGAGCCGCCCCCCAGTCGCAGGGCGCTTTCCACCGCCTCGGCGAGGCGGGGGCGCACGCCGGCGTCGACCGTCAGGCGATCTACGACGATCTCGATGTGGTGGCGGACATGGCGCGCCAGTGGAGGCACTTCTCCCAGGGGATAGACCTGTCCGTCCACGCGGGCGCGGGCGTACCCCTGGCGGAGCATGTCCTCGAACAGGTCGCGGTACTCGCCCTTCTGGCCGCGGACGACCGGGGCGAGCACGTGGATCCGCGTTCCTGCGGGAAGCTCCAGGATACGGGCAATGATCTGCTCGCGGCTCTGCGCGCTGATGACCTTCCCGCACCCGGGACAGTGTTGTCGGCCGACGCGGGCGTAGAGCACGCGAAGGTAGTCGTGGATCTGGGTGATCGTGCCGACCGTGCTGCGCGGGTTCCAGCCGCTCGTTTTCTGCTGGATGGAGATCGACGGCGAGAGGCCGGTGATCTGGTCGACGTCGGGCTTGGCGACCTGCCCGAGGAATTGTCGCGCATAGGAACTGAGCGATTCGAGGTATCGTCGCTGCCCCTCAGCGAACAGCGTGTCGAAAGCGAAGCTGCTCTTGCCGCTGCCCGATACGCCGGTGAAGCAGATCAGCTTGCCCCGCGGCAAGGTGAGGGATACGTCGCGCAGGTTGTGCTCGCGGGCTCCCTTGACGGTGATAACGCGTGGTTCCATGGGTTGCCCGGGCCTTTGGGAGGCGCACGACCAGCGCGGTTCCGCAGCCGCCATCCCCCGGCGGACACCGCGGAAGTTTGGTATACGTTAGGATTCCACGCGTGTCAAGAACAGATGCTAAGGCTTGTCATCGGGCGCAGCGGTGGAACGCTCGGCAATCCGACGGCGGGCTGCGGGGTTCTTCGATCCGACGTCGAAGCCGAGGTGGCTCACCCGCCAGAAGCCGCCGTCTCGAACAAGATACACGGCCAACACGACCCGCGCATTCGGGTCGCGGCCCGCGGGGATGTCGTCCACCTCCATAAGCACGTCCGCCTGCTCGGGCGCGTCGTCCTTGGCCGCCACCCGGCGCACGACGAACCGTGAGCGGGCCTCTTCCAGCGTTGAGGGGAAGTCCCCGACGTAGTGGGCGACCGTGGGGGTCCAGAGGCGCACGACCGACAGGAGGAACTCCTCCCGGCTGCGACTCGACTCGTTCTGGCCCGCGATGTACTCCGCGGCACAAAGGTCGAACTGCTTGTCCAGCGCCGCCGCCCGGGCGGCACGATCCGTGCCCGCCTCGAAGTCCTCGCGCACGGCGGAGAGCGCGGCGAACGCGACTGTCTCCGGATCCGCCGATTCGTCCAGCGTCAATCCGTAGAGCGTCACGCTTCGCACCGACACGTCGCGAAGCTCGCTCGAGTCCAGCCGGACATCGCGCGAGCACCCGGGGGGCCACATCAGCAGCGTCACTCCCAGCGCCACAGCCGGCATCCGGGTCCGACGGGGTGAATTGGCAGTCTGCGAAATCCTGTCCATGCTGAGAAGTTTACCCGGCGCGGGGCGACTTGCCAGTGGCGGCGGGGCGGCAGCGCTGCTCAGGGGATGACCACAGCGAGATTGTGGACGCGCGAGCCGTCGTTGAGTTCGCGAAGCATCAACCGCGCCGTGCGGCCTGCGAGCCCGGCCCCGCCCTTGAAGCGGTACTCCGCCATGGTCGTGTCGCCCGGCTTGAGGTTGTAGAAGGGCTGGTACTGACGCGAACTGCCGGGGACTACCCCTGCTCCGCGGAAGTGCAGCACCTCTGTCGAGCGGTTGGTCACCACGTGGCGCAGAATCAGGTCATCCCCCTCGACAATCGGGATGGCCCAGGCTTCGATGTCGCTGAGGCCGAGGTTCACCGTGAGCGGGATGTCGAGCCTGTAGCCGGAGGGGATCAGGTCGATCGCTACCGCGATCGTCTTGTCCCCCGCGGGCTCTGTGTGCGGATAGGTCAGCTCGATCCGCGCCGCCTGGCTCGCGCCCGGTCCGAGGGCGAGATTCAGGTTGGTCGGCGTGACCGACCAACCATCCGGTTCCTGAATGCGCGCGGTGCCCGAGAGGTGTCGGCCCACCGGGTTACCGAAGCGAAGCTCGTGGGTGTAGTCGCCTGCGCCGAACTCGATGCGGTCCGGCGTGATCGTCACCGACATCGCCAACTCGGCGAGCCACTTTTCCATGCCTTCGACAAGCACCGGCATGCGGTGCAGGGTCAAGCGGTGGCGCCCCAGTTCGTCCTTCTCGAGCGGCTGCGCTCGACCCAGCAGGTCAACTGCCTCCGTGGCCGCGCCAAGCTGCAGGACGGTGTCGAGTCCTTCGGGTGCCGCGCTCGGCGCCCACAGCGCGACCACCGAGCGATCGCCATGATGAAAAACGAGCGCCTCGACACCTGCCGGCGCGGGGAGGCGCCCGGCGGGGACGGCGTCGCCGACGATGTCAGCGATCGTGCGCAGGATCGGAAACTCGGGCCGCGGTTCTGCCACGGGGCCGTCCACGCCCCGGCGGACGTCCCACGTCTGAGCCGCGTAGACAACGTCTGCCCCGGCGTGCCGCGCGGTCAGCACCCGCACCGCCCAGTCTGCCAGGCGGGCTTGCTCTTCATACGATCCGCGTGGATGCGGCTTGACGTAAACGGCCAGCTGCTCGTTGCCGCCGCGGCGGTAGCGCGCGATTTCCTCAGCGATCCACGACGGCGTCACGGCGGGCTCGATGGCCAGCGTGACCAGGGTGGGTGTGTCGCCCGGCGGACGGCTCTCGATCGACGACGAAGCCACCGTAGCGAGAATCGGAGAGCTCATGTACACGGCCATCTCCCGTTCGAGATTGGCCAGCGCCGCGCGAAGGCGGCCCTCGTCCCCGCTGAACCAGTCGCCGTCGGCGCCGACCTGCCACCAGCGGAAGAAGCCCGCGTAGGGTGCGAGCACGTCGGCAAGATCGGTTCGCCAGGCCTCGGGGTTTTCCGCGAGGATCTCGATCAGCGAGCGGTCGTAGGGTCCGGAGGCGGCGTCGAGCCGCGGCGGCGGAGCCGCGAATACACCCGTCAGCGAGAATCCGTTCTTGAGCAGCGTTCGCAGCATCGCCCCATAGTCCTGCCCGTCGCGGCTCACGGTCGGATCGCACTCCGCCCCCCAGACCGGCAGCTTCGCGGAACGAACCAGCTGTTCGTGCAGGAGTTGCCCAAGTGCATCGAGCTGCGTTGGAGCGGCCGAGTCAACGACCACGCCGAAGGGGCGGGCGAGGGAGGCGCTGCGACGATGCGGCTGAGCGAGCACCGCAAACCGCAGCGACCGCGATGCCACGGCCTCGCCGCGCGACAGCACCGTCAGCCGGGCGACGTACACATCCGGCGGGAGCTTCGAGACGGACAGGCGATACGGCTCGGCGGCTGCGCCGAGGACAACCGGAATCGTGGAGCGTTTCATGACCTGGCCGTCCAAGGCTTCGATCACGAGTTCGCCCAGAAGCGTGTCGTCGATGTGGTCCGACAGGACGACCTCGATATGCGGATCGGACGATTTCGTCAGTACGTTGCCGGGCGAGCTGCTCCGGATTTCGATGCGCGGCAGGGCGTGGATGACGATCTCATCAAACCACGCCGTGGCGGCCACGTCGATCGACGCGATGTGTCGCTGCGGACGCGGCGCGCTGTTCCACGCGGACTCCTGCAGCACCCAGGAGACCAATCCGATGGTCCGGGCCCGGCGCGGTGCGGGCGGCAGCGTCAGGATCACCCGCGTCCAGTCGGTGGAGGCGCCGCCGCCGACGAAGACCGAACTCTGCATGCTCTCCAGAATGGGATCGCCGTTCTCATCCAAATAAAGTGCGCTGAGGCGGGCGCGGGCGTTTTCGAGGGACGCGCCGCGAATCCAGCCTTCGATCGAGTACGAGGTGTCGGCCTGCACCGGGGTCTCCGGACCGCTGTACAGGTAGGCGACGTTTCGGCCCGTGCTGGAGAGGCGGAACGAGGCCGTGTCGCCGCGACCGATCGTGAAGTCGAACCCGCACTGATCCGCGGGGAACCGCGGGAAGCCGGCAGGGCGGAACGGTCCCCAATAGCGAGGCAGATCCTCGAGGTTGCCCGACTTGCGCTCGTCGAAATCGAAGGCGTGGATCTTGCGGTCCGACGTGATGATGGAGGGTTGCGCGGCTACCGTCGCGATCCACGCCGCAGCGGTGGCGAGCAGACTGACGGCCGTCGCTGTCCGTAATCCTGCGCGCACTGTCACCGCTCCCAAAGCAAACCGCCCGGTGGTTATCGGCACACCACCGGGCGGAGCTGAGGGAGGACGAGGCCTTGCGGGGCCCGGCGGGTCCGCCGCGGACGCCAGGGCCCGATAACTGGTCGAACGGCGAGGCGCCGAAACTCAGGGGCAGGCGTCCTCCTCGCAGCTTGTGCCGTCGCCGAGGTAGGTGACCGTCGGGAACCGGGTGTCGGGTGAGCCGCCGTTCAGGCCGCTGCCGTCCATGTAGTCGGGCAATTCCTGACACAGCCCGATGGCGGCTGAGACGAAGCCGCGATCGCCGGCGTTCACCGCGCCGTTGCCGTCCATGTCATAGAGGCAGACCGCCTCCGGATCGGTGGCGCCGATGTTCGCCGAGATGAAGCCGCGGTCGCCGGCGTTGGCCGAGCCGTTGCCGTCCACGTCGCCGAAGCAACCGAGGAACGAGCAGGGCAGGAGCGCAAACACGTTGCACACGAAAGGCTGGCACTCGCTGGCCATCTCGACGTTCTGGCAGCCATCGCTGCTGCAGCAGGCCCCGCCGGACTGGGTGTCCTCGACGGCCATGTAGTTCCCGGGCCCATGCAGCAGGCCGCCCGACTCGTCGGTCAGCAGCAGCCCGGTGGATGTCGCGGTCGTGCTTGCCCATGCGGTGCTGGCCGTCCAAAGACCGGCCGTGACCGCGACGCCGGCACGCCCGCTGAGGCCCGGCACGTTCGCACCCCCGACGTTCCACTGTACGTGGTCGGCCATATGTGCGGGGGTCGTGAAGCTGGCCGGCGGAAGGTAGAAAGACATCGCGTAGGGTCCGGCATCGAACGGCGACGCCATCGCGCCGCCAAGCACCGAGCGGTTGATATGCCCCGCCATGGCGGGCGCGTCGTTCAGCGTGTGGATGAACAGCGACGCGCCGGGATCGAGCGATTGGCCGTTCAGGCCGCTGGACAGCGTGTACTGAAACGTCTGATTGTCGTCGAATGTGCAGAATACGAAGCCATTGAGTGACTGGGCCGCGGCGCCGTAGTTGTGCAGCTCAAGCACGCCTGTGGCGAAATCAATCGACCGGATCTGAACGTCGCGCGGCGCGGCGATTGCGGCTCCTGTCACCAGTGCGAAAGTGACGACGAAACCCGCGACCATCCTTCTCATCTGCAGCATGTGTGCCTCTCTCCTCCCGCCGGTGAGGCGCCGTCTAGGCGGCCCCCCGTCGGGTGTACCCCGGCCGACCGACCAGTGCGGGCCGACCCATCGCGCGACAGCTCTTGCGAACGACAAGAAGGCCGGCCCGGAACGCATGGCACCCCTGGTCCGCGGCGTACCCTGACTGGGGGGACTTGGTGCGGACCTGACCTGTAGATGTTTCGAACCCCGGGGTTCTTGCGGAGATTATCAGGCGGCAGCCTGTGGGGCGGCGTGGGGGGTGTCGGCCGCCTCGTCAAGGCGGCGTTCAAGGTCCGCTAACACCAGCTGCCGCCGACGGAAGGGCTCTATCAGGGGCTCGGCCACGGTTTCGGCGAGCGCGGTCTCGACCGTTGCGGCCCAGGGCGAGTTCATGCGTTGATGCGATCGTGCGTCGGAGAGGCGGCGGAGGATCCGGGCGTACATGCCGGCGATGATCGCGATGAACAGCGCAGCGGCTACACCGAACCCGGCAAGGATGCGGGAAGCGCTGAGCACCGACAGCACCTGGTAGAGCCCTTGCAGCGTCTCGAGCGCCGTGCCCGCGATGGCCAACTGCACTGCACCCTCCGAGACGGGCTGGAGCAGGGGGAACCACAGCGCGATCAGCCAGAGCATGCCGCGAGCCGGCAGGGAGGGTCGGCGATAGCGCCGTCGGACCCCCGCCGCAAGCTGCGCCTCGCAGTCCTCGGCCAGTCCATGCAGCCGACTCGATACGCGCGCGGCCAGTTCGTCGACCGCTGGCAGGTCATCCTCCAGACGGAGCCGCTGCACGGTCAGGACATGGTCGGCGAGAACGCGCGATCGAAGCTGCGCGAGCCGCTGGCGAATCGCTGGTTGGTTCGCCGTCTGCTCGATCGAATGAACCTCGCCCGCGATAGTCGTTTCCGCCGGCGCCGCTGGTCGGGGGCCGACGCGCCGGCCTAGGCTGCGCGAGAGCCACCCGAGCGGGAAGTAGACAAGCCGCAGCAGCGGCCACTCGCGTACGCGGCTGTCGAGGATCTCGTCGGCCAGCTCCGCGTCGGTGCGTACGCGCCGCTGGGCCGCGGCCGCGAATGCCGCGAGACAATCGTCGCCCAGCGCCCGGATAGCGGCTTCCCGGTGGTACTCCGGTCGGGCCGCTTCGGCGAGATCGCCCCCGACACGCTCTAGGTCGAAGTGTGCGCGCATGCGGCTCACGGCGGTCGCGCGCTCGTGCCGCCGGTTGGCGGACTTCATCGCCACAGCCGTCTCGGCCGTGACCGGAGAGAGCACGAGCGTGCGCAGCCTCTCGAGATCGCCCGCGACGAGCTCGGCGATTCCGGCGACATCCGCGCGATCCTGGCGGTAGCGCTCCCACGTCGGGTCATCCCAGAGGTGGCCGATGCGACGGATGAACCGCTCCGCGCTTGGGAAGGCGGCGCTGACCAGGAAGCGATCCGGCGAGGCCTTGTCGCATCCTGCGGCGCGGAGGCTTGCCTCCAGCCATCCGCGTTGGCGATCGAGGAACGCCTGCGGGCCTCGACGGCCGTTGCCTCCCGACAGCGGCTCGGCGTCGGCGAGCAGCTCGTCCACCTTGTTGAGCACGCAGTGGACGTTTCGCGAGTCTTTGATGACATCGTGGAACATCCGGACCCACGCTCGATCGCCGATCTTGCGTGGCGTGAGAATCCACAGCACGCGGTCGAGCAGGGGGGCAACGTTGCGTACGACATGCAGGTGCGCAGCGAACTCGCTGTCGAAGTCTGGAAGATCGACAAGCACCGCATGCCGGAGCGGTTCCGCGCGGTGGGTATGAATATCGAGCGGCATCAGGCGGTCGATGTCGCGCAGGCGGCGTGTCACGGCCGCGCGGGCGTCTTCGTGCACATAGGCGAGCGGCCGGCTCGTCCCTTCGCCCACCGGCTTGCGCTGCGGGGCGATGGTGGTGCCTGCGAGTGCGTCAACCAAGGTCGACTTGCCGACCTCCTTCCCGCCCAGCAGGCCGCAGATCACGAGGTCGTCGCGGAGTGCGGCATCCGCGCCCAGCTCGATCGGCGCGGGAGACGTGCCCCACAGCGCGGCGAGTTCGTGGTTGATGGCGTGGAGCGCCTCGTCGCTGGCCGTCGCACGGTCTAGTTGTGGCCTCGTGTCGAGCTTGGCGTTGGCGGACATCAGGCGTCCTCCCCCGCGCGGTGGAGCGCTTCCAGCGCGGCCTCGAGCGGATCATCCTCGGGCAGCACGAGCCGGCGGGCCTCCTGCCGGGCGTCGTGGGCGGCCCGCAGGCACCACTCCTCGACCCGCGTACGGACACGCGCCGCGGCGCCCTGCACGGTGGTGAGTTCTTCACTCCCGGCGAGTTTCTCGCGGACGACGTGCAGGAGCCGTGTGAAATGCCGGCCGAACACGGCGCCGACGCCGGCGCCGGTGGCCAGTGTCGTCGTGTGTGCGGCGATAGCCGCCGCGGCGGCCGGAAGCGTCAGGGCGGCGATGGGGCCTGGCACCAGCACAAGCACGATCGTCAACCCGAGCACGCTGGCGCTCAGCGCGCCGCTGACGCTGGGTGTGAACCCCTTGCACTCTTCGGCGACCCGCCGGTTCCATGCTTCCATCGCCCGGTCAAAGGCAGCTGCGTCCGCGCGGACGAGCTCTTCGAGTGTGGGCGTCCACTTGAACTCGATCGGCGCGGGACGCAAGCCGGTCCAGCGCCCGACCTCGTCCCAGAACCGGCAGCTGCGAACCGTGCGCTGCATGTCATGCGCGGCGCGCGAGGCGGCAGACTCGAAGAACGCCCGACCGATCGCATCGCGGCTGATGGGGGTGCGCGGAGATGCATCCGGCTTGGTCGGGGCAGGGGGCGCAACGAGGGCGCCGATCAGCGGCACCTTCCGGAGGGCCGACTCGAAGCGCTGCGCCTGGGCGCTGATCCATGACCCCCATTCTCGAAGCCGCAGGACACGGGCGATGATTTCGAGGTGCTCGCGTTCCTCCGGCGTCATCAGCGAAGTCAAACATTCCTGCGAGGAAGGCAGCGCTTGTTCGATAACGCGTTCCATCGCGGACTCGAGTTCGCCGAGCCGCTGGCGGCGCTCATCGTTGCGGTTCAGGGCGGTCTCCGCGGCCTGCGCAACCACGCGCGTCAGCGCCGGCTGTCGCGTTTCCGCCGGTTGCTGGAGGTAGGCGGCCAGCCCGTCCAGCGCGCCCGGCGGGAAGGTGCACAGCCCGCGACCCACCCGGTACTCAAGCACGACGCTCTGCGAGGCGCCGAGGCGCTCGGCCTGCCCGGCAAGCGCCTGCCGGTCGGCCTCGGTCAATTCGCCTTCCTGCGTGCAGTTGAAGACGACGAGTCGGCGCTGCCCAAGGGGCACCGAGTGCGCCCGGAACTCCGACACGGCCTGGCGGTCAAACCACCGCTCCCGATCCACCACGACGATCAGCCGATCAAACCACGGGAGCAGCGAGAGCAGCACGTCGCCCTCCTGGTGTGCGGCCTCGGAGGTGAAGTCCGGCGTGTCCGCGAGCATCACATCGCGGAGCGGGCTGATGGCATGAAACGCCAGCGTGAGCCGATCGGGTTCCCCCTCAGCGCTCTCATCGAGTTCGCAGGTCGCCGAAGGCAAGCCCGTGAACACACGGCCCTGCGCTAGCCAGTTGCGCAGCGTCGGGGCGTGGTCCTCGTGGACGGCGAGGATAAGCCCGCGCGTGGCGTGCCCCCGGGCGGTGACGCGGCTCACGTGCCGTCGATCGAGCAGGTTGTTGAATAGTGTGCTCTTGCCCGACGACGCGCCGCCCACGATGGCGCATAGTACTGGACGGCCGGGTTCGGTGATCTGCAGCCGGAGGGCCAGGGCGGCCTGTTCGACGCGGGGCGGCCAGTCGAGCCGGTAGCCCTCGCGGAGCCGCGCAGCCTCACCGGCCACCAGGGACAGTGCAGACAGGATTCCACCCTGCATGGATGAATCTTCGGGCACGCCGTGGTGATATTCGCGGAAAGGCCCGCCCGCAAGGCGCGGGTATCGACGCTACGTCGCCTTGATGCTCAGCACTTCGATGTTGGGGTACTTCGCCTGTTGCAAGGTGAGGGTGCGGGCCTCGTCGTAGCTGGTGGCGTACACCTGAAACTGCCGCACCGGACCGGGCCGCTTCTCCCCGGGGATGTTGTAGCGAAAGAGCACGATGTAGAGCTTCATGAGTGTTTGACTCGAAACGACGCGGGGGACCGCGTCGAGCCGGCGGCCGGCGCTGCGCGCTCCCGGATCCCCGACGCGGCGGATCCGTCCTGCCCAACTGGCACCCCGGATCTTACCGGCCGGCCGGCAGGGCGTCGAGACGAGACACGCGCGTGACTTCCCGCGATCCCGGGCGAGGACTAGAATCGGGCCCGTCAGGTCCGGCGCCCGTTCGATGCTGCCGGACCAAGGATTCACCTTGCGCCGGAGTCACGCCGTGCTGCTCATGCTGACCTCGCTTTCGGCCGCCCTCGCGGGCAGCCTTCTGCTGCAGGGACAACCCGCCCCCGCGCCGGCCGGCCCGGCGCCGAAGCTGGTCGTGGCGGAGCGACTCGTCGACCTGGGGGATGTCATGGAAGGTGACATCGCCGAACTTCGGTGGACGATCGAAAACCGCGGCGAGGGAAACCTGGTCATCAACCGCGTCCAGCCGACCTGTGGCTGCACCGTGGTCGAGATCGCCGAGAAGGACCGCATCGTCAAACCCGGGGCCACATTCGACATCCGGGCGCAGTTTCACAGCCACGACCGCCCGGGACAGCAGGAGAAACTGCTCGTTCTGCACACGAACGACCCCGCGGAGCCGGAGGTCCAGCTGTTGTTTCGCGCCAAGGTTCGCCGGCTGTTTGAGATGCGACCGTCCAGCGGTGTGGTTCACCTCCGCGGTGTGCAGCGCGGCGAGCCCGCGGCGCAGACTCTCGACATCCTCGACACCCCCGGAGAACCCCCGGTCGAGGTGCTGCAACTTACACTGCCGGACAACGCACCGATCGTCGGTACTGTCTCGCCCTTCGCCGATCCCCAGCGCCAGCTTTCGGGGCAGCGAGTCTCGTTTCAGGCGCGGCCCGGCGCTGCACCGGATCGCCTCGCGGTTGAGGGCACGATCAAGCTGCGGGTCGGCGAATACGTGATGGATCGGCCGGTTCGCGTAATCGGAAACGTCGTGGGGGCCATCACGGTTCGCCCGCAGGTGATTGACGGCACACGCGCGCCCGCTCGCCGTGGGCAGAAGCTCGTCCCGGTCAAGCTCATCGTCCATAGCGCCGCGGGAGAAATCGCCATCCTCGGGGCGGACGCGGGTCCACTCCTCGACGTTGAATTTGAACCCAACAAGGAAGGCCTTCGCCCGGGCGAGACGGGCTACCTCGTCCGCGTCGCCATCAGGCAGGATGCGCCGGTCGGCCCCTTCGGAGCTATGTTGCGGCTGCGCACAGATTCGATTGAGCAGCCCGTGATCGAGGTGCCGGTCTATGCCCTGGTGGCGCCGCCGGTCGCGGTCGAGCCGGCGGCCGTTCTGTTCAAGGTGGGCGATGCGCAGTCCGAGCGCGTTCGGCGGATCAACCTCGACGCCGCCCCGATCACGGAATTCGAGATCCGCAAGGTTGAATCCGACAACCCCGCGATCATCGCGACGTACGAGCCACCGACAGCGACCGCCGGCGCGGTGCGGACTATCGAGGTCAGCCTTGGCGGCCAGTTGCCCGCCGGTGTCCATCAGGCTAAGGTCACGATCCTTACGACGATCAGCGGAAGCGAGACGATCGTTGTGCCCGTAACGGTCCTCGTGCCGTAGGCGAGACCGCGTAGGAATCGACCCGCCGGACTGATCGCCGGCCGGCGAGGCAGGATGCCGCGATGACCACTGCGACCAGCGCCAATTCGACCTCTTCCGGCGAATCCGCATCCGCCCGCCCCAACCGCGCGGCGGGTGACGGCGTGCCTCCCGGCTTGTCCCCGGTCCGGCTGCCTAAGGCCGTTCTCGTCATGCTGGTCTTGGTCTGGCTGGGGTGGGTCGGGTTTCTGGCGTCCCTGGCGTTCTAGCCGCTGATCGGCGGGCCTGCGCCCGGCGCGTTATTCAGGCGGCGGGGGCTGTTCGGCGCGGCCCACACCGTGAAAAGCCCGGCGGAGGGATCGGCCGGTGTCGCTCGGCGAATCAGCTTTTCTTCAACCAAACCTCGACGCCCTGGCTATTCGGCAACCCGACGCGGCCGGGGACGTCGCCGGGGCTTTCGCTGACAACTTCGCTACACCGGCCATCGGCCGCGACGGCAGTGCGACGTACCGGCTGCGCCGTGCGGACGGTTCGGGGCGTTGGTTCGGCGGCTCGTCCATGCCGACGATCAGCGCCGCCGCAACCGCGGAACGCGTGGTTGTCGACGGTCGCAACCTGTCGCTTGCCGGGATAGGCACCGGTCTGGAGGCGGTCCAGATCGTCCGCCGGCTTCCGCCGTTCGCGGCGTTGTTCGTGATTGAGCCGGATCCGCGCCTGGTGCACCTCGCACTTCGCCTTTACGACTACAGGCCGTTTCTGAACTCCGGCCGCATGGCGTTCATCCTCGGCGACAACGTTCCGGCCGCGTTCGATGCGTTCTTCGATTGCCACCCGACGTACGAGTTTCCGACCTCGCTGCTCCCCACGCCGCAACCGGAGTCCGACGCGCCGGCGCGTTTCGCCGCCCTCCAGCGTGAGGTCGAGCGGGCGGCTGCTGTGGTCACCCGACGGCAGGCTGCGCTGGTTGAAGCAGCCGCGCGGCGACTGGCCGGGCGTGCGACTGTGGCCGCGTCCGATCGCCCGCGACGATTCGCCGTGTTGAGCACGGATCCGCGCGCCGCCGCGCTCGATCACGCGCATCGGATCACTCGAGCGTTCGAAGCGGCGGAATTGCCCCACGCAGTCTGCGTGCCCGATCGTCCTGAGCGGTGCCATATTCTGGCACGGCTCGATGCTGTCGAGCGGGTGCAAGCCGACGCGGTCATTCTTATTAACACGGCAGCCGGACCGCTCGCGTCGCTGCTGCCCTCTCGGGTGCGCATCGCATCGTGGTATCTGCCGGAGGCGGTGATTCCCGGCGGGGTCGCGAATGAACTGGGCCCGAGCCAGCGCGTGTTTGCCGCAGGCGCCGCGACCCGCGCGGCGCTGACCGCCGCCGGCGTGGAGGCGTCCCGGATCGAGTCTCTCGACGTCGGTGCGGACGTCATCATCGGCGACTGTCCAACCACCGACCGGTTAGTTGCGTGCGGCATTGCCATCATGGCCGACCTGCCCTCGGCGGATGCGGCGGCGTGGGGCATCACCCTGCCGAGCCACGCGATGCTGTGGAAGGCCATGTTGCGCGTCGTGGCGGAGGACGCGGATGGGTACGCGCCTGAAGCGGCCGAAGGCCTCCTGCGGCGGGCGGAAGCGGCCTGCGGCGTGTCGATCGCCGACGCGGCGATGCGGTCGCGATTTGTGACCTTGCTTCGCGAGGTCATTGCGCCGATCCAATGTGCTCGGGCCGCCGCGTCGGCGCTGGGCGGATCCGGTCCCGGCCTGACGATATGGGGAGCCGGGTGGGAGGCGATGGCGTCGAGCCAGGACGTGCGCCGAGGTCCGGTGCCGCGCGATGGCGGCTATCCACGGATACTCAAGGGCTCCCGAGTGGTGGTCCTGCCCTCGGGGCACGAGGCCGGTCTGCGTCTCGCCCTCGATGCGCTTGCCGCGGGCTGTGCCGTGTGCGTCCGGATGAGCGCGGTCGAGATAGCGATGTCGGCACCGTCGCTTGCGCCGCTCGTGCCCCATCTGCATCCTTATCGCACGCGGGCCGAACTGGTCAGTCTGGTGCACCGGCTCTCCGCCGACAGCGGCGAAGTCGATCACGCTGTCGCGAAGCTCGTGCGTGATGAGCACTCCGTAGCGGCGCGTCTCGATTCGCTCGTCGCGCGGCTGGTCGAGCCGCTAGCCCGGCAGGAGACGGCCCGTGTGGTCCATTCTTAGCGGCACGATCGTCAACGCCGTCACCGTGATCGTCGGCAGTCTGCTTGGCGTCAGCGTGGCCGCGCGGATGCCGGAGCGTTTCCGCGTCATCGTGCTGACCTGCCTCGGGCTGGTGACGGTCACGCTGGGGATCGATGCCAGCGTCCTTCGCTTCTCCGAGCTCGTGGGCAGCAACGCCGACCGCGTCGCGAACAGCGGCACGTACGGCGCCCGCCTGGCGATGGTCATGATCGCATCGCTTATTCTCGGCTCGCTGCTGGGTTCGCTGCTCAGGCTTCACGATCGCATCGAGCGCCTGGGCGGGTTGATTCACCGCCGCTTCGGCGGCACCGGGCGGGGGGCGGCGGAAGGCAGGGTGGTGGCGGAGGACCCCAGCGCGCGCTTCGCGCACGGGTTTCTTTCCGCCAGCGTGATCTTTTGCGTCGGTCCGCTCACCCTCCTGGGATGCCTCCGCAACGGGGCCTATGGCGACCCGAGCTATCTGTACATCAAGTCCTGCCTTGACGGTTTCTGTTCGATGGCGCTCGCCGCGGGGTTCGGCTGGGGGGTGCTGGCGAGCGTGGTGTCTGTGCTGGGGGTGCAGGGCACGCTGGCGCTGCTCGCTCATTATTTCGCTGAGCCCTTGCCGGCCGTCTCGCTGGAGCTGATGAATGCCTCGGGCGGGGTGGTGCTGCTGGCGACGAGCCTGATGATCCTCGACCTCAAACGCATCCCCGTGGCGGATATGTGCCCCGCGATCTTTCTTCCTCCGCTGATCGTCTGGCTGGGTGAGGCCGTTTCGCCGGGACTGCTTCTGCCGGCGGGGTGAAGCCTCTCCCGTAAGGGGACTGGTGTGTGCACGACTTCGTGGAGCCGTTCGCCGTGGCCGAAAGAACGGACAAGCCGGGCTCGCACGGGGCGTCCAACGCGGCAAGGGTTCACCGCCTGGTGGAGTTCGATCAGCCCTGTCCCTACCTGCCCGGCCTGGTGGCTCGCTACGAGTCCTATCACATCGACGTGCTTCCCGGCGACATCTACGAACGGCTGATGGGTGCCGGCTTCCGCCGCAGTGGGATGATCGTGTACCGGCCGCGCTGTACGGCGTGTTCGGCCTGCCGTCCGCTGCGGGTGGTGGTGGATCGCTTTCACGCGTCGCGCTCGCAGCGCCGCGTTCTGCGGCGCAACACGGACCTCCGCGTCGAGTCGGGCCGGCCGATCCCCACGCGCGCCAAGTTCGACCTGTTCACCCGGTACCTTGACAGCCGCCACGACGCTGCGATGTCGCGCGACTACGGGAGCTTCTGCACGTTTCTCTATCAAGGGCCGACGTCGACGTGGGAGCTGAGCTACTTCGCCGGCGATCGCCTCGTCGCCGTCAGCCTCGTGGACGTCTGCCCGTCGGGCCTCAGCAGCGTGTACGTTTACTTCGATCCCGACGATTCCGCCCGGAGCCCCGGGCACTATTCGGCGCTGCACGAGATCGAACTCTGCCGTCGGCAGGGTCGGCCCTACTACTACCTGGGCTACTGGGTGCGCGGGGCGGTGACGATGGACTACAAGGACCGCTTCAGCCCCAACGAGATTCTCGGCGAGGACGGGGTCTGGAGGGCCCATCGCGGGTGATGCCGTCCGGCGCACGCGCGGTACAATCACGCCAAGCCGTGAGCCAGACATCCCACGACAATTCGGCGTTGGCGAAGCGCAGGTTCGACCGCATTCTGCTGGTCAAGCCGAGTTCGCTCGGCGACGTGATCCACGCGCTGCCGGTCCTGCATGGCCTGCGTGGGCGATACCCGGCGGCGAAGATCGACTGGCTTGTGGCGGGGGCGTTTGCGCCGCTGATTCGCTCGCATCCGGATCTGTCGGAGGCGGTGATCTTCGACAGGGCTCGCTACGGCGGCTTGTGGCGCAGTCCGCGCGTCGCGGGCGAGTTCATCTCGTTTCTCGGTGAGCTTCGCCGGCGACGGTACGAACTGGTGATCGATCTGCAGGGGCTCTTCCGGAGCGGGTTTCTGTCGTGGGCGACGCGGGCGCCCGTGCGACTGGGCTTTGCGGAGGCGCGCGAAGGAGCGGGTGCGTTCTACACGCACCGACTGCCGCAGCAGCCACCCGACCGGCACGCCGTCGACCGCAACCGCGCCGTCGGTGACGTGCTCGGTTTCTCCCCCTGTCCGACGACGTTCGATCTCGCCCTGCCCCCGGAATGCCGAGAGCAGGCTGACGTGCTCCTGGGCGAGTCTGTATCCTGCGGTCGCGCCGATGGCCCTCTCGTCGCGGTCGTGCCTGGCGCAAGATGGGAGACGAAGGTCTGGCTGCCGGAACGATTCGCCGCGGTGGCCGACCGGTTGGCGCAGGCGGTCGGCGCGAGGGTCGTCCTGCTGGGCAGCGCCGCCGAGCGCGATCTGTGCGCGGGGATCGCGGAAGCTTGTCGCCACCGACCCGCGAGCCTGGCCGGGCGCACATCCCTTCTCCAGATGGCCGCAGTGATCGCCCGGAGCGACCTCGTTGTCTGCCACGACTCCGCTGCCGTGCACCTCGCTGTCGCGTTGGAGCGTCCGGCGCTCTGCCTGACCGGCCCGACCAACCCTTCGCGCACAGGTCCCTACCGGCGCGCCGACGACGTGCTGCGCCTCGACCTGGCGTGCAGTCCCTGCTACCTGCGCCGCCTGTCGCAGTGCCGACACAGTCACGCCTGCATGCGCGACCTGACCGTCGACATGGTCGCGGATCGGGCGCTGGCTGCCCTCGCGGCGGGCCGCCCGGGAGTGCCGCTTCGGTCGTCGCTATCCAACGCCCGAGAATAATGTCAGCTTGGGCGCAGTCGGCCCATTCAGCCGGGCGCAACCCCGGCGGAGCGGGCTGGATCGGACGCGCGGGGTCGGCGCCGTTTGAGTCGGTCGCAGGGGGAGACGCTGCACGGGCCTGCCGATAAACTGAGGCCGCAGTCGCGGCTTGTGCCAGAACGCATCACAAGCTGTTGCGCAGGTTCGTGGAACGATCAGCCTTGAAGCGGGTCTATCGGAAACTCGGGCGTTTCCTGACGCACAATGTCCTCCACACGGATGATACGCCGCGCCAGCTCGCGCTGGGAGTGGCGATCGGGGTGTGGTTTGCGCTGTTGCCGCTGATCGGGCTGCAGATGGCCCTGACCGTGGCGGTGTCGGCCTTGTGCCGGGCGAACAAGGTCATCGGCCTGCCCTTCGCGTGGATCACCAACCCGTTCACGGTCGTCCCGGTGTACGGCTTCGCGCTCTGGCTGGGCCGCCTCCTGCTGCCCGGTAGCGAGGGACCCTCAGCGACCGAGGTCTTCGGACAGCTTTCGCAGCCCAAAGGCTGGTCGGAGTTGGTCAGCATCCAGTTCTGGAAGGACTTTCTGGCGTGGTCGATGAGTGTCGGGGCCGAGCTGTGGCTCGGTTCGCTGATCCTCGCGACGGTGTGTGCGATTCCCGCCTACTTCCTGGCGGCCCGGCTGGTGGTTGGGTTCCGCCGTCGGCACGAGCACTACATCGCCCGCCGACGCGAGCGCCGGGCCCGGGCCGAACTTCGCCGCAGCCGCCGCCTGGCGAAGGCCGCCGAGCCGAGCTGATCATTCCTTCGGCCGCGGCGGTACGGCCGTTCCCGCGAGCATCCCCCCATCGATCGTGAACTCCGCCCCCGTGGTGTAGGCCGACTCGTCGGAGCCCAGGTGCACGGCCACGGCCGCCACCTCCTCCGGCGTTCCGAACCTCCGTAGCGGCGTGTCCTTCACATAGTCGGCTATCCGCTCGGCGCGACCGGGGTCATCGCCCAGGAGCGGATCCCACATCGGCGTGAGGATCGCCGCCGGTTGAATCACGTTGCAGCGGATCGCAAGCCCCTGCTCGGCGCAATACAGCGCCACCGAACGTGTGTGATTACGGACCGCTGCCTTGCTGGAGGCGTAGGCGGCCGCGCCCGGGATGCCGACGACTCCCGATCGCGAGCCGATGTTGATGATCGATCCGCGGCCGGTCCGACGCATCGCGCGAATGGCGTAGCGGCAGCCGAGAAACACGCCGTCGAGGTTGGTCTCGTGGACAGCCCTCCAGTCGGCGAGGGTGGTGTGCTCGGGATTGTGGGGGTGGATTTCGCCTTCGAAACCGGTGATGCCCGCGTTGTTCACGAGGATGTCGAGCCGGCCGCGCGCGGTCAGGATGTAGTCGATCACCGCTTCCCAGTCGCGTTCGAGGCGCACGTCCAGACGGCGATACGCGGCCCGCGCCGGGCCGAGCTCGGTCGCAACCTGCTCACCGCGGTCGTCCCGGATGTCGGTCAGGAGGACGTACGCTCCCTCCGCGGCCATCGCGCGGGCGATGGCTTCGCCGATACCGCGGGCCGCGCCGGTGACGAGGCCGACCTTCTCGGTGAGTCGTGGCATGGTGATGAGTTCTCCCGGCTGACTGCTGCGGGCAGAATCGTAGAGCCCCACGGCGAGCGTGGGAACACCGGCGGCGGTCCGTCAGCCGCCGTGCGAGCGCAGCCCGGCACGTGCCAGAATCGCTTGGACGAAGCGATCGAGCGCGGCCGGGTGGTCCGCGAGGAACAGCGACGGTTCGATCAGCTCGAGTTCCGAAATGCAGGGGGCGCCATCATCACCACGGATCAGGTCGAGCCGCGCGTACAGCAGGTCGCCGACCGACACGGCCGCCGCACAGGCCGCCGCGGCGAGTGCGCGGTCGCCCAGCCCCGTCTCCGCCGCCGTGGCCGGTCCATCCGGTAGAACGTGCTCATCGCTGTCGGCCAGTCGGGGCCGCTTGGTCACGGCATGCGACCAATGGCCATCGATCCACACGAGCGATCGCTCCCCGCCCGACTCCACGGAGCGAAGGTAGGGCTGAATGAGGGCGTCGCCGTCGGCGGTCAGCCCCGCGAGGAACTCTGGGGCGCTCGCCGATCGACTGCTCGACTCCGGCTCGCCGAGCACAAACCGCCGCGTCCGCCACGAACCCGCCGAGATCGCCGGTTTGATGATGACGTCGAACCAGCCTGTCGCGCGCACCATCGCCAGCGCGGATTCCGTTGAGTTCTCGGCCTGCGCTTCGCCCCGCCGAACAATCCGCGTCGGCACGATCGGCAGCCCCGCCTGAGATTCGAGTTCCAGCAGGTAGCCCTTGTGCAGGTTCCACCGGACGACCTCAAGCGGATTGGCAAGCCGCGTCGCCCCGGCCGCCCGCGTCAGCCACGCGGTGAAGGCGTCGAGATGTTCGTAGTAGTTCCACGTCGAACGCAGGACGCACAGGTCGAACCGAGCCGGGTCGGCCGCGGGATCGTCCCACGCGACCATCTCGACTTCCGCCCCGGCCGCCCGCAGCGCCGCCAGCAGCAGCGGCTGATCGGGATCAGGCTCGGGGAGACGCAGGCAGGTGGCGAGGGCGATGGGCATTGGGCATTGGGTTGGGCAGTGCTCGGGGCTGTGTCCGCATCAGCCGGGAGCGGGAGCCTACTTGCTAGATCGCTCAGCGACTTCGGCATACATTCGCACGACCGAAGTCCAGCAGCGGTCGATAGTACGATAGTGGAAGAAATAGCAAACTACAACTTAATCAATGACGCAGCTTGGTTTCTCGCCCGACGATTGAGACGCCCGAGTCATCGAAGACCTACCGTTGGTGTGGATATGGCTCAATTTGTTCACGGAGCTTACTTGCATAAGCATCAAATTGGGCTTTCGTAAGCGGATACCACTCATTGTAAGCGTAACGGCGGAAGAAATGTGCGAGTACTTCTCGGAAGTGTTCGGACGCGGTTGAATTCAGTCGGCATGCACGGTTCACACGTAGATCCTCTAGGTCTTCGCGCGGAACACGCAGGATGGTCCTTAAATCAGCAGCCATCGCAGTCTTGAAACCAGGCAATTCTGCAGGAGGAAGATAGAACATTCGCGGCATCTCTCTTGCCGTCCTAGTTATAAGCGATTGCCACTTCTCATCGTTCTTCGGCGCTGTTTCCTGCCCCACTGCCGCCAAGAATTCGTCAATCTGACAGAGACACAGGTCGCGACCGCGTCCGGCGTCACAATTCTGCGTTATTACGATCGCGCTAACGGGTGTGATTGAAAGAATCGCCGAAACGGCGCCACCCTCGCTCTCTTTCAGGGCATCCAGCCACGTAATCTGCCGAGCCCCGGTTTCGTCGCTGCTGATCGTAGGGAGGCTCGATAGTTTGAAGTCGACTCGAGGGACATCGCAAAAGATGTCGCCTTGGCAAATACGGCTGTCGGTTGGGACTGGCTCGTATATCATGAAACCGCTATAGTTGGCTGTAGCCTATATCCAGCATGAACTGCGCTTCCCGGAATCGCTCTTCTCGCAAGCCGCGCTCCGTTTCTTTGTGCACGTTCATGGCAAGTTCACGAGCTTGCGCAATCGTGATCCTCTTTCCCCGTCGATAACGAACCTCCCAGACGAATGAAGATGAACTGGATCGACCCAAATCTCGGCAGGCATCGCTAATCACAATAGGAGTAGTCGTCACCAAGCCACGGAATAGCCAGCCAACTGCGCGAGCGAGTCTCGGATCCCGGCCCTGAGAGAAGACTGCGACCCCTACCTTTGATGCGCTGTCATGTGACAGAGGGACGGCCGTGTGGGTCGTCTCAGAGCAGGAGTGCGCGGGTTCAGTGATCTTAAGTGTTGCCATGTTGACTCTCGAAAGCGCTAAGCAGGGTGCCTCGGCACAGGGTGAAGAACCACTTGTCTACGATGTTGTGTGCGGTATCGAGCCAGGGCAAGTAGTTATGTGGCTGCTTCGGAACTGCGGAACCGTCGGAACGGATTGTAATCTGCATTATGATGCACGGATCGCCGTCTCTAAGGCCTGTGGAAAGCCCAAGCAAAGCCAATCCGATTGGGTTGGTAAGCGGGAAGCTCATCTCAAGGTTTACGCTCGAGGCTTCGTCAGGATTCTGCGGATCGTCGAATAGTAAAGGCTCTACATTCACGTTTGTGTGTAGCAGTTCGGCCAAGAATCGCATTGGAGAGATGCTAGCTGGATCGTATGGTATGGCGTTGATGTATCGCAGCTGGACGGCTATTGGATTCAGGGGGGCGACATCCGTTGGATACGATGCGAATAGAGCGGAGATAGCTCGTGCTAAGCGAGGCTGGAAGGTGCTCCACTCGTACGCGGCAGTCTCATTGACAGTCAGGATTCCGGGACCAAGCTGTGTCAGTGGCCACTGTTCATGACCAGCGCGGAATTGGTGTCGCACTACATGCGCAGTCAATTCCTCAGGTACGTTCACGGTTGGGAGATCTTGCACGTGCGGATAATCATGCCGGATGCGATCGTAATACCGGCCCAGTAAAATGCGGAATCCGGGGTCGCGCGGCGGGAGGTGCGGAGTGGCTGACTGCAAGCCCCAGTGCAGTTCGAAGATCGCCTCGACGAGCGGCTTATTGGGAAGAGGTCTTGGAACAGGGATGGCCGGCTCAGTCGTATTCATGCTAGGTTGATCCCAGATGAGGAGTAGTAGATCGATAATCCTGGCGCACCCGCCGTCGCTCGGACGCATGTCCCGGCATGCTTGGTCTTAGGCATTTTCAGCTCTGCTGGGGTCGAGCCTGCTCCCTACTCCGCGGGCAGGCTTTGCATCAGAGTTTACTCGCTTTAGGTATCCGGGGCAATCTCTCTTATGGCCCCCCGGGTTAGCCCCTCCTTTCCCGCTGGTTTCGGGCGAAGCCTCCGCAGGCTTCGGCGAGTTGCCGGAGAACGCGATCACCGGATGGAGGCTGCGCGCCTCGGGGACGGCCATGGCAGCTTCTCGTGGGCCGGGCAGCTTAGGCGGATCGTCCGGCGCCCGTTACTTCTTCTCCCCCGGCGGCAGCTTCACCCCGATATGCAGCTCCCGCAACTGCTTCTCATCCACCGCGCTTGGCGTGTCCATCATCGGGCAGTACGCCCGCTGTGTCTTCGGATACGCGATGACGTCGCGCAGCGAGTCCGCGCCCGCGAACATCATCGCCCAGCGGTCGAAGCCGAAGGCGATGCCGCCGTGGGGCGGGGCGCCCATCCTCAGGCCGTCCAGCAGGTAGCTGAACTTCTCCTGCGCCTCCTCCGGGCTGATTCCCAGCAGGCCGAAGACCTTGCTCTGAATGTCCTGGCGGTGAATTCGGATGCTGCCGCCGGCCATCTCGATGCCGTTGAGCACGAGGTCATACGCTTTGTCGCGCACCTTGCCCGGCTCGCTGTCGAGCAGGTGCAGGTCCTCGTCGATCGGGGCCGTGAACGGGTGGTGCGTGCTGAACCAGCGCTGTTCGTCCTTGTCCCAGATGAACAGCGGGAAGTCGATGACCCACAGCAGATTCCACTGGTTTTCCGGGATCAGCTTCAGCAGTTGCCCCAGCCGCCCGCGGAGGTGGTTGAGGTACTTGCAGACGTCGTCGTAGCTGCCGGGCATGAAGAGGATGACGTCGCCGACGTCCGCCCCGAGGTGGGCGCAGAGCTCGTCGCACATCGGCTGCAGGAACTTCGCCACCCCGGTGGTGAACTCCCGCCCGCCCGAGGCGCTCCTGCTCACTTTGGTGTAGGGCAGCCCGCTGCCGCCGATGCCCTTGATCTCCTCGGTCAACTGGTTGTCGATGACGCTGCGCGTCAGCGTCTGCTCGGCGCCCTTTGCCACGATGCACTTGACCACGCCGCCGGCGTCGATCGCCTCGCGGAACACCTTGAAGTCGGTCCGCCGGGCGAACTCGGTGACGTTCTGAAGCTCGAGCCCGAAGCGCGTGTCGGGCCGGTCGATGCCGAACCGCTCCATCGCTTCGTGCTCGGTCATGCGCGGGAAGGGCGTCTGCACGTCCACGTTGAGCACGACCTTGAAGAGGCGCTGAATGCAGCCCTCGACCATCGTCATCACGTCTTCACGGTCGACGAACGCCATCTCCATGTCGAGCTGGGTGAACTCGGGCTGGCGGTCGGCGCGCAGGTCTTCGTCACGGAAGCAGCGCACGAGCTGCGCGTAGCGGTCAAAGCCGCCGATCATGAAGAGCTGCTTGAAGATCTGCGGCGACTGAGGCAGGGCGTAAAACGTCCCCGGCTTTACGCGCGAGGGCACCAGATAGTCGCGGGCGCCCTCCGGCGTGGACTTGCCGAGAAACGGCGTCTCGATTTCCACGAAGCCGTGCTCGTGGAAGTAGGAGCGGATCGTGTGCCCCATCAGGGCCCGCATCCGGAAGATTTTCTGCATCTGCGGGCGGCGGAAATCGAGGTAGCGATACTTCAGGCGCAGCTCCTCGCTCGCCGCGCCCATGTCGGCAATCTGCACCGGCAGCGGGGCGGCGTGGCTGAGCACTTCGACCTCGGTGACGTCGACCTCGATCTCGCCCGTCGGCAGCTTCGGGTTGGTCTTGTCGCCGCGAGAGATGACCTGGCCCCGGACCGCGATCACGTCCTCGCCGTGCAGGTCGCGGGCGATCGCGTGCGCGGCGGGATGCTCGTTCGGGCGGAACCGCAGTTGCGTCAGCCCCGTGTGGTCGCGCAGGTCGATGAAGGTCATCCCGCCGTGATCGCGCGACGAATTCACCCATCCGGCGAGGAGGACGGTCTTGTTCACATCGCCGCCGCGCAGCTCGCCGCAACGGTGCGTTCGCTTGTTATAGGGCAGTCCCAAGGCAGTATTCTCCGATGCTGCTATCGCACAATAAAGCCACGGCTTTGTAGTTCCGCGGCGGTGGAAAATCAATTCCCCGGGCGCAGCCCGGCGCGGCTGCACGCGGCTGGCCCCCGAACCGACGGGAGTGTACGCTGCCCTGCTGGCGAGTGCGCAACCGCATCGCACCCGAGCCCCTGAGGAACCCGAAACGATGAGCCGACCGATTGACGTGATCTTCGTCGATTTCTACGGCACGCTCGCCGCCGGCGACAAGGAGACGGTCGAACTGACCTGCCGCGGGGTGGTCGAGGGGCTTGGGCTGGCCATGAGCGCGCCGGAACTCGCGATCCTGTGGGGAGAGAGGTTCTTCGAGGCACTGGCCCACGCCAATCACGATCGCTTCCGTACCCTCTATGAGTGTGAGCAGGAGAGCCTCCGCCAGACAGTCCGCCCCCTCGTCGGCGAGATCGATCCCGCGCCGTTCGTCGAGGCGATGGAGGCCTACTGGCGTCAGCCACCCCTGCACGAGGACGCACTGCCCTTCCTGGCGGCCCTGAATAGGCCGGTCTGCTGCGTCTCCAACGCCGACGCCGAGCCGCTCCACGCGGCGATCGCCCACCACGGCCTGCGCTTCGACGGCGTCATATCGTCCGAGGAGGCGCGTAGCTACAAGCCGGACTCGACCATCTTCGACAACGCCTGTGAATTGATGGGCGTCCGGCCGGAGCGGGTGCTTCACATCGGGGATTCGCTGCACAGTGACGTGGGCGGGGCCGCCCGGCGTGGCATTGCGACAGCCTGGCTGAACCGCCCGCAGCGGATTCACGATATCGGACGGGCAGCGGCAGATTTTACGGTGTCGAGCCTAACCGACTTGATCCCGCTACTGTCTAACGGACGGGCGGTCCTCGGGGACGCCCCCGGCGGCCTGCGAGGCCGTCGCGTCGGCCAGCCGGGCGAATAATCCGCGGCCCTTCGGCCGGGTTTTCCTTGCCCGGACTTTTTGCTGGCCATATAGTTAACAAATGTAGATAGTTCCGGTTCGGGGCCGATCGGCATCGGTCGCCGGCGGGCGCCAGGGGCGAGGCCTCTGACGCCCACGGGTGCGAGCGAGAGGAGAAACTCCCATGGCACGGCATCAGCAGCTTACCCGGGTCTTCTGGAGCGCGCTCTTTGCGATCGCCTCGCTGGGCGTGGTCGCTGTCGCCGACGCTGGCGAGTCGAAGCGTCGCTCGACCGACTCCTCCGCCGCCCGGGCGTCGAGATCCTCGGGTGCTTCGCGGGCTTCGCGGTCGTCGGCTCGTCCGGCAACCTCTGCCAGCCGCGCCACGCGGGCGGTGCCACAGCGATCAACGGTCTCCCGCGCGGCGCCGGCGCGCCGTTCGGCGCCCGCGTCAGCCGTGCGCCGATCCTCCCCGCCGACGCGGCGAGAGAGCCCCGCGACGAGTTTCTCCGCGCGTAGAAGCTCGCCGTCTGTTACCCGGCCCGCGCCCTCGATCAACCGTCCTTCCGTGGCGCGACCAGCGTCGTCGTTCAGCTTCCAGCCGAGCCGGGTCAGCAATCGGCCGTCCGCGGGCCCCGGTTCCGCATCTCGTTCGACACCCTCGCCGGCGACCAAGTATCAGCGGTCGCGCACGCCGAGCGTGCCCAGCTACCGTTCGAGCTACGGCACAACGAGCACGCCGCAGGCCCGTCCCGCGCCCATCAGTTCGTTCCGGCAGCAGCCGTTCAGCCGCCCGGAGCGTGCCGTGACCTCGGCGCCCACGCGGGCGACGCGCGGCACCAGCCCCTACACCAGTCCGACGCAGCCGGCGCAGTCCTCGTATCGCGGGGTTTCGTCACCGGTGAAGCGCTACGTGGGCAGTCCGACGGTCTCCGAGGCCTCACGTGGCGGGACCATAGCCTACCGCGACGGGCGCGGGGTCGGCTCGCGCGATCATCGCTACGACGGCGACAGGCGCGACCACGCCGGCAACCGCGGAAGCCTCTGGGTTTCGACGCCCAAGTTCGGTCTCGGCGTCTCGCGCCAAGGCGATCGGTACAGCGCCGCGGTCCGCATTGGCGATCGCGACCGCGACCGGCATCACTCGTACCGCAGCGGTTGCTCGCACGGCTGCATCGGACACTGCTCGCACCGTTCAAGCTACTACCCGAGCTACTGGTTCAGCTACCGCTCGGCCTATCCGCACACGCGTCGGCACTACGGCATCACCACGGGGATCGGCTATTCCTACTGCCGCCCGGCCCACGTGTACTACACGGACTACTACCGGGATTACTACACGGGCTACTACCCGTCGACCGTGACCATCTACCAGGAGGCGCCGCCGACCTACGTCGTGGTGCCCCCGGTCGAGACGGTGGTCACCGAGCCGGCGGAGTCTGTGTACCTGGTCCCCGACGAGGGCGAAGCCGTGGCCCCGACCACGCAGCAGACGCTGCCGCCGTCGAACTCCGCGTCGCCCTACACGCCGCTGCATGGCGATGCCGGCCTCAACACCCCGTACACGCCCGCTCCCGCGGTAACGCCGGTCGCACCGGCGCCGCAGGCCGCCGCGCCGGCCACCAGCGAGTCTGCGCCGACGCCGGCTGCCACGCGCTGGGAACAGTACATGGACGCCGGGTTCAAGGCGTTCACTGAGGGCAAGTACGAAGCCGCTCAGCGCTCGTTCATGCGGGCGATGATCGCTGACGACCGCGTCGCGCTGTCTACGCTGATGTACGGCTATGCCAACTTCGCGTTAGGTGACTTCGAACTGGCGACGGAGGGGGTGCTGCGGGCGATTTCAGCCGACGAACGCCTGCTCCGCGAACCGCTGGCGGTCCGCAGTCTGTACGCTGATCAGGCGGTGTTCGAGTCGCACCTGAACGCCATGACCCAGCACGTGGCGAAGAACGCCGATCGCGGAGGGATGCAGCTCACGCTGGCGTACATTCTCTTCGCGGCCGAGGAGCCGGATCGCGCGTGGTTCATTGTCAACGACCTCGCCGGGCAGAATCCTGAGGACGAGTTGCTCAAGTCGTTCCATGCGGCGATCGTGTCCGTCCTCGAGCAGCTCAGCGGCAAGCCGGAAGCGGCCGCGACCGAGCCGGCCCCGAGCGCTGAAGCCGAGGCGCCGGAGACCCAGCCGGAGTAGGCTTAGGCCAATCGAGCCGACCCGACGCAGGAATAAGGGCGAGCTACCCCGGATTGGGTGGCTCGCCCCTTCTTGTTCGTGCAGTGCGGTCGCCGGGGGCTACGGGTTCATCAAGCCCTCGATCGGCTCCAGAAGGGCGTTGGCGACCAGCGCGTAGCCGTCCGGGTTCAGGTGGACAATGTCGATGAAGAGGTCGGTCCGCCCCGCGAGAATCGGGACGAGATCAACGAACGACGCGCCGTGTTCACGCGACGCCTCCGCCGCGAGTCGCTGATTATCGCTGATCATCCGTGACCGCCCCGCGAGCTGGATCCCCGCGGCCTGGGGCAGGATCGGCCAGGACACGACCACCGTCTCCGCGCCGCGCCGGCGGCACTCGTCGATCATCCACGCCAAGTGTTCCCGATACTCGTCGGACGAGACGCGCGGGCGGGCGTCGGAACCGTCGAGTGCGGAGTCATCCTCCACGCCGGCAGGGGCGATCGATTCGCCCGCCTCCTCGCTCCGCGCCATCAGCCGCCGCGCAAGCCGCGTGATGCCCAGTCCGCCCGGGCCGCGCAGCAGTTCAGCGTACTCGCGGTCGGACATCTCGCGCCCTTGGGCGAAGGGGCGCTTGTCGCCCGGCCGCGCCGGCTGGATGTCGTTGAAGCCCAGCGCGATCACCACGGCGTCCGGCGAAAGGTCCAGCCCCGCGCTGCGCAGGTACATCAGCCCCTGGTAGGAGGTGAACCCGGGCACGCCGGCGTTGAGCACCTCGATCGACCGCCCCGGATGCCGCGCCCGCAGCAGTTGCTCAAGCTGAGCGGGATAGGTTCGGTCGCCGCCCGCGCCGGAGCCGAACGTGCACGAGTCGCCGACGCACAGCACGCGGAACGTGCCCGCCGGCTTGGGGGTCGTGATCTCCGGCCCGCGCAGGCCGTGGGCGTTCGTACGCACGTCAAAGATGCGCGGGTTGCCCGTTTCCCCAAGCACCACCCCCGGCGCGAGACGGAAGAAGCACGCCTCGTCCGGACGGTAGAGGCGGTCGCGCAGGGCGTCTGCGGGGCGGCCCTGCCAACGGGCCTCCAGCGGCACGCCGCTTGGGCCCATTGCGAGCAGCGCGAGTCGGGCGCCGCCCTCCAGGCATGCAAGCATGCCTACGAACAACAGCCAGGCGAAGAGCCAGCGCCGCCGCGGAGACAGGGATGCAGGTGAGGGCTCGGTCATGATCTGAGGGATATCGGCACGCGGCTGGGTGGAGTGTCACTCCCGGAGAGCGGGGCGGTCAGCCGCGCCCGAGCTGCTGGACAATGCGGAAGTGGGCCTCCTCCACCGGCATGATCGAGAGCCGCTGGCCTCGCTTCAGCACGAGCATGTCGCCGAGGGCGGGCGTCGCCTTGAGTCTCGCCAGCGGCACCACCCGCGCGAACTTCTCCCCGAACTTCACTTCGACGGCGACCCACGGATTCTCCTGCACGGCTTTGGGGTCATAGTGGTCGTCCTTCGGATCCACAGCTGTCGCATCGGGGCGCGCTGCTCGAGAGACGCTTGCCACCCCGGCGACACCCGAGGGCTCGCCGCTGGAGTGGTAGATCAGAACATGGTCGCCCGGCTTCATGTCGTCGCGCATGAAGTTGCGGGCCTGGTAGTTGCGAACACCGTCCCACCAGGTCTTTCCGTCCCGCTCCAGGTCGTCGATCGAGTAACTCCCCGGCTCCGATTTCATCAGCCAGTATCGCGCGTGGCTCATGCGCACACGGATACCCGGATGACACCGGCGGGGTCAACCCCCGTTGAGGATCCGCAGAAATGCCTCGACCGTCGCCGCATCAGCCGGGTTGGAGATGACATCCACGCCCGTTCGTGACCGAATGATGCCGATCGGGACGTCGGGCAGGTCGAGCAATGATTCGAAGGCCGAGGCCTGCTCCGGCCTCAGGTTGATCGAGGTGCGCGCCGTCCACGCGGGCGCGTCACTGCGGAGTTGGAGGTCGATATCCCCGGGCCGCATCCCGCGATAACGGGAAATCAGGTCGGCAAACCGCTTGACGATTCTCACCTCGTCGGGATCGCCCGAGAGCGTGATTGCTTCGTAGTGGCGGGTGACGATGACCTTGACGTGGCTGGGAGCCAGCAGGTCAGCAACCAGGCGCGCCTTGTCGGCGTCGAGCGCGATGCGGACCGTGGTCGACGGTTGCCGGTCGGCGGACGCGCCACTTGGCGTGGAACCCACCTGCCGGGGCGCGGCCGGTGCCCTCGGCGGCCTGGTGATCAGTTCGTTGACACGCGGGATCTGGTGCCAGGCATGATGTGGCTGGAAACGCTGACGCTCGTGAGCGCGTCGTACGACGAGCGTCGTCCACAGCCCCCCGACGCCGGCCAGCATGCCCAGCAGCAGCACCACTCCCCAGGCGCGACCGCGCGCAGCCCGCTGCGGCGCTCGACCGCGGGGCAGCGCCGGCGGCAGCGGCGCCTCGCTCAGCGCGTGACCGCACATAGCACAATACCGCGCGAACGGCCGGTTGCTGTGGCAGCAGTGGCTACAAGGCTGCATCATGATCAGCCACCTCGCGCGGGCGACCCGCCCGCGGCTAGGGGATTATACCGCGCCGACGGCTGCCTGACCCGGCCGTTTCGCGCTGCAATCGAATTCACAGGCTACGCAGCCGCTCGCGGGACCTCGGGCCATCGAGGACGAGCCTTGTCCTAGGTGTATTTCTCCTTCCACGCCTGCAGAAGTTTGAGCGCCTCGAGCGGCGGAGTCGCGTCGGGATCGACCGACCGGAGTGCGGCGATCAACTCCTCCGCCGGATCGGTGAAGAGGGGTAACTGGCCATCGTCGCGCGTCCGCCCGCGGGCCAGCTGCGGCGATCGGCTCTCGCGCGAAAAGCCTCGCTGGAGTTCGTCGAGAATCTCCCGACTACGGCGGACCACAGGCTTGGGCACGCCCGCCAGCCGGGCGACGTGAATGCCGTAGCTCTGGCTGGCGGCGCCCGGCACGATGCGGTGCAGGAAGACGATGCCCGCCTCGTGGCGATCTTCGGCGGGTACCTCCCGCACGGCGACGTTGCAGTTCCGTACGCCCTTGAGCAATTCGGCCAGTTCGGTCATTTCGTGGTAATGAGTGGCGACGAGCGCCCGGCAGCCGATCCGGCTGGCCAGGTGTTCGGTGATCGCCCAGGCGAGTGAGAGACCGTCAAACGTGCTCGTGCCGCGCCCCAATTCGTCCAGGACGACGAGCGAGTCTTTCGTCGCGCTGTGCAGGATCAGGGCCGCCTCGGTCATTTCCACCATGAAGGTGGATTGGCCGCGCATGATCTCGTCCGAAGCGCCGACGCGCGCGAAGACCCGATCGACCAGCGAGAGCGTCATGGCCTTGGCAGGGACGAACGAACCCGTCTGGGCGAGAATGGTGAGCAGCGCGACCTGGCGGATGTACGTGCTCTTGCCGGCCATGTTCGGTCCCGTGATCACGTAGAGCCGCGCCTCTGCCGCATCGAAGAGCGTGTCATTGGGCACGAACGAATCCGCCAGCACCTGGTCGAGCACGGGGTGCCGACCGTCGCGGATCTCCAGCCGGCCGTCGCTGACGATCTCCGGGCGGCAGTAGGCGCGGGTGGCGGCCAGCTCGGCCAGTCCCGCGAGGCAGTCGAGCCGGCCCACGGCGTCGGCCGCCCGCAGGATCGCGTCGCACCGCGCCGCGGTCGCCTGGCGCAGCTGCTCGAACAGGTCGTACTCCCGCTCGTTGGCACGCTCCTGCGCCGTGAGCACCTCGGATTCGAACTTCTTCAGCTCATCGGTGATGTAGCGCTCGGCGTTCTTGACCGTCTGTCGCCGCACGTAGTCGGCGGGGACTTCGCCGCGTTGCGCGTTGGTGATCTCGATGTAGTATCCGAATACGCGGTTGAACCCGACTTTCAGACCCGCGATGCCGGTGCGCTGGATCTCCCGGCGCTGGTACTCGGCGAGCCACTGCTGCCCGTTCACCGCCATGGCGCGGAGGCGGTCGAGCTCCGCGTCGAACCCGTCGGCGATGATCCCCCCCTCGCGAAGGGTGTTGGCCGGCTCTTCGCGTACCGATCGCCCGAGCAGCTCGGCGAGGTCGTCGAGCCCGCCGAGCCGCTCAGCCGCATCGCAGAGGATGGCCGCCCGGCTGGCGGCCGCCTCCGCGGCGAGTTCGGGCAGTACGGCCAGCGACAGCGCCATGCCACGCAGGTCGCGCGGCGTGGCCCGGGCCATCGCCGTGCGCGAGGCGATTCGCTCTATGTCGGCCATGGATCGCAGCCGCTTGCGCAGCCGTCCCCGCGCGGCGTCGTTATCCCGCAACCAGCCGATGGCGTCCTGCCGGCGGCCGATCTCGGCGGCGTCCCGCAGCGGGGCACACAGCCACTGGCGCAGTCGCCGCGCGCCGATGGGATGCACCGTCCGATCGACAGCATGCACCAGCGAGCCCTCGCGCGAGCCGCCGCGCAGCGTTCGGTCAATCTCGAGGGCTCGCCAAGTGCTGTGATCAATCAGCACGTGTTGTTCGCTGGACTGCGAGGCGATAGTCGTGATGTGTCCCAGCGTGTTGCGCTGCGTTTCGCGCAGGTACTGGATGATGGCGCCCGCCGCACACAGCGAGAGCGTTATCGTCTCGTGACCGAAACCGGCGAGCGTGGCGACGCCGAAGTGCTCCTTCAGCGAAACCTCCGCCTGGTAGGGTGACAGCTCGTGGAGTGGCCGACGTGAGATCGCCGCGCCGGTGATCTCGCGCAACTGGGTAGCAACCGCCGCCGAGGGGCTGTCACGCTCGTCGTCAATAAGCACTTCGGCGGGTCGAAGTCGGACGAGTTCATCGAGAAGGCCCGTAGGACCCACCTCGTAGACCGCCAGGCGGCCGCTGGCGAGTTCGACCGTGGCCAGCCCGGCCCCGCCACCGCGAAGGCAGACGCATGCGAGGATGTTCTCGTCGTGCTCGTCCAGCAGCGAGTCTTCGGTGAGCGTGCCCGCGGTCACGATCCGCACGACATCGCGCCGAATGACACCCACCGCCTGCTTGGGATCCTCAAGCTGCTCGGAAATCGCCACCCGGTGGCCCGCCGCGACGAGTTTCGCGAGATAGCCCTCCAGCGCGTGGTAGGGGATGCCCGCCAGCGGGATGGGGTTGGAGTCTTTGTTCCGCGACGTCAGCGTAATCCCCAGCACGCGCGAGCAGAGCACGGCGTCGTCGAAGAAGGTCTCGTAGAAGTCGCCCATGCGAAACAGGAGCACTGCATCGCCGACCCGCTTCTTCTGCTCCACGTACTGGCGCATCGCGGGCGTCAGCCGGGCGTCATCGATCGACGCGGGCGGCGGCTTTGCGGCGACGGGCGGGGTTTCGATGGATGGTTCGGCGGCCAAGCGTTCGGGCTCCATCCGGGGCATCCGGCCCTGCATGATAATCGCCGACGGCGTCCGGCTCCACGCCGTCGGCCTCGTCGTGGCCCTGCCGCGCGGGTATAATTCACACGCCGATGCTCCCGAACCGTGAAAAGGTGGTCGTCGCCATGAGCGGCGGCGTGGACTCCAGCGTCGCGGCGTGCCTCCTGCACGAGCAGGGCTACGACGTGACCGGGCTGTTCATGCGCGTCGGCGCCGAGGCCGCGCCCGAGGAGGCTTGCGCTTCGCCTGCGGCCGAAGCGGCCCCGTCCCGCCGGGCGCACCAGGGCTGCTGCAGCGCCAACGACGCGGCCGATGCCCGGTTTGTCGCCGGTCGCCTCGGCGTGCCGTTCTACGCGCTGAATTTCCGCCAGGACTTTGACCGGATCATCGACTACTTCGCCGACGAGTACGCCGAGGGCCGAACCCCCAACCCCTGCGTTGTGTGCAACAGCGACCTGAAGTTCGGGCGGATCGTCGACTACGCCGACAGCATCGGCGCGCGATGGATCGCAACAGGCCACTATGCCCGCATCGATCGCGCCGATGGCAGGGCGCGCCTCCTCTGCGGCGTGGATCAGGCCAAGGACCAGTCGTACGTGCTCTACGGTGTTGATCGCGCGGTGCTGGAGCGCGTTCTCTTTCCCGTCGGTCACCTGCCCAAGAGCGAAGTCCGCCGACTGGCGGCTCACTACGACCTGCCCAACCGGGACAAGCCCGACTCGGTCGAAATCTGCTTTGTGCCCGATCGCGACTATGCACGCGTCGTACGTGAGCGCCGCCCCGACGCCTTCGAACCCGGCGACGTCACCGACACGGACGGCCGAAGGCTCGGCAGTCACGGCGGCGTGGCGAACTTCACCATCGGCCAGCGTCGCGGGCTGGGCATCGCCGCGGGGCGCCCGGTCTATGTCACTTCCCTGAACGTCGCGGAGCGGCGCGTCGTCCTCGGCGACGTGGAGCACCTGCTCCGTTCATCGCTCACGGCCGATCGCGTCAACTTCCTCGTCGAACCGACCAGTGCCTCGTTTCGCGCCGGTGTTAAGATCCGCTATCTGCATGCCGCGGCGACGGCGACGGTTCACGTCCTGCCCGGCGCGCGGGTGCTCGTGGAGTTCGACGAGCCGCAACGCGCTGTCACTCCCGGGCAGGCCGCCGTCTTCTACGACGGCGAGGTCGTACTCGGCGGTGGTTGGATCAGCGGAGAGCACTAGGCCCGCTGCTCGGGCGGGGCCGACGCGCGTCGGCGCTGCGGGCGTGCGCCTCAAGCCCTTCGAGTCGCGCTAGCGCCGCGGCGTCCTGCAGCAGTTGCGAATCCCCTGCGGTCTGGTCCATTTCCAGCCACGTCCGACATCGAAGGAAGGTCATCACCGAAAGCCCCGCCGTGAACCGCGCCGTACCGCCCGTGGGCAGGACGTGGTTCGGCCCCGCTCCGTAGTCGCCCAGGACCTCCGCAGAGGTGGCGCCGAGAAACAGCGACCCGCAGCTCGACAGGCGCTGCGACAGCGATCGGGGGTCCTCCACGTGGATGTGGAGATGCTCCGGCGCGATACGCTCGCAGGCTTCGATCGCCTCTTCGAGATCTGCCACCACAACCGCGAAGCTGCCGCGCAGCGCGGCCCGCGCGGTCTCCGCGGTGGGTAGGTCCGCCAGTTGCCGCTCGAGCTCCTCGTCCACGCGATCGGCGAGCCGCGCGTCGGTCGTGATCAGAATGGCTGATGCGTCCGGGTCATGCTCCGCCTGGGCCAGCAGGTCCGCGGCAATCAGGGCCGCGTCGCCGGAGTCGTTGGTCAGCACGACGAGTTCCGAGACGCCCGCGAGCATATCAATGGCCACGTCGGTGCTGACGACGTGCTTCGCCGCGGTCACGTAACGGTTGCCGGGCCCCACGATGATGTCGCACGCCGGGACTCCGCCGATGCCGTAGGCCATCGCTGCGATCGCTTGTGCCCCTCCGACCGTGAGCAGTCCCTCGACGCCCGCGACAGCTGCGGCAGCGAGCATGACCGTCGTGGGACGCGGCGACGCGGCCCATACCTCGCCGACGCCTGCCGCTCGGGCACTCACGGCGGTCATCAGCAGCGAGGAGGGCAGCGGATACCTGCCGCCGGGTGCGTAGCAGCCCGCCCGCGCGAGCGGAACCACGCGGTGTCCGGCCTTTCCACCGGGAACCTGGACCTCGAGCGCGTTCAGGCACGCCAGTTGGGCACGGGCGAACGCTTCAATCCGCGCGGCCGTGCGTTCCAGCACGGCGAGCGTTTCCGGGTCGATTCCGTCTCGGGCGTGAAGCAGCGCCGCGCGGTCTATCACCAGCGGAGCGCCCGCCCCGATATCACCAAGGCGCTCGGCGTGTGTCCGCAGCGCCGACTCGCCGCCATCGCGCACGTCGCGAACAATCCCGCGGGCGATCTCCAGTGTCGCATTATCGAACGGCTGTCGCCTGGCGCGGCCCAGTTTCGCCATGGTTGCGCGTGGAAGCGTCATCATGCAGCCCCTCCATCCTGCTCCGCCTTGGCGTCGCCGGGGCGTCGCGTGATTCGCGTGGCGCGACGGTCGAGCTCCGCCTCAACCTCGGCGAGCTTCACCCCCGCGCGCGTCATCGCCGTCAGTGCGAAGAAGAGGACGTCCGCGGTCTCGCAGCAGACATCGCCTGCGTTCGTCGCAGCGGCGAGCTCAGCCGCCTCCTCGCGGAGCTTGGCGGCGAGCAGCGCAGGGTCGTCGAATAATCGCCTCGCATAAGATCCGGCAGGCGCAGACTCGAACCGCTCAGCCAGCGTTCGAGCCAGGCGGGGCAGGCCTCCGTCCGCCCCCCAGCAGGTGCGGGTGTCGCGGTGACAGAATCCGGGGCCGGCCTGCCGCACCACAAACCGCAGCGCATCGCGGTCACAATCAAGATCAATTCGCAGGAGCTTCTGCGTCGCGCCAGAGGTCTCGCCCTTGCGCCACAGGCCGCCGCGACGTCGCGACCAGTAGACGCCATGCCCGCACTCCACGGCGGTTTGCAGACTTTCGAGGTTTGAGTAACAGAGCCCGAGCGCGACGCCGTGCTCATCGACAACGACCGTGGGCCAGAGGCCGTCCGGCCTGTCGCTGCACAGCGGTGCTGCGATGGCGTCTGCCAGCGAGAGCACGCCCTTGTACAGCGCCATCCCAACCTGCGCGTCGGCCCCGAGCCGATCGAGTTCGGCTACCTCGGCGGCGGTCGTGATCCCGCCGGCGATCGTGACGCGGGTATCACCCGCCGCTTCGATAATCGCCCCGACGGCGTCCATCCGACAGCCGCCCATCCGTCCCTCACGCTCGACGAAGGTGACGAGGAAACCACCCACGAGATCGCGCAGCTCGGCGACTCGGTCGAGGACGCTCCGGCCGGTTCGGCTACGCCAGCCATCGACAACGACCTCGAGGTCAATCGCGTCGAGCGCGGCGATAACGCGGTCTTTCGGAAGCTGTGAAAGCACCTCTCGCGTGGCCATCGTGCCGAGCACGACGCTTGTCGCGCCGGCGTCGAGCCAGGCGATCGCGCGTTCCAAGCTGCGAATCCCGCCGCCGACGCGGCAGCGGGCGATGGTGAGCAGGTCGCGAATCGCCGCGGTGTTGTCTCCACGGGACAGCGCGGCGTCGAGATCCACCACGGCGACCTCACCGGCAACGCCGAAGCGCTGCGCGATGGGCCTCGGATCGCCGGCGTCGAATTCCATTGTCCGGCCGCCCACGAGCTGGACCGCCCGGCCGTTCATCAGGTCGATGGAAGGAATGATCATCGTCGCACCTCCACGCCGGCCGCAGCCAGTTCCGTCTTGATCGAAGCGACCGAGTGCAGGCCGTCGTGGAAGATCCCCGCAGCCAGCACGGCGTCAGCGCCGGCACGTATGGCCGCGATCATGTGGGCGGCGCTTGCGGCGCCGCCGGAGGCGACAACCGGCACGCGCACCGCGGTGGCGATGGCGCGGATCAGTTCGACGTCGTAGCCCGCCCGAGTTCCGTCGCGATCCCAGCTGGTCAAAAGGATCTCGCCTGCCCCGCGACGGGCACCCTCGGACGCCCAACCTACGGCGTCGTGGCCGGTGCGAGTCTGACCCGCATGCGTTACGACTTCCCAGAAGCGGATGGGCGGCTGATCGTCGAACGACTCCCCCATCGCCAGGCAGGGGGGAGACGCGCCGACCGGCCGCTCCCCCGCGTCGATAGCCAGGACCACACATTGGCAGCCGAACCGGTCGGCCAGACGATTCAATAGCCCGGGATCTTCCACGGCGGCCGTGTTGACACCAACCTTGTCTGCGCCGGCCTCAAGCAGCGCTGCGGCGTCCTCCACCGTCCGGACACCACCGCCCACGGTCAACGGGATCGACAGCGCCTCGCGGACCGCGCGGACCGTCTCGAGTCGGTGGGTCCGGCCTTCGTTGGTGGCCGAAACATCCAGGAGCACAAGTTCGTCGGCGCCTTGTCCCTGATAGACCAGGGCGAGCTCGACGGGAGACCCCGCGTCCCGCAGCCCGGCGAAGCGCACTCCTTTCACGACGCGGCCGTCGCGGCAGTCGAGGCACGGAATGACACGGCGGACGAGCATCAGCGGGCATCTCCGCGCAGCCAGCGTTTGATCAGGTCGGCGCCGAACTCGCCGGACAGCTCCGGGTGGAATTGGCAGGCGACCACGCCGCCGCGCTCCATGGCAGAGACGAAACCGACTCCGTGTTCGGTCCGGGCCCATCGCCAACCGGCAGGCGCGTCGACGAGGCAGTACGAGTTGGCGAAATAAGCGAAACCCGACGCCAGCACGCGACAGCTCGAGTCGGCGTCCACCCTGTTCCAGCCAAGCTGCGGCACGCGAACGTCTCCCGCAAATCGCCGGGCGACGGCCGGGACGACGCCGAGGCCCGCAGCCCCCGGCGATTCCTCGCTACCGGCGCCGAGCAACTGCATCCCCAGACAGATCGCCAGGGTCGCGCGCTCCGCGGCGATGCGCCGGCGGAGGACGTCGAGCAGCCCCAGCCGTTCCAGCCGACCGGCGACAGCCCCGAACGCCCCGACGCCCGGCAGTACGACGTGGTCGGCTGCATCAAGTTCCGAGGCGCTGCTCGAGAGCCTCGGCGACGCGCCGCAGCGCGCCAGCGCCGAGATGACCGAGGCCGTGTTGGCTGACCCCGTCGCCACCACGAGAACCTCACGCATGGTCGTCGCTCCCGGCGCCACCCTTGCTTCCAGGGCGGAGCGTGCCCTTGGTGCTGGGCACGTCTGAGCTGCCGCGATGAGCCACGGCCTGGCGCAGCGCCAGGGCGAACGCCTTGAACGCGGCCTCGATGCGATGGTGATCGTTCGAGGCGCGGAGCAGGTCGAGGTGGAGCGTCAGATTTGCAGCCATGGCCAGCGAAGCAAAGAAGTGCGACACATTCTCGCACGACAGCCCGCCCACCGCGTCGCGTTGCAGCCGCAGATCGATCGTGGCGTGTGGTCGGCCCGAGAGGTCGATCACTGCGCGGACGAGCGCCTCATCCAGCGGTGCGTAGGCGTAGCCGAAGCGGGTGACGCCGCCGCGGTCGCCGAGCGCCTCGTGGAGCGCTCCGCCGATCGCGAGGGCACAGTCCTCGACCGTGTGATGATCATCCACGTGCAGGTCACCGTGGCAGGCAAGCGTCAGACTCAGCCCGCCATGACGGGCGAGCGCCGCCAGCATGTGGTCCAGGAATCCGATCCCGGTCGTGACGGAGGAACCCCCGTCGCCGTCAAGGACAAGCTCGCCGGTTATCTGCGTCTCACTGGTTCTGCGGTCGAATCGCGCGCGGCGAATGATCATGGGATCAGCTCCACGACGGCCTCCACACCCGGAATAACGCGCGACGCGCCGGCCTCGAACAGCCGGGACGCGGTCGGATCTTCGCCGACGGCTCCCGCGGCTTCTGCGACGGGCAGCACGCCCAGCCCTCGCAGCGCGGCAACCGACGACGGGTCCGAGACCACCGCCCAGGCTCGGGAAGTGCCCGCCTCCCGCACCGTGGCGAGCAGGGCGGAGGCGTCCGGAGACCTGGCGGCGCGGATGTCCGGTGGCTTGCGCAGAGTGCCGCGATCGGCCAGTGCCGCCCGAAGCCGTTCCGCCGTCGCCGGCGATTCGACAAAGACGACTTCCGGTGACAGGACAACATCTATCGCCCGGCGGAGCCGCTCAAACCGGTCGCGATCGCACGGGCAGGTGATGCGAACGCAATCCGCAATCTCCGGCCGGTCGGGAAAGGCTCGCACGCCGATGCCAAGCCCCGCGAGGCCGTCGCGGAACCAGATCGCGTTGCGGAAACGGGCGAGAACGAAGTTGCCCTCAGCCGGCCAGACTTCCGCGCCGTGTGCTTCGAGGCGTTCGCGAAGCGCTACTCGCTCCAGCTGTACACGCGTGCGGAAGGCCTCCAGGCTCGCACCCCACGCGGTCGGCTCTCCCCCGGGCCGCGCTGCCCGATCCTCTTCGTGCAGGCGATGCGTGACGAGGGCGACGCTGAGCGACGTCACCGAGAACGGGTTGCCCGCCGCGCGGAGCAGCGCGATCAGCGGCGCCGGCCCCATGGCGTAGCCGACGCGGAGCCCCGCCAAACCCCACGCCTTTGAGAAGGAGCGGAACACCACCGCATTCGGAAGTGCGAGCGCGGCGGTCGTCAGGTCAGTATCAGCGAACTCGCCGTAGGCGAGGTCCACCGCGATCAACGCGTGTGGCGCGGCGGCAGCCACCGCCCGCAGTTCGCCCTCCGTGGCGATGGTCCCCGTAGGGTTATTGGGCGACACCACGGCGATCATGGCCGTCGCTGGGGTGATTGCCGCGAGGACTGACTCGACCGGAAAGGCCGGGGTCACCGAGGGCACCTCAATCACCGTCGCACCCGCCAGCCGCGCATAGCGCGGCAGCATCTCAAAAGTCGGCGTCGGCAGGATGACTTCGCGTTGCGGTTCCAGCATCGCCATCGACGCGCGGTACAGCGCATCGTCGGCCCCGGCTGTAACGATAACCTGCTCGGCCGCGAGGCCGAAGCGGCGCGCGATCAGCGCCTCAAGCGGCCGAGCGTTTGGATAACGGCGAAGCAGCTCCGGGTCGACCCGGCCGAGCGCTTCGAGCAGGGCCGCCGGCGGTGCCGCGCCCTCGTTCGCGTCCAGCAGGAGGTCCATGTGTGGCCGCCGGCCGCCGGGGGCATAGGCGAAAGCCTGGGTCATCCGCAAGGCTGGCCTGGGTGTCGGGATCTGGTTCATGGCATCTCTGTCGCAGGGTCTACGATGACACGCCTCAGCCGCTGGAGGCCGTCTCGAGCCTACGGGACAATCTGCTCAAGTTTCGTCACGACAATATCCGTTCCGCCGCAGGACTTGATCCGCGGGATCAGGGTGGGAAGGTCTTCCCGTCGCACGGCGGCTTTCACCGCGTAGCCGGAGCCGCCATGCAGGGTGGAGATCGTGGGCTCACGCATCGCAGGCAGGGCGCCGACGACGCCCTCCAGGCGATCAGGTCCGACGTTGACCTCGAGCATCACCCGGCGGCGCGCTTCAAGCACCGAACGGAGCAGCATCACCAGCCCCTCGATTTGATCACGCTGCTCAGCCTGATCCAGCACGCGCGGGTTGGCAAACAGCCTCGTCGACGAGGTCATCAGCGTGTCGACAATGACCAGTCCGTTGGCCGCAAGCGTCGTGCCGGTGGCGGTGTTGTCCACAATCAGATCGGCGTCCTCGGGCGGGAACACCTCGGTCGCTCCGTAGGTCCGGACAAACTCCGCCTCGATGCCAGACCCGTGCAGCCATGCGCGGGTGATCTGCTCGTACTCGGAAGCCACGACCAGCGGTTGCGCCGGCAGCGATCCCTCAACGAGCAACTGGGCCGGCGCGGCGGCTACCAGTCGAATCGGGTCGAGGCCGGTGTCGAGGAGCTCGACGACGTCCGCGCTCAGCTCCCGTACCCAGTCGGCTCCCGCGAAGCCGATGTCGCGCGACCCGTGGTGCAGCATCTCGACGATGTTCTGGGGTTTGAGGATCTTGGCCTCGAAGCCGGCGAGCGAGAGGGTGGGGCGGTAGGCACGGCTCCCAGCCTGGACCCGGACGCCGGCGTCCGAGAGCAGGGAGAGCACGTTGTCCTGCATCCGGCCCTTGGGCAGGCCAAGCCTGACCGGGCTGTGCGGCAGTCGTTGCGACATCGGGACTCCTTCCAGTCGTCTCGACGCCCTCGGTCAGCGCAAAAAAACGACGCCGACCTGGGCCGGCGTCGATGGGTTACTAGCCTTTGTGTCGGGCTACACCATCACCGGCCCACGCTGTGGGCGTGGAAGAAACGATGATGATGGTGCTTCGCGACGCGATTCATGACGACTTCAGTATGCCAACCCCGGCCCCGCGAGTCAATCAGCCGACCGCCCTCACCTATCGGCGCAGGGAAGCGGGCGCCACGCCCAGCAGCCACAACGCCGGCAGTGCCAGCCAGCCGATCCGGCCGCAACCGCTGTTCGGCGGGGCGGGCGTAGCCCCAGTCGGCAGCCCGATGGGCCGGATGGGTTCCTCGATGACCGGATCGGCGGGCGGGTGGGTGTCGAGCTGCGACTGCGCGGTCGCGGCGGGGCAGGTGGCCGCCACCAACAAGGCCAGCGTTGACGCGAGCCGGCGGCGGCGATCGAAAGCGGAGAACCCAGCGCGCATCCATCCCCCCCCGAGCCAAAGCCGGACCCAGACCCAGCCACATGGAATCCTAGCGCGCAACCGGTCGGACCTCCAGAATACTCCGGCCTCGCGCCTGAACACCATCAAGGCGGCTCGTGGCGTGCCTCGCTATCGCCGGTCCGATAACGCGACTACGCTCCGCGGTGGTCTGCGGAACGAACCGGGGGTCGGGATGGACTCAATCATGTGGGATGTGCTGACGGTTGTTGCGGTCGCACTGGTCTGCTTGGGCGGCGTGGTGCTGTCGGTTTTTCGCGGGCCGGGGAGCTGGCTCGTCGCTGTGACGGCGCTGGCCACCCGGCTGCTGACCGATCCGCCCCTATTCGGGTGGTGGCTCATCGGGGCGTTGTTCGCGATGGCCGTGGCGGGCGAGGCGCTGGAGCTGCTCTCTTCGGTGCTCACCGCCAAGCGCGTCGGCGCCTCGCGGCACGCGGCCTGGGGCGGCCTGATCGGCGGTTTCGCGGGCATGCTGTTCTTCGGCCTGCCGATCCCGCCGCCGTTCGGGCTCTTCCTGGGGGCGATGCTGGGGTGCTTCGCGGGCTCGTTGATCGGCGAGCAGATCGCCCGCCAGAAATTTGAACAGTCGGCTCGTGTGGGGTTGATGTCGGCCGTCGGATTTGCCATCGGCACGGCGATGAAACTCGCCATCGTCATGGGGATGGCCGGCCTGCTGGTCGGCATGCTGATCTACTCGACATGGTTTGCCGAACCGCTGCTTGTTGAACTGCCTGGGCCACCGGCCTGATCCGGCTCAACAGGGCGTCCCGAAACAAGGCTGCGGGGGACGCCGATCCCTCGGCGTCCCCCGCGCTCAACCCTGCCGCTGCCTGCGCCTCGCGTGATCGCGAAGCGGGCCGGGGGGTTAGAAGTTGACGTTGACGTCGAAATTCGACGCCAGCAGCCGGGCCTTCGTCAGCGTCACATAGGGGTTGTCGCAGATCTTGGTGACGAACAGCTGATCCGGTCCGACGATGTTGAGCATCGGCGAGCGACCGGCGGTGACGCCATCTTCGGGCACGCGGAGCAGGTGGCCGCTCCAGTTGCAGATGTACGCGCCGGGCTCATTGATCGCGTCGAACGGAATCGTCTTCGCGCTCGTCCAGCCCGTGCCGCTCTGCGAGTGCATGTATTCCTGACTCGTGTTCGCCATACGATTCTCCTTGGGAAATGGCCTTTTCGCCCCGCCGCTCCACCAGCGGCCGACTGTCGCGCATGCCCCGAGCATCGCGCGGCCTCGCTTCCGCGGGGGCACGTTCATATCGACGCGCACTGAGATGGCTTGAGCCGACGCGCGACGGAAAAACTGGTGCTTGACAGGCCTCGGCGAAGCAGTGCCCGGACCCGACTCGTGCGGGCGTTTTGCGGACGCGCCGCGGGGCCGGCGCACTCTAATCGGACGTGGATAACGAGCCGTCGGCGCTCGGCCGGATGCGCAGGAGCGCGCATCCGGCCTCCGATGCGCGCGTCGTCAGCGGGCGGGGCGGACGAACTGCTCTTCGAGCTCGGCGACCAGTTCCGGCAGGTTGCGTTCCTTCTGTCCGGCCGGGGTCATCCATCCGACGGTCTCGTTCGCCTGGATCATGCGGCCGATGCGCCGGCTGGCGAGAATCACGGTGGAGTGGTTCTTATTGCCCATGAATCGGGCAATCTCGGGGAAGCTCATGTTGGTGTACTTGCGCGCCAGGTGCATCGCGATGCCGCGGGCCAGCGCGATCGTCCGGCTCTTGCGCGAGGTATGCAGGTCAGCCGGGGTGAGGCCGAAGTAGATCGCGACGTTGCTCTCGATGTCCGAAAGCATGACCACCGGCGCCGTCTGGCGGAGCAGATCCTTCACGGCCCGCTGGGCGAGCGGCAGCGACACGCGCTCACCGCCGTGCTGCGCGTGAGCCATCAACTTGAGCATGGCGCCTTCCAGTTCGCGCAGGTTCGTCCGGAAATTCTCGGCGATGTAGTCGATCACCTCCTCGGGAAAGTCGACCTTCAGCCTCTCGGCCCTTCGCTGCAGGAAGCCCTTGCGCACGGCGAAGTCGGGCGAGTCAATCCGCACGACCATACCCGAGAGAAACCGGCTGACGAGCTGGTCCGAGAAGTGACCGATAAGCTTCGGATGCGCATCGGAACTGAGCACGACCTGCTTGCCCATCGCGTCGATGGCCTTGAATGTGTGCAGGAACTCCTCCTGCGTAGCGCGCTTGTTGGCGAAGAAGTGCACGTCGTCGATGACGAGCACGTCGACGTTGCGGTAGCGGTCGCGGAAGGAATCGTGCTCGCGGGCGCGGATCGCGTAGACGTAGTCGTTGGTAAACTCTTCGCCGTTGACGTACCGCCAGCGCAGGTGCGGGTGACGCTCCTTGATGCCGTTGCAGATGGCCTGGAGCAGGTGGCTCTTGCCCACGCCGCACCCGCCGTGGACGAACAGCAGCGAGAACTCGCTGCCCGGCTTCTCGACGACCTGGTTGGCGGCCGCAAAGGCCAGTTGATTGGAGCTGCCCTGCACGAACTCGTCGAGGCGCCCGCGCAGCGCGGGTGTGACGGTGGGAGTACCCTGACGCTTCTCGCGGGCGAGACGTTCGGGGTTGTTGGCGACGAACTCCACCTGGCGATCGGGCTGCTTCTTGGAAAGCCCCTTGGCCAGGTCGGGATCGGTCGCGAAGCAAATGGTGAACGGGTTGCCGGTCACCTCTTGTGCTGTCTCGCTGATGATCGTGCCGTAGTTGCGCTCGATCCACTCGCCCATGAAGTGATTCGGCGCCGTCACGGTCAGGAACTCACCGGCCATCGTGAACTGGGTCGCGTTGCGGAACCAGGTGTTGTATCTCTGCGGGCCGATTCGGTCGGCGAGTTTCGTCTGAATGAGCGCAATGGCGTCCTCGGCGCATGTAATCACCGTCAGCTCCTTGGATGATCAGGGAACCGTCAAGCTTGCGAAGTCAAGCTCGGCAAAAAAGGTAAAACCGAAGCCCGGAGGAAGCGGGGCGATGCGACCAGGCGGGCCGTCTTGCCGCGTCACCGCGTGGGCCGCCACCGCCTCCGAGCGGAGGGGAAACTTAACGCGCGCCGGGGGGTGTTGCAAACGAAAAGATAGCTCCACACGCTCCGCGGTGTCGCTGCCTCTCGATTAACAAGAGCTTAGCGCGCAGAACTTTTTTTTTCACACGCTGTGTCCACGCCTTCATCAACAGGCGCGGTCGGCCAGCAGCCCAGGTGGCCCTACGCGACGCAACCTCCGCATCACAAGGGGGTTGCGATCCAGGCGTCGCGCTCTGCGAACCGCACGAACCCCGTCTGTTCGTAGAGACGGCGCGCCGGTGTATTCCCTTCATCCACAGCGAGTGTCAGCCGCTTGGCACCGGCCTTCGCACAGGCTTCCAGGGCCCCGGCGACCAGCACCTCGCCAAGCTTCTGTCCGCGGTAGGGTTGCGCGAGACCGAGGTAGGCGACCTCGAGCGCGTCGCGCTGGGGGATGCGGGTCAGGAGGAGGGCCCCGGCGGGCTGGTCGCCGTGCATCAGCAGCGACCAAAGTGCCGGGTCGTGCACTCCCGTAGCCCGGTGACCGTCGAGCACGTCGGAGACGCTGCGAACGCCGACAAGTTCCGCACAGTCAAGGGTTTGGGCGTACGTCGCCTCCAGCGCCCGCTCAAAGAGTGCCCGGCGAGCCGGGTTATACACCGTCCACGAGAAGCCTTCGGGCAGGGGGCGACGAACCGGTGCGGCGGCCGGACGGTCGAGGTAGATCAACCTCGTCAGATACCGGAATCCAGCACCGCTGGCGGCTCGGGCAGTGCCGGCGGCCTCCGCCGGCAGCAGCATTTGCAGCAACGCCAGCTCGCGTTCCCGGGCGGCGGCGTGGCACTCGATCAGGGCGGCGGTGAGGGCTGCCTCGTCTGGCGCATCACGGCGGAGCGAAGGAAGCAGGATGAGGGCGGCGCGCCCGGGCGAGTCGATCGCCAGGCACGCGGAGACGAGCTCATCGTCGCGGTACGCGCCGATGACGCTGGGAATGGTGAGCCCCTGGCGCGCGGTGGTTTCCAGCAGCTCGAGCAAGGCGGGAGTATCCCGACCGTCGTGTCGCATCGGAACGCCGATGGCGAGGTGCATCGCAGCGCGGCCCGCCCGCTCTTCCGGACGCAGGCGTCGGATCGTAAGGGTCTGAGGCATGCACCGAATCCCGAGGGCATGGCCTTGCGCCGAGCCGCCGATTCGTGGACGCGCGCCCGCGGGCGGTTCGGTCGTGGATCCGGAGTGTACCCGAGCGTCCGGTCGGGTGCAGCCCGGCGGGGCGTCGCCTGCGCCTAGTCAGGCGCCGGTGGTGCAGGCGGCGTCAGCCCGTTGGGCGGACGCCCTGGGCCCCGCTGTGCCGCGGTTCCCGGCTGCGGCGAGATAGTACAGTTCGTACGCCGCTGCTGCGGCGGGCAGGTCGAAACGCCGCGCGGCCGCGTTCGCGCAGCGGCCCAGGCGCGCACGCCGGGCGTCGTCGGCGAGCAGTTGCCGGCACGCTTCCGCGATGGCCTCGGCCGTGTGGCTGTCGACGACCAGTCCGGCGTTAGCCTCCGTCACCAGGGCGCCGTGGTCTCCTGCCTTCGTGGTCACCACGGGCAGCCCGGCGGCCATCGCCTCCAGTAGCGCGTTGCTGACGCCCTCGCCCTCGCTGCAGCAAACATACGCATCCAACGCGTGCAGGACGCCGGGAACGTCTTCGCGGCTGCCGAGCAGTCGGACACGATCCGCCAGATTGAGCCGGCGAATCTGCGCCTCGAGCTCGGACCGGCGCGGTCCATCGCCGGCGATTATCGCGTGGACACGCGGGGTGTGCCGGGCGAGCAGCGCGACGGCCGCGATCAACCGACCAAAGCCCTTGATGGCTACCAGCGAACCGACCGAGCCGATGACGACGGATCCGGATTCGATGGACAGCGCCTGGCGCGCCGCTTCGCGGCGCACGGGCGTCGGGGGCGTGAAGCGCTCCAGGTCGATACCGTTGGGCAGCACAGTGATCATCGAACGCGGAACGCGGGCCTGGTCATGCAGCAATTCCGCCCCGTGATGACTGACCGAGGTGAACCGGCCGCCGGCGCCGCGGGCGAGGATCGTCTTGCGACGCTGAGCGGGGCTCAGTTCGGTGCCCGCATCGAACCCGTGGAAACCGAGTACCAGCGACACAGCGGGGTACCACGCCTTGGCGAGCGTCGCGTCAAGCCAGGTGCAGGTGTTGCGCGCGTGCAGGATGTCGCCCCGCTGCCTCCGCAGCAGTCCCGCGAGGCGCAGCCCCGCCAGCCGGCTGGGCCGGGGCAGCCCGAGCGGATGGCAGGCGACCGCGTCCGGCAGGCGATCGGCGAGCGGACCGGCCTCGTGGAGCGTCACCACGAGGTGCTCGAGCCGATCGTGGTCCATCGCGCTCAGGAGGCTGATGAGTTGCCGTTGCGTCCCGCCGTGTTCAAGGGAGGGCAAGACGTGGGCCACGCGCGGCCGCCGGTATCGATTCATCGACCGGATCTCCGATCAGCGAGTCGGGCTCATCGAGCATCGGACGCTCGCGCAGGGCCAGCTCCGGCACGCGCTCCGCGGCCTCGCGGCGGACCATCTGCTCGATCCACATCGGAATCGCCATCACCCACCAGTACGATTCGCAGTAGAGCCGCTCCGTGCCGAAGCCGGTGACGAAGTAAGTCACGACGGCCACCGTCGCGCAGTAGACGCTCAACTGGCTCTCGATCGGGTCGGCGGAGTGGCGCGCCAGCCGAAACGCCCGCCAGAGCGAGTACGCCGTGAGCACCATCATGCCCAGGAAGATGACAACGCCCTGGACCCCCAGCTCGACGAAGCACAGCAGCAAGGTGTTGTGACACGCCCGGTTGCGATGGCGCTCGTCGTAGGAACCGACGATGCGCGGGAAGTTGCCCATCCCAATGCCGTTGGGGTGGTCGGCCACGATCGCCGTGGCCGCGCGGAACAGGTCGAGGCGTGTCATCGCTGCTGCGTCGGATTCGAGCGACTCACGCGTCGTCATCGTGGCCATGCGCTCCCAGAAGTGCGCATCGGTCAGGTTGAGCGCGGCAACACCACCGACGAACAGCAGGGCGAAGATCCGCAGCCGACGTCGGCTCGGTGCGAGCAGCATGGCCGTCAGTGCGCCAACGGCCAGGCCGACGAAGGCCGACCGCGTGCGACAGAGGATGATCGCGTTGACTGCGAAAGCGCCCGCGACCGCGGCCAGCGCCCGCCACTTCCACGACTTCGCCGTCATGAACGCCAGCCCGATGAGCGGCAGCATGGCGCTCATGTGTCCGGCCAGTCCGGAGGTCGTGTTGAAGTCGGGCCCGCCGACGCCCTCCAGTCGGCCGTGGTGGAAGGCGGAGACCGGCGCCGTGTAGGCGTCGTATCCGAGGTAGAGGCTTCCGATCACCAGGGTCCAGAGCACCATGCGGAAATTGCGGCGCGTGCTGGCGAGTCGGTTGATGACGAGCAGGAAGAGCCCCAGCTTCCAGAACTTGTCGAGCAGCATGTACGAGATCGGTCCCGGGCCGATGCCCAGGGCGTACGTGTTCATCAGCCCGATGGCCAGCAGCATGACGAAGCCGAGCTCCCACAGCGTGAACGTTGGCTTGAGTCGCGGCAGGAGTCGTGGCGCGGCCATCGCGCCGAGGATGGTGAACAGCGCGGCCAGCATCGAAAAGCGGAAGCCCAGATTCGCCAGCGGCGCCCCCCACCAGCGCGAGTTGGGGTTCACCTGGTACACGAGCATGTAGGTGATCGCGCCGACGATGGGGTTCGCCAGGGCGAAGATGCAGCCCCCGCTGAAGGCCAGCAGGGCCAGGACGGCGCGGAAACTCCACATGGGTGCGCGTCGGTCGGCGTGGCGGCCCACCCGGCCGCGCGGTGACGTCGCGCGCGGGGCGTGTGGGCCCGATCCATCGGTGATGTCGGATCGCGGAGCCTATAACTGAAGCGATCAAGGCCGCTCCAGCCCGTTGGGAGAAGGCAGTGGGCCGCTCCGGCCCCCGCAGCGGAGCGGGCGCAAACTCCATGCCGGCTGCCGCGATGCCGATAAACAAGCCATCGGCGCGGGCGCCAGGTGGGTTCCGCGCTGCGCTCGATTCGCTGGAGGCTGCCGATGCGCTGGAAGGTCCTTGCCGCCGTGGTTGTCGCCGGCGTTGCCCTCGCCGGAGGGGTGTGGCTGGTGCCCGATGCGGGCGAAGCGGCGCCGTCGCCGGCGACTCCCTCACCTGTCGAGCTGTTCCCCGCCGCGTTTCACGCGACGAAGGTGCCGCCGGCTTCCGGGCCGAACGTGGTGCTGATCAGCATCGACACGCTTCGGGCGGATCACATGTGCGTGTATGGCTACCACCGGCCGACAACGCCGCGGCTCTCGCGGCTTGCTGGCGAGGCGCGGGTGTTCGACCGGGCCTACTGCACTGCGCCGCTGACCGGCCCGAGCGTGGTCAGCATGCTCACCGGCCAGTATCCCCACCGCCATCTGGTGCGCCTGCTCTGGCAGAAGATCACGGCGCAGAACGTCACCCTGGCCGATCACCTTCGTCGTGCGGGATACCAGACCGCGGCCGTCGTCTCGAACATCGCGGTCTCCGATCGGGCGTGCGGGCTGGGCGGCAGGTTCGATCATTATGATGATCGTGTGGACGAGCCCGAGCCGCATCGGCCGTCGTTGCTGGAGCGCCGCGCGTCGCGCACGACCGACGCCGCTGTCAGCTGGCTCGAGCGGCGTCGGGGCGCTCAGTCGCCGTTCTTCCTGTGGGTTCACTACATCGACCCGCATGGTCCCTATCGCGCGCCGGAGGACGCCCCCGTCCGGTTTGCCCACGAGACGCCGCACGCCGTGGATCGCGCGCGGATTCCCGATTACGTCTACGAGCCCGGCATCGTCAACGGCATGGACTACATCGATCGGTACGACGAGGAAATTGCCTACACCGATCGCGAGGTCGGGCGACTGCTGGACGCACTGGATCGGCTGGGGGCGGGGGAGGATGCGCTGATCATCGTGACCGCCGATCACGGGGAGCACATGATCGATGGCGATCACCTGTACTTCTGCCACGGTCACGACGTCCACGAGTCGACCGTTCGGGTACCGCTGATCGTCCGGCACAAGTCCGTTCCGGCGGGTCGCGTCGACCAGCCGGTTTCCATCGTAGACATCTTTCCGACCGTGCTGGGCATCCTCGGAATTCCCACGCCCGGCGACATCGACGGCTACCATCTGGCAGGCGACCTGTCGCGGCGACCGCCGCCCTACGCGGAGGGGCGCGACAGCAGCGGCAGCGGTGGCCTGCAGCGTGCGCTGATCTACCCGGATCGCAAGGTGGTGGTTCAGCATGGGATGTCGAACATCCCCCGGGCGGCCTGGGCGGTCGACGCCTGGGGCGATCCGGGGGAGATTCGCCGGGTGGACGTCGGGTCCGACGATCCCGCCCGGCAGCTGCTTGAGCAGTTGATCCGCTCCGATCCACACCCGGGGGGACGGCCCAGGTCGTACGTGCACGGCGAGAATCCGATGGCGCTGGTCGACCAGGGGGCCGACGGGGCGACACGCCAGGCGCTGCGAAGCCTGGGTTACCTCGACGGCGACGACGAGGACCCGGAAGCGCCGTAATTCACAGCCCCGCTGCCGTCTGTAAGTCCAACCGGCCGCGCCTCGCCAGCCGGTCGGAATCCCGCACGCACAGCGGAATCTGGCGCACGCCGGAGCGGCGCCGCGGTGGCTGCTTGTCCTTGACGCGCGCGCGGTCCCGCTCTACGCTCCGATCCCGGTTTTCACGCTTCCGCGGCAGTCTGAGTCTAAGGAGCGCTCTCCATGGCGATACGCGTCGGGATCAACGGTTTTGGTCGCATTGGCAGGCTGGTTTTCAGGTCCATGCTGGCGCGAGGCGGACAGTTCGAAGTTGTCGCCATCAACGACCTGTCCGACCCCGCGTCGCTGGCCAACCTCCTGAAGTACGACTCGGTGCATGGGCGTTTCAAAGGCAAGGTCGAGCACAATGACAAGGGCTTCCTCGTCGACGGGCGACAGGTCCAGGTGCTGGCCGAGCGCTCGCCGGCGAAGCTGCCGTGGGGCTCGCTCGGCGTGGATATCGCCGTTGAATCCACAGGCGTGTTCACTGCCCGTGAAAGCGAGAAGGGGGGCTACGGCGATCACCTGAAGGCCGGAGCGAAGAAGGTCATTATCTCCGCCCCTACGAAGGATGAGCCCGACCTGACGGTCGTGCTCGGCGTCAACGACAGCCAGCTCAAGTCGTCGCACCAATGCATCAGCAATGCGAGTTGCACGACCAACTGCCTCGCGCCAGTCGCCAAGGTGCTGCACGAGACGTTTGGCATCGTTGAAGGGCTGATGACGACGGTGCACGCCTACACGAATGATCAGCAGGTTGCGGACATGATCCACAAGGATCCGCGCCGGGCCCGTGCCGCGGGGGTCAACATCATCCCGACCTCAACGGGCGCCGCGAAGGCCGTGGGCAAGGTGCTGCCCGAACTCAACGGCAAGCTGAACGGTTTCGCGCTGCGCGTGCCCGTGCCCGACGGCTCGATCGTCGACCTGACGGCGACGCTGAAGCGAAGCGCGACCCGCGACGAGATCAACGCTGCGATGAAAAAGGCGGCTGAAGGGCCGATGAAGGGCATCTTGGAGTACACCGAGGATCCCATCGTCAGCAGCGACATCATCGGCAACCCGCACAGCAGCATCTTCGACGCCGAAAGCACGATGACGATGCCGGGGAGCGGCGGCACGATGGTGAAGGTCGTCTCCTGGTACGACAACGAGTGGGGCTACTCCTCGCGGACAGTCGACCTGGCCGCCCGGATGGCGGCGCTCTAGCACCACGGCACGAGCCATGCAGGGATGAGCCCGGCGAAGTTTGTCGTTGAGTTGTCTGCCACCGGGCGACCTCACCCATGAAGAAGACCATTGACAGCCTGGACCCTTCCGGCCGGCGCATCCTCGTGCGCCTCGATCTCAATGTGCCCATCGACGGCAACGGGCGCATTACCGACGACCGCCGGATTCAGGCGGCGTTGCCCACCGTGAAGAAGCTGCTGAACGGCGGCGGACGCCTCGTCTTGATGAGCCACTTCGGCCGGCCGGAGGGAGATCCCGACGCCCGGACCAAGTACACGCTCGCCCCCGTTGCGGCGCGGCTCAGGGACCTGCTCACGCGACCGGTGCGGCTGCTGCCGGATTGCGTCGGCGACGAAGTGTCGGCGGCCGTCGCCGCGATGAAGGATTGCGACATCGTCCTGCTCGAGAACCTGCGATTCCATGCGGCGGAGCAGATCAAGGACAAGGAAGGCCTCAAAGACCCGGCGAAGAAAGCAGAAAAGGAGCGCTTCGCCGGGGCCATCGCTGCCCTCGGCGACGCCTACGTCAACGACGCCTTCGGGACGTGCCACCGCGACAACGCCAGCATGCTGACCGTGCCGCAGATGATGGCCGGCAAGCCGCGGGTCGTGGGCTACCTGGTCCAGCGCGAGCTCAAGTTCCTGGGCGAGGCCATTGCCGACCCGCAGCGCCCCTTCGTCTGTGTCCTCGGCGGGGCCAAGGTATCTGACAAGCTCGGCGTGATTCAGAGCCTGCTGGGCCGCTGCGACACGATCCTCGTGGGCGGGGCGATGGCGTACACCTTCCTCAAGGCCGACGGGGTGAGTGTAGGTCGCAGCCTCGTGGAGGAACACCTGATCGAGACCGCGCGCAAGCTCCGCGCCGAGGCCGGGGCCAAGCTTCGTTTGCCGGTCGATTCGGTCTGCGCCACAGAGATTCGTCCGGGTGTATCGACGAAGGCCTGTCGACTCGACATTGCTCCGGATCTCATGGGGCTCGACATCGGACTGGAGACCGCCCGCGCCTTCGCCGAGGTGATTCGTGCGGCCCGGACGATCGTCTGGAACGGCCCGATGGGGGTGTTCGAGACCAAGCCGTTTGACTCCGGCACGTTCGCGATCGCCAAGGCCGTCGCAGAGGCCACCGACCGCGGCGCCGTCAGCATCGTGGGCGGAGGCGACAGCGCGGCAGCGGTCGACGCCGCGGGGCTGGCGACGCGGATCACGCACGTATCCACGGGCGGCGGCGCATCGCTCGAGTTTCTCGAAGGTCGCAAGTTCGCCGCGCTCGAGGTGCTTGACGACGCCTGAGGAGGGCACCGCGCCGCCATGGCTCACCCTGCCGCTGACCGACCGGCGTTCCCGCTCGCCCGCCGGGTGATGCGCGTCGCGCCGTCCCTTCTAGCGGCGGACTTTTCGCGCCTGGCCGAAGAGGTGGCCCGCGTCGAGGCGACCGGCGCCGAAGTGCTCCATCTCGACGTGATGGATGGCCACTTCGTCCCCAACATCAGCTTCGGCGTGCCGGTGATCGAATCGCTCCGCAAGCGGTCGCGGATGTACTTCGACACCCACCTGATGATCCGCGATCCGGCCCGCTACGCAGAGGCCTTCGCAGGTGCGGGCAGCGACCTGATCACGTTTCACATCGAAGTGGCCGATCGACCGATGGAGGTGGTCGAGAAGATCCGCAGCGTCGGCGCCGCCGTCGGGGTCAGTCTCAATCCCACCACGCCGGCCGCGGCGATCGCGGCCGTCGTCGAAGCGGTCGACCTCGTGCTCGTGATGAGCGTGTGGCCCGGCTTCGGCGGGCAGCGCTTCATCGCCGACGTGCTCCCCAAGGTTGCAGAACTCCGCACGATGCTGCGCGACGACCAGCGCCTCGAGATCGACGGCGGCATCGACGAGCACACGATCGCCTCCGCCGCCCGTGCCGGGGCCGACACGTTTGTCGCCGGCTCCGCCATCTTCCGCCGCCCCGATCCCGCCGCGGCCTACCACGCCCTTGAGCGTCTGGCGCGCGGCGAGTAGGCGCGCGCCAGCCTGTCGCCCCGTCTTCGTACCGGCTACAATCCGGGCCATGGTCAGCTACGACGTCATTGTGCTCGGCATCGGCGGCATGGGCAGCGCCGCGATGTATCACCTCGCGCGGCGCGGCCTGCGCGTACTGGGCGTCGAGCAGTTCGCTGTGCCGCATACGCAGGGAAGCTCTCACGGCAAGACGCGGATCATCCGCCGCGCCTACTTCGAACACCCCTCGTATGTGCCGCTTCTGAATCGAGCGTATTCGCTGTGGAGCGACCTGGAGGCGCGGAGCGGGCGCTCCCTGTTCGTCCGGTGCGGGCTGCTGACCATCGGCGCGCCGCAGAGCGCGGTCATGTGCGGGACGCTCGACTCGGCCCAGCGCCATCAGATCGACATCGAACGGCTGTCGCTGGCCGACGTGCTCGAACGGTTTCCGGGGTTTCGTCCGGCCGACGGCATGGCGGCGGTGTTCGAGTCCGACGCCGGATTCCTGCGCGTCGAGGAGTGCACCACGGCGCATGCCGAGGCCGCCGTGGCCGCGGGCGCGACGCTTCGGACCAACTGTCCCGTGCTGCGTTGGTCGGCGATCGGGTCGGGTGTGCGGGTGGAGACCGAGGCGGGCGCGTTCGAGGCCGGGCGGCTGGTGATCTGCGGCGGCGCCTGGTCGAGCGAGTTGCTCCGGGCGCTCGATCTGCCGTTGGTGGTGCGGCGGAAGGTGATGCTCTGGTACGAGGCTGACGCGGAGCGCTACGGCGTGAATAGGCATTGTCCGGCGTTCGCGTTTGATCTGCCGGACGGGTTTTTCTATGGATTTCCGGTGATCGACGGGCGCGGGATGAAGGTCGCCGACCACACCAGCGGGGCGACGGTTGACCGCGTGGACGACCTCGATCGTGAACTCCATCCCGAGGACCAGATCCGCGTCGAGCGGTTCATTGCGTCGCACCTGCCGGGCGTGCGGCCGACGCTCACGAATCACTGCGTCTGCATGTACACCATGACTCCGGACGAGCACTTCATCATTGACGCGCATCCGGAGCTCCCTCAGGTGTCATTCGCGGCGGGGTTCTCGGGGCACGGCTACAAGTTCGCGCCGATCATCGGTTCCATCCTGGCGGACCTCGCTACGAAGGGTACCACGACGGAGCCCATCGACTTTCTCCGCGTCCGGCGGCTGCGCGAACCCGCCGGGGCCTGAGCTGCGCGGCCCGCCCTGGTGCCACTCCGTTGATCAGCCGCGAGGCCGCGCTGCGGAGGCCTTCCCATGCCACGACTGCTCCAGTCTGCGCTCGGCGTGATCCTGTGCGCGATGACCGCCTCAGCGGCGGACGATCTTCGCTGGCACTTTGACAGCGACGAAACCGGCGCCTCGCCGGCCGGGTGGTTTGTGCCTCCCGCGGTGGCCGCGGGCGGGTTCGCCGCCGAGGTGGTGGCCGGCGGCGCGCACGAGGGCGAGCGCTGCGTAAAGCTGGCCAGGCGCGAGGCCGGCGCGGGCGGTTTCGGCAACCTTATGCGGTCCCTTCCAGCAGAGCCGTACCGCGGTCGCCGCATCCGGCTGACCGCCGCCGCGCGGGTGGAGGGCGGGGGGCGCGTCCAACTCTGGCTTCGCGTGGACAGGCCCGGCGATCAGCCGGGCTTTTTCTACAACATGAGTGACCGGCCGATCACCGCGGCGAGCTGGTCTCCCGGCGAGATCGTTGGCGACGTGGCGGAAGACGCCGAGACAATCAATTTCGGATGCATGCTGATCGGTGACGGTCCGGCGTACGTCGACACGGTCTCGCTGTCCGTCATCGGCGACTCGGCGCAGCTGGTGGAGAGGCCGCGCGCGCTCTCGGCCGGCGGCCTTCAGAATGTCGCCGCCCTGGCTCGGCTGGCGGGCTATGTCCGCCATTTCCATCCGAGTGATGAAGCCGCGCGGGCGGATTGGTTTGCACTCACCCAGGCGGGGGTGCGCGCGGTGGAATCCGCCGCCGACGCAGGGGAACTGGCCGCGGCCTTGCAGGCGTGGGCGCATCCGATCGCGCCAACCGTGCGGGTGTACGCGGGGTCGGCTCCGCCGCCCCCGCTGTCGGACGCCATCGAGGGTGGGGTCCAGGAGCGGCGGGTGATCTACTGGCGGCATCGCGGTTTCGGCGGCGACGCGGAGCCCGGAAGCGCGAGCATCTACTCGAGCAGGCGTCAATCGAGCCTGATCGAGGAGGGCAACCTGCCCGAGGGAATCCCCGATCCGCGTAGGCCGCTCACCGTAGATTTGCCCGGCGGCGTGAGGGCTGAGATACCACTTGCGGTCTTTGCGAATAACGATGGCACGCTGCCGCGCGGCTCCGGCGCCGAGGCCATGAGCAAGGTCGGCGTGGCGGGAAGCGACGCTTCCGACCGACCTGCGCGGCTGGCCAACGTCATTCTGGCGTGGAACGTGCTTCAGCACTTCTACCCCTACTTCGACTTGGTTGCGACGGACTGGCAGGCGGTGCTTCGGGAATCACTCACCGCCGCGGCGGTCGCGAAAGACGGCGCGGAGTATTGCCACGTGCTCGAATCGATGGCGGCGCGTCTCGAAGATGGTCACGCCGGGGCGTCCTGCCCGCAGGACGCAGCGTGGTTCGGGCCGGCCCTGCTTTGGGCGTGGGTCGAGAATCGGCTCGTGATCACGCATGTCGCGCCGGGGGCGCTGGCTGACGTGCGGCCCGGCGACGTGGTCACGACGATCGACGGCCGGCCGGCTGCGGACGCCCTCAAAGCGGCCGAAGGCCGGATCTCTGGCGCGACGCCGGCTTCCCGCCGCTACATCGCGGCCGCGCGCGAGTTGCGCCGCGGCCCACGCGGCAGCGGGATGGTCCTCGGAATCGAGCCCGGGCCCGCCAGCGAGCGCGACGCGCCGTTTCCGTTGACGGTGCTTCGCACCGTCCAACTCTACGAGCTGCGTGAGCCGCACCCCGCGAAGATCGCGGAAATCCGTCCGGGGTATTGGTACGTAGACCTCGATCGGATCCGCGACGACGACTTCCGGGCCGCGCTGCCGTCTCTCAACGCCGCCAGCGGGATCGTGTTCGACCTGCGCGGCTATCCCGGCAACCTCTCGACGATCGTGCTCGCGCACCTGACCGACAAGCCCGTAACCTGCGCTCAGTGGCATGTGCCGCTCGTATCGCGACCCGATCGGGAGGGGATGACGTTTCAGTTCTCCAACTGGACGGTCTCGCCGCAGGCGCCCCGGCTGACGGCGAAGGTTGCGTTTCTCACCGGCCCCGGGGCGATCAGCTACGCGGAGACGTACCTGGGCATCGTCGAGCACTACCGACTCGCGGAGATCGTCGGTGAGCCGACCGCGGGGACCAACGGCAATGTCGCGACGGTGCGATTAGCGGGGGGCTACGGTATGACCTTCACGGGCATGCGCGTTCTGAAGCACGACGGATCCCGCCACCACGGCGTGGGAATTCGGCCAACGGTGCCCTGTGAGCGGACGATCGCCGGCGTGGCGGCGGGGCGGGACGAGGTGCTGGAGAGGGCGCTTGATGTGGTGAGCGGCGAGTAGGCGGCTGCCAGAAACTCACAGGCTGTTCCGGGTGGCGTGGAGGGAGGTTACCCTTCTGCCCGTCGGTCGGTATAATCGTGGTGTGCAGGGCAAGGATGGCCTGGCCCGGCCGCGTTTGACTGACTTGCCGCCCACGCCGCGACGCGGTCGGCCGGCCATGACAGGACCGGGGATGCGAAGGATCGCAGTCAGCAACCAGAAGGGTGGCGTCGGCAAGACCACCACCACGGCCAACCTCGCCGCGGCCCTCGCCGCCGCGGGCAACCGCGTGCTGCTCGTCGATCTTGACCCGCAGGGCCACCTCAGCCTCCACTTCGGCATCGAACTCACCGACGGCGATCCAACGATCTACGACGTGCTGATCGATGGCGCCCCGGTGCGCGAGGTCGCGCGGCTGGTCGGCCCGAACCTTTCGCTTCTGGCCGCGCAGACCGACCTCGCGGCGGCCGAGACAGAGCTGGTCACCGTGGTCGGCCGCGAGGTTATTCTGCGCGACGCGATCGCCGCAGTGGGTGCCGACTATGACCTGCTGCTCATCGACTGCCCGCCCTCGCTGAGCCTGCTCACGATCAACGCGCTGGTCGCGGCGGAGGAGGTGCTCATCCCGCTGCAAGCGCACTTCCTCGGGTTGCAGGGGCTCAGCAAGCTGCTCGAGACGGTGACCGTCGTGCGGCGCCGGGTGAATCCTCGGTTGCGCGTCGGAGGCATCGTGCTGTGCATGTATGACGCGGGGACGAAGCTGGCCGCCGAGGTGGTCGAGGATCTCAGCGGCTTCCTCTCCGCCGCCCGCGGCACGGACAGCGTCTGCTCGACCGCGAGGCTTTTCGACACGCGCATCCGGCGTAACATCAAGCTCGCCGAAGCCCCGAGCCACGGCCAGACGGTGCTGGTGTATGACCCTGCAAGCAACGGTGCCGAGGACTATCGATCCCTCGCTCGTGAGCTTCTGGCACATGACCCGTCGAAGCCCGTTCCCGCTGCGGAGCCGGAGGTCGCGGTGACCGTCGCAGAGCGGAGCGCCCCGCGGGCGGACCTTGAGCCCGCCCCGGCACCGCCTTCACCCGACGTGGCGCCGGCGCCCGCCGAGCCCGGTGTGTCCGAGGCGCGCCCACCCGCCACCGCGCGAATCGTGGAGCGTGGTCGCAGCCGTTCCGCCGGTGCAGCCCGGTCGGGCGCTTCCGCCACCCGCACCGCGGACCCGTCATGATTCTCCGGTCGCCGTCGCCGCGCTGGCGGTTTGCGCTCACCGCCTCGTGGGTGGGCTACTGGGCGCTGATCTTCATCCTGACCCACATTCCGATTCCACGCGGCATGCGATTGCCGAGCGGGGGTGACAAAGTTACGCACGTGGTCCTCTACGCCCTGCTGAGCACCGCAGGCGCCGTCGCGCTGTGGTCACGCGGGCGCGCCAACTCGCGCACGCTCCTGCTCTGGGCGGTGGTGTACCTGGTTTACGGCGTGCTGGATGAGGTCAGCCAGCCGATGGCGGGCCGAACGGCGAGCGTCGCGGATTGGATCGCGAACCTGGCGGGTGTCGTTCTCGGCACGGCAACAATGATGCTCGTCGTTCGCCGGGCGCACGCGCGGCCGGCGCAAACCGCGGGCCTGGACTCAACTCAGGCCGCCACACGATCGCCGCCGCTATGAGCGGTTCAGGTTCAGCGTGGCGGTCGTGGTGGCTCCCGCAAGATCCGTCACCACCAGCGTAATCATGTGCGTCCCCCGCGCCGCCTCCCCGGCGCGCCACAGCAGACTGATCGTGGAACCGGTACCGCTGATCGGTGAGACCAGCACCGACTCTCCGTTCACAAACCACTCCGCCGAGGTCAGACCGACGGAGGACGCGACGCGCGCCATCACCGTGGTGTCGGCACTTACGCTCGCGCCGGCGGTCGGGCTGGTGAAGGTGATCGTCGCCGCCGATGTCGGGGCCGCCGCGTTGAAGTTGACGCTGATCGTCGTGACCGGCGAGGCGTTGCCGCTCACGTCCGTAGCGACGGCTTCGAGCGTATGCCGGCCCTTCGGGAAGCGTCCGGGATCCACCGTGAAAACGTAGGGCGATCGTGTGTCCGTTGCCAGTTCGATTCCGTCGAGTTTGAGCACGACGTCTGCCACGCCGATCGCGTCGGCCGCGGTCAGCGAAACCGAGAAGCGCGCCGACTGCGAGGATCCATCCGCCGGTCGGGCGAAGCGGACGGTCGGCGGAGTCACGTCCGGCGAGACGGCGGTCGCCGCCGCGCGACTGACCGCGGCCGCAACGTCCAACCGGCCTGTGCCGTAGGTCGAGTCCTTGCCCCGCGCGCCGAGGTCCTTGGTCGAGGCGGTGAGGATGTCGGCGATAGTGGCCGGGCGAAGCTCCGGGTTGCTCGCCCACGCCAGCGCCGCCGAGCCCGCGACCATAGGTGCTGCGAAGGAGGTTCCGGTGGCGTATTGATAGGCGTTGCCCATGCCCGTGGTCACCAGACGCTGACCGGGGGCCACCAGGTCGACGTACGGGCCGCGATCGGAGAAGGACGTGATCCGGTCGGCGTCGTCGGTTGCTCCGACGAACAGCGCCTCCGGGTAGCCCGTGGCGGTGAAAGTGCTGCCGCTGTTGCCGGCGGCGATGACGACGAGCGAGCCCCGGTTGTACGCCTGCTGGGCAGCGGCGCGGACCGTCGTATTCGCGTGGAGCGGGGCGAAGCTGACGTTGATCACGCGGGCCCCGTTGCCCAGCGCCCAGAGAATGCCCGCCGCGAGGTGTCGGCTGGTTGACGCGCCGTCGGCGTCCGCCGCTCGCACCGCCAGCACGGGACTATCCCACGCTACTCCCGCCACGCCGGTCCGGTTGTTCGACGCGGCGGCCGCTACGCCGGCTACGTTCGTACCGTGCCCCATGGCGTCGGCGTAATCAGGCGTGCCGTCGTAGACATTCCAGCCGCCGATGATTTTGGATTCCAGGTCGGAGTGGGCCGGGTCGACTCCGGTGTCCACCACCGCAATGACAAGCTCCGCGTCGCCGACCGTCTGGTCCCACGCGACCGGTGCGCGCACCGTCTGCAGGTGCGTTTGCGTCGAATACTGCGGGTCGTCCGGCGTTCGGGCCGCCTGGTAGAGGTAGTTCTTCTGCAGGCTCTCAAACAGCCCCGTATCCGCGAGCGTATCGGCGGCGTTCTCCTGCGAACCCGGCGTGATGGATAGTACGACGAGATCAATCTCGGGCAGGCTGGTCCGGATCGTCGCGCCGACTGCTGCATAGGCCGCTTCGATGTCGGCGGCCTCCGCGCCGGGGAAAGTCTGGACGAGCAGCTCGTCCGGCACGAACGGGAGCGTCCGCATGGCGGGGTCGGCATCTTCGGTCAGGACCTGGATCGCCGCGTCGCGGTCGTCAGGTTCGGCCCCGGGCGGAGCCACCGGCATCGCGCAGTGCGGGAGCATCAGCAGAACCGGCCCGGCTGCCCATCGCCACGTCTTCACCTTCATAGACCTGGTCCTCGGTAGTCGCCCATGGCGGCGAGCGAACTCCTGATCGCACCGCGCCACCGGATAATCCGGACCGGGACGCGGCGGCAGGCGAACCCGCCGTCACCTTCCCTGAAACGACGATCGGCATCGCGGGGCGCTTCCGCCATCAGGCAAGGCTATCGGACCCGATCGAGCGTGGCGGGGCGGCGATATCGTACCCTCCCCGGCAGACGGTGAATCGCGCCCGTCGAAGTGCTCTTGTGAGCCTCCGATCGGGGCGCGGCAGCTTCACACGGGGAGTTCGGGGGCTCTCGCACGACGCGTTGCGTCGGCGCAGGGAGACTCCGCACGCACGACCCGGGACGGGGCGGGGTCGCATGCCGGCGATCGGTTGGTACGCACATCGACTGCGGTCCATGTCCGCGCCGGAAATCATCTGGCGCGTGCGGTCGCGCGTTCAGGATACCGTCGACCGCTGGCTCGCCGCATCGCGCGAGCGGCCGCTACCCCCTGACACCGTGTTCGATTCGGCGGTCGACCCGCGCCTGGCCTCACCCATGTTCCTCGCGCCGGCCTCGGCGCTGGCGGACGAAGTTGATCCGAAGCGCTACGCCGGCCCCGGGCGGGCCGCCCTGCTCGCGTCGGCCAATGCGCTGATGGCCCACCGGATCGACCTGTTCGACCTCAAAGACATTGCGCTTGGCTCACGCATCAACTGGAACTACGAATACAAGGCCAGCAAGCCCGCGCCGATGACGCACGTCGCCGGGATCGACTACCGGGACTACGACCTCACCGGCGATTGCAAATTCGTCTGGGAGCTCAACCGGCATCATCAGTTCGTCGTCCTGGGCCGCGCCTACCGCGCCACCGGCGACGAGCGCTACGCCCGCGCTGCGGTGAGCATGCTGGCCGATTGGATCGCACAATGTCCCTTCGGTCGGGGGATGAACTGGCGCAGCCCGCTGGAGCTGGCCATCCGCCTGATCAATTGGGTTTGGACGCTCGAACTGATCCGCCCGGCCAACGTGATGGGCCGCGGCATGTGGGAGCGCATCGCCGAGTCGGCGTACCGCCACCTCGACGACATCAGCCGCAAGTACTCGCAGTTTTCCTCGGCCAACAATCATCTGATCGGTGAGGCCGCCGGCGTGTACGTGGGCGCGGCGTACTTCCAGGGGCTCCGCCGCGCCGCGAAGCTGCGCGCCGAGGCCCGGCGCATCCTGCATCGCGAGATCGGCGAGCAGACCTGGGGCGACGGCGGCAACCGCGAGCAGGCGATGGGCTATCACCTGTTCGTGCTGCAGTTCTTCCTGACTGCGGGGCTCATGGGGCGCGCCGTGGGCGACGAGTTCGACGGCGACTACTGGGCACACGTCGAGCGGATGTTCGAGTACATCGCGGTCATGATCGAGGCCGTCGAGCCGGGCCAGAGCCCGCCGATGTTCGGCGACGCTGACGACGGCTATGTCCTCGACCTCGGGGGCCGCCACGACGCGTGGCGATCGTGGCTGGGAGTCGGCGCGGCGCTCTTCGGTCGGCGCGACTTCGCCCGTATCGCCGGTCCGCATTGTGAGCCGGCGCTCTGGCTGCCCGGCCTGGATCGGCCTCGAACGGCTTCATCGAAGGACCAAGCCATGGGAACGTCAGCAACCGCCGACGGCTCGCCCGCGCTGAGTTCTCGCGCGCTGGCGGAGACAGGCTATTACCTCTTGCAACACGGATCGACCGACGGCGGCCCACGGATCAGCGTCGTGATGGACTGCGGTGAACTGGGCTTCAGGTCCATCGCCGCCCACGGCCACGCCGACGCACTCAGCGTTGTGCTCCGCGCCTTCGGACGCGAGGTGCTCACCGACTCGGGAACTTACGACTACTTCACCTATGGCCACTGGCGGGACTACTTCCGCGGTACGGCCGCGCACAATACGCTGGTAGTGGATAACCGCAATCAGTCCGAGATCCTCGGCTCATTCCTGTGGGGACGCCGGGCCAACGCGATCTGCACCGAATGGAGCCCCGCCGAGGACGGCGGTCGGCTCGTTGCCGAGCACGACGGCTACACGGACCTGCCCGATCCCGTGACACACCGCCGCGCGGTCACGCTCGAGGGTTCGGCCGGGCGCGTGGTCGTCGAAGATGAGGTCGTCGCGCGCGAGTCGCACGAGTTGGCGTTTCATTGGCACCTGGCGGAGCACAGCCGTGCGAAGCGGACCGGCGCGCACGAGTACACCATCGATTGTGAGGGCCGCGGGACGATCGTGATGCGCTTTGACCCGGCGCTGGCCCTGGTCGAAGTGAGCGGTCGAGAGGAACCGCCGCTGGGCTGGGTGAGCCGCTCCTATCACCACAAGACGCCGACGACCACGCTGGTGGCGTCCGTGCGCAGCACCGGCGCGGCACGGTTTCGGACCGAGTTTTGCATTGTCGACGGAGGCTCACGCGCGGGCTGATCCGCGCGGGCCATCGTCCCGGCGAGCCGTGGGGCTCTCTGCCGGGAGGGGGGAAGATTGAACCATGACCAGCCTGAACACCTCAGCTCTGGCGATGCCGTCCGGTAGCGCTCGGGTGGATCGCTCTGCCACGGAGCGCGCCGGCGGTACACCGGGCGTCTCCCGCGGCATCGTGGGGGTTCTGCTCGCGGGTGTGCACCAGTGGGGCGGGACAGCCCTGGACCGCGCGCTGCCCCGGCCGCTGGTGCCGGTCGCTAACCGGCCGCTGATCACCTACGCGATGCGGTGGCTCCGCGAGGCGGGCGTGCGGAGTCTGACCCTGTGCGGCAACAGTCACACGGGTCTGCTGCGCACATGCCTCGGCTCGCCCTCGTGGGAGGGGGTCGAGATAGACTACTACGAGGACGTCATGCCACGCGGCCCGGCGGGCTGCGTGCGTGATGCGGCGCTGAGCCGGGGCGCAGAGATCGTCGTCGTGGTCGACGGCACCATCGTGCCCTGCGTGGACCTCGATGCAATCGTTGCCGCACACCGCCAATCCGAGGCGAAGCTGACGGTCGTGGTTGCCGCGGGAGGCGCGTCGTCCGGTTCGCGCCACGTGCCGCTGCGGCCACTCGGAATCTACGTCTTCACACGCCAGGCGCTGGAGCACGTTTCCCCGCGGGGCTACCAGGACATCAAAGAGAAACTGATCCCGGACCTCTACGGCAAGGGTGAGCGGGTGGCGACCTACACCGTGCGCTCAGCGGCGCCGCGCGTAACGGGCAGCGACACCTATCTGGCTGTGAACGAATGGGTCGTCCAGCAGGTGGTCGCGCAGCCCGCAGCACCGGCGGGCTACCGCCAGGTTGGAGAGGCCGTCGTTCACGAGTCGGTCGTCATCGATGACACAGCGCAGGTGATCGGACCTGTGCTCATCGGGCCGGGCTGCGTGCTCGAGCGCGACGTCGCGGTGGTCGGCCCGACGTCGATCGGCTCCTACGGGACAGTTCAGCGCGGCGCCGTGATCTGTCGATCGGCCATTTGGGACGGCTGCACCGTCGGCGGCGGGGCTGTGCTCGATCGGTGCATCCTGGCCAACGGTGTCGAGGTCAGCGCCGCAGTCTCACGTCGCGAGGCCGTTTTCACAGGCGCGACGATGCAGCTTCCGGTTCGCGAGGGCGAGTGGAGCTGAGCGGCGACCGGCCTTCTCGGACGTGGGCGCGCGATGGCGTCTGCTGCCGATGAGGATGGGGTCGAAGACATCCGAAACGATACTTGAAGACGCACGGAGCGTAGAACGTTATGACGCATGGCACGGACGATCGCAGCGGGACGCCGGGTGGCTCCATGCTCAGCCGGCCCCCGGCGCGCGCGGCGCAGTTGGCCCCCCTCTCGCCGGAGGGGATGCCGCAAGGCGGGGCCGGCATGCCACCGGCGCCGGGGGTGGAGAGCCGATCGATTCTCGCCATCGCGCTTCGCGCCCTGACTTACCGCTGGACGTTGATCCTGCCTGCGCTGCTGCTGCCCGTGCTGGTGCTGCCGATCGTCTGGCTCGGGGTCAAGCCCGAGTACCGGGCCAATGCCGTGGTGCGCGTATCACCCGTTATCAACCGCGTCGTCTTCAAGACGGACGAGAACGGAATGGTGCCGCTGTACGCGTCGTACCTCAACACGCAGGTCAGCATGATCCTGAGCCCCACGGTGCTCAGCCGCGTGGTCGACAAGCAGCGACACCCGGAGATCGCCGGCACGAAGTGGTTCAAGGACGGCGGCGAATCGCTCTTCGGCCCGCCGATGGATCCTGTCAACCGTTTGCAGAAGGGGCTGCGCGTGGCGCCGCGGGCCCGCACTGAGCTGATCGACGTATCCTTTACGGCCGGCGATCCACGCGAGGCGCAGCTCATCGTCAACACGGTGATCGGCGAGTACGAGGTGTATCACCGGGACGCGGCGGCCGAGTCGGGCCAGCTGACATTCACGACACTCACCAAGGAGCTCAACTCGCTCAAACGCGAGCTTGACGCCGAGCTGAACCTGAAGGCCGCCGTCTCCAAGGAACTCGGCACAACCGAGCCCGAGGAACTTCGCGCTCAGTTGACCATGCGGCTCAGCGAGTTGGAGGCTGACTGGAAGCGCCTTAAGCGCGAGCAGCAGATCATGGAATGGACCCTGGGGCAGGTACAGGGCGGCGGCAAGACTTCGGCCGAGGGGGAGGACGGTCAGACGTCGGCGGGCGACTCGACCAGCGACGAAGACCCCGAGGCGGTCGCCGCGGGAGCCGGCGGCGAAAAGGGCGACGCCATTGATGGCGAAGAAGCGATGCTCCAGGTCGCCCTGGGCGCTGACGCGGAATGGCGGCGGCTGCGCGACATGCTCGACCTGGCCGAGCACCAGCTCAACGCGGCACAGGCCCGCTTCGGCGAGGCGCACCCGCGGCTCCAGCAGCTTACGGCGGACGTCGAGTTCGCGAAGATGCGTCTCGCGCAGCGGGAGACCAGCCTGCGCGACGCCCTGGTGACGGGGGCGAGCCCGATGGCTCCCGGCGTCGAATCCGGTCAGGGCCAGGCGGGCGTTGCGTTTCAGAACGAGCGCGCCAAGATGCAGGCATCGCTGCTTCAGCGGGACATCGAGACCCAGCGGCAGGAGGTTCGACGGGCCGGCGAGTTGGCCGAAGAGCTCGGTCGGCGCGAGGAGGAAATCAAGCGGAAGCGCGCTCTGTATGACAGCATTCAGGCGCGTATCGACGAGCTTGACGTGGAAAGCAAGAACCCGCTGGGGCGCGTGACGACTCAGCAGGCGATCATGCCTGCTGAGCCGAGTTCGGATCGCCGGATCATGTTCTCGGCCATCGCCGTCGTGCTCGGAATCGGCCTCGGCGCCGGCCTGGCGCTGCTCCGCGCCGGGCTGGACAAGTCGCTGCGACTTGCGGAAGACGTCTCCGCGAGCGTAACCGTGCCGTTCCTCGGCGAGCTTCCGTATTCGGCGTCGTCCGACATCCTCGAGGTGACCGACGAATCGCTGCTTGAGTCGCTGCGCATGGTGCGCACCGCGCTGCTCGAACGGCTCCGCGGCAACGGCTTCGCGGTGCTGATCACCAGTCCGATGCCGCAGGCGGGCAAGACCACGCTGACCTGCCTCCTCGGCCGCAGCCTGGCGATGCTGGGCAAGCGCGTGCTGCTGGTTGACGCAGACCTGCGCCGAGCCAGCCTCACAGAACGGCTTGCTCCGAACCAGGAGAAGGGACTCACGACGATTCTCCATCGCGCGGCCCGCTGGGACCAGGTGGTCGTCCGGGCGGACCGTGTCGCCTGCGATCTGATCTGCGCAGGCCGCACCGTGACCGTGCAGGATCCGGAGCTCTTGGCCGGCACGCTCTTCGCCGAGTGCGTCGACAAGTGGAAGGACAAGTACGACTTCGTGCTGCTGGACAGCCCGCCGGTGCTGCCGGTCGCCGATGCGCGCATGCTCGCAGGGATCGTCGACGGCACGTTGCTGACGCTGCGGTCGGCCCATAGCCGCCGCGCGGACGCGTCCGACACGCTGCAGTTCCTGACCGCCAGCGGCGCGCGGCTGCTGGGCACCGTTCTCATCGGATCCAAGCCGCGAACCGGCGGCTACGGCTACGGTTACGGTTACGGCTATGACCAGGCGAGGCAGCCTGCGCAGCTCGCCGAAGCTACTGCGGGGTGATGCTCGACCATGAATCTCGTCGCCATCATCTTCGATTCGATTCCGGACTGCCTTTGTCGCGGCGGACAAGGCCCGGCTTCGCAGACGTTGCTCACGCTCCCCCTCGGGACCGGGACCGTGTTGCGGCACCTGGTGGACGAGCTCCAGGGGTTGCGCGCCGAGATGGTGCGCGTACTGGCCCCGCCCGGAGTAGGCGCGGACTACGCGGATCGCATCCGCCGGGCGTCGGGCGAGCAGGCCGAGGTCGTGACCGCCGCTCAGCTTACCGAGCTGATCCACCAGCGCGAACCGGCAGACCATCTGCTCCTGATCGACCCGGCGCATTGGCCGGTGGAGGGGTACGACTTCGAGGGATTGATCGAGTCAAGCCGTCAGAGCCGCTGGGCCGTTCATGCTGTGGCCGCGGCGGCCGGGCCGGACGGCCTGCAGGAGTTCGTACGCTGTGATGATCGCGGAAATGTCCGGCGAATCCGTCGGTACTACGATCGTGTCGCCTCGCCGCAGACCGGCACGATTCCCTATTCGCTCATGACGGTCGCGGCCGTCGAGGATCTTCCGATCGAGTCGCTTTCGCAGCTCCGCAGCGCACTCGTCGGTCGCGGCATGCTCAGCCAGGATTTTCCGCTTTGCAGCGGCGTGGCGGAACTGACGCGGCCGCGCACGCTGCTTGCGCTCTGCGAACGGTTCGTGCTCGACGCGATCGATCAATCGGGCACAAACGGCTACTACCTCCACAGCCCGGGGGTTCTCGCCGGCACAGATTGCGAGATTGACCCGAGCGCCAGGTTGATCGGGCCGATCGTGGTTCAGCGGGGCGCGAGAATCGGCCCCGAGGCGATCGTGATCGGTCCCACTGTCGTCGGGGCTGCGGCTTCGCTTGAGCGCGCCGCGCGGGTAGCGCAGTCGCTGGTCGGCGCGGGCGTGGTAGTCGGCGCAGCGGTCACGGTACGTCACAGTCTGATTGTCGGCAACGTGAGCGCGGTCGACAGCATCCCGGGCGAGCCGGATGTTCCCGTCGCGTTTCTGCCGAAGGGCACCGACCAGGTCCGCGCCGCGGAAGAGGCGCTTCGATACGCGGACGAGTCCCGATCGATCTATCCCTATGTCAAGCGGGCGATCGACTTCACGGCAGCCCTCGTCGGGCTCATCGTGCTATCGCCAATCCTGATCATCCTCGCGCTGCTGGTGAAAGTGGATTCGCGCGGTCCGCTCTTCTTTGCCCATGAGCGGGAAGGGCGCGACGGCAAGGTCTTCAGGTGCGTCAAGTTCCGTACGATGCGGGCGGACGCACACCAGATGCAGCGGAAGATGTATAACGCCAACAACGTCGATGGTCCGCAGTTCAAGATGGACAACGACCCGCGGGTGACCCGCGTGGGTCGGATCCTGCGGGCGACGAATCTCGATGAACTGCCCCAGCTCATCAACGTGCTCGTCGGCCAGATGAGCCTGATCGGGCCGCGGCCGTCGCCCTTCCGCGAGAACCAGATCTGCGTGCCCTGGCGACGGGCGCGGCTCTCGGTGCGTCCCGGGATCACCGGGCTGTGGCAGGTTTGCCGTCACGACCGCTCGCAGGGCGACTTCCACCAATGGATCGCGTACGACACCCTGTACGTTCGCAACCTGTCCTTCGCCGTCGATCTGAAGGTCCTCCTGGCCACGTTCCTGACGCTGGGAGGCAAGTGGAACGTGCCGGAGTCCTGGATCGTGCCCCGCAAGCCTGCGCGCCGGATTCCGGAAGCGGTGCCCGCCGGGGCCCTCGCGGACGCCGGGCTGAGGCGGTCCGCCTGAATCGGCAATAGCTGCCGGTCTCGCCCGGCGAACCGTCCTGGCGCGACCGCAACGGCATCCAAAAGTCCGATACCTCAGCGACCGATAAGCGGGACATGAAACCCTACCCGTCCAACAACACCGGTCGGTTGCGAGTGATCCGCTGCGCGCAGGGGGCCTTGCTTGCGGCTTCGGTCTTCCTGGCCGCGTGCTCGCCCAATGACAAGGGCACGATCACCTTCGCCGAGTTCATGGATATGCAGCGATCGGCGGCCACCGTGGCCGCTGCCGAGGCCGCCGGGGGCGGAAACGCCACCGCGACTGCCGACAACACCCGCATCGATAGCGCTTTCGGAGCATTCCGCGTCGGTGGCGGGGATACCTTGGTGGTAAACCTCGTCGGCACGGGCACGGAGATTCCCCCGACGCTGCGCGCCCGGACCCACGAAGACGGCACGATCATGCTACCGCTCACCGGACCAGTGCGCATCGGCGGGATGTCGCTCGAGGAGGCCGAAAAGGCCATCCACCGGGCGTATGTGCCGACCTACGTGCGCGATCTCTCGGTGAACCTCGAGGTGGGCGACTTTGAATCGACCGACGTCCTCGTAACGGGGGCCGTGCAGGTGCCGGGTTTGATCCGGCTCCGCCGCGATCAGCGCACGCTGGTCCACGCGGTGGTGATGGCCGGGGGCGTAACCGACGCCACCTGCGGTCGCGCCACCCTGGAGCGAATCCGGCGGCGTTCGGGCACGGTCTCGTTCGACCTGACGCAGCGCGACCAGATCGAGGCGGCCCTGGCCGCTGACCCGCTCGAGGATGGCGATATCATCCGCGTTGAGGCTGCCATGCCCAACATGGTGTTCGTCGGCGGGCTGGTGGCTGCCCCCGCGCCGCAGACCTACCCACCCGGGGCCAAGATCCGCTTCCTGCAGGCGCTGGCCGCGGCGGGCGGGCCGAGGATGGATCTGCAGCCGGACGAAGGTCGCCTCATCCGTCGGCTGCCTGACGGACGTGACATCCACGTTAAGCTGGATCTGACACGCCTGGCGATGGGCTACGACGAGAACTTCACGCTTGCCGCGGGGGACATCATCTGGGTGCCTCACACTTTCGACACGAGGCTGCGAGAGTTCGTCCAGAAGACGTTGTTCCTGCGTGCCGGCGTCAGTGCGGTGTACGATCCGATTCAGTATGAGTTCACGCGGCAGGCGCTGGACGACAACAACGACTTCGCCGACTCGATCAACGACGGGCTGAGATTCGGGCTCCAGAACGCGTTCTTCCCGGTGCCTCAGCCGTAGGGGGGTAAGATGCAGGACAGGAATCGCAAAGCGTATGCGCCGACGACGCCGGCGCGGTCATGCATCGCCACGATGCGCAAGTTGTGCGTGCCGGCGCTGCGGCGCATGTACCTTGCCGAGGACCGGCTGTTCTGCCATTGCATCCGGCGCACGCCGCGTGGCGATCGTCCGGAGGGCACAAGCCGGCGCTACACGGCGATGGTGCTGCTGGGTCTCGCGGCGCAGGAGGATGATCTTTCTCCGGCGATCCTGCCCGAGGTGGGCACAGCCGGCGTCATCGCCCGGCTGTTGAGTGATGTCGATCGCGTCGAGAACCTGGGCGATGTCGCCGTCACACTGTGGGCCGCGCTAGCGCTTGGTCATCCCCAGGCTGATCGCGCCCTGCAGCGACTTCGCAAGCTGGATCCGATCAAGGGCGCTCATCCGACGGTCGAACTCGCGTGGTCACTCACGGCACTGAGCATTGCGCCGGATCGCCTGACTGACGAGGCGCTTCGCGAGCAGCTCGCCCGGAGGCTGCTGGCCTCGCAACACCCGCAGAGCGGCCTGTTTCCGCACTTTCCGCCCGGGGCTGCGCCATCGGCGTGGCGCTCGCATGTAACGTGCTTCGCCGACTGGGTGTACCCTGTCCAGGCCCTCTCGCACTATCACACGGCTACGAGCGACCCGGCCGCGCTGCACGCCGCGCGGCGGGCGGCGGAGCTCATGTGCCGTCTGCAGGGTCCGGAAGGACAGTGGTGGTGGCACTATGACGTTCGCACAGGCCTGGTTGTGGAGCCGTTCCCCGTCTATTCCGTGCATCAGGATGCCATGGGTCCCATGGCACTGTTTGCGCTGAGCGACGCGGGCGGAGGTCAGTACGACCAGGCGATCAATCGCAGCGTCGCGTGGATGATCCGTAATCCGGAGCGCGGCGATTCCCTCGTCGATGAGGAAGCCGGCCTGATCTGGCGCAAGGTGGCGCGGGCCGAGCCGGGCAAGTTGTCACGCGGGATCCAGGCCGCGGCCAGCCGGGTGCATCCGTCGCTGCGCGCACCTGGCCTGAGCGCGATCTTCGCGCCCCGCGCTGTCGATTTTGAATGCCGGCCCTATCACCTGGGCTGGGTGTTGTACACCTTCTCGGACAGGCGAATGGGTGCGGCGAGTCGCGAACCGGAGTTGACCGCGGCGCGATGACTGTCCGCGCCAGTCGGCGTCCCATATCCCCGCAGAACAGACCGACTTCGTCGCGGGCAGGCTACGGGCCGATCCGCGGCGATTCGCCTTTCCGCCCGTTCATTTCGGAACCGCCCGCCGCCGATAATCCGGCCCGATCGGTCGCGCGGCCGGGATATCGTAGCTTCCTCTGCGGGGACGCTCCGCGTCCGCGACGCCTCCGGGCTCAGCGGATCGTGCGGAGCGTGGATCGTTGGCGGCGGGGACACGGGGACGGCTTCCCATCATGTCCGCAGCGCGCCGCACCATCTGTATGCGGGGGAGGGCCGTCATGCCCGAGCAGTGGCCGGTGCGACAGCTCTTTGATCTGCCGATCGCGGCGATAACGATGAGCGACACGATTCGGCTGGTCGACAAGACCATCGCCGATCGCGGCAGTCTGCACATCGGCGTCGTCAACGCGGCGAAGATCGTCAACATGCGGCGCGATCCGTCGCTCGACTGGTCGGTGCGGACTTCGGATGTAATCCTCGCCGACGGGATGTCCGTCGTCTGGGCTTCGCGCCTGCTGGGCCAGCGGTTGCCTGAGCGCGTGGCCGGGATCGACCTGATGACCGAGATGCTCCGGCTCGCCCACGAGCGCGGCTACCGCGTGTACTTCCTCGGGGCCAAGCAGGAAGTGCTCGGCCGCGTTCTGGACCATGTGCGCGAGACGTATCCGAATCTCGTCATCGCCGGTTCTCATCACGGCTATTACGCCGAGTCAGACGAAGCCGGACTCGCCTCCGACATCGGCGATGCGAAGGCTGACATGCTTTTCGTCGCAATGACATCGCCCAAGAAGGAGCAGTTCCTGGCTCGCTGGGCGGATACGCTGGGCGTTCGCGTCTGCCACGGCGTCGGCGGTTCATTCGACGTGATCGCCGGAAAGGTCAGGCGTGCCCCCGCCATCTGGCAGCGGCTGGGCATCGAATGGCTCTACCGGGTCATCCAGGAGCCCGGCAGGATGTGGAAGCGATACCTGGTGACTAACACGCTGTTCTGTGGACTGGTGCTCTCCTCAATCCTGGGCATCGGCCGTAGCCGCCGCGTCCAGCGGCCCGCGGGGGCGGCGTGACGAGATGGAGCCTTGCGGACCGTCGGGGCAGGTCTGCGCCCGGCGCGATGTAGAAGCGGTGAGATAGCCCATGGGCCCGGCGGTGACATCAATCCTCTCAGCGGCTTCCGGCCGATCCGGCGCGTCTACGCTCCGGGCCGGAGTGCCCCCGCTGCGCGTCGCCCTGCTGATCAGCAATCTGGAATACGGCGGCGCCCAGCGGCAGGTGGTCGAACTGGCCAACCGGCTGAACGAGGCGGGGCAGGACATTCACGTCTGCACACTTTCAGACTACGTGCCGCTCGCGGCGGCATTGGGCGACGCGGACCAGCGCCTGCACGTCGTGGCGAAGCGCGGCCGGTTTGACTTCGGCGTCGTTCTTCGTCTCGCGTCGGTGCTACGAGAGCTGCGCGTAGACCTCATTCACGCGTTCCTCTTCGACGCGGAGATCGCGGCGCGACTGGCCGGGCGACTGCTGGGAAACGTGCGCGTCGTCGGATCGGAGCGAAACAGTGACTACGTACGAAGATGGCGTCACAGCGCCGCGCTGCGCCTGACAGGCCGCTGGTGTGACCTGATCGTCGCCAATTCGGAAGCAGGCCGGCGGTTCCAGATGCGCACGCTCGGGATCACGGAAGACCGCCTGCGCGTGGTGTACAACGGCGTGGATACCGACCGATTTCGGCCGGGAGATGGGCTGGGCGTGCGACGCGAGCTGGGGCTGCACGCCGGTACACCCCTCGTGGGCATGTTCGCAAGCTTCAAGACTCAGAAGAACCACGCGATGTACTTCAGGGCCGCCCGGCGGATCCTCGACCGGGTGCCTGGCGCGCGCTTCCTTTGCGTAGGCGGAGCGTTGCACGGCGGGTTGCAGGCCTCGGATGATTACCACGATCGAATGATGCACCTGATCGACGACCTGGGGCTTTGCGAGGCGATGCTCTGCCTGGGCAATCGCGATGATGTCGTCGATGTGTACCGCGCGTGCGACCTGACGCTGCTGACATCTTACCGCGAAGGGACGCCGAACGTGCTGCTCGAATCAATGGCCTGCGGCGTGCCCGTCATTGCGACCGCCGCGGCGGACAACCGGATCATCGTGCCGGAAGGGCGCGGCGGGTTCGTCGTAGAGCATGACGACGACGAAACAATGGCTGCGCGGGCGACCACACTGCTGCTCGATGCGGAGCAGCGTATCGCCTTCGGCCGGGCCGCTCGAGCCTGGATCGAGGAACGCTTCTCCACGGCTTGCCTCGCCGGCAACATGGAAGCCGTCTACCGAAGTCTGCAGGAAACGACCGGCAATGGGAGGGCCAGCGCATGACTACCAGACTGAATCGCCCCCTGGTGGCGGATCGACCCGGCGAAGGCCCTCACGTCGATGCCGATGCGCGCGTCCCTATCCAGGTCGAGCCGTATCCCTACCCGTATCGGGCGATGATGGCTATCTGCAGCGATCTCGACCTGACCCCCGACATCGACGTCTATCTCGATTCATCGCGATACCTGAACACGCGCGAGCAGACGAGCATGGGCACCGGGGTCGGCCTTGAGGTCGGCAACACGATGTACTTCGACATGCCGCCCGGTCAGCTCTCCTACTGGAACGCCGACGACTACGGCCGCGCGGTGATCCATACGCTGATGCGCAGCGGCCACATCGACTGCCTGCACTCGTACGGCGACCTCGCCACCACCCGCGCGCATGCCGAGCGGGCGCTTGAGTCGCTGGTGCGCAATGACTGCCGCCTGCAGGTCTGGGTGGATCACTCCAAGGCCCCGACGAACATCGGCCCGGACATCATGATGGGCAGCGGTGACGTGGCCGGTTCCCCGGCGTATCACAGCGACCTTTCGCTCGCTTATGGGGTTCGCTACATCTGGCGTGGACGGACTACAGGGGTAATCGGCCAGGACGCTCCGGTCGACTTCACGACGCTGGCCTCCATGCTCAACGCGAAACATCCGATCGCCTCGACGCGCACAGTCGTCAAAGAAGCGGTGAAGGCTCATCTTGGCCGGTGCGGCCATCCGCGATGGGAGATGTACGGCGCGAACGAGGTCTGCCGACCGGGCGAGCTGCGCGACGGACGGGTGGTGTGGGAGTTCATGCGCTCCAATTCGTATTGGGGTGGCTCCGGACGCGGAGATCGTCCAGAGCGTCTCGTCGACGTGATCACCGAGGGGATGCTGCACACACTCGTTCGACGGGAGGGCGCGACGATTCTCTATGCGCACCTCGGCAAGGTCCAGGATCGCACCCAGCCCTTCGGCGAGGCGGCACGCACGGCGTTTCGGCGCCTGGCCGCGGCCCAGGATGCGGGCATGGTGCTGGTCGCGTCGACCCACCGGCTGCTGCGCTTCCTGACGGTCCGCAACGGCGTACGCATGAGCTGCCGGCGCGAGGGGGACGCCGTGATGATCCACATCGATCACGTCGCTGACCCGGTCCTCGGAGCTTACGAGCCGACCCGCGAAGACGTGCAGGGACTGACGTTCCGACTGCCGCGATGCGGCCGGGTCTGCGTCGAGATGAGCGACGGGGCTTACGTGCCGCTCGACCTGATGCACCGCGGCGATCACACGTTTGCGTGCATCCCCTGGCGACGGCTCGAGTTTCCGCATCTGCGGTAGGGGTGAGCATGCAACAGCGCGGACAGTCTTCAGCCATCGTGCGATGGGCGGCGCACCTGTTCGTCGTGGGTATGCTGCTGGTCGTCGCAGCCACCGCCCACCTCGGACGCGGGCTGCGCCGGCTCCTTGGCGCCCAGCGCAAGCGGCAAACAGGCGAGCTGCGCATCCTGCTCATCGGCACGTTCTATAACGCCAACTGGCTCCGAAGCCACGTGTTCCCGCTGACGGGTTCGACCGCCGTCGGCCGCGTTTACGTTGTGACGGACAAACCGTTGTTTGGCGCGCCGAAGGTGGAGTACGTCTGTCCGCCGTCGCTCGTCACGCGGGTGTTCGGGCGGATGGCAGGGCGGCTCTGGATCGTCTTGCGAACGGCCCTGCTGAATCGTCCCGACGTGGTCATGGGCTACCACATCATGCCCAATGGGCTGATGGCCCTTGCCGCGGGCTCATTGGCGGGCGCCCGCACCGTGTACCAGATGACGGGCGGCCCCGTGCAACTCGAGGGCGGCGGGTGCGGCAGCGAGAATGTGCTGCTGCGCCGGCTGGGCCGGCCATCGCGACTGCGCGAGGCGCTGATGTTCCACTGCGTGCGACTGTTCGACTGCGTGGCCGTGCGCGGCCGTAAGGCGGTAGAGTTCGTCCGGCGGCACGGCCTGTCCGACCACTGCGTGATCATCCCCGGCAGCGTGGATTGTGACCGGTTCGCCCCCAACGGCGATGGTGGTCAAGACGCCCGTCAGTACGACCTCGTCTCGGTCGGTCGGCTGGTGCAGCCGAAGCGATACGACCGGCTTGTCGAGCTTGTTGCCGCGATGCGTGCGATGAAGCCGGATGTCCGGGTGGCAGTGATTGGCGATGGGCCGTTGCTCGAGGCGCTCCGCGCCCAGGCCGCCGGGCTCGGTGTGAGCGACTGCATTGAGTTTCTCGGTCAGCATGACGACATTGTGCCGATCCTGCGCCGGGCGCGGGCGTTCGTCATGACGTCCGAAAACGAAGGGCTGTCGATCGCGATGGTCGAGGCGATGGCGGTCGGCCTGCCCGCCGTGGTGCCGGACGTGGGTGACTTAGGGGACGTAGCGCGCACCGGCGACACGGGGATTCTTATCGACCCTGCGCACCCCGCCGACGCAGCGCGGCAGGTGGTGAAGCTTCTCAGCGATGCCGATGAACTTGCGCGGCTGTCCATCGCGGCGCGCAGGGAGATCGTTGGCTATAACGCCATCCCTGCGGTGTCTGCTCGCTGGGAAGGGGTCTTCGAGGTGTTTGCCTCGGGCGAATCGCCCGCGGCGGACGTGTCTCACCACCCGCTGGATTCCCGGTCGATGAGGTCGGCGCCGCACCGGATGTAGCGCCCGCGATGCAGCGAGCCCTGTCGCGCAAGAATCTCTGGGAGAACGCACCACGCCCGGTCCGCCGCTTCCTCGGCGGCGTGCTGGGGCTTCTGCCGCCGTCCTGGCTGATGGGCCGGGGCTTCCGCCGCCAACTCGCCTTCGTGCAGCGTGCCCAGTGGTGGTCGCGGGCCGAGGCCGAGGCCTACCAGTTCCAGCAGATCCGCCGCATCGTCTCCCTGGCCTACGACCGTGCGCCAGCCTGGCGAAGGCGGCTGGCCGACGCCGGGATGGAGCCGGGCGATATTCGGACGCTCGATGACGTTTCGTCGCTGCCGCTGATCGACAAGCTCACGGTGATCAACGACGGCGAGGCGATGTGCACCCGCGCTCCGGACGCCGGCGGCGTGGATTACGTCACCACCGGCGGCACCAGCGGCCGCCAGCTACGCTTCTACATCAATGCCGACCGTTCCGCGTCGGAGTACGCCCACCTGCTTTCCAGCTGGATGCGCGCGGGCTACCGGCCGGAACTTGCCCAGGCCGTGCTGCGCGGCAAGGTGATCGACGAGGACGCCACCGGGCTCCGCCACAGTTACGACCCGATCCTGCGTCGGCACTCGTACGGCAACTTCCACATGAACGACGAGAGCATGGAGCGGTACCTGCGCCACATGCGCGGCATCGGGCCGTTCTACCTCCATGGCTACCCGTCCGCGCTGGCGGTGCTCGCCCGGTACGTCCGCCGCACGGGGGCCGAGGTGCCGACGAATCTGGTTGGCCTGCTCGCGGGATCAGAGAACGTGTACGCCGCGGAACGCCGGCGCGTCGAGGACGTGTTCGGGGTTCGGTACTACTCGTGGTACGGCCACTCCGAAAAGCTTGTGCTCGCGGCGGAATGCGAACAGTCTCAGGACTACCACGTCTGGCCGACCTACGGCTACTTCGAGCTGGTCGACGAACTGGGCCGCGTGATCAGCGAGCCGGGGCGTAGCGGGGAAATCGTCGGCACGGGGTTCATCAATTCCGTGATGCCGATGATCCGCTACCGCACGGGTGACTACGCCACCTATGTCGCCGACAGTTGCGAAGCGTGCGGGCGGCAGCATCCGGTCATCCGAGACGTGCGCGGGCACCGCGAACGCGAGTTCCTCGTGGCCGCCGACGGCGCCGCCGTGTCGTGGACCGCGATCAACGTGCACGACGACACGTTCGATCGGCTGCACTCGTACCAGTTCCGCCAGGATGAGCCCGGCCGGGCGATTCTCCGGATCGTGCCGACCCAGGAATTCGGCGAAGCCGACCTGCAGCGCGTTCACCAGCGGCTGGAATTGCGGCTCTCGGGCCGGATCGCCTTTGAAGTTCAGATCGTCGATCGCATCGAGCAGACGGTGTCGGGCAAAACAAACTACGTCGATCAGCGGATCGATATGTCCACGCTGGTCATGTGCGAAGGGGCAGCGCCGTGAAGCAAGTCGTCCAGAACTACAAGACCGGGGAGCTCACCGTCGAGGACGTGCCCGCGCCGCTCTGCCGCTCGGGCGGCGTGCTGGTTCGCGCCGTTCGTTCGCTGGTGAGCGCGGGGACCGAGCGCATGAAGGTCTCCCAGGCTCGCATGAGCCTGCTACAGATGGCCAAGGCGCGGCCGGACAAGGTCCGCCAGGTGATCGAGTCGGTCCGGCAGGTCGGTCTGAGCGAAACGATCAACAAGGTTCGCGAGCGGCTCGATGCGCTGACCCCGCTGGGGTACAGCCTCGCGGGTGTGGTGGAGCAGGTCGGCGGCGGCGTTGACGAATTCGCGGTGGGCGATCGGGTGGCGTGCGCTGGCGAGGGAATCGCCTGTCACGCGGAGTTTGTATTCGTGCCGCGGAATCTGTGCGCGAGGATTCCCGACGGGGTCAGCTTCGACGACGCGGCGTTCACGACGGTCGGGGCGATCGCTCTCAACGGCGTGCGCCAGTCCGGCGTCGCGCTGGGCGACTGGGTCCTGGTTGTCGGGTTGGGGCTGGTCGGGCAGTTGGGCGTGCAGTTGCTCAAGGCGGCGGGCTGCCGGGTGATCGGCGTCGACCTCGACCCGGAGAAAGTCGCCCTCGCGCGGGCCTGCGGCGCTGATCACGCGTTCGTTCGCAAGGACGAGGGCATCGAGGAGGCGATCCGCGGCGCCACCGGCGGGGTGGGACCGGACGTGGCCTACATCGCCGCCAGCGCCAAGAGCACGGACCCGATGGAGCTGGCCGGCAAGGTCGTGCGCGACCGCGGCCGCGTGGTGATCGTCGGCATGGTGCCTGTCGAGGCCGACTGGCAGACGTACTACGAAAAGGAAATCTCGATCGTCATGTCGCGGTCCTATGGCCCCGGACGATACGACCGCAATTATGAGCACAAGGGCATCGACTATCCCATCGGGCACGTCCGCTGGACCGAGGGACGCAACATGCAGGAGTTCCTGCGGCTCGTGAAGGACGGCCTCGTCCACCCCGGGCTGCTTCAGCCTAAGTCTTTCCCGCTGATCGAGGCGCCGGCGGCGTACCAGGAGTTGCACGAGGCGCCCGGCCGCCACGCCGTGGGCATTCTCTTCGAGTACCCGCAGGCGGCACCGCTCTCGCGCAAGGTGGACCTGCCGAGCGCGACGAATACCGCGGCTCCAGTTGCGGGAACGGTGAATGTCGGCCTCATCGGCGCAGGCAATTTCGCCACGGCGACGCTCATTCCAGCGATCAAGAAGGCCGGGGGTGCCCGGCTCGCCGCAGTCTGCTCGGCCGGGGGGCTGACCGCCCGCAGTGCCGGGCGGCGGCATGAAAGCGACTATGTCAGCAGCGACATCGACACGGTGCTGGGCGACGGGCAGATCCACGCCGTGGTCATCGCCACGCGTCACGACACCCATGCGCGCTTCGCCCTCGACGCCATGAAGGCGGGCAAGCACGTCTTCGTCGAGAAACCGCTGGCGATGAATGACGAGGAACTCGACGCGCTGATCGCCGAGCAGCGGCGCAGCGGGCGGATCCTCATGCCCGGATACAACCGGCGGTTCGCGAACCTGTCGCAGCAAGTGCGGAAGTTCTTCGCCGCACGAACTACACCCATCGAGCTCGTCTGCCGCGTGAGTGCGGGGAGCCTGAAGGGCGACTCGTGGTACCAGGACGCGGAGGAAGGGGGCTGGCGAATCCTCAGCGAGGGCTGCCACTGGATTGACCTGATGCAGTTCCTGGTCGGCGCGGCCCCCATTCGCGTCTCCGCAGAGATGACCTCGGGAGTGGGCCGTGGCGAACACAACGACAACTGCACGGTGAACATCCGATTCGAGGATGGCAGCGTCGGATCCCTGATCTACGTGGCCAATGGCGATCCGAGCTGCGGCAAGGAGCGCATCGAGGTCTTCGGCCAGGGTTCGACCGCGGTAATTGACAACTGGCGCGAGGCGGTGCTCGCTTCCGGCGGGAAGCAGCGTCGCATCCGGAGCGAGGGCGGCAAAGGCCACGCAGCTGAGATGAGCGCGTTCGTCAGGGCCGTGGCCGGTGGCGGCCTGAGCCCCATTCCGCTTGATGAGGCCGTGGCCACGACGCGGTGTACCTTCGCCATCGTGGCGTCGCTGCGCAGCGGCATGCCGGTGACCGTCGGCGACCGCGCGGCGACCGCGGATGTCCCGATGGATGAAGAACTTGCGGCGGCAGGCCACCGCTAATGGTGCGCGAGCGGCGACGGCGTCCGCAGCCTGGTCGGCGGCGTAGCGAGGCATGATGTTTCAGAACCTGCGCGAGGATTTCGCCCACTACCGCCGGCTCGTGTGTCGCGGTAAGCCGATGATCCTTGCCGTCCCGTGGATCATCCTGACTCACCCGGCGGCGCTGGCCGTCGTGTGGTATCGCTTCGGGTCGTGGGCCTGGCGCATCCGGCCGACGGTTCTCGGGCTAGTGCCGAAAGCAGCCTACGCGCTGGGTATGCCCCTGGTGCGGCTGTTCAGCGGCGTGCAACTGCTGCCGCAGACGACGATCGGCCCCGGCTTGGCGATCATGCACTTCGGGGGCGTAGTCGTGACCGGGCAATGTGAAATCGGCAGGAACTGCCTGCTCTATCACAACGTCAGCCTGGTGACGATGCGAAACCGTCAGGGGCCGCGCATCGGGGACAACTTCTACGCCGGCGCCGGTGCCGTGATCATTGGAAACGTGCTGATCGGTGACGACGTGACGGTGGGGGCGGGGTCGGTGGTGACTCGGTCGATCCCGACAGACTGCGTGGTGGCGGGGGCCCCGGCGCGGTTTATCCGCTACCGTCAGCCGGAGGAACACCCCGCAGACAACCGGACGCTTCCCCCGCGGGAGGCTGCGTGGATCGATACACCGGTTCGCGAACAGCCGACGAGCCCTCCGCGCGCCGTCAAGGTCACGACGGGCACTTCGGATCGAAAGGAGCAACCGGCCGCAGCGCATCGCGCTTGAGGCCGTGAAGCATCGAACATGCGTCTTGCGATCCTTGCCATCGTATTGGCCGTCCTGATTGTCTACGCGTGGAAGGACTGGTTCATTCCGCTGTGCGCCCTGATCGTCATGACGGCGGTCATGAAGCACGAGAGCATGCCGACCAACATGGGCGGCATACAGGGAGCCAATCCCTGGAACCTGCTCTTTTTCTTTGTGGTGCTGGGATGGCTGGCGGACCGGCTGCGGCGGCGCGATCACGTGATGCTGCCAAGGGCAGCGCTCGCCGTAACCATCGGCTACGCGGTCGTGATCTTCTCGGCCTTTGCCCGGGGCGTGCTCGACGTGGGTAGCGTCAGGTTCGCACCCGACGACGAGCAGGCCGGGCTGAGCACGCTCGGCTTCGTCAGCGAGTACTTCATCAACCCGATGAAGTACCTCGCCGTGGCGGTGATGCTCTGTGACGGTGCGCGGACCCGGCGCAACATGGCGCTGGCCATCGGGGCGGTCCTCGCCCAGGCCGTGCTGTACGGCCTTCAGGTGATCAAGTACGTGCCGCTGTCGGTGCTGATGATCGCCGGGGAGTCGCCGTTTCGCTACCGCATCGGCCGCGACGCGGGACTGCACGCGAACGACATGGCCCTGGTGCAGGTGCTCGGTTTCTGGAGTGCCGTGGCCTGCCTGAGCATGTGGCGGCACCTGAAGGTGTGGATGCGCTGGGCGCTGCTGGGGTCTGCCGGAGTGTCGCTGCTCTCGCTCGCGCTGTGCAATTCGCGCGGCGGGTTTCTGGCGTTCCTCGTCGTGACGATCGCCCTGGCCGTGTGGCGGTGGCGATGGATGCTTGCCGCGATGCCCGTCGGGCTTGTCGCGCTCTGCATTGCCGTTCCGAGCATCCCGTCGCGCGTGCTGGTGGGCATCGGCGTGACGGACGTGGCGGGGCAGGAGTCGGATGACTGGGACGCTATTTCCGCCGGGCGTACGACGTATCTCTGGCCGCCGGCGATGGACCAGATCTCGAAGTCGCCGGCGATCGGCTTCGGGCGCCTGGCGATCCTGCGCACGCCCATGTACGGCAAGGTGGTTGAACTCTCCGGAGGATGCCCGACCCATCCGCACAACGCGTATATCGAACAGCTACTGGACTCCGGGTTCATCGGGCTGCTGGTGACCCTCACCTTCCTGTTGCTGCCGCCGTGCCTCGGCCTCACCGTCGGCCGCGGAGCAGATCCGCTGGTCCGGGCGGCGGCGACGATGGGGCTGATTGGCGCGGGGACGCTGCTGGTCATGGGCGTATCCGGCCAGACGTTCTATCCGCGCGAAGGCATCTTTCTCGTGCTGTGCGTCTACGGGCTCATGGTGCGGGCGTATGCGCTTCACCGCGCACGATCGTGGGAGGGTGCGTCGCTGCCGCATGCGACGCTGCAGACAACGACAGCGCCCTTTCGGACCGCTCATCCGGGCGTCCGTGCGTGGCACGGACCGGTGCTTCAAGGGCGACGCAGCGACTAAGCCGCAGCATTCGGACTTTGGACTCGCCATGAACCGACCTTCCACCATCGCAGATACGTCAGTCACAGCGCCGGGGCAGGCTGCGGCCGGCGGTGACGAGGGCTCGTGGAAGGCCGTAGCCCGTAACACCCTGATTAACTGGTCGGGCCACCTGCTGCTGATCGTCAGTGGCTTCGTGCTGCCGCGGATCATCGATTCACGGATCGGTCAGGAGCGGCTGGGTGTCTGGGACTTCGGCTGGTCGGCCACCGCGTACCTGACCCTGATCAACGCGGGGATCGCCTCCTCCGTGAACCGCTACGTCGCCCGTCACCGCACCCGCGGAGATTGGGAAGCGATGAACCGCGTGTGCAGCGCCTGCGCGGCAGTGTTCCTGGCGACTGCGCTGCTGGCCACGCTCGTCACCGTCGGGCTGACCGTTTGCGCCGGATCGATCCTGCCCGCTTCGTTTGCGGGATACGTGGACGAGGCGCAGTGGCTGATCCTGTTTCTCGGTCTCGCCTCAGCGCTCAATATGTACCTGACCGTCTACAACGGCGTGCTCTCGGGCTTCCAGCGATACGACCTGGCGACGTCCATCGAGTGTGGTCTGCACATCACGCTGATGGGGGTTATCGCGGCGCTGCTGTTCGCGGGGTACGGGCTTCGTGCGATGGCGGTGGGCGTGCTGGTCACGCGCTGCATCGAGGCGGTACTGAAGCACGCGGCCGCGGGGCGGGCCTGTCCAACGCTCCACATCGCGCCGCGGTTCGTCTCTCGGGCGGGGATCCGCGAAGTCATGACCTTCGGGTCCAAAACGTTTCTCAACCAGGCCGCCCGCGTCACGCTGTACCAGGGGCACAGCCTGCTCATTGCGGCATTCCTGGGGCCCGCGGCTGTTGCGGTTCATGCGCGGGCGATGGCCCTCGTCATGCACGCGAACAAGCTGCTGTTCCAGTTCGGGCGAGTGCTGATTCCCACGGCGAGCAGCCTGCAGGCCGCCGACGACACCAAGGCGCTGGCAAAGCTCGTCGTGCAGGGAACGAGATTCTCCATGCTGATGGCGCTTCCGATGGTCCTTGTTCTGACGCTGCTCGGACGGCCGCTGATGCATGTCTGGATGGGCGAAGGCTATGGCGACGTGCCGCTGCTGGGCATCCTCGCCTTGGGTCACCTTGCGCCGCTCTCGCAAACCGGCGCGTTCTACGCCTTGCAGGGCATGGATCGTCACGGCATCCCGGGCCTGGCTACGCTGGCGGCGACGGTGCTCAGCATCGGCGCTTCCTGGATTGCCCTGTGGGGCATGGACGCCGGGCTGGTCAGCGTCTCGATCAGCATCGGGGTGTCGCTCACGGTGGTGAACCTCTTTGTAATCCCTGTTGTTATCGCGCGCTGCGCGGGGCTGTCGCTTCGGTCTTACCTGGCCGAAACCGTGCCCGGCGCGGTCGCCGCCGTGCTTCCGTTCGGGCTGTGGCTGGCGATCTCGCGCTACCTGCTCGGTCTCGGCGACCTGGCCACATTGTTGGTCGGGCTCGGTGGCGGGGCCGTGTTCCTCGCGCTGGCGTACTGGCGGGCGGTGGTTCCCATGGCGCTCAAGGCGCGGGTGGCCGCCCGGCTGCGGCCCGCAGCGGAGAGGGGGGTGACCTCGTGAAGCCTTCGGTGTGCTTCGTGTCGCTCAACAACTACGCCGTGCTGGCCGGCGATGCGTCGGTGGCCCACATCGGCGGGGCGGAGGTGCAGCAGGCACACATCGCCCGTCGACTCGCCGCGCGCGGCTACCGGGTCAGCTTTGTGACGCTTGATCACGGCCAGCCCGACGGCGCGCTGTACGACGGCATCCGCGTTTTCAAGGCTTATGCGGCGGATGCCGGCGTGCGCGGAGTGCGGTTCATTCATCCCAGGCTGACCGGTCTGTGGGCGGCGATGCGACGCGCAGAGGCCGACGTCTATTACCAGCGCGGCATCGACCTGGAGACAGGCCATGTGGCCGCGTGGTGCCGCCGGCACGGGCGCCGGTTCATCTTCGCGGTCGCGCACGACTCCAACTGCCGCTACGACTTGCCGACGCGCCGCGGGCTCCACGAACGATGGCTGTGTCGCTATGGCTTGCGCCGGGCGGACGTGGTCATCAGCCAGACTGACCATCAACGCGAGATGCTCCGCGCGCAGTTCGGGCGCGACTCCGTGCTGATCCGAAGCTGTGCCGCGGATCCGCAGGATGGCCATATGGCGGTGGAGGCCCCAGCTGCATTTGCTCCCCCGAGACTCCTGTGGGTCGGGCGGTTCAGCCGAGAAAAGCGGCTCGACCTGCTTCTGGAACTGGCGAAGCGCTGCCCTGGGATCTCGTTTGCAGTCGTGGGTAAGGCGAACGCCGACTCGGCGTACGGCCGGGAGCTGACAGAGCGGGCCGCGGCGCTGCCCAACATCGAGCTGGTCGGCTACGTGCCGAATCACCGGATGGCGGCGCAGTACGCGTCGGCGTCGGCCCTGATATGCACCAGCTCCGCCGAGGGATTCCCGAACACATTCCTCGAGGCGTGGAGTCGCCGCCTGCCGGTTATCACCACGGTGGATCCGGACGGGCTCGTGGCCGCGGAGGGGTTGGGGCTGGTGCTCGACGAGACAGGCGGGAGCGTCGGCCTCGATACGGCCGCCCGATCGCTGCAGCAGTTTGTGAACGATCCGGCCGTACGCGCTCGCTGCGGCGCGGCCGCCCGGGCACGTTTCATGGCGCATCACACAATCGATCGGGCCGCGGACCAGTATGCGGAAGTCATCGAAGGCGCGGCGTCGGCGCGAAGCCGGGCCGGGCGCGTCGCGCGACCACGCACGTCGGCCCAGCCGGTGGCCGACACGGCCTGACCCTGCGGGAGGAGAAACGGGCGATGGGATCAGCGATCCGGCGAGGCGTGTATAACGGCTACTATCGACTCCTCGGGCGAGGCGCGATTCCGCGCCGTGTCGCCCAGCTGGAGCGATTCCAGTTCATGCCGCGCGAAAGACTTGAGGTCGCGCGCAACGAGCGCCTCTTCGCGCTCGTGCGCCGCGCCGTGCAGACCGTCCCGTATTACGAGCAGTGGGCCGCGTCGCAAGGATTCCGTCCGACGCTGGACACGATCGAGGAGGACCTTCGCGAGCTGCCGCTGCTGACCAAGGAGATCATGCGCGCGGAGGGGGAGAACCTGCGCAGCCGTCAGCCCGGTCACGGCGTCTACCGCAATACGTCCGGCGGGTCGACCGGTGAGCCGGTGTACTTCTTCCAGGATGACGAGTACCGCAACTGGAGCTTCGCCAACAAGATCCTGTACATGTCGTGGTGCGGTTACGAGCCGGGTGACTGGCACGTGAAGATCTGGGGGGCCCGACGCGACATGTGGTACGGCAACAGCCGGCGGCGCGCCTGGGTCCACCGCAACATCCTCCGCGAGTTGCTGCTCCCCTGCTGGGAGATGAACATTCGGACGTGGGCCGAGGTCATGAGCAAGCTGCGCGGCCTCGGCACATTTGTAGTGGAGGCGTACGTCGACGCAATGTACGACTTCTCGCGCTATGTGCTGGATTCGGGCGTTCGGCCGCCGGTACCGATGGGCATCGTGACGTCAGCCGGCGTGCTCACACCGCTGATGCGCGAAACAATCGAGCGGGCCTGGGGCTGCATGGTTCTCAACCGCTACGGGTCGCGCGAAGTGGGGGATGGCGCGTGCTCGTGCGGTATGAGCGACGATCTGCACATCGGTGAGCTCACTCACTACATCGAGGTGCTGGACGAGGCGGGCCGGCCGTGTGCGCCGGGGGTGGAGGGCGACATCGTAGTTACCCTCTTGAGCAACTACACGATGCCGGTGCTGCGATTCAAGATCGGCGATCGGGCGATCCGCGCGGCGGGTCCGTGCCCGTGCGGGCGGACGACGCAGCGCCTGGCGGCGATCACCGGCCGGTCGATCGACTACGTGCTGGCCGATGACGGCACGCGTATCAACGGCGTCGCGCTGACCACGCTGCTCTACCGCATCGAGGGGATCCGGCAGTACCAGTTTCATCAGGGTCGCACGGGAGAGGTCGAGCTGCGTGTCATTCCCCGCGAGGGACACGACGCCGCCAGGCTGCGCCAGGACCTTGGCCCGGTGCTGGGGCGGATTCAAGGCCTGCTGGGCCCCGGCCGCCGGTTGAGCCTGGCCATCACCGACACGATCCACGTCACGCCGACGGGCAAGCACCGCTATGTCATCAGCGAACTGATCGGGCAGTAGCGGGCCCGAAGCCCCGCCTACGGCCGTTCATAACATCCGCGGTCCACCTGGATGCCCTGCAGTCTCGCGGCGCCATCGAGGTCGAGATCGGGCAGTTCGAATGGCTGCTCGCCGCTGTTGCGGGCGACCGTGTCGCCGGGGGCGAGGCGGAAGTTGGCCGCGGTGACGTCTGCAAACGTGGGGATCGTTCCGCGGCCGTGCTCCTCGAACCCCTCTGCGGCGAACATGGCTCCGCTGTCGATCGCCGCCGGATCATAGTAGGTCCCGGGCGCGCCGTTTACGCGACGCAGGATGGTGTGCGCCGGGTGCGATGGCGCGGCGTACACGTTGTAGTCCAGGTCCAGTTCCCAACCGAACGTGTCGACGACCATCGCCCGCACGGGCGAATCGGTGCCGGTGTTGACCCCCAGGTGGACGAAGATGTTGTTGCGGGCCGTGATGCTGCCCGTCCAGGTGTTGTAGGGCTTCACCCGCGGGATGATGAAGGTCTCCTGCGCGCCTTGCGTCGCGACAAAGGTGCAGTTCAGGATCGTGGCGGAAGGCTCGTTGATCACCTCGAGGCAGCTCTCGCCGGCGTCGTAGCCGAGGCTGTTGGTCAGGGTGAAGCGCGTCTGGGCAATTCCGACTGCCGGGTTCGAACGCGTGTCGGCGATGGACCAGAGCTTGAAGGCGTTGGCGCCGACGCTCCACGCCTCGCAGCGGTCGAGCACCACGTGGTCCGCCTTGACGTCGAACCCATCCTCCGACGCGTTCCACGTGCGGCAGTTCTCAAACCGGATGTAGGAAGGCCACCGGTTCGTGGCGGCGCCCTCGCCGACGAGCGAGTCGTCGATGGTGAACCCGTCCGCGTCGCCGTCGATGCCACGGCCGTCGTCGAGGTTGTAGATATCGGTGTCGATGAACGTGATGTTGTGGCAGTCGTCCAGGACAGCCACGCCGGGCCCGGCGACGTCGTGGATCTCGCAATTGCGCAGCGTGATGTGGTGTGCACCGTCGCGGATTCGAAACGCCTTGCCCTCTGACGTGAGGGGCAGGCCGCAGTGATGCACGTGGATGTCGATGAACTCGATGTGATGCGGCGGCTGGTACTGCCCGGCCTCGGCCGGGTTCAGAAACAGGTTGAACGCCTTCGCGAAGTTCACGATCTCAAGGCCCTGAAACCGCATGTACGCGTTCGACTTGCGGAGTTCCATGAAGGTCCAGCTCGATCCCGGGCTGGCCCGGTCAATGACGACGTGCTCGTCGTTGTAGTTGCGGATCGTGAGCCAGAAACCGGGCGCGCCGGTGGCCGTCGGGGCGAGGCGGGCGAAGCCCGTCCCGTCGCCGATGTATGTCCCGCCGCGGAGATAGATCGTGTCGCCCGGCCCGGCCAGTTGCAGCGCTCGATTAAGCGTGGCCAGTGGCGCCTCGAGCGTGCCCGCCGCACCGTCAAAGCCGTTGGTCGCGACAAACAGCGCCCGCACCGCCGTGAAGTTCTGGCCGGACCGGTCGGCCGCGGCGATCAGCGGCCGGCTGCTCGGCGAGAACTGGTAGATGGAGGCGGACGTGAGCATGCCCGACCAGCCGGCAGGCACGTCCAGTGAGAACTCGCCGCTGGCCGCGGTCACGGCGGTGAAGTTGCTGCCGTGGGAGGTGCCGATCCCGTTGAACGCCACACTTACGCCGGCGATCGGCGCGCCCGTCGGACTGGTGACCATTCCGGAGATGCGATGGGTGGGCGGCGCGAGCGGCACGCAGGACGCCGTCGCTTCGTCGCAGGTGTGCGTCGCGTCGCTGCATGGGGGCGTGCCGATCTGGCAGACGCCGGTCACGCAGACCTCCACGCCGTTGCAGAACACCCCGTCGGTGCAGTCATTGTCCGCGGTGCAAACGGCGCCGGGTAGCGGATTGGGGTCCAAAGGACCGCCGTCCGGGGTCGCTTCGCCGTCGTCGCCGGGCTTCAGCGCCGAGGCGGCCTTCCCCTCGAACGGACTCGTGACGGAGCGGCCGGCGTCCGTGTCTTCAGTTGTGGTTCCCGCCTGCTGCTGCGGGACGTGGTGCGTTCGGTCCGTGCCGCTGGACAGGGCATTGCAGCCTGACAGGGCGATAAGAACCAGAGCGCCGAGGGCGACCGCCCCCGGGCGAAGCGAATGGCTGAACATGCTCCCCTCCCCGCGTGATCGCGCGATGCCGCCGGTTCACGGATACCGACGGAAGCATCACCGGGCGGCCACCCCTCTGTCGCCGCACGGATTCGCGAGCACGCTCTGCTGACTACCCTACGATTTGATCCCGTCCTGACACGGCGTTATCGGTCAGGCGCGCTGCCGCGCGTGCCGCGGATCATGAGGCGCCGCACGCGAATTGCGGGTCATCATCGGGGGGTTATCGGACGAGGAGTGAAGGTATCAGGCCAGGGCTGTGGATTCAAGCGGGGCAAACGCGATCTGGCGAAACTGTCGATGGATTCTGCGGGGAAAACTACGCATCGGCATCAGGAGTCCAAGGAATGAGTTCATCGGCCGCTGCTGCTTCAATCGCTCCTCGCGCACTGTCGCGAGCCGCGGCCGTCGCCGTGGCTCTGCTGGTCCTGGCGGGGGCGGGTTATCGCGCGCTGGCCGACCGCCTCGGGCGACTGGATGATGCCGTGACGCTGGCTCCGGGTACGCTCGCGGCGATTCCGCTCGAGATCGACGGTTGGCAGGGGCGTGACATTGCGCTTGACCCTGCGGTCATCCGCGCGACGGATACCGACGACCACGTCAATCGGGAGTATACGCTGGCGTCTGCGGGCCGCGGGGTGGCGCTGTACATCGCGTACGGCATTCGCCTTCGCGACTTGGCCCCGCACCGCCCCGAGGTCTGCTACCCGAGTGCGGGCTGGACGCTCGAGCGGGCGACCCTGGTGGAAGTTCCGTTCGCCGAAGGGGGTGCGGACACCGCCGTGCCCGTGCAGATCCATTCCTTCCGCCGCACCGGCCTCCAGGCGTCGCGCCTGATTGTGCTGAGCTACTACATCGTCGGCGGGGAGTACTCGCCCGACGTCTCGCTGCTGCGCTCCACGCAGTGGAAGTCTCGCGGCGATGGACCGGCCTACGCGGCGCAGGTGCAGATCGCCTGCGCGGCCACCGTAGGCGTCGAGGCCGCCGAGCAGACCGTGCAGGAATTCGCCGCCGTGGCCGCGCCAGTCATCCGGGCGTCGCTCGAGGCGGCCGTGAACCAGGCCCAGACTGCCCAGACCGTGGAGATGCCATGAACAGGCTCGAACCTGCCCGCCATGAGCGATGGGAGCGTGCGCAAGGCGCCGACGCGCCGCGGATGAACCTGCGCACGTGGAGCGTCGCCATCGTCGCCCTGGCGGCGGCGACCGTGTGGGCCTACTGGTCAACGATTGTGTCGCTCATCGACGAGTGGCAGCACAACCAGAACTACAGCGTCGGTCAACTGGTGCTGCCGGCCGCCCTGTACATGCTGTGGAATGACCGGCAGGCCCTCAGCCGCGTTCCGAAGCGAATCTGCTGGTGGGGGCTGGCCGTCGTCGGCGCGGCGCAACTCGCCCGGGGCTACGGCCTGATGTTCCTCTTCGAATCTGGCGAGCGGTACGCGCTGGTGCTGACGATGGTGGGGCTGGTCTTGCTGCTGACGGGGTGGAAACTCTGCTGGCGCATGCGGTGGGTGCTGGCGTTTCTCTTCCTGATGGTGCCGCTGCCGGGGCGCGTGCACAACGCGATCTCGGCGCCGCTGCAGGACCTGGCGACGCAGGGGGCGGTGTTCTCGTTGGAACTGATCGGCGTTTCGGTCGCCCGCGAAGGGCACATCCTGCTGCTGAACGACTCGGTGCCAGTGGCGGTTGCGGAAGCGTGCAGCGGGCTACGGATGCTGACGGCGTTCGTGGTCGTGGGCTGCGTGCTGGCGTTCGTCGTGGATCGGCCGAAATGGCAGCAGCGCGTGCTCGTCCTCTCGACGATTCCGGTGGCCATCGTGTGCAACCTGGTCCGGCTTGTGCTGACGGCGCAGCTCTACCTGATGACCGACAGCGACTTCGCGGAGAAGTTCTTCCACGACTTCGCAGGCTGGACGATGATGCCGATCGCGATCGGCATGCTCGTGGCAGAACTGTGGATCATGAACCGGCTGACGCTGCCGCCGCCGGCGGTCCGCGCGGCCGCGGCGGCCGGCTAGGTCGGGCCGGTGAGCAGCGAATGCCAGATGGCGTAGTCGGACGCATCGACCACGCCGCTGCCGTCCATGTCAGCGCCGCGGCAGTCGACCGGCAGGCTCGATTGCGACAGGCACCACTGGAACAGCACCGCGTCGGCGAGGTCCACATCGCCGTCCGCGTCGCAGTCTCCCGCCCGCTCGTATCTCGCCAGCGGATCGCCCAGGACCACATGCTGCCAGCTCAGCGCCGGAAGTGACGAATAGGCCGCCTCGGCCCAGCTCCGGCGGTTGACCAGCATGTTGACGAAGAGGAACTCGTTGTCGGGCAGGGTGAAGGTAAACGGCTCCCAGACGTGGCCTACAGCGAAGGTCCCGCCCGCGGTGATGAAGTCGGCCGCCTGCTCCTGGTTGAACAGGGTGCCGAGCCCGTTGAGCGCCCGCCCGTTGTAGGACTCGGTCGTGTTGAACATCGCGCCGGGGGCGAAGGTGAAGTCTTCGATATAGACGCCGCTGCCCGCGGGGTTTTCGCCCGCCGAGTTCAGCGAGTGATTCTCGCCGTAGGAGGCGTAGGCAATCAGCGGGGCGGGCTCTTCGGCGCCTGAGATGAAGTCAAACGTCGCGTCGTAGCGGACATTCCATCCCTGCGCGGTCAGGATGTTCCGCGTCTCTTCGTAGTCGGCACCGGCGAGAAAAGGATCGCCGGAGGCGAACAGCGGATTGTCGTCGAGCGGCGCACGGATCGAGGGGTCATATTCGTCGAGAATGATCTTCACCGCCGGTTTCGGCACGACCATGCGCTGCGCGCGCTCGATCATGGCCCGGGCGTCGTCCAGTGTCGTGCCGTCGATGCGACACACCAGGTACAGATCGCCCTGGCGAAGCCGCTGGCCCCCCGCGCCGGTGAGACCCCAGGCGACGCCCTGAAGATTCGTGAAGAGCTTCGCCGTGGTGATGGATGTCCGCGGGAACGTGAGGATCGACGTGGATGACTGGTGGTAGGGGTTGTCGATCATGTTGTCCGCTTTGCTGTCCATCGAGCCGCCGGCCTCGCCGACCTCGAGGTCCTGCCAGAGCAGCACAAGCTCCGCATCGACCGACGCGTTCGTACAGTCACCGTTGTTGAATTCGGTCACCGTGCCCGAAGGGTTATCGCCGACGTTGGCGTTGTCGGTGTCCTGAATGCGGTGCGGGAACGGGCGCAGCAGGGCGAACGCGACGATGTCCTCCGGCTGAGGCGCACCCGGAGCGAGCAGATAATTGCGGATGGGTGTGCGAATGAGGCTGATGTAGTTTGCGTAGGACACGTTCGCCGTGATCAGCGCGGGGTTGTTCAGGTCAAGGACATGCTCTGCCGGAATCCCCGGATGGGCGGCCAGGTAGTCGGCGAGCAGAAGCGAGGCGTCCGCCGAGGCCGAGTTATAGACGACGAGGACGTGATGCTCGGCCAGCTGGGCGCGAGCACCCGGAGCCAGCGCCGCCAGCAGCAGTGCCAGCGCCGGGGACAGGCGCAACGTTAATTGGTGCATGTACCCCTTTCCCTCCCCGGCCCTCCCCCGGGGAGGGAGAGGGTGCTTCCTATCGTACGCGCGCGCCCGGCGGTTGACCCGGCCGGCGGCCGCCCCATTCGGCCTCCGAACGAGTATATCGGACCGTCGCCGCGCAAACCAGCGGACGCAGCCCGTTCAATTCGTGGCCAGCCCGCCGGTCCGCATTCGTAGCGGGTTATTCACCCGCCAGGTCCGATCACGCCCGGGAAATCCGCAGCACTGTCTGATAAGCGCGGCTGCTGAAGGACCTCAGTGCCGTCGCGCTGACACGCGTTTGACCCGCTCGCCGTCCCGTGCCTACCAATGAGCGGAAGTCGATGTACGGATCGCAGGAGCCGGGGGTAACGGCTTGATCCGCACGACGACTGCCGGGGCAGGTGGATTCCGTTCAGCTGAATTGAGTTCGCACCGGTCTTCCATAGCCCCATCGCCCGGCGTCCGGCGGCTATCGCGCTAGCGAGTGCCCCGGGAGGCCACTTGCCGCCGTCAGTCGAAGAGCTCGACACGGCTTTGGGGGGAAACTCGCATGAAGACGATAAGCGTAGCCCAGGTATCCGCCGCCTGTCTGTGCGGACTCGCGCTGCTCACTGCGCCGGCCCGCGCAGGGGTCAACGGCGCGGTCTGGGAGTTCGACACCCTCGCCAGGGAACTGGCCAATGAGTCCATGGTGTCGGACGCGACCGATGCCCTGCCGTTTGGTCAAACGACCGTCGTCCACGAAGGGATGACGATGAGCAAGTCCGAGTACCTGATCGAGTCGCTCAACACGGCGATCGACTTCGGGTTCCGCTTCAGCCACATGCCCAGCTACTACCGCGGGCTCGCGTTGAGCAACGGGTTCATCGAGTTCACGGTCAACGAACAGGAGACGTTCTCCATCACCGGCGCCTACGACATCGTCGGCGTCGGCACGTCGAGCCTCTTCGTGCAGCTCGTCGAACTCGGCGAGACCGAGACCGTGCTGTTCGAGAGCTCGCAGATCAACCGCTTTGCTCCGGACGTCGAGCTTGTCGTCGGCGGTACCAGCGGTGATCGGTTCAACTACCTGCTCGGTTCGGCGAGCGGCGAACTGGCGCCCGGCAACTACGCCTTCCGCTACTCATTCTCGCGGCGTCATGACCTGATGGACTACCTACCCGGCACGGGCGAGGGTGCGCTCCGCCTGACCGTGACGCCGGAGCCGGCGACCTTCGGCATGCTGGTGCTGGGGGCGATGGCCGCCGCCGCTCGACGCAACCGACGTCGCTGACGGGCGAATCGAGACACAAGGATTCCGACGCCGGCCGGGAACGTGGTTCCCGGCCGGCTCTATTTCGGGGGGGGCAGGCTCAGGCCTGCTCGCGGCAGGCGCCCGAGGCGGGCTGCGGCGGCAGCTCAGGTGTCGGCTCAGGCTCGACCGGCCGGGGCAGGGCAGGGGCCCGGGCCGTGCGGGTGGCGGTGATGAACGCAATCGCGGCGAGAATCACCGGCGCCGCGACGAAAGTCATGGCGGTCAGACGCTCGCCATCTACCGCCCACCCGATGAAGAGCGCGACCACGGGGTTGACGTAGGCGTAGGTCGAGGCGCGGGCCGGCGTTGTTACGCGGAGCAGCCAGATGTACGCCGTGAACCCGATCAGCGACCCGAAGAGGACCAGGTAGGCCCATGAGATCCACGACTTCGCCGTGACGGCGGCGAGATCCAGGCGGTGCCAGTCTCCGGCGACGAGCCCGGCCAGCCCCAGCAGCAGCCCCCCGCAGCACATCTGCAACCCGGTGGAGGCCAGCGGGGAGGGAGGGAGCGGGGTGTGCTTGGAATAGACGGAGCCGGTCGCCCACGACAGCGAGGCGAAGACCAGCACCGCAGCCCCCAGCGGGTCGACGCCGTCCGCGCCCTCAGCCAGCCCCTCGCTGAACAGGAGCCCCACACCGACGAACCCCAGCACCACGCCGAACACCACGCGCCCCGACGGCCGGAGGCCGCCGCGACGCAGCCAGTCCACGAGGACCATCCAAAGGGGTACGGTGGCGACAAGCAGGGCTGCCAGTCCGGAGGGAACACGGTTGCCCGACTCGGCCCAGACGACGCCGCCGTTGCCCCCGAGCAGCAGGAGCCCACCAACGATCAGCGCTGAGCGCCAGTGCGCACGGGTGGCGCCGTCGAGCAGCCGCCCGGCGCTGCGGGCATGCCACGCCAGGATCATCACGCCGGAGATCAGGAATCGCACCGAGGCCATCGCAAACGGCGGCAGCGACTCGTTCGCGTGCTTGATCGCGAGGTAGGTTGAGCCCCAGATGAAGTAGACGGCAGCGAATGCCAGGATCACCTTCCAGGCGGGCGGCGCGCTCGATGTGGGATCATGCTCACTCGCCACGGCGGAATCCTTCCGGCAATACGGCCCGAGAGGATACGAATGATCCGCGACGGCGGTTCGCGCAGCAAGCACGCGAAAGAAAGCGACCGCCGATGCAGGGCATCGGCGGTCGCTCGGAATGTCACCCCTCGCTGCGCGGCCCGGCCTACGGGTTGGGAAGCGGAATCGCCGGGTTCACCGTGCCCTTGAATCCGTACAGGATCTCGAAGCCGGCGACGGTTAGCTGGATGGAGTTCACGCTCTCGGCATGCCCGTCGAAGAAGGCCGTGTTCGTCTTTCCGTCCGCACGGCTGTTCCGGATGCTCTGCGAACGGGTCGCGCGCTCAGTGGTCGTGGTGAACGAGTACCCACCCTTGTTGCCGCGGTTGTGCGGGGCAAAGTTGGGCATCGCCTCGCCGCTCCAGCCGACCTGGTAGGGGCCTTCCTGCTGCGGGAGCGTGGGAGCGCTGCTGCGCGGGCGGTACCAGGCATCAGCCAGCATCCACTCAGCAGAGGCCTTCGGGATGCGCCCGACGGGTACCGGCGCGGTGTTCGGATTGGTTGCGCTCGGACCCGGCGGCGGAGCCGAGTAGCCGAAGTAATAGGCCGGCTTGGTCGCGCGCGGGTTGCCGATGGCGCCGCCGCTGGACCCCTCGGGCAGGTTCTGCCCCCAGTTGTTCAGCGTGTAGTGCGTGGGATACACCTCGCGCGAGGTACGGGTCTCGAAGTCCCGGAACGAATCCTCCGAGACGATCTCGTCCAGCACCGGGCAGACGCTGATCTTGTCGGCCATGCTCTGGCCCGCGGTCGACGACTTGTCGTTGAAGATGTCGCGGAGCTTCCAGGTGAGCTGGCGTTCTTTGTAGTAGGTGCTGGTGGGGTTCAGGATGTTCAGCGGATCGAGGTTGCGATACACGGCCGGGTGAAGCGGCCCGGGCAGGACGTCGCCATACTCGGCCGAGTAGGTAAGTACGGCCGTGCTCATCGCCCGAATGTTGTTCAGGCATACGATCGTCTTGGCCTGCTCCCGCGCCTTCGACAGCGACGGCAGCAGGATCGACACGAGCAGGCCGATGATGGCGATCACCACGAGCAGTTCAATCAGCGTGAACGCGGACCGGGCCCGACTGGCCGGGCCGCGCTGGCGGCCGGACGTCGCGGTATGCGCACCGGGGGCGAACATGACTGGTTCTCCTGGATGGGCAGCCCAGAGGCCGCCGGGGCGAAGTTGCACGGTCGGCAGGACTCCCGCCCGCTCCCATGCTCTTCGGCAGTTCCACGCGGCGATTCGACGTCGCTGCGCGAAAATCAAGCTATCACGCGACGTGCCACATTGCAAGAAAATCCGCAACGGCAAACCTGGTAAGCTGGTGGCCGCCGCAGCCCTGGGAACGCTCCTGCCAACTCGATCACGAGGGGGGAGGGGCCGCCTTCTTCCGCCGTTTCGACGCCAAGTCCAGGCGCCCGTCGCTTCTGCTGCAATCGCACAAAGCCAGCCCATCGGCGTCACCTGACAGACACCGCCGCCGGTCGCGAGGCGGAAACTCGGTCGAAATTCGCACGGTGGCGTTGCCAGCCCGCCCGTCCCACGCACAATGCCGATCGTGGCAGCCGCGTCCGTGGCATCGGAGGCCCGCGCGAGCGTCGCCGCCATAGGTATTCTAGTCAGTGGGAGGCCGCCAAGTGCGAAAGTGGGTCAGATCGCGCGGTTCGCTGGGTTTTTTTGTCTGTGCTTGCGCCGTGGGGTTGTTGCTGGGGACCGGGTGCGGCGGCCGGTCGACCGGACCGGTGAAGGCGGTCTGGGTCACCCGGTTTGACTACAAGACCCCTCAGGACGTCACCCGGATCATGGAGAATTGCCACCGGGCGGGCTTCAACACCGTCCTCTTCCAGGTTCGCGGCAATGCGACGGCGTTCTACCCGTCGCGCTTTGAGCCCTGGGACGACGCCTTCGGGGGGAAGAACCCAGGGTTCGACCCGCTGGGCATCGCCTGCAAGGAGGCGCGACGGCGCGGCCTGAGCCTTCAGGCGTGGGTGAACGTCATGCCAGCCTGGCGGGGGACCAAGCCCCCGGAGAACCCGCACCAACTCTACAACAAGCGGCCCGAATGGTTCTGGTATGACCAGCAGGGCAAGCGGCAGGAACTTTCCGGGTTCTACGTCAGCGTGAACCCCTGCCTGCCCGAGGTGCGCAAGTATCTCGTGGACGTCTTCCACGACATCGTGCAGCGCTACGACGTGGACGGCCTGCACCTCGACTACATCCGCTTCCCCGATGAACCACCGGCCATTCCGAAGGGCTCGGGCATCGACTATCCGCGCGACGAGCGCACCCTCGCGCTTTATCGCCAGGCGACGGGCAAGCATCCCGACGAGGACGATATGCTCTGGAAGCGCTGGCGGGCGGACCAGGTGACACAGCTCGTCTCCGATATCCACCAGATGATGCGCCGGACGAGGCCTCGCGCGGTGCTGAGCGCATCGCTCGCGGCGCGGTCGATCACGTCGGGTGGCCTGGCGCACTTCCAGGACTCGAAGACCTGGATCAACCGCGGTCTGCTCGACCAGGTGTACGTCATGAACTACACCGATGATCCGAAGGTCTACACCGAGCGCCTCAACCCGTGGCTGCCGTTCGATGGCAAGACGCAGCTCGTGCCGGGGCTCTGGTTCGACAACAAGATATCGCCCGAGCAGGGCTCGCGGGCAGTGAACGACGAGATTCAGATCGCACGCAACGCGACGGGCGACTTCTGCATCTTCGCCTACTCGTCGCTGTTCGACTCGCGGGATGACCAGCTCACCCGCCAGTCGACGGAGGACTCGCGCAAGCGGCAGACTCGCCGCGAGATGGTGCTGCCGACCATCCAGCAGCGGGGCGGGCGCAAGCCTGCCGCCTGACCACGCTGTTCCGACAGGTCAGACCCGATAAGCGGGCCGGTCCGCTCCGGGGCGCGCGTCTCCCATGACGGCGTTCCCCGCGGCGGCCCGGCCCGACGTGATTCCCAAGCAGCCTTTCAAACCGCTCTCAGCGCCCGCCTGCGCCGGTCACGCACCACGCGGTGTCCGGGCTGGCCTACGCCCGCTGAACCACGGCTGGCCTCGGTCCCGGAACCGGCCCGATCCGATAACCACGGCTTGAATCAGGTGGGGTCGCCGGGATAGACTGCATCAGGGGAAACACCCGCCTGCAGCCTGGGGGGGACCGCCCATAGTTTGCGCTGCCGGTCTGTCCGGCCGTGCCTCTATTTGTCGCGCCTTGGTATGCCCGCACGGGTTCGCCGGCGGTGGGCGCGTGCACGCGGAGAAACCGATGACCTCGATGCTCGCGCGCCGTCTGGCGCTTCTCACCGGCCTGACCCTGTCGTTCTGCGGCATCGCTCAGGCGCTCCCGCCGACCGAAGCTGAGACGATTCCGCTGGTCGAAGCCGCAGTCGCCGGGCTCGCTGACCCGACGCGCGCGGAGGGGACGCTCCTGCCAGCCGGCGTCACCGTGGACAAGTGCACGTGGAGCGAAGGGCGGCTGCACGCCGACCTCACGCTGCCCGCTGGGGCGGGCGGGTTCGAGTTGACGCCCCGGTCCATGTCGCAGCTGGCCGAGGAGATCGCCGATCCCTTCACCGCCGACGACTCATTCGCCGGTGTGGTGGTTCGCATTCGGGTCAGTCCGGAGGCTCCTTATCGCCACCTTGAAGAATTCGTGGCGTACGCCGTATCCGGCGAGCAGTTGGAGCGGCCGACCGTGGCGGAGCGAACCGCGTTCGATGTCGACCAGTCGCTCAGCGTGGAGGGTCCGGTCCTGCGCTGGGGGCCGTCGGTCGTGGCGACGCCGCAGCCGACCGGTGCCCTGTCGGGCGTGACGATCTTTTGCAGCGCGGGACATGGCTGGACCGCAGGGGTGAGTTCCTGGTACCTCCAGAGGCCGGTCCTGCTGGGGATGAACGAAGACTACGGCAATCTCGACCAACTGAACTTCTTCGTCCAGTACGCCTACAACGCCGGCGCAACCGTCGTGCCCTTCCGGCCGGTCGGCTACCAGACCAACGAGATCATCCTCGACAACGATGACGCAGGCGTGACCTATACCGGCGCCTGGAGCACGAATACGACCAACGACAAGTACTACGAAAACGGCGCGGTTATCTCGGGCAATCGTTATCGCTTCGCCAGTTCGGCCTCGACCGAGTCGCACACGGCGCGATTCACCCCGACTATTCCCGAGGCCGGATTCTACCCGGTGTACGCCTTCGCGATCGCGAGCTCCAACCGCACGACTCAGCTGTACCGCATTTCGCACAGCGGCGGCGTGGCCTCGATGATCATCGACCACCGCAACACCGGCGGCGGCTGGGTCTGGCTTGGGGAGTACTATCTTGAGCCGGACGGAAACAACTGGGTCGAGATCAGCAACGAATCGCCCGTGTCCGGCGTGGTCATCGCTGACGCGATCCGCTGGGGCAACGGCATCGGCGATATCGTCCGTCCCGGCCCGGGCACCATCAGCGGCTATCCCCGCGAGGAGGAGTGCTCGAAGTACTACGCCCAGAAGGAGCTCGGGGAGCGTGCGGTGGGCTACACCGCATCAGACATCTGGGACTCCAGCAGCGATGACGGCAGCGACAACGTCAGCACGGCCAGCCGCTGGTCGCGCGAGATGAACGTCGTGCCCGCGGGCGGGGTGCAGAGCGACCGGTGGCGCCGCATCTACCTCGAGTTCCACAGCAACGCGTCGACGGGCGGCGCCCGCGGTTGCGTCGGTCTTATCAGCGCCAGCGCGCCGACGACCAACCAGTCGACCTACGCCGCGATGATCGCGGACGAGCTCGACGCCGACATGCTTCTGCTGCAGTCGGAGTTCGAGCACACGTGGTTCGATCGGGCGGCGTCGACCTTCACGTCCGAGTTCGGGGCGATCAGCACGAACGGCAACAGCAACGAGTTCGACGCGACGATTATCGAGGTCGCGTTCCATGACAACGACCAGGACGCCGAGTTGCTGCGCGACAGCCGCGTTCGTGCGGCCATGGCTCGTTCCTGCGTGCAGGGCATTATCCGCTTCCTCAACTCGCTGCCGGGCAGCCAGGTTCCGCTCGTGTTCCCGCCGGACCGGCCGCGAAACTTCCGCGTTGAGGATCTCGGAAACGGCGACGTCCGCCTCTCCTGGATCGCTCCGCTGGCCGACGCGGCCCGGGGCGGTACGGCTACGGGCTACGTCGTCTACGAGTCACCGAATGGATACGGCTTCGCCCCGGTTGCCACGCTCGGCAACGTACTGACGACGACGATCAGCGGCTTTGTGCCGGGCGAGATGCGCTACTACCGCGTGGCTGCGACGAACGCCGGCGGACAGTCGGTGCCGACGGAGACTCTGGTCGTCCGGCGCCCCCAGACCGGCACCGCCCGCAACCTGATCGTCAACGGCTTCGACCGGCTTCAGCGCCAGCAGAACCGCGTGCAGGTGCTCCACAACTCCGATTCCTTCGAGCGCCAGCAGTGGCGCGAGGCGAACTCGTACGACTACATCATCGAGCATGCCGAGGCGCTGGGTTCCACAAGCGAAGGGTTCGCGTCCTGCTCGAACGAGGCCATCATCGACAGCCAGATTTCGCTGGACAACTACGACGTGGTGGTCTGGATCCTCGGCGAGGAGAGCTCGTTCGACCGCACGTTTAGCGCGACCGAACAGACGCGCGTCACCAGCTTCCTGAACAATGGCGGCGGCCTGTTCGTCACCGGAGCGGAGATCGGCTACGACCTCGTGGCCCAGGGCAACGGGCCGACGTTCTTCCAGAACACGCTGCACGCCACGTATGTTGGCGACTCCGCGGGAACCTACAACGTGACGCCCGTCGGCGGCAGCATCCTCGCGGGGGTTGGGCCGTTTGACTTCAACCCGGCCAATGGCGCCCCGTATGTGGCCGCGTCCGCCGATCGGCTGGGCGCCGGCTCCGGCGCGACCGCCTGCCTGACCTACTCGGGGGGCAGCGGCGGGACTGCGGGTATCCAGTACAACGGCGGCGCTTCGAGGGTGGTGCTCTTCGGGTTCCCCTTTGAGACGATCACATCGTCGAGCGTCCGTGCCCAGATCATGAGCGCGGTGGTGACGTGGTTGCGGCAGGTGAGTGTTCCGCTGGTGTTCGACTTCAACAACGACTTCGACGTCGACCTCGGCGATTGGCAGACCTGCGTATTCTGTCTGCAGGGCCCGGCCGTTAACTACGGGCAGGGGACGTTCTGCCGCAAAGGCGACGGCGACGAGGATACCAACGTCGATCTGCACGACGTCGTGCTCTTCCAGCGGGCGTTCACGGGGCCGAATTGATCGCGACGGCAGGCAGCAGACGCATCGGCCGTTGCGGATCGGGCGTCGCGCGGGCAAGATGTCGCCGATGACCGGTCCACTGCCTCCCACGACGTTTGCGCAGGCCGAAAACCTGCTGGCCACGATGAAGCGGCCCCTGCTCATCAGCCATGCCAGGCCGGACGGGGACGCGTTCGGGGCGCTGCTCGCGATGCGCCGGCGCTGTCGCAGCGCCGGTGTCGAGCCGCTGGCCGTGCAGTTTGACCCCACGCCCCCGCGCTACGTCGCCGTTCACCAGCACCCACCCCTGAGCCTCTGGGGCCGCGACGCCGGACCCGACGACCTGGCCGCGGTGGATGGCGTCGTCGTGCTGGATACCTGCTCCTACGGCCAGATTGAACCGGTCGCCGAGTGGCTTCGCGCAACGCGCGTCCCCAAGATCGTCGTCGACCACCACGTCACCCGCGACGCCATCGCCGATCTGGGCGTCTTCGACGAGTCTGCTTCGGCGACCTGTCTCATTCTGCACGACTGGGCCACGGCGGCGGGCTGGGGGATGGACCCTGAGTTGTGCAACGCCCTGTACATCGGCATCGCGACCGACACCGGCTGGTTCCGTCATTCGAACACCGACGCGCGTACGCTCGAAGCCGCAGCGGACCTGGTCCGGCGGGGGGTTGTCGCCCACGAGCTGTACCAGGAGCTCTATCAGACTGACAGCGCCGCGCGCGTCCGGCTGATGGGCGCGCTGCTGTCGTCGATGGAACTGCACGCGGACGATCGCGCCGCGGTGCTTTGTCTGACGCGCAAAATGCGTGATGGCGCCGGGGCCCGCATGTCCGATGCCGAGGACATGATCAACGAGCCCCTGCGCATCGCCGAGGTACGCGTATCCGTGCTGCTGGCGGAGCAGGATGATGGCACCGTCCGGGCGAGTTTCCGCAGCAAGCCCGCTGTCGTGCCCGGCGAGCGCGACTACGACGTGGCGGCGCTGGCTCAGCGCTTCGGCGGCGGCGGCCATCGCCGGGCCTCGGGCGCCAAGCTGAAGATCGGCATGGCCGAGGCCTACGGGCTGATCGTTCCGCCGATTATCGAGATGCTCGGCGAGCGCTAGCGCCTCAAGGGACGGACTGATTCTTGGCGGGCGGCGTGTTGCTTAGCACGATCCAGTCGTCGTCGTCGGGATGCTTGTCCAGGTCGATCTCGCCGATCTGGACCAGGCGCGCTTCCACTTCGTCGTCGAGGAACGACAACAATCCCAGGTGCTCGCGATCGAGGACAAGGTAGGCGGGCAGCTTGTCGGCCAGCACTTCATCGGCGCGTTTGAACGCGAGCTGCCGGATGAGCAGGTCGCTGTCCGTTCGGTCAACCGTGTGCTGGACGATGGTCGCCGCCGTGACCAGGTTCATGGCCCTTCGCTCGAAGTAGAACGGCAACCTCGCATCCGGCCGCTGATCGGCGAAGTACACAGGCGCGTCCGCCGGCACGCCGGCATGGTCGAGTACCTCGTCCAGCACGGCGACGCGGCGCACATTCTCAAGCTCGGCGGCTGCGGTATGCCAGCCAGCTTGAAAGGCAAAGGCCATTGCCGCGGCGAAGGTACCCAGGGCAGCCGACGACCGCCGGTGCGCAAACAGCCACGCCGCCCCCCCGACGCCCGCCGCGAAGGCCAGCCCGATGAGCACCTCCGCCGGTCCGCTCCACGGTGAGTCTGTCTGCGACCATCCGATCACGCCGATGACGATGGCCGCAACTAGCAGCCCGCCCCAGATCATGACGCCGCGCGCCCGCGGCCGGGCCTCGCGGAGCATTCTCTCCAGCGGCACAGCCAGCAGGACGACGAGCAGCGGAACCGCCGGCAGGACGTAGTACGGTTTCTTGAACTCCATCGCCGACATCGTGGCTACGCCCACCGCGCCCGCGATCCCAAGGAAGTACATCTCGCGCCGGAGGGCCCGGTATCGATGAAGCCAAGGGGCTGCCAGCCCCGTGAAGAGCCACAGGGTCCACGGCGCGAGCAGGCCCAGGACGATCGGGACGTAGTACAGCGGCCCGCGGCTCTTGGTGTCCTCGTAGTCGCCCTGGAAGCGCTGGAGGTACTGCCAGTCCCAGATCTTCCACGCCACGGGGAATCGTTCGCCGACCGCGAACATCCAGGGCAGAAACGTGGCCAGGAAAAGAAAGACGCCCGGAATCAGCCACAGCCGCGTGAATGCCCGCACCGTCTGTCGCCGGAGACCGCGGAGGAACAGCGCCACCGCGAGCCGGCGAGCCTCCTTCCCGCCGCGAGCGAGGAGCCGCTGTGGGCGATACGTGTACCACCAGACCGCGATCGGCACCGCGACCAGCGCCATCGGGGCGGGACCCTTGGCGAGCATTCCCGCGCCAAGCGCAAGATAGTACGCCGTCATGTGAACAGCCTGGCGCACACGCGAGCGGCTCGTCACGGCGTGCCAGAAGTGAACAAATGCCCATACGCAGCAGAAAGACAGGAGCATTTCCGCCGTCGCATTCGGGGCGAAGAGCAGGACGAAGACGCTGGTACTCGCGACGACCGCGGTGACCAACCCGGTGCGCCTGCCGAACATGTGCGACGCGAGGTGCCACAGGAGCAGAATCAGCCCGAACGCAGATGCCGCGGAGGGCATTCGGGCGGCGGCGTTGCTGACCGGCAGCCCGGTGCCGGGTTCCGGTGGCAGGACATAGGAACTGGCCGCCACGAGCCAGTAGGGCAGTGGCGGCTTGCGGATGAAAGGGGTCTCGGCCAGCCGTGGGACGATCCAGTCACCAGAGAGCCGCATCGACCGGGCGCACTCCGCCACGATGGCTTCGTGGTCCCCGAGCGCGGGCCCGCCGAAAAGGCCGCCGAACGAGCAGACCGCGGCAAAGGCGAGAATCCCGATGGTCAGTGCCGCGCGGTGGCGCGAGCGCGGGGGGATGCCGACGGTCGACACCGCAGACGAAAGCCCGGCGGGCGAACTCCAATCGGTCACTGGCGACCCTCCGAAAGCCCTGTCGGCGGCCGCTCCCGCCTCGGGATCGGTCTGCCGCACCGGGAAAGCCTACAGACGCGCAGGACCGGAATCCATAGGACAGGCCCTGCAGGCGGCGTCGGGCTGCCTACCACTCCACCAGCTTGCGGCTCTCCTCGGCCGAAGCCAGAAACCGTTCCGTGTAGGTCGGGTCGACCTGCCGGCAGGCTGCGGTCGCCTTACCGGCGATGTCCTGATAGTCCGGATCCTCGGTCAGTCCGAACATCTCGCCGGCGAGAATCACGAGCCGCAGCAGATGACGCAGGACCAGCCCTTCGTTTTTCTGCAGATCCCGGGCTCGGATGAACTTGTAGAACTCGTTCTCGTGCTCGACGACACCGCCGAGGATCCACTTGGGCTGCACGCGAACCTCTTCGGGCGAGGTCAACCGGGAGTCGAACAGCAGCTTGAGCATCTCCGGGAAAGTGGGCGGGCGTTGCTCGTCTTCCTCCGCCCACTCATCTTCGAGGGAGCGGATGCCGTCTTCGCGCTCGGGTCGCTGGGTGGCCGCGACGGCGATGCCGAGCGCGACGAGCATCGGTTCCAGGCGGCTTTTCTGGAGTGGGCCCGGCTGGATGTACTCCGGCACGCGGGCGGCGCGGCAGACCTGCGGCGGCATGTCCAGCACCGACTCGAGCGCCTGGAGCTTCTCCTCGAAGTTGCTGTAGGTCAGTTCACCGGCGAGGAACGATCCGTACAGCGGGTCTACGCTTCGGAAGACAACCAGCTTGTGAATCGCGGGCTCGAGCGTGACGTGGTCGCCGTCCGGCTCATGCCGCAGGAAACCGAACGCCTGCAGGTTGGCCAGCATGAACGAAAGCTGCTCCTGGAACTTCGCGAGCCGCTCGGCGGTGTTGAAGCGCTTGGAGATGAACGTGCGCACCTCGTGCACGCTGTGTGTTCGCGTGAGCAGAAAAATCAGCACCTGGTAGGGGAGCATGGTGCGGCTCAGCAGGTCTGCGGGGCCGGCCTTGATGAGCGTCTGAAACTGCCCGTCGGTCCAGTACTGCTCCGTCTTGCGTCGTGAGGGCTTCTTTCGTTCGAGCTCCTTTCGGGCGCGGAGTATCCCCGGATCCTTCGACTTCGGGTCGATCTGATCGTACTTCTTCTTCCACTTGGCGATGCGCGCGTCATCCTCGTGGCAGAGGGCGAAGACGTAGCCGCGCTGGTCGAACTGGGGCCGTCCGGCCCGGCCGAAGATCTGGTGGGCGGTGCTCGGCGGAATAAGTTTCTTCTCGCGCGGCTTGCCCTTCAGGAGCGTGCTCAGCACAACCGAACGCGCCGGCAGATTGATCCCGGCGGCGAGCGTCTCGGTGCAGATGACGAAGGGGATGAGCTTCCGCAGGAAGAGGTTCTCGATGACCTCCTTGTACTTGGGCAGCACGCCGGCGTGGTGGACTCCCACGCCGCGGATGAGCATGTTCCAGAGCTTCGGGCCGACGCCATCGCCAAACACCGCGCGATCGACGCTTGACTCGATCTCCTGGCGCGTGGCGGCGTTGATCAGGTCCACCCCTTTGATCTGCTCGGCGACCTCCCAGCATTCATCGCGGTTGAAACAGAAGACCAGCGCCGGCGATCGGTTTGCTTCGTCATCGGCCGCGAGCATGCTCGGCAGGTGCTCATTGAGCAGCTTGTCGCCCACCCAGACGTAGTCGAGCGGCACCTTGCGTTCGTCCGTACGGACCAGGCGCAGCGACCGCCCGTGTTCTTCCCGGAGCCAGCGGGTGAAGTCCACCGCGTTGCCGACCGTGGCCGACAGGAGCATCAGGCGGACCTTCGGCGGAAGCAGGACGAGCGACAGCTCCCAGACGACGCCCCGATCCTGATCGTTGAAGTAGTGAAACTCGTCCATCACGACGCCAGCGACGTCGTCGAATGACTCCTGCCCGCCGAGCAGGTGATTCAGCAGGATTTCCGCGACGACGACGCGCACCCGCGCGTCGGGGTTGACCCGGCGGTTGCCCGTGATGAGCCCGACGTCCGTGCGGGCGAAGCCCCACGCTTCGGCACGGTCCTGGAACTCGCGGAACTTCTGGTCGGTAAGCGCGATGAGCGGCGTGGTGTAGTACAGCCGTCGGCCTGTGACGAGCGCCTCGTAGATGGCGCTCTCGGCGATAAGCGTCTTGCCCATGCCCGTCGGGGCGGAGACCAGTACGCCGTCATCCGTCTCAAACCACGCCAGCAGCGCCTCCTCCTGAAACGGGTAGGGGTCGTAGCTGAGCGTATCGAGGAAGCTGCTCCAGACGTCGCCGCGGTTCATGGGGGGAGGATAGCCGCCGCGGACAGGCAGGCAATGACCGGGCGACTGGTTCCGCCCGTGCCGGCGGTCGGTGCAGCGTTTTTTTCGGGATCCATGCTACTCAGCCGGCGGGCCGCGACTACCATGCGGCCATGGCGAAATCGATCCGCTACTACTCCACGAACCGCGCGGCGCCCGAGGTGACGCTTCGCGAGGCGCTGCTGCGCGGGCAGGCGCCCGACCTGGGTCTCTACCTGCCCGACAGTCTGCCGTCACTGAATCCGGCCGAGTTGGGCAGGCTTGCGGAGTCGACGTACCCCGAGGTGGCGTTCGACGTGCTGAAGCGGTTCACGGCCGGGTTCCTGGCGGATGATCGGTTGCGGGTTTTCTGCCACGAGGCGTACGATTTCGAGGTGCCACTCGAACCGGCGGGAGCGGACCGCTACATCCTGCGGCTCGACCGCGGCCCGACGGCGTCCTTCAAGGATTTCGCCGCGCGGATGATGGCGAGATGGATCGGCGAGTGCCTCCGCGAGGACGGCACATCGCTCACCATTCTGACCGCGACCTCGGGCGACACCGGCAGCGCCGTGGCGAATGCGTTTCTCGGTGTGCCGGGCGTTTCCGTCGTCGTGCTGTTTCCCGTCAACGAGGTGTCCGATCGTCAGCGGCGACAGATGACGACGCTGGGCGGCAACGTCTCCACCGTGGCGGTGGACGGCAAGTTCGACGATTGCCAGGCGATGGTGAAGCGGGCCTTCGCCGACCCGGCCTTCGCCGAGGCGGGGCTATCGTCGGCGAACTCCATCAACATCGGGCGCTTGCTTCCGCAGGCGGTGTACTACGTCTATGCCGCCGCACGCGCGGGTGGTCCCGATCGTCCCGTCGTTGTCGTCGTACCGTCGGGCAATTTCGGCAACATGATGGGGGCGATGCTCGCGTGGCGGATGGGCGCCCCGATCGCGCGGGTGGTCGTGGCCACGAACGCCAACGACGAGGTGCCCGAGTTTCTCCGGACCGGCGAGTACCAGAAGGTCGTGCCGTCCCGTGAGTGCATCTCGAACGCCATGAACGTGGGGCATCCGTCGAATCTTGCCCGGCTGGTCGACCTGTACGGCGGCCACCTGGACGAGACCGGGCGCATGCGCCACGAGCCCGATCTGGCAGCGCTTCGGCGGGACGTCTTCGCGGTCAGCATCAGCGATGACGAGACACGGGAGACCATCCGCACGGCCAGCCATCGAGAAGGGGTTCTGCTGGAGCCCCACGGCGCCGTCGGCTGGGCCGGGCTGTCCCGTTTCCGTGGCGCGGTTGCGGGCGATGCGGCCAAGATGCCGGCGGTCGTTGTCGGAACCGCCCATCCCGCGAAGTTCCCGGCAGAGATCCGGGCCGTTCTCGGGGTCGATCCGCCGGTGCCGCCGAGTCTGGCCGGGCTGGAACAGCGATCGGAGGATTACGAGCGGCTGCCGCACGACTACGCGGTGTTCCGTGCTTGGCTGCAGCGGCGACTGGGAGGGTAGCCCGGCCAGGTTGCTGTGGGGGGCTGCAACGGACAGCCCCCGGAGTGCCCCGGGCTCCAGCGTTCGCGCAGAGGTCAGGTGCCGCCGTCACGGGTTCCGCCGGCAGAGCTGTCGCCAGGCGACCCGCTGAACGGGGAGCGTTCAGCGGGGCCCCGAGCGACCGCGGGATGATTGCGAACTTTTTTGGCCCGGAGCATGCCGGATTCCGCGTTCAGGTAGGGTGATGCCCCGATTTCGAGGATTCCGAGGGAGTAAGCATTCATGACCTTGTCGCGACCGCCGGTGGACCCGCTCAGCCTGACGATCACGTTCCCGTGCTACAATGAGGAAGCGAATGTTGAACGTGTGACGCTGGCCGCTCTCAAAATGGGGCGGCGCGTAGCGAAGGACTTGGAGGTCGTCGTGGTCAACGACGGCAGCAAAGACCGCACGGGCGAGATCGCCGATCGCTTGGCCGCCGAGCACCCGGAGGTCCGCGTTGTACATAATCGACCGAACAAGGGCTACGGCGGCGCGCTGGCGTCCGGCTTCCGGGCGGCGACGAAGAACTGGGTGTTCTACACCGACGGCGACGGCCAGTTCGACATGGAGGAGATCGACCGGGTTCTACCCCTCCTCCGCGATTATGACATCGTTAGTGGCTACCGCATGAACCGGCAGGATCCGTTCATGCGCAAGTTCAACGCCTTCTGTTGGGGTACGCTCATGCGGGCGCTCTTCGGCCTCCGGCTCCGGGACATCGACGGCGCCTTCAAGATCTACCCCCGCCACCTGTTCGACCGGATCGAGATGAAGTCTACCGGCGCGCTGATCGATACCGAGGTGTTGGCCCGGGCCCAGCGGCTCGGCTACAAGATCGGGCAGGTCGGCGTGACGCACTATCCGCGCACGGCCGGGGAGCAGACCGGGGCCAACCTGAAGGTGATCCTCCGGGCGTTCAAGGAAGCCTGGAGGCTGCGCGGCGATATCGTGCGCTCGGGCAAGGGGAGCTGATGCCAGGCAGAGCGACCGGGGGTGCCATCTCGTCCTCCGCCCGGCGCAGGTCGCCCATGCGGTCCAAGCTGCGCGCCGAGTGGGCCTTCGCCCGCGTAGCGCTGCGCCACTTTCGTACGCGGTTCGTGGTGATGATCTTCGTGCTCCTCGGCGGGGCGACGCTCTTTCGCACTTTCGAGCCCGAAAAGAAGCTGAGTCTGCCGCAGGCGACCTTCTACACCTGGAGCCTGGTCTTCGGCGAGCCCCCGGAGGAGTTCCCTTCCTCCCCACCACTGCAAGCGCTCTTCTTCGTGATGCCCGTGATCGGGCTGACCGTGATCATCGAAGGAATCGTCGACTTCGCGCTGCTGCTGCGCGACCGACGCCGCAATGAACGGAGCTGGTGCACCATGATGGCGTCGTCGCTCAAGAAGCACGTGGTCCTTGTAGGGCTCGGTAAACTGGGCTTTCGCACGTTTACCCTGCTGCGCGACATGGGCGTCGACGTGGTGGTGATCGAACGCAATCCGCAGAACCAGTTCCTCGACGTGGTCCGGCGAGACGGTTCGCCGCTGCTGCTCGGCGACGCCCGGCGTGAGGCGCTGCTGGCCGATGCCAACGTCACCGCGGCACGCAGCATCATCCTCGCCAGCGACGACGACCTGGCCAACCTCGAAATCGCACTCGATGCACGGCGGCTGCACCCCGATATCCGCGTCGTCGTGCGGATGTTCGATCAGAACATGGCCGACAAGATCCGCGACGGCTTCAACATCCACATCGCCATGTCCCAGTCGGCGATATCCGCCCCGGCCTTCGCGGCCAGCGCGATCGAAGAGTCGATCGTGGGGAGCACGATTGTCGACGGCCGCCTGATCGTGATGCAGACGTGGCGCGTGCGCGACGGCGGCCCGCTGTGTCACCTGACCGTTGGCGACGTGCTCGCCCACTACGGATTCGCGGTCGTCCGCCACCGCCCGACCGACGGCGAGGCGAAGCTGTTCCCGCCGCCCGCCGCGCGGCTGGAGTGCGGCGACGAGATCCTCGTTCAGGGGCCGTTCGATACGCTGATGGAACTGCGACGCAAGGCCGTCCAGCTCGCCTGAAGCAAGGCGTGACTGTCGCGCCGTCGGTGTCAAGAAGAACGGCCGGCTCCCGAAGGGAGCCGGCCGCCAGTGCTGATCCGTCGACAGGCGTGTCGCCGGTTACTTGCTTTCCTTGACCTCGAACTCGGCGTCGATCACGTCGTCCTGCGCGCCGCCCGTCGATTGTCCGCGCCCCGTGCCGCCGCCGACGTCGCCCGCTGGGGCAGCCTGCTGGGCCTTGGCGGTTTCCTCGTAGATGATCCGGCCGATCTCCTGCGCGTCGGTCATGAGCTGTTCCTGGGCCTTCTGGATGGCCGAGGCGTCGTCGCCCTTCAGCCGCTCGCGGAGGTTGTTGATCGACGACTCGACTTTCGCCCGCAGCTCCGCGGGCACCTTCTCGCCGTGCTCCTTGAGCTGGTGCTCCATCTGGTAGGCGGTGTTCTCCGCCGTGTTACGCGTCTGGACGAGTTCGGCCTTGCGCCGATCTTCATCCGCGTGGGCCACGGCGTCGCGCTTCATGCGCTCGATCTCTTCCTTGGAGAGGCCGCTGCCACCCTCGATGCGGATCGACTGCTCCTTGCTGGTGGCCTTGTCCTTAGCCTTGACGCTGATGATGCCGTTGCGGTCGATGTCGAAGGTGACCTCGATCTGCGGCACGCCGCGCGGCGCGGCGGCGATGCCCGTCAGGTTGAACCGGCCCAGCGTGCGGTTGTCACCGGCCATCTTGCGATTGCCCTGCAGCACGTGGATGGTCACCTCGGTCTGGCCGTCAGCCGCGGTGGAGAAAGTTTCGCTCTTGGACGTCGGGATCGTCGTGTTCGCCTCGATGAGCGTGGTCATCACGCCGCCAAGGGTCTCGACGCCCAGCGAAAGCGGGGTCACGTCGAGCAGGACGATGTCGTCCTTGTCGCCCGAGAGGACCGCGCCCTGGATCGCCGCGCCGACGGCGACGACCTCGTCCGGGTTGATGCTCTTGTTCGGCTCGCGGCCGAAAAGCTCCTTGCACAGCGCCTGTACCGCAGGCATGCGCGTCGAACCGCCGACCAGCACCACCTCGTGGATGTCGCCGGCGGAGAGCTTTGAGCTCGACAGGCAGTCGAGCACGGGCTTGCGGCACCGCTCGGTCAGTTTCTTCGTGAGCTGCTCGAACTGGCTGCGGGTAATGGTCACCTGCAGGTGCTTGGGCCCCGTGTTCGTCGCCGTGATGTAGGGCAGGTTGACGGTCGTCTCCATGACCGTCGAGAGTTCGCACTTGGCCTTCTCCGCGGCCTCCTTGAGACGCTGCAACGCCATCGGATCCTGCCGCAGGTCGACGCC
>CAYRSS010000011.1:0-103223 GCA_964426945.1 uncultured Phycisphaeraceae bacterium
CCCCAAAGAGTCGAGCCATTACATCAATTGGTGATATCAATTGCGCTATGGGCCAAAACGGAAAAGGGGTCGGGAGTCGTTATTTCCGACATTCGGCCCCTGGGGGCATCGGGCCGCCCGCGGCCGCCGTGAACCACCCGAAACATAAAATGACTCCCGACGCCTTTTCTCTCCCAGGCAATTCGCATGCTCGCGCTGAATAGGGCGAGAGCACGCTGCCCACCTCATCAATGAACGATCGAAGCAAACAGACGATTCCGAAAGCCAACCCAAACAGAATCCGAGCCTCGGCACTCAATTCGCGTGCCAATCACTCGCCTTCGTGGCTGGAGAGGGATTGGGCGAGCTGCATTCGCGAAGTATCTCCGGAGAACGCCAGCCGCGACGAGTTCTTATTTCAATAACCATCGAAGCATCAAGCCTGCTGGCGACGGGCATACCCAGTTCCATAACGATCCGACGGGCGCGAACACGTGATCCAACCAGCGTGGGGATAGTGAGCATGAAGCGACGACCCTTCGCATCTCTCAGGAAAAGTCTGAAGCAAGGGTCGCCACGGCTTTCGTACAGCTGCGCCACAACAGCGAACGGGCACACGAGTTTACGGCGCCAATAGACAAGCCGCCCGAGCGCATATCCGCAGAGTGCGTGCCCGGTGCCGCGGTCAACGCACCTAGCCCCGGGCGAGACTGCGATGATGAGATGAGCCACACCCAGCCATGCGATCGCGGCTCCGAGAAACATCATCGTGCCGAGGCCTAGCGCACCCAACTGCTCAAGCTTGCCGTACCCCGCGCCTCGCCAGGTGGCAATAGGCACATACGCAGCCGTTACGACCCCCACGAGGCCAAGCAGGCATCCAGCCAGAAGGAATGGGGACACTAATAAGCTCTCAACCAATGGAGCAGCTGGCTTCTGAACGATTACTCCTCGGGCAGTCTCGAAGACGGCAAACCCATGGGCTTTTGAAACGAGCCTGTGCATCCGACTCCCTCGCCCGCGACTATCAGTTCCGACAACAGTAGTCACTCAGCGGCGCATCCAACGTCGCAAGTGTTGTCTGCGCGAGTGTCCACGAGTTGCCATATTCATAGCTGCGATTGAACCAACTCCAGCCAAAATGCGCATACGCCCACCATGAGATTTGGCCACTTGCGGTCACATTGCCATTACAGAGATTGTAGCAGATCTCGCCTCCCCCATCAGCCCCGGCTCCGAACCGCATGCGGGTGAAACGCCCCCGCCCCCAGTCCTCTCGTGCACCTTTCCTCCGATAATCGGCCCGGCCAAATACCTCGAAACGTCCGCATACCTTTACCTCCCTTACACAGCCCGGCAGGCACGCCCTCACCGAACCCTTGATTCCTCCCCGCGCGCCGAATTCCAGGTGCACATTAACCCACTCCAGCGGTTTTGCTACATAATGAAGGCCGGGGGGTTGCCACTCGACAGCCCCGAATGCGGCGACCTCAAGGCAGCAGTTGTCTTGCGTTCCTTCAACTCGAAAGTAAACGCTAAGCCCCATTGGTGTTTGCCCAAGATTAAGCTCATATGTGAACGTACGCTCGCCGAAGGGGTCGCTTCGGCTTGGCGGCAAGCTTTGGGCATATTCATAGAGATCCCCGCCATCGACGTAGTCGAGCGGATCCCGCTGCATCCACCGCCCATTCTCCGCGTCGTAATACCGCGCCCGGTTGTACTGCACGGCGAAGTCGACGTCGTCGCCGGAGTCGGTCGGGCCGTTGTAGTAGACGTCGAGGTCGCGGCCGGTGAAGAGGTAGGGGTTGTCGACGCCGCTGACCTTGCTGGCGACGAGGCCGGGGCCGTAATTGGCCGTGATGAACCCCTTGTCGGCCGCGTTGATCACGCCGTTGGCGTCGAGGTCGGTGATCGGATCGTCGCAGGCCGCTGTGCCCGTCATGACGAAGCCGCGGTCGCCCGTGTTCACCACGCCGTTGTAGTCGATGTCGTGGATGTTGACGATCACGATCGACGCCTTGCCGTAGGCGTCGTACAGGTACCGCTCCACCTCGTGACCGCGATTGTTCACCAGGCCGTCCACCGTGTAGAGCTCCCGCAGGAAGTAGTAGAAGTCCTGCCCGCCCACCGCGTCGCGCATCACCGCCCGCTCGTCGATGTACGTCGCCCCGTGGATATAGTACCGCTGAAATGCCCCCCTCCCTGTCAGCGAGGGGTTCGGGGAGGGTGTCACGCGGGCAGCGTGGCCCCGGCCGATTCGACCCTCACCCTGCCCTCCCCCTGCCAGGGGGAGGGTTCTGGGGCACGTCAATCGTACCCGTGCGGCACCGGCGTTGTCGACCCGTCGAACTCGGCCACGACGTTCTGGCCGTCGTAGTAGTACTTTACGGTCGTGGCGGTCGTGCCGCCGCGGCGGACATAGCGGATTCGGTTGCCGAATCGGTCGTACTCAAAACCGTTCGACTCCCTGTCGGTCCCAGTTCGGTTCGGTATATGGAGGATGGCGAAGACCCAGAAGGGTGGGCCCGCGCGTTCGACGACTACGGCGCCGCCGCTTCCGGTGTCGGAGACGTTGTCGGCGCTTCCGCGCGGCCCAGCGCCCGGCGAACCCATGCCAGGCCGTCGTCCAGCAGTGTATACGCCACGGGCGTCAGCAGCAGCGTCAGCAGCAGCGCCAGCGTCTGCCCGCCGATCACCACCACGCTGATCGTGCGACGCTCTTCCGCGCCCGGGCCGGTGCCGATGGCCAGCGGCAGCATGCCCATCACGAACGACAGCGTCGTCATGAGAATCGGCCGCAGACGATCGCGGCAGCCGTGCATGACCGCCGTATGGCGCTCCTCGCCGCGACGGCGGAGCTGATTGATGTGGTCGATCTGCAGGATCGAGTTCTTCTTCACCACGCCGAAGAGCACCAGCACCCCCAGCGCGCTGTAGAGGTTAAGCGTGTCGTCCGTCGCCCACAGGCTCAGCAGCGCGAACGGCAGGCAGAGCGGCAGGCTCAGCAGGATCGTCAGCGGGTGGACCAGGCTCTCGTACTGTGCCGCGAGGATCATGTACATGAAGACGATCGAGAGCGCGAAGGCGAGAATGAACTCGTCGTAGGTGCGCTGCATCTCCTTGGCGCGGCCTGAGACCGCCGTGGTGTAGGTCTCCGGCATGTTCAGCTCGTCGGCCGCCTGCTGCAGCGCTTCGATCCGATCGGCGAGGGCGTAGCCCGGGCCGACGCTGGCGCGGACCGAAGCCTGGCGCTGGCGGTTGGAGCGGTCGATGCGCGAGGCCGATTGCGCGGGCTCAAGCCGCGCCACGCTGTCGAGCCGCACAAGGCCGCGCGTCCGGCTGGGCACGTACAACTCGAAGAGCCGGTCGGCCAGCATGCGGTCTGAAGGCTGCAGGCGGAGCCGGATGTTGTAATCCTCGTTCACCGTGGGGTCGTGAAAACGGGAGACCTCGTCATCACCCCCGACCAGCAGCCGCAGCGTCTCGGCGACGTCGGCCGTGTCGACGCCCAGGTCGGCCGCGGCGGCGCGGTCGACGAAGACGCGAAGTTCGGGCTTGTCCAGCTTCAGGGTGATGTCGGCGTCGACGATGCCGCCCAGCTCGGCGGATTGCAACCGCAGCGCCTCGGCGTAGTCGTGGAGCTGCTGCAGGTCGGGCCCGCGGATGACGAAGTCGATCTCGAAGCGCGTGCCGCCGAAGTTGAAGCTCTGCATGTTGCGGACGCTGGTGCGCAGGTCGCCCATCCCGGCGAGCTTGCGGCGGATCTCCTGCATCACGTCCTGCTGCGAATACGTCTCGCGCCAGGCGGCCGCCGGGTCCCCGGCGAGCGTGCTCCGCCATAGCCGTCCCAGTGAAAACACCCGATCCTCGTGCGGCGCGATGCGGACGTAGCATTCGCCGCTGCTGACGCCGCTGATGAAGCCGCCGCCGACTTCGGTCAGGACGAGTTGCACGCCGCGGACGCTGCGGATGCGCTCCTCGACCTCGCGCATGATGGCGTCCATCGCCTGAAAGCCGGTCTCTTCGGGCGCGGAGACGTTCACCTCAAACTCGGCCTCATCGACGCGCGAGGGGATGAACTCCATCCTCACCAGGCCGTAGAGTGGAACCGACGAGGCGATCACCCCCACGCCGACCAGCGCACACGCCAGGCGGTGGCGCAGGCAGAATCCGAGCATGCCGGCATACGCGCGGTCGAGCCAGGCGTTGATGCCGGTCTTCTCGCCGTGACCGGCCATCAGCCCCGGCCGCAGCATGCGCGAGCACATCATGGGTGTGAGCGTGAAGCTCACCAGCAGGCTCACCAGGATCGCCGCCGCGGCGGTGATGCCGAACTGGTAGAGGAAGCGGCCGGAGACGCTGCTCATGAAGCTGACCGGCACGAAGATGACCACGAGGCTGAGCGTGGTGGCGAGCACCGCCAGCCCGATCTCGCGCGTGGCCTCCACCGCCGCGCGCAGCGGCGGCACGCCCTTCTCGTCGATGAACCGGTAGATGTTCTCCAGCACGACGATCGCGTCATCAATGACAATGCCGACCATCAGCACCAGTCCGAGCATCGTCACGCTGTTGAGCGTGAACCCCAGCGCCCACATGACGGCGAAGGTCGCAATCAGCGAGGTGGGGATCGCCACCGCGGCGATGATCGTCGCCCGCCAGCTGCGCATGAACAGCAGCACAACCAGCGAGGCGAGCACGCTGCCCATCACCAGGTGGGTGTTGATCTCGTGCAGCGCGGCGTAGATGTAGCGCGACTGGTCGAGGATGATCTCGGTGCGGACATCCGCCGGCAGCTGGGCCGGAAGCTCCGCCAGGATGCGTTTGACGCCTTCAATGACCAGCACGGTGTTGGCCCCCGACTGGCGGCGGACGCGCAGCGTGACGGTCGGGTCACCGTCGAGCCGGGCCAGCGTGCGCTGCTCGACGTGGCCGTCTTCCACCGTGGCGACGTCGCGGACGAGAATGGGGCTGCCGTTGCGGGTCTCGATGACGATGTCGGCGAAGCGCGCGGGATCGGTCACGCGGCCCATCGTGCGCAGCACCTGTTCGCTGCGGGCGTCGGTCAGGTTGCCGCCGGGGATGTCGCTGTTCTGGCGGGCGATCGCGTCGCGGACGGCCGCGGCGGAGAGGTTGAACGCGGCGAGCCGGTCGGCATCCAGGTCGATGTTGATGCTTCGCTCAAGTCCGCCGACCAGCGACACTTCCCCCACGCCGCTGGCGCGTTCGAGCTGGCGCTTGACGACGCGCTCGGCGATGTCGGTCAGCTCGCGCAGTGTGCGGGGGCCGGACAGGGCGATCGTCAGCACCGGGCTGGAGTCGTTGTCGAACTTGCTGACCACCGGCGGGTCTGCTTCGCGCGGCAGATCATCAACCACGACCGCCACGCGATCACGTACGTCCTGAGCCGCGGCGTCGAGGTCGCGCTCCAGCTTGAACCAGGCGATGACATGGCACACGCCCTGGCCGCTGATGGTCCGCAACTCGTCGATGCCCTCGACGGTGTTGATCGCCTCTTCGAGCACCTGTCCGACCTGCGTTTCCATCTCCTCGGGCGAAGCCCCGGGGAGGCGGACGGTGGTGCGGACCATCGGCGTATCGACAGACGGGAAGCGGTCGACGGCGAGGTTTTCGTAGCTGACCCCGCCAATCACGACGAGCGCCAGCACGAGCATCGACGCGAAGATCGGCCGGTGGACGCAGATTTCGGCAAGCTTCTGCAAGATCACCTCTGAGCAAACGCGCGGGTCCGCGGCGCGGTCAGCCGCGCGGCGGGGTCGCGGCCTGAGCCCGGGTCTCGCCCGTCGAGCCGGCTTGCGCCGGCGCGACCGGCTCGATGACGGCGCCATCCGACATCCCGGCCGACACGCTCGCCACGACGAGTGCGCCGTCGGGCAGGTCGCCTTCGACGATCAGCTCGCCGCTCTGCCGGGCGACGACGCGCACCTGGCGCGCGTGCACCGTGTTGCCGGAGGGATCGAGCACAAACACGGTGTCCACACCGGCGAGCGAACGCACGGCCGCCGAGGGCAGGATGATGACGTCGTCCGTGTCGCGGGTGGTGATGGTCAGCCGGGCGAAGGCGCCCGGTGTCAGCGGCCGGCCCGCGACCGGCCCGCGTGCAGCGCGGGCCGCGTCGGAGCGATTCTCGACCAGCACATCAACCCGGTACGTGCGGCTGGCGGGGTCGATCATCGGGTAGATACGGCAGACGCGGCCCTCGCGCACGGTTGCGCCCGCCGCTTCAATCGTCACGGGCAGCCCCACTGCGATCTGGCCGCTGTAGCGCTGCGCGAGTTCGGCACGCAGCAGCAGCACGTCGCTGACGATCAGCCGATAGAGCGGGCCGGCGACTTCGACGTACTGACCTTCAGTAGCATGCCGTTCCGCTACCACCCAGCGCTGCGGAAAGCGCTCTTCCGGCAGGCCCGCGCTGCGCAGCAGCGCCGACAGCGTGCTAGGCATTTGAGGCGTGCGGGCCCGCGAGTCGCTCAGGCGGCGGTGGGCAAGGTCGAGCGAGGCCTGCCGCTGGCGCGCCGTGGCGAGCAAGGCGTTCGCCTCGTCCCGGGCGGCCGCCAGATTGGCCTCGGCCACCCGCAGGTCGCGCACCGCCGTGCTGTACTCCTGGTCGGCCAGCGAGAGTTCGCTTCGAAGCCCTTCCAGCCGGTCGTGGCTGAAGCGGGCGTTGGCCAGCTCTGCCTGCGCGCGGCGGACCAGCGGAAGCTGATCAATGTCTAGCGCATCCTCCGGCAGCGCGACAACCCCCAGCGCCGCGAGCGTCGCCTCCAGCGCCGCCTCGGCTTCGTGGACCGCCAGCTCGTATTGACGGGGTTCGATCTCGGCCAGCGGGCTGCCGGGGGTGAGCTCGTCGCCGACGTCCGCCATCGTGGCGGTGACCACGCCGTCGACCTCGGCCGAGATGATCGCCTCTTCGATCGCCCGCACCGTGCCGACGGCAGCGATGGTCTGCGGCCGGCGGACCCGCTCCACGCGCAGCACTTCAACTTGCGGCGGTGGTGCGGATTTGCCAGCTTTGCCCGCGGCGCCGCCCGCGCGGTCGCATCCGGACGCGGCGGCGATCAGCAGCAGCGCCACCCCCGCGGTGGATCCGCGGGCGCGCAAGCCGGTCGGGAAAAGGGGGTGTGGCAGGATCGTCGGCGTGACTGGCATGAGAACCCCTACGCCGGCCCCGCGCGGCGCACTGCCCGCGATCTACGCAGGGGAACCTCTCAGGCCGGCCGCGCTGATTATAGAGGACATCGAGGCCGCGACCATCGCCCGATGCCTCTCGTGGGCAAGGCCGTTCGTCCCGGTCGCGATGCGCGCCGCGGCTGCAATTCGAAGGGGTGAAGCGTGGGTGCTGCGACGATCGGCGACTGCACAGCGGCGTGCCGATCGTATCCGCCGCGTCACAACCGCGACGCCGCGGGGCTCGAGGTGAGCCCGAGCGGCTACGCCTGCGGCTCGGAGATGTCCCGCAGCGGCACTTCCATGTCGATCATCCCCGTCGAGACGACCGCCGTCTGCTTGTGAAGCTGGAGTCGGACGAGCCTGGCCTCGTCGCGCAGGGCCTTGAGGTAGACCGCGTCGCCCGGCCGCAGGGCGTTGACCCATTTGGTCCAGCGCACGAACGTAGCCTGTTCCTCGGCCAGCCGGCGGCGCTCGGCCTCCAGCGATTCAAGCGAACGCTTCGACTCCAGCGCCGCCGCCCGGGCGACCTTGCGGGCCTCTTCCGCCTCGCGTCGGGAATCCAGCGTGCCGCGGATCGCCTTGTTCAGCGCCTGGTTGCGGTCGTCGAGATGCTTGGCGGCGAACCGGACGAGCCGCGCCGGCATGCCCAGCCGCTCGGCGATGATCAGCGCGTTGCTGTTGCCGGGCTCGCCCAGCCGCAGCCGGTACGTCGGGCGAAGCGACTCGACGTCGAACTCGACCGAGCCGTTATCCACGCGTGGCACGGTGAACGCGACGGCCTTCAGCGCCGAGAGGTGGGTGGTGATGACCGCCTTCGCACCGAGTCGAAGAAGCTCACTGATGACCGCCTGGCCGATCGCGGCCCCTTCGTCGGGGTCGGTCCCCGCGCCCAGTTCGTCGATCAGCACGAGAGACTTGGGGCCGCTGTGCTGGAGGATGTCGAGCAGGTTGGACAGGTGCGAACTGAACGTCGAGAGCGACTGTTGGATGCTCTGCTCGTCGCCGACATCGCAGTGAATCTGGTGATACACCGGCACACGCGAGCCCTCGCCCGCGGGGATGGGGATGCCGCACTGCGCCATCAGTGCCATCAGGCCCACGGTCTTGAGGGCGACCGTCTTGCCGCCCGTGTTGGGGCCCGTGATCATGAGGATGTCGAAGTCTTCGCCGAGGCGGACGTCAATCGGCACGACCTGCTTGCGCGGCGTCCCTTCGCCGGCCTCTTCGGCCTGCCGGTCGAACACCTCCAGCAGCACCGGGTGGCGTGCCTCGTGAAGCTCCAGCCGGCCGTCCTCGCACACCTCGGGACAGGTGCAACGGCGGCTCCGTCCGTAGCGGCACTTGCCCCCGATCAGGTCGAGCACCGCCACCGCACGCAGCGTCGAGATAATCGGCTCGCGGTGCGAAGCTACTTTGCGGCACAGTTCGCGGAGGATTCGCGTGATTTCCTTCTGCTCTTCGTCGCGGAGGCGGGTCAGCGTGTTGTTGAGTTCCACCGATTCCGCCGGCTCGACGAAAAGCGTCGAGCCCGATTCGGAGCTGCGGTGCACGATTCCTTTGATTCGGCCGTGGTACTCGCTCTTGAGCGGCAGCACCATGCGGTCTTCGTGGAAGGTCACCCCCTGGTAGGCCAGCATGGCCCGCACGCCCCCTTGCTTCACGAGCCGGTCGCAGACGCTTCGGAGGTTGTCGCGGGTCCGCTCGATCATCTCCCGGATCGAGGCGAGGCGGGAGCTTGCCGTGTCGCGGACATGGCCGCGCGGATCGACCGACTCGCCGATCAGGGCCGCGAGCTTTTCAAAGTCGCCGATTCGCTCCCCGATGGACGCCAGTTGCGGGGCGCGGTCGCCCAGCCTCGCGAACCAGCTGCGCAGCCGGACCGTGCCTTCCAAGGTCTCGGCGACGCGGGCGAGTCGGTCGGCTTCGAGGGGGGTGGGAAACGACGCCGCGTTGACCTCCTCGTGGATGTCGTAGATCCCGCCAAAGGGCGGATAGCCGACGTGATCCAGCACCGCCCCCAGCTCCGCCACCTGGGCCAGCCACTGGCGGACGACCGCCGGCCGGGTGGAGGGCGCGAGCGTCTCGGCGAGGTGGCGCCCGAGGGAGCAGGCGCAGGCCCCGGCGACGGCCCGCCGGATCTCGTCGAACTCGAGTTTCTGGTAGGTGTGCTCGTTCACGACGTTCGCCGCGGTTGGCTCCGCCCGCCCGTCGCCCCTGACGCTGGGGGCCGATCCGGGCCGCGAGGGGAGGCCTTCGCCAGGCTGCCAAGCCCTTCGTTCCGCCCCGCGACGTCCGGTAACCACGGATTTGTTACACGGGCCACTTGGCCGGATCGCTAGAATATAGCAATCTTGGGCGATCCGGGCAGATGCCGCGCCCGCGACGGTCCGATTTTCAGGGCGGCGGGGAATCCGTGGCGTCCTTCCGGGATTGGAGACGATGGTACCGACCGGGAGGCCTCCGGCGGGGAGATGTTCGGGCCCCGCCCCTGGTGCGAAGGGAGTCGAGAGGATGTCCAGCACGTCACACGGGCGACTGCTTGCGATTGGCCTGGCGGTGATGATCGGCGGCGGGGGGCTCGCCGCCCGCGCCGAGGCCCAGCCACCGCGTATCTACACGGTCGCCGACCTCAAGGCCCTCGAACTGGCCTTCGTCGAACTGGCCGAGGAGGCGCAGCCGAGCGTTGTCTCCATCCGAACCTACGAACTGGTCGACATCGGCCAGGGTCGCCGCAACCTCATCAAGTCGCCGCTGAGCAAGGGCAGCGGGTTCATCATCGAGCCCGGCGGCACGATCGTGACCAACTTTCATGTGGTCGAGGGCGCCGGGGCGATCTCGGTCCGGCTGCACAACGGCCTGATCTACGACGCCGAACTCGTGCAGGCGGATCAGCGCAGCGACATCGCCGTGGTCAAGATCGAGGCGGAGCGGCTCAAGACCGTGAAGTTCGGCGACCTCGACAAGGTCCGGGTGAACCAATGGGCCTTCGCGTGCGGCAATCCGTTCGGACTGGGCTCGGATGACGGCCGCCTGAGCGTGACGTACGGCGTGGTCAGTGCGCTGGGTCGTCAGCTCACGCAGCGGCTGGTACGCAACCCGCGCGAAGCGGGGATGCGCTACTACGGGAATCTCATCGAGACCTCCGCGGCCATCAATCCCGGCGTGTCCGGCGGTCCGCTGTTCAACATCGACGGCGAGGTGATCGGCATCGTCACCGCGATCGAGACCAGCAGCGGCGTCAACGAGGGGCACGGCTACGCGATCCCGACCGATCGTCACATCCGCCGCGTCGTCGAGACGCTCGCGAAGGGCGAGCCGGTGCGCTACGGCTTTCTCGGCGTGCAGGTGGGCGACCTGGAAGGCGCTCCCGTGCCTCGCTTTGTCCGCGGCCGCGTGCATCACGGGGCGGTGATCGAGCAGATGATGATCGCCGACGGTCCGGCCGCGAGGGCGGGGCTGCGGGCGCGCGACGTGGTCATCGAATTCGACGGCGAAACGATCGAGAATTCCGACCACCTCGTCCGCCTGGTGGGCTTCACACCGGTGGGCACCGAGGCTGAGGTCGTCTTCCTGCGCGACAGCGTCCGCCAGAAGACGGTCGTGCGGATCGCCGATCGCGAGGAGATGCTGGGCGTGACCATGCCGCGCGTGGAGCGGAGTGAACCGGAGCCGGCGGAGGAGCCGGCGGCGCCCGCCGATGAGGCACCCACGCCGGAGCCTCGCGTGGACTGACTGCGAGGGGCGGGCGCAGGCATGATTCTCAAGCCGCCGCGTGTCGACAGGCGGAGCGGTCTCAACACCCTAGCCGTGCGACGTAGCCATCTCGTGATTCGCCGAGCTGTCGCACGAGACTGCCATCCCACGACAACACCGTTGCGAACCCCTCGCGACGGCACTGCACCCTGAACCGCGTTCCGGCTGTGTTTCCTTCGATCGTGCACGGCGAAGCATCAATCCCGCAGGCACACGCGACCGAGTCTGCCCACGCGCCCATTTGCTCGACCACGACGCGCGGAGGAGCAACCATGGCCCACCAGACTGGTTCGTCGGACCAGACCGGGCCGTGGTACTCCAGGAATGGTTCCTTCGTCTCCTGGCGGAGTCCAAACCTGATCGCGCGCATGCCGTCATCCATCGCCTGACCAAGCAAAGCGGACAGAAACGGAGCCACCAAGGCATGGGGGAGCCCCTCGCCCTCGACCGCCTCAAAGTCCCATTCGCGTCGATCGAGCGAGATTTCGAGCTGCACCATCGTCGTTGACTCCCGGGCGCCCGTGAGGTGTCGGGACGCCAGCCTGACTTCGCTGACACCGCCCATCAAGCTATCATACCCCGGTGAGGCTCCCGCGAGCTCCGCATTCCTGGCTGGTTTCGCCGCGCCGGGCGGTCGCCCTGCAGCGCGAAATGGCGCCCTGCGTCATTCGCGAGGGTCGGGCGGACGGGGTCCGCCTGGTCGCCGGGGCCGACCTCGCGTTTTCTGCCGACGGCCGTCGATGCGTGGCCGGCGTGGTCGTGTGGGACGTGGACGCCCATCGCGTCGTCGAGCGTCGCGTCGCGGTCCGGCCGACGAGATTCCCCTACGTGCCGGGGTTGCTTTCCTTCCGGGAAGCGCCGGTCATCATCGCCGCGCTGCGGATGCTGAGGTGTGAGCCGGACATGTTCATGTTCGACGGCCAGGGCTACTCGCATCCGCGGCGCTTCGGCCTCGCCTGTCACATCGGCGTCATCATCGACCGGCCCACCATCGGGTGCGCAAAGAGCCTGCTCGTTGGTTCCTGCGCCGAGCCGGGGCGGCTCCGCGGTGACCAAACGGCCCTGGTCGACCGGGATGAGCAGGTTGGCGTTGCCCTTCGCACCCGCGATGATACGCGGCCGATGTTCGTCAGCGTCGGTCATCGGGTCTCGCTCGCCGCGGCCGTCCGGATCGTCCTGCAGTGCGGCGACGGCTTCCGCCTGCCCGCGCCGACGCGCCTGGCGGATCGACTCGTGGCCCTCCACCGCCGCGGCCTGGGCTGACCACAGTACTTCATGCCCCGACGATTCACCGATCGCTGGTTCTACCGCCCGACCTCGCTGGTGTATGACGATCCGCGCGATCACGGCCTGCGGTTCGAATCTGTTGAGTTCGCCAGCGAGGAGGAGCGGCTGGTCGGCTGGTTCTTTCCCGCCGCAGATCGGGATCGCCCGGCGGGGGTCGCCGCGGGGACACTGGTGCACTGCCACGGCAACGGCGGCAACCTCACCGCCCAGTTCCGGTTCATCGCCGACCTGCCGCGGCGGGGGTGGAACGTGTTCTGCTTCGACTACCGTGGCTACGGCGGGTCCACGGGGCGGCCCACCCGGGAGGGCCTCCTGGCGGACGTCCACGCCGCGGTCGACCGGGCCCGGACGCTGCAAGGGGTGGATCCGGGCCGGTTGGCGGTCCTGGGCCAGTCGCTTGGCGGGGCGATGGCGCTGGTCGCCGCGTCGCAGCGGAGCGACCTCAGGGCGGTGGTGGCGGAGGGGGCCTACGCCAGTCATCAGGCCGCGGCCCGTTTCCACTGTCGACACAGCCTGCTGCTCTGGTGGGCGGCCCCCCTGGTTCGCCGGGGGCTGGTGCCCGAGGGGCTGGACGCGATCGACCACGTCGCGGCGATCGCCCCGACGCCGCTGCTGCTCGTCACCGGCACGCGTGATCGGATCTGCGACCCGCGCCAAACGGAAGCCCTGTATGCCGCTGCGGGCGAGCCGCGCGAGTTGTGGCGACTGCCCGACGGCGGTCACTGCGGGTTGTTGACGGAGGAAACCCCCGACGGCGCGGCCCGGCTGGATAGGTGGCTTACCCTGTGGCTTTCGGTTCCGCAAAACGCGTAGAATGGGATGACTCGAGTACGCCGCCCGCGGTCTCGGCGCAGGTTGTGCGCCCTGCCGGGTGGGACGGGCGCGAGCGGTTAACCTGATGGCCGCCAAGTACTTGGGAGCCGCCGGCTTATACCGTCCGTGGGTTTCTCTAAGCTCGACTTTCGTTTGCTCGTGTCCGATAAACAGGATACAATCACAAGGCTGATTTCTTCCCGCGTGCGAGTGAGCAGGCTAGCGCCATGAACGACTGGTTCGAGGCAGAACAGAGGGTGGAGCGCGCTCAGCAGCTCTCCGAGTCCCATCGTTGGGAGGAGGCGCTGACGGAGATCGAGGCTGCGCTCGACATCAACCCCAATAACGCTTCGTGGCACGCCCAGCACGGGTTCCTGCTCGACGAGCTGGGCCGCACCGGCGAGGCGGTCGACGCCTACGAGCGGTCCGTCGCGCTGGAGGCGGGCGATGAGGACGTGGGGATGGCCCTCGGCGAGGCCCTGACCCGCCTCGGTCGCTTCGCCCGCGCGCTCGAAGTGTTCGACGATCTGGCTCGCCAGAACCCCTCTTTTGAGCCGGCTTATTGCCACCGGATTCTGGTGTACACCGAACTGGGGCGGCATGACCAGGCGGAGGAGATGTTCTACCTGGCCCAGGAGCTCGCGCCCGACTGTCCGCACTGCTTCTTCAACATCGGCGTGTCGCTGGCTGCCCGCGGTCAGATGCCGCGGGCACTGTATTGCTGGCAGCGCGTGCTTGATCTCGATCCGACCTACGAGGGCGTCCGGCTGCGCATCGCGCAGGCTTTCCGCGCCCAGGGCAAGCTGGAAGAGGCCCAGGACTACCTGCTCGCCGAGCGTCGCGAGGCGCCCGGCAACACCGACCTGCTCTACGAACTGGCCGAACTCGCCATCGAGGCGGAAGATTTCTCCGCCGCCGAGACGCGCTACTCGGAGATCATCGAGCTTACGCCCGACGACATTGACGCCCATTTCGCCCGCGGCCGTCTGCTGCTACGCATGGATGAGCCGGCAACCGCGCTGGTCTGCTTCCAGCAGGTTCTCACGTTGGCGAATCCGCCGGCCCTTCGCGAGTTTGACCGTTGCCTGGGCGAGGCGAACCTGCGCCTCGGCCGCCTCGACAAGGCGCGTCAGTGCCTGTCGCGCGCCGCGCATGACAACCCTGCCGACGTCGTCGCGCACATGCTCCTGGGCGACTGCCTGATGGCGATGGATCGCAGCGGTGAGGCTGCTGATCAGTTCCGTCGCGCGCTCGCCGTCGACACGGGCAACGCTCCGGCGCACTTCCACCTGGCCGTCTGCCTGTTCCGCGACGGCCGCTACGAGGATGGCCTGCGCCACTGCCTCGACGCGCTTCGCCACGATCCCGGCTACGCGCCACCGATGCACCGGGCGATTCTCGCGCTGCTTCATCTCGGCCGCTGGGCCGAGGCGCGGCGCCTCCTGCAGCGGGCCCAGCGCCACCACCCGGACGATCGCACCTTGGCCGAGATCGCGGGCGGGGTCTGGCGGTTCCGGGTGCAGTACTACGTCCGGGTGTTCACCGGCGGGGTCCGCCGCGTGGTCGCCCGCCTGGCGGGCCATCGCTGACGCGCAGGCTGCGGCATCGCCGTCTTTTCACCATCTTCACATCCAGCCGCCCGCCGGCTTCTCGACCGGGGAAGATCCGGCCGATAAGGCCCCGTCGGCGATCTGCCGCTGCGGGCTCGTGCATCCCGGACAGTGAATTGTGGTTATAGTAACTGGAGGGGTCATGCGGACCGGGTGTGCCGATCCGCCACGAGGCCGACCTCAACTGGGATGAAATCGCATCGATGAAAACCGCCACGTCGGCAATTCGCTGGTTTGCGCTGTGTCTGTTCGGGTTCGCACCGCTCGCACCGGCCCTGGCCCAGGATTCGGCCGCGGCGCCCGACGAGGGGGCCCTTCTGCCCGGCTTCCGCACGATTGACGAGATCATGGAGCAGGCCGTCCGGAACATCGCGGCCCGCTACAACCTCAACCACGAGCAGCAGCGCTACACCGAAAACATGATGAAGACCGAGGTCCGCAAGTTCCTGCGCGACCACCACGCCGAGATCTGGCCGGTGCTGCGTACGATGATCAGTGCGCAGCTCGATCCCAACAGCATCACCAAGGACACCTCCGAGGCCAAGCGGATCGGGAAGATGGCCCGTCCGCTGTTCGCCGCCGCGCAGAAGGCGATTCTCGACAGCAACAACGAGTGGCGGGAGATCCTGACGGACGATCAGCGTGCGATGCACGACTTCGACCTGCAGGAAATGTCCAAGACGTTCCAGCACATGGACTCGCAGCTCTCGAGTTGGGAAAGCGGCCAGCCGGGCGACAAGGGCATCTTCCCCAGCGCCCAGGTCTATCCCGGCGAGCCGGCGCGTCCGTCGCTGCCGCCCACGGGCCTGCCGAATCTGTCGCCCGGCCGGGCGACCTCCGCGCAGGAGTCCGCCCCGACGCCGGACGTCTTCGAGGCGTACGTGGAGGCGTTCATCAAGGACTACGAACTCGACGCCGGCCAGATCGAGCGCGCCCGGACGATTCTCGCCGAGTTCAAGCTCAAGGCCGAGGATCACTACAAGCGCGCCGCCAAGGAAATCGCCAAGGCGGAGACCGACCGGCAGGAAGCTGTGATTCGTCGTGATCGCGCCGCCCGCGAAGCGGCGGAAAAGAAGCGCAAGGAGCTCAACGCGCCGCCGACGGAGTACTTCGGCGTGATGAAGGATCGGCTCCACGCCCTCCTGACCACCGCGCAGAAGGAGCGTTACGCCCAGAAGCAGGCGGAGAAGAAAGCCCCGGCCGCGGCGAAGCCGGCCCCTGCGCCGCAGCAGCCCGCGCCCAAGCCGGCGGAGGGGGCCAAGGCGCCGGCCGCCGGCGACAAGCCGGCCACGCCGCCCAAGAAGGACTAGGGTGGCCCCCAGCCGGCACTCGCGCCGGCCATTTGCAAACAGTCTCCTGCGAGCGGTCTGCCCGTGAGGCAGGCCGCTCTTTTTCTTCACTCCGCTGCGTCGCCAGGCGGTGCCACCAGATGGCACCACCGGTCGCGCGTTCCCGTTCACGTCGCACGGTCGATGCGAAAGGCGTCCCGCCAGCCCTTCATGGTGCAGTTGCACTCATGCTTATCGGTCGTTCCGAGAATGCCCGGGGCGATTTCGTTTGCCTGTGAAGGAGCGGAATTCTACGATTGGGTATTGGCTCATGTCGGGTCGCATCCCCGGGCGACCAGGTTCGTAGAGAGGCAGAAGGGGGACGTAGTCGATGCTTCCCGTTCCGAACGATCATCCGCTCCGCAGGCTGTTTGCCGGCCTCGTGGAAAACGCATTCTGCAGCGAGCTGGGTTTCTGCGACCCTGCGCTGACCGACTATGTGGCGGACCTGCTGACGGCGTTCACGCACGTTGACGCGCTGAGCACGATGCAGCATGCCGAGGGCCGCTCCATCGAGCAGGTAGCCGCGATGATCGCACTCGCAGGCGACGAGGCGCCGGCGTGTGAAACCGAGCGGGATCTCCAGCTCTACCGCCACATCGGCGACTACTCGCTCTTCTGGGCGGGTGTGTACCCCGAGCACCTGGCCCGCGCACGGCGACGGCGCCAGGCCGACGTGCTGCTGGACTACGTCACGCAGGGCAAGAAGTCGTACTCGATCGCCGCCCGCCTGGCCGACCAGGGCGGCGAGCCGCCGTCGTCCCTGCTGACCCATCTGAGCGAAGACTTCGAGTTCTGCATTTTCGGGTTGGGGCTGGTGCGGAAAGGCTGGGAGCAGGCGGACGCCTCCGGCGGGTTCTCACCGGGCAAGCTGATCTACTGACGGATCGAACCTGCCTCGCGTCGCTATGACGATCGCCGGCTCAGGGCCTCTGCGATCAGGGCGTGCGTCTGTGGGCTGTCCAGCGCGGCCTTCCCGAAGCCGGGCATCGCGCCCAGCGCCACCGCCGAGGCCTGCGCCTCCACGTAGTTGCTCACGAGCATCACCGGCGTTTCGCGGCATGTCGGATCCGCCAGCAGGCGGCGGATGAACTCCAGACCCTCCGTGCCGTCCGCATCAAAGAGCCGGTTCACCAGCACCAGGTCGTATCGCTCCCGCCGGGCGGAGCCGATCGCCTCCTCCAGGCTGTGGGCGCGGTCCACCCGGGCGCCGAATCGGTCCGTCAACAGCCGGCTGAGGTTGCCGTGGTCGAGGTTGCACTGCCCTACATCGAGCACGCGGGGGGCGGAGGCGGTCATGTCGGGCACTCCTTCAGATGCCGCGGTGGCGATCGAGTCGGTGGGTCAGCCGCGACGAGCTGGCCATCATGAGACAACCTAGGCGCCGCGGCCGCGATGGGCAAGCGCTCGCCGGTCAGCGCCTCAGCAGAGCCAGAAACTCCGCTTCACTCCGCTGTCCCGACAGCCGGCCGCGCTCGCGCCCGTCAGCCGAGAGCACGATGTAGGTCGGCGTTCCCGGGATGCCAAAGCGTCTGGCCAGATCCGGCCGGAGCGACGTGTCCACGCTCACGGGCACCATTTCGCGAATCGTCGCCGTCACGCGGGGGGCCACAAGCACCGTCCGCTTCATGGACTCGCAGGGCGGGCAACCCGGGGACGTGAAGGCGAGCAGCACGGACTTGCCCTCTGTCGCCGCGGTCTGAAGCGCCGCGTCGAAGTCGGTCACCCAACCCGGCGGATCGGGCGCCGGGCGGCTGATCCAGAACGTGATCGCGACCAGCGCCATCAGCAGGGCCATCGGCACCCACCGTCCCGCGGGTCGGGGTGGCGATGTCGACGAAGCAGCTTGTCCGAACTCCATCGTCACCGATCTCCCCGCGATCCCATGCCCGGGCGGCGCGCCGAACCGCCATCCGATCCGCTGCCCTCGATAACCGCGGTCGCCCGGCGGCTATTCCGCGGCCGCCTGCCGCCCGTGGAGGCCGGTGCGGCGCCGGCCTACACTGTCCGCCACGCGCCGCCGCAGCGCGGGCGGGTGCCCGCGATCAGCAGCGGCCATCCCACAAAAAGGGTAGTCCATCATGCCGCATCCGCCCACCAGACCGGCCCCGGTGACAGCCCCGCTCCACCCCGCCGCGGTGCGGTGCCTCCTGATTGTGTTGGCGGGCGTCGCCGCCGCCCGCGGCGAAGATATCGCGCCCGGGGTGACTTTCACCCGCCACGACCTGCCCGCGCCGAACGTCGTGCATGTGCTGGCGATCGACCGGGATCACCCCGAGTACCGGCTGATGGTCGGTTGGCCCGAGGGGAAGCGAAACTTCGCCACCCGCGAGGGAACCAGCGTCATCGCCGGCCACTATGACGAGCCCGGCCGCCGCGAAGTCCTCGGCGGCGTGAACGCGTCATTCTTCGGCCCGGCCCCCCGGATCAACGGAGTGACCGGCTCGGACGGAGAACTCCAGGAGCAGCCCGACGGCGTGAGGGATACGCTGCTGCTCACGGCGGGCATGCTGCCGCGGATGATCGAGGACGTGGAGTTCCTCGGCGGCACGCTGCGCCTGCAGGGCGGCCGAACCATCCCCGTCGACCAGTTCAACGCCCCGGTCGGGGATGCGCTGGTCACGGTGTACACGCGGAGCTGGAGAAGGGTTGATCTGCCTGAGGAGGGGTTCTCCGCGATCGTGCTCGAGCACGTCAGCTATCCGCTGCGATCGGGCAAGGAGGTCCGCGGCCTCGTCGCGGGGGTGACGGGCGGCGGTGAGGCGGCCGGTGTTGAGGTCCCCGAGGACGGGCTCGTGGTCGTCCTGCGCGACGACGCGGCAGCATCCGCGATCCATCCCGGCGAGGAGGTCTACCTGCGCCTCGACACCTCGCACGCTGCGATGAACAACGCTGACATGTGCGTGACCGGCGTGGGGTGGCTGCTGCGCGGGGGCAAGCCGAAGAAGCGCAACTGGCGGCAGTACGGTTTCGCCGACGTCCGCCACCCGCGCACGGTGGTTGCCTGGAACCGCCGACAGATCTTCCTCATGGTCGTTGATGGACGCTCGCGCGAAAGTGTCGGCATGACCTTCGGCGAGATGGCGACGTTTCTGCAGGAGGAACTGAAGGCGACCGATGCCGTGAATCTCGATGGCGGCGGATCCTCGACGATGCTCGTGCGCGGCGTGATCCGCAACGTACCCAGCGATGGCCGCGAGCGGGCGGTGGCCAACGCCGTGCTGCTCGTGCGGGAGCCGGCCACCACGACGCTGCCCTTCGAGGACCGGTTCGAGCCCGCGGGCCGGGCGGCGAGCTGGGACGATAAGTTCACGTACAACGGCGTCTCTGCGTTTGAGCCGATCTCGCCCGGCGGCGACGGTTACGTCATGACTGTGCTCGACCCTGCGGGCGGCGTGGAGACCGTACGCAACGGCCGGCGCGGCGACGGCGACTACGCGGTGGAAGCCGACGTCTACTGTGAGTACCGGCCGGACGTGGCTGCGCACGGGTTCGAGCGCTACGGCCTGTTCGCCCGCGATGACGGCAGCGGCGGTTTCGGCCTGCAGACCTTCGGCGGCGGCAACTGCTATGCCCTGACGTACGACTCGCATGACGGGCGCATCCGCGCCGGGGTCATCCGGCGCGGCGTATTTCGTGACTTCCTCGAAGAGCGGCCGATCTTCGCGCCGGCGACCGCGTGGCGGCGGATGCGCATCGAGTGCCGCGGCCCGGTCATCCGCTACGTCGTCGACGGTCAAGTCGTCTGCGAGCAGCGCGACCGCGCACACCGGCGCGGCTTCTTCGGCGTGGCGTACCAGGATTTCTTCATCGTCAACGGCCACATGCGCGGCACCCGGGCAGACAACCTCCGCGTGACCGCGCCGTAGTGCCTGGCCGGGCCAACGCCCGTTCGCTCGATGCAAAAAAAGCCGCCCCGGCGCGAGTTCGCGCCGGGGCGGCGGGTTATCAGGCAACGTGATCCTGCGTCGCCTTACGGCGTGCAGGTGATGTTGAGCGTGTACTCACCGCAGTTGGTGCTGAACCCGGCCACGCGGATGATGTACGTCGAGTCTTCGGTGGCCGCGAAGGACGCAGACGACAGCAGCGCGGTGCCGCCATCGTCATCGCACGCCGCCTCGTTGCCGCCGCAGGCGTCGTACACCGTCACCACCGTGTCGGACAGCGTCCGGCTGCCCTCGGTGCTGACGACCACCGTGCCCGTGCAGGTCGCCGTGTAGGCGTAGAACACGTCACGGCCCGAGTTCGCCTGGCACGAGCCCTCGGCGTCGTCGGTGGCGCTGTTGCCGCAGTTGTTGCCGGTGACCACTTCGACGCCGTCGGCCACGGGGGCCGCCGAGTCGCAGTCGTCCGCGCACGCGGCGCAGTCGGAGCCGGCGCCAAGGAACGTCGACGACGACGGGAACCGAGGATCGGGCCCGTCACCGGCGGCGTTCAGGCCGCTGCCGTTCTGGTAGTTCGGCAGCGGGTTGCACAGGCCGATGTTTGCCGAAACCTGGCCGCGATCAGCGGCGTTGATGACGCCGTTGCCGTCGAGGTCGAAGCGGCAGAGCTGGTCGTTGCCGGTCTGGCCGATGTTGGCCGAGATCTGGCCACGATCCGCGGCGTTCACGACGCCGTTGCCGTCGGTGTCGGCGAAGCAGGTCTGACCCGCCAGCGCGGTCACGTCGCAGACATAGCCCGCGAAGCAGTCATCGGCGAACGTCTGCGAGCACGAGTTGCCGCTGCCGCAGCACGCGCCGAGTTCGCAGTCGTCCGGCACGTTGTTGGCGTTGGCATCCGGGGCGCCGTTGGTGATCTCGCAGGCGTCCGGCGTGCCGTTGCAGTTGCAATCGTCCGCCGTGCCCGCGGTGATCTCCGCGAGATCGTCGATCTCGTTGGCGTTGCAGTCGTCAGCCGCGCGCAGGTCGATGGTCGGCGGACGCAGCGTGAGCGGCGTGCCGGTCATGTCCTCGCGGTAGCCGATCCAGAACGTGCCGTACTGATCGGCGCTGAGGCCGTCGCCGGTGACAGTCTGGTCATCGAACACACCCGTCACCCGGTTGCCGCAGACGTGGATCGCCAGGCGATACCAGCCCGAAGCGTAGCCCTGGTTGACGAGGTCGATCGTTCCGTAGATCCGCCAATCGGCCAGCGGACCGCCGTCGGGCGAGTGGTCGACCAGCGCCAGGGTCACCGCCGTGGCCGTGCGGACATATCGCCACGACACGCCGGTGCTCCCGTTGCCGCCGAGCAGAACGTTGTTCTGAGCGCCGACCGGGTCCGTCGTGCCCGCCAGGCCGATCTGCCACTGCTCCGACATGCTCGTCACCAGGGCCGTGTCGACGTAGACCCAGATGTCGTAGGAGCCGTCGGGGTTCATGACCTTGTCCAAGGTCGTGTTGTTGCCGCCGCCCGAGGGATCCCAGGCGATGACGCAGTTGCCGCCCTGCGGCGACGGCGGGATGACGTACGGATTCACGTCGTTGGCGCCGTCGAGGAGCGCGATGCTGGTCGGATCAACCACGAAGGCGTCGTCGAACGAACCCGGCAGCTCTGCCGCGCGGGTGCCGACGGTGAGCGAGTCGACGTCGGGACCGCGGTAGAAGTCCACGAACGCCGGCGCGTTCGCCGTGCCCGGCGTGCCCGGCAGCAGACCGAAGTCGCGGCCGTTGTTGTCAGAGTCGAGGCCATCGACCCAGCGGCTCAGGGTGTGGTACGTGCCGGACTGGTCGTCGATGCTCTGGAAGTTGCCCCAGAGCGACCCCTCACCCGCCGACGCCACCGGGCCCTTGTTGCCCTCGGTCGAGAGGCTGTCGACCACGATGCCATTCTCGTTGAGCAGCTCGATGATCTCGTTGTCATTCTCGAACCGCTCACCAGCCGGCAGAACCTGGTCGACGTTCGGCACGGCCGCGTGACCGAGCACGTAGTAGTCGCCGGCCGCGAGGATCGTGCTGTCCGGAATGGTGTAGTCGGGATTGTCATCGCCCGGAGGCCCGATCGTGTCGTACGACCGGAGAACCCACCCGGAGATGTCCACGGGGTCTTCCTCCGCGTTGTAGAGCTCGACGAATTCGCGATCGTCCACGCCGGAGTCGTCATACTGGTACTCGTTGATGACGACGCGCAGGACCACGCCGGTACCGACTGTGACCGCGATGGAGCGCTCGCTGTCGAACCCGTTGGCCGTCTGTACGGCGTAGACGTTCTGGCCCAGGACCAGCGCCGGGGCGACGGGGATCGACATCGCCGCGCCGGTGATCAGCGTGGGCGGGCTGAGCGCCGTGGCGGGCTCGGCGAACACCTGAACCGTTCCCGCCGGATCGATCGTGCTCAGGCCGGTGACGTCCACCGACGTCGCGCCGAAGATGAGCGGACCGACCACGGACGGCGGAGCCGGCCGCACCACGGGACGCGGCAGCGACGGATCGCTCTCGCCCGCGCCGGTCGTGTGGGTGGCGGTCAGCAGGTCGCCCAGATTGAGGTTGGCGACCGGATCTACCGTGGTCGAAGTCACGCCGCTGACCGCGACGTTCGAGTCGAGCGTGCCGTTGATGTACAGCGACACCGAGGTGGTGTTGGTCGCGTCGAGGCCGGTGATCTGGACGGCCGAGGTGTTGCCGACGACCGGGGCCGTGATGTTCGGGCGGACCGGGTCGACGATCGAGCAGTCCTCAACCATGATCCACAGGCCCACCGCCTGGGCGTCGTCCGGGAAGGCCACGGCCGGACGGAACGGCGCGAGGACGTTGTCGCCTGAGGCGACCGACCAGGTCCAGTCGATGCGGTTCGACAGGAGCCCGTCGAAGCTGCTGGTGCCCGTGAGAATCGACGTGGCCGCAGCGACCGGCGAGGACTGGCCACGGAAGGCGCCGAACGGGTTGATCGACTCGGCATTGTTGATCAACTGCACGTCGCCGTTGCTGTCGCGGTAATAGACGTGGTCGATGTAGACGCGGAACGGGCCGGCCGACGGGGCGACCGTGCCGCTGCTGAACCAGATCGCGTCGATGTTGTAGAAGCCGCCGTCGGGCGTGAGCAGGCCGTTGCCGCCGGCGAAGTTGATCACCGGGTCGCCGCCGGTCAGCGAAAACTCGAAGTTCTGCCAGGTAGCGCAGTCGCCGAAGACCGGCTTTCCGCGCGGCGTCGCCGTGCCGGAGACCGCCGTAGCACCGACGTACTCAAAGTCGGCCGGGGCGGCGCCGAGGTTGCCGTCCTCGTCGATGCTGACGGTCAGCGTAAACAGCGGCGGCGGGGTGATGGTGATGATCGTGGAGTAGGGGCCTGTGCCGATGGAGTTGGTCTGGTTGGCCCGGACCGCATCACCGACCTGCAGGGCCGCGAACGGCCCGACCGTCACGTTGGTCACGTTGGCGACGGGCGTGTTGATGGTCTCATCCGCCACGAAGGTCACGCCGTCGTAGGCGCGGTCGATCTCAAGGGACACGTTGGTCGACGAATAAAGCACGTCGTTGACTTTGACCGTCGTGGACGACTCGATGATCGGCACCTCGAAGCGCGGCGCGATCGGGTCGTCGTCGACGGGGGCCTCGAACTCGATCTCGTCGATCATGATCTGCACGTCGCGGAACGACGCGCCGCTCTCGACGGGAATGATGACCAGGCCCTCGAGCGTGCCATGCACGCCGTCGAGGACGCCGTCGCCGCCGGTGTTGGTCCAGCCGAAGACCTTGCCGGCCGTGGCGAGGGCGGGCAGGTCGAACTCGACCGCGACAAAGTTGTTGTCGACGGTGCTCGTCGGGCCGGCGTAGGTATATGACGGGTCGGCCAGCGGGGTGGGCAGGGTCGTGCCCGGGTTGAGCAGGCCGCTGACGCCGACAAACTCGATCGCGCCGGTCAGCCCGCCGTTGTAGCCCTGCGGGACGTTGGTACCCGTTTCGCGGACCATCAGGGCGACGGCGAGATTCAGGTTGCTGGCGGAGAAGCCCGCGTCGTTGACGCGGAGGCGCAGGCGGATCTTGCCGCCCATGTGGATGGCCGGGCTCGGATAGGCCGGCGGGTGTCGCGTGGTGACATGCGCCCAGCGGGCGGTGTCGGTCGGATCAGCCCACGAGAAGAACGTGATCAGCGCCTGTGCGGTGCCGTTGGCGCCGCCGATGGTGCTCTCGACGTAGGACTCTTCCAGCGAGTCCTCCGGAAGGACGCAGAGCGGGCAGCCCACAGCCGCAAAATCGCCCTTGGCCAGGATGTACGCGAGCGTGGTGGATGAGAACTGCGGATCGTGGAACACGACCTCTTCGAAGGTGCTGTAGCCGGCTGGGCTGCCGACGACGAACGGGTTGCCGTCCCGATCGAGCTCGAAGCTCGTGATCGGTACGGTGAACTGCGCCCTGGCGGCGGCCGTCGTCAGGCCGACCACCAGTGCGCATAGAATCAGATTGGTGCTTCGTACCACGGTTCTGCCCTCCAAAAAAACTGCTTCTCTGCTCCGAATGGCACTACCGAGCGGGGGCGAAGCCCCCATTGACAGATGGCGACCGGGTCCGCGCTGCGGCGGCTACTCGGTCGCGACGTACTTGAGCCCGCCGGTCGGGAGGGCCCAGATTTCCTCGTAAATCAGGCCGTAGTAGTAGAGCAGCCCGTCCGCCGTATCGGGTATGCTCGACGTGTACCCTTGGCCGCCGATGGCGACCGGCTTGATGTGGATGTCCGCGAATCCGTGCGAGGTCGGCACGGTCTCCGCGTGGCCGTCGGAAAAGCCGATGCTGGTGGCCGCTTGCGCGAACTCGGAAACCACCGATTCGCCGGGCTTGATGCCCGGCCGCTTGATGAACGGCGCGTGCCGCGCCGTGACACGGTCGGTGTTGTAGTTGAAGTTGCCCTCCACGTGGCCGTTCACAAAGCGGCCAATCGCCTCGGGGTGTTCTTCCACGAAGATGGGGATCCCCGCGAGCGGACGCGGCGTCAGCCGATATCGCGATGTGCCGCCGCCGCGCGGGCCCCCGCTGACCGGGTCGGACAGGCGCGACTTGAGGCCTTCCTCGGGCGCGCGCATGCCCATGCCGGCGAACATGGAATAGCTGAATTTCCCCGTGCTGCCGCCGCCGGTGATCGTGTTTGGCTCGTAGCCCGTGCCGGGGTCGGACGGGCAAAGGTAAGACTCTTCTTCGTTGACGTAGGGCCAGAGCTTGCCGTACTGCGGCGATGCGTCATAGCCCGGCGGCGTGCCCGTACGCGGATCGTTCGGATCACCCGCGACGTAGGGCTGGTTCACGTTGCCGCCGATCCCCAGCCAGTCCTCGCCCCCGCGCGAGTAGAGTGCAGGGAGCTGGCGGAAGTTGACCAGGGTCGGAGGGAAGCGCCCGAACTCACCGGCGTACATGAACGCGCCGGTTGAGAGGTTCTTCACGCGCGTGCGGCAGATTACGCTCTTGGCCTGCTCCCTGGCACGCGACAACGACGGCAGGAGGATCGACACCAGCAGCGCGATGATGGCGATGACCACCAGCAACTCGATGAGCGTGAATCCCTTCGCCCTCCCCGATTGGCGCAGCGGTACAATTGACATGGTGACCCTTCCTGATCTGGACGCCATGTCGGCCCGGGACGGGGGCCGACGGCCGTTCCGATTATATAACGGCGACCAATCCGCCGCTACAGGCAGCATCGTCGCGATTCTCATAACTCTCCAGCACGGGGCGTGCCACGACGCGGCATTTCCCGCACGGCAATAATGCAATCGCACCACGGACCATCCCAGGGCCATGGATCACGCCTGTGAAGCGGTAAAAGTGCGACTGCCCACCCTTGGCGGGCGGGGCCCTCGCGATCCCGAAAATGCGGCGTGCCGGGGCCCGACTTGAGCCCCGGCACGCCGGTTGTCGAATCCGTCAGGCTGTAGGGTGAGATCAGTTCGGCGCGACCTGCTTGGCGCCTGTCCGTGCGCGGATCGCATCGGGGGCGAACCAAGCCGCGAGGATGTTGCCCATACGGCCGTTGGTCATGCGGTTGACCAGTGAATCACGCATGTTCTCAAACTCGTCTTCGCGCCCCGGAAGGAACTCCTCGGCGCGGACGACGTAGACCTTCGGCCCCTGCGGCTCCTCGATCACCGCCAGGCCGTTGTCGTGGGCGAGCTCGAACATTTTTTCGACCGCCGGCCGGCTGACGAAGCCGAGGCCCGGCACAAAGGACGGCCGCGCCCGGGGGCCGGCCGGCAGCCCAGCCCAATCCGGGATGACCTTCGCGAACGGCTCCGGCTCCACGAAGGTCAGGTCTCTCGCCTTCATCACGTCGAGCTTGAGCTTGGCGATCTCGGGATCCGCCTCAAACGCCGACTTCAGCGTCTGGTCCGGCTGGCGGGCGGCGCTGGCGATGTACTCGGCCCGCTCCTTGGCCTTCTTGTACGCGTCGAGCATCCGCATGTCCTTGAGGACCTTATCGCGGACCTCGTCCAGCGAGTCGGCTGGGTGCGGCGTTCGCGTCGCGATCGGCCGGAAGACGAACGTCTGGCTGGTGAACGGATCGGTCAGCGTCGCGCGAGACGTCTCGTAGAGCGCCAGGTAGTCGCCGGGCGAGCCCTGGTCGGGAATCTCGGTGATGCCCTGGTAGTTGAACGGCAGGCGCGAGAAGCCGGAATTGCCGGAGATCGTGCGACCCAGCACGTCCACCTGAGAGGCCTCGGCTGCCGTGAAGAACCCGGTCGCATGCACCGACACGGCCGCCGGGTAGGAAAGCTGACGCGGAGCCGACTTGACAAGGCGGGTGTAATAGTCGTCCGCATCGACGCCCTGCGGCAGCTTGCGGTAGCGGTCCGGGCCGCGCTCGGCGTCGCGCCAGGCCTCCGAGGACTGCTGCACGATCCACGTGGCCAGCGAGGCCGCGATCTCCTCCGCCCGTCGGCGGCACTCGATCTCGACGGCCAGCGGTCGGGCCTCTTCCCAAGTCATATAGAGGGAATTGTCCACCGGCGCGGCGGCTCCGCCCGTCGCCGCGGCGGGGGGCGCTGCATCTTCGGCCTGCGCGCCGCTCTTGCCCGGGTCGACTGCGGGCTCGTCGCCGGCGCTGTCCGTGCCCTCGTCCGTGGCGGAGTCGGTCCCGCCCGCGGCGGGCTCGATCGTGACCGGCGGGATGGAGCGCTGGAAAGCGGGGTCCTTGGTGCGATTGTCGTTGAAGTAACGTCGGGCAGCGCGGACGATGTCGTGGCCCAGCGCGTTGCCCTTGAGATTGGGATCCTCGGCGGCCTTCAGATCCATCTCGGCGGCGGCCTTCAGCTCTTCGGCGATCACGTTGCCGTCAATCGCGACGTACTGAAGCTTGACCGTCGGCGGGACAACGTAGCCGAACTCTTCGACGCCGATGCCCGGCTCCTTGGACTGATGGGCCTTGAAATGGGCCTGCATCTCCTCCTCGGTCGGCTCGTAGTTCATGTCCTCGAAGGCCTTGGCGTTGAGCACGACAGCCTGAATGCGAATCTTGTCGAGCGCCTCTTTGGCGGCGGCGCGGATCTCGGCCTCGCTCGGACGTGCCGCGAGGGCCATCGAGCGGGCCACGGCGGCGACGTTGTTGATCTCGGCGGTCGTCTGGAACAGCAGTTCCGGGTTCATCCGGGCGTCAAACGAGAGCTTGTCGATCACGCGCTTCGCGTCGCTCGAGGACATCCACGCGTCTCGGATGGGGGCGGCGTTAGGCACGAAGCCGAGCTTCTCCGCCTCGCGATTCAGCAGGATCATGTCCATCGGAGAGATGTCGGTGGGCATGAATCCGGCGGCCTGAGCCTCCTGCGGGTCGATTAGGCGGAACTGCCACGGCATAGGATTGCCGAGGCGGTCGCTGACGAGGCGGCTGGCCACGTTCAGCCGGGCGGCGTAGTCCTGCATCTCGCCGTGCGTGATCGGCCCCAGCGTGCTGCTCCACGCCGTCACCGCCCCCGGATTCGGTGCGAGAAAGCTCTCGAACGCCTGGGCGGCAACGAAGACGATCATCAGCAGCGTCATAAAGACCGCCAGCAGGATCTTGTTGTACTTGCGGAAGAACTTCATCATGGCGGTGTAAATCCTTGATTCGTCGTAACTTAGCGCCACAAAGGGCAAGGGGCGACCAATATACGCGGTTCCCGCCGGAAATCAACTCGCGCCGCGGGGGCTGCGCGATCATCGGATTGACTTCGAATCGTGCTCCTGCTAAATCGCCCCCCGGGCACTTCCCCGTGGGGCCTATAATCGCTGGCAGAAGAATTCCGTCCGACGCGCCGATAGTAGATCACCGCCGGCGGCGTGGCCGACGGTCCTGCTCCGAGCCCGGGCTTGCCGGGCGGCCCAGCAACGAGTGTTAACGTGGCCAAGCGATCACAAGCTTCGCATAAATCACTAGTTATCGTCGAGTCGCCCAGCAAGGCGCGGACGATCAACAAGTACCTCGGCGCGGACTACGAGGTCCTCGCCAGCATGGGCCACGTGCGCGACCTGCCCGCCAACGACCTCGGCGTGGACCTCGAGGCCCGGTTCGAGCCCGTTTACCAGATTCTCGACGACAAGCGGAAGGTCGTTACCCAGCTTCGCAAGGCGGCACAGAACGCCACCGAGGTGTTTCTCGCGACCGACTTGGACCGCGAGGGGGAGGCCATCGCCTGGCACCTGGCCCACGCGCTGGACCTCGACATTACGTCGGCGAAGCGCGTGGTCTTCAACGAGATCACCAAGACCGCCATCAAGCAGGCCTTCGAGCATCCGCACCAGCTCGACATGGACAAGGTCAACGCCCAGCAGGCCCGGCGGATTCTCGACCGGATTGTGGGCTATCAGCTCAGCCCGCTGCTGCAGCGCAAGATTGCCAAGGGCACGTCCGCCGGTCGCGTGCAGTCGGTCGCCCTCCGGCTCATCGTGGAGCGGGAGCGAGAGATCCGCGCGTTCGTGCCGGAGGAGTCGTGGCGAATCGGCGCCGCGTTCGCCTCTGACGCAACCAAGACCGACTCGCTTCGGCAGGCGTGGATCAAGTTCCTCGCGGAAGCCAAGGACGCCCGCACCGGCCGGACTCAGAAGGAGCGCACGGCGTGGCTCGCGCGGCACGGCAGCTTCTCGGCCGAACTGGTGAGCGTCGCCGGTAAGGACGCCGCCCTCCGCACGGTCGACGACGCCCGCACCGTGGCCGAGGCGATCGGCTTCCGCGTCGAGCGCGTCGCGGACGAGGCGTGGGAGCAGTACGCCCGTCTCGGCCTGCGCCGTGTGGAGATTGTCGGCTCGCTCGAGGCCGCCACCGGCATCGCGTGGAAGATCGCCGAGATTCAGAAGAAGCGCACGACCTCGCGCCCGAGTGCTCCGTTCACGACGGCCTCGCTTCAGCAGGCGTCGTCGAGTTCGCTGGGATACGCCGTGTCGCGCACCATGCAACTGGCCCAGCAGCTCTACGAGGGTATCGACCTCGGCGACGGCGAGGGACCGGTCGGTCTGATCACCTACATGCGAACGGATTCGACGAATCTGAGCGCCGACTCTGTGTCCGCGGCGCGCGGGTTCATCGCCGAGAAGCACGGCGAGCGCTACCTCCCCAAGTCGCCCAACGTCTACGCCAGCGGCAAGCGCGCCCAGGAGGCACACGAGGCCATCCGGCCGACCGACGTGACGCGAACGCCGGAGTCGCTGCAGGGCCACCTCTCGCCGCAACTCTGGAAGCTCTATGACCTGATCTGGCGACGTTTTGTGGCCTGCCAGATGACGCCCGCCGAGTGGGATTCGACGACCGTGCTCGTGACCGGGCAGACGCCCGCCGGTGAAGCGGTCTTCCGTGCGACCGGGCGCGTGCTGGCCTTCGACGGCTTCCTGCGCGTGATGGGCTCCGCTGCCGAAGGAGCGGATCCCGTCATGCCCGCCGTGACGGAGGGGCAGGCGGTTGGCGCGCTGCAGATCGAGCCGCGTCAGCAGTTCACCTCGCCGCCGGCACGCTACAGCGAGGCCGCGCTGGTGAAGAAGCTCGAAGCCGAGGGCATCGGCCGCCCGAGCACCTACGCGGCGATCATCGACACGATTCAGAAGCGCAAGTACGTCGACCTTGTCGACAAGCAGCTTCGCCCGACCGCGCTGGGCGAGATCGTCACCGACAAGCTCATCGAGCACTTCCCGCGGATCATGGACACGAAGTTCACCTCCTACATGGAGGACGAGCTCGACAAAATCGAGGAGGCACACCTCGACTGGGTCCACGTGCTCCACGAGTTTTACGATCTATTCAAGGACGCGCTCGACCGCGCCCAGACCGAGATGCAGAAGGCCGGGGGCGAGGCCAGCGACCACACGTGCCCAGACTGCGGCCGGGCGATGGTGTATCGCATCGCCAGCAAGGGCCGGTTCCTCTCCTGCTCCGGCTATCCGGAATGCCGGAAGGCGATGAACGTCGACGAAGAGGGCAACCCGGTTCCCACCGTCGAGGTCGACGTCCGCTGCGAACAGTGCGGCAGCCCGATGGCGCTCAAGGAAAGCCGCCTCGGCCCGTTCCTGGGCTGCACGGCCTATCCTGAGTGCACCTTCACCATGCCCTCGGACGAGCAGGGCAACCCGCTGAAGAAGGTCAAGCCGGAGGATATCGACGAGAAGTGCGACGAGTGCGGCTCGAAGATGGCTGCCAAGTTCTTCCGCGGCAAGTCGTTCCTCGGCTGCACTGGCTACCCGAACTGCAAGGCGACCAAGCCGGTACCGCCCGGCGTGTACATCGAGAAGCCCAAGCCCAAGGAGGCCGGCGTCCACTGCGACAAGTGCGGCCGGCCGATGGTGATCCGCGCCAGTCGGCGCGGACCGTTCCTGTCGTGCTCGGGTTTCCCCAAGTGTCGCAACGCGATGCCGATGGACAAGATCGACACGCTCAAGGCGCTCGCCGCCGAGGGCAAGATCCCCGACGCGCCCGTGGAGACCAAGACCGCCGGTCGCACGGCCGCGCGCCGCACCGGCCGTGGCGCCGCTGCGAAGGTGGACGTGAAGTCGCTTGGCGATCCCCCCCCGGGCTTCGCCTGGACCAAGACCGGCCGTCCCGTCGTCGAGACGTGGCCGGAAGAGGGGCTCACCTGTCCCGATTGCGGCGGCGAGATGCAGATGAAGACCGGCCGATTCGGCCCCTACTGGGGCTGCACGGCCTATCCGAAGTGTCAGTTCATCGCCAACATGCGCGGCGAGGCGAAGAAGCGTGCCGAGGCAGAGTCACCCACACCCGCCAAGCCCAAGCCCGTGCCGACGAACGTGCCCTGCGACGAATGCGGCGAGCCGATGCTCGTCCGTACTGGCCGCACTGGCCCGTTCCTGGGGTGCAGCAAGTACCCCAAGTGCAAGGCGACCAAGCCGATGCCGCAGGGAGAGACGGCCGAGAGTCTCGCCGCCACGAGCGCCTGAGCCGCCCGCCGACCGGGGCCGCAGGATCAGGACCCGATCAGCGACTGCAGCAACGTGTAGTCCCGCAGGTCCACGCGGCCATCGTCGTCGAGGTCGGCGTCAATCCCGCCGCAGGTGACGGCCGGCCCCGCCGCCGGCCCGCCGAGGCAGCGCTCGAACAAGTCGTAGTCCAGCACGTTCACGACACAATTGCCGTCAAAGTCGCCGGGTGACCCCGCTGAGGATCCGACGGTGATGGCGCACAGATCAACCATCAGGTATTCCGTGGCCTCGAGGTTGCCGTTTCCGTTGACCGAGGCGGGAACCTGCAGGGCCGACGCGAGCGCGGCGCCATTGCCGGTGCCATAAGAAGCGACCGCGAGGTGGATCTGCGTCGGCATCGCGCCGAACTCCTCCACGAGATTGATGGTCCCCTCGAGCCAGGCGGCGCGTGCCTGCTGCACGGTGCCGCTCGTGTCGAACCAGCCGGACCATCCGTTGTCGACCTCGTTGGCGAGAAACGCGCCCCAGCCGGCGACCTGGCCCGCCTTGGCCCAGGGCGCCGCCCCGAGTGCGCCCGGGGGGTTGGCCACGAGGATGAAACGATCGTTGCCGCCGGCGGCTGCCTGCGTCGCGATGTAGAGGGTTTCGCCGATGAGTCCGGCGTAGAGATCCAGGCCGCCATTGGATGCCACGAGCATGGCATCCTCATCGAGCGCGCCATCGAGCTCCCAGGTGGGCAGCTCCTCGCCACCCGTGACCGCGAAATGCCAGTCGGCGCCGCCGTTGTTGTCCCACGTGCCGCTGCCGTCGTTGAAGACGACGTCGAGCTGCGTGGCGCTCGCCGCGACGGGTACCGAGGCGATCCAGACCCCTTCGGCCGCGCTCCACGTCATGACGGGGTCCGGGGAAACAACCGGGTTCCAGCCGTTGAAACCGTAGTGCAGGCGGACCGACCCTGCGCCGGCCAGGGGGCGCCCGGTCGGGTTGTACCGGATCGTGACCTGCTGGCCCGCGACGGGTGGATCCGGGTCGATGGCCACGACATCGCCGCCGCCGGTCGCGGCGCCCTGCCCGACGTAGACGTGCTGGATTGCAGACCGCTTCACGTGGCCCACGCTGTCCACGGCTTCAACGTAGTAGTCGATCAGCACGTCGGTCTGCCCGGTGACTTCGGCCGCGTAGCGAACCGCGCGGTAGGTGGCGGCCAGCACGCCGTTCTGTGGGCCGGGCTCGGCCGTGGCGCTCATGGCGACGCTCTGCCACGCGCCGACTTCCGGACCCCCGGCATAGGTCTCGTTCTGGACGGAGCCGATCGGGTTGAAGCCGTCCTGGTCCACGCGCCATCGCAGGGTGACCGAGGTCAGGCCGCTGACGTCATAGACATAAGTCCAGACTTCGAAGTCGCTCGGTTCCGGCGTCGCGCCCCACTCGAAGCCGCCCGGGTTGTAGGGCTCGCGCTGCGGCACAAAGATCGTCGGGGCGACGTTGTCGCTGCGCCCGGCGATGGCCGCGTCGGCGTACGCGACCGCCTGGTTGCAGCCGCGGGTGACGTTGCTGTCCCAGATCTCCGTGCCGTCCCAGTACCAGTAGTCGCTGGCCTGCGAGACCAGGAGGTAGTGCCAGGCCCGCTCAGTGTTTGTGCCGGCGCCCGTCATCACGTTTTGCATGCTGGCGGCGGGTGCCACGCTTTCCGCGGTGAAGACGCGGTTTTTCGCCGCGGTGAGCACGGCCCAACTGTTGCGGTCGGGGCTCCAGCCGGCCGCGTTCGGATCCCCGAGCCACTTCTTGAACTCCGGATCGCCGCAGTCGGCGCCGGCCCAGGAACCATCCTCGACGTGGATCACGTCACTGGGAGCAGGGGGGAAGCGGTCCAGGTAATCCTGGATCGTGGTGACATCATAGTCCGGATCGGCCGACGCCCAGTTCACCATGTTCTGGAAGTTGTGGTGGTAGTACGCATCCGAGCCGCCGCCGAAGTTGTCGCCGTCGTGATGAAGCACGACCAGCATCGGATGCGCGGGGTCCGTGTTGTACGGCAGGTACGCGTCCATCACTTGGTCGTAAAGAAACGCGCCGTAGCCGCCCCGACCGTCCTCGTTCCCCTCGTAGCGGGCCGCGGGCACCGCGACGATCCGCGTCGCCGCGCCCGTGTCGGGATTGATGTGCTGCACGTAGTGCGGCCGGTAGCCGAAGGGGGCGGACACCCGGCTCGGCGCCCAGAGATTGTTGAGCTGGACCCAGGCGCCGCCCGAAGCGGACGGATCGGGATTCACCTGGTCAGCCCGGTTGGGGGCGTACAGGCAGGAGGCGTTCGTATGCGGATAGCCCTCGCACGCGCGGTCAAAGTGGATGTTGTCCACGAGCACCCAGTCGATGCCTTCGGCGGCCAGGGCCGGGATCATCCGCGTCGAGAACGCGGTCTCGGCGGGGAACATGCCGGTGGGGTAGCTCGCGCCGCCGCTCCACGTCTGCGCGTAGATGTGCTTGTGCAGGCGGATCTGCATGCGGATGTCTTCGTCGTCCAGCAGCGGCATAAGCGGGTGGTGGTAGCCGAAGGCGACCAGGTCCAGCCGCCGGTTGCCCAACGAGGTGAGCATCGCCTGGGAGGCGTCGTAGTCGGCGTCCCAATTGTTCCACAAGCCGCCGTTGACCCCTGCCGCGCGGAGGTTGTTGAGATTCTCGATCAGTGAGCCGCTGAAGCTGACGGACGCCCCGAGGTGCGGCAGGCTCAGCCCGAGTTGTACCGCTTCCCGCGGCCACCCCTTGTAGGGGCCGTGGCGCTGGTTATGGACGTCGACGACGCTGAACGAGAAGTGCCCGGCGCTGTTGGTGGTGATGATGTTCTCGTAGGGGTAGTAAATCGGCTGGTGCATGTGCCACAGGAAGCCGACGTGGATCGGCTCACCGCGGGTGGCGACGGGCAGCCCGACCAGCCAGGCCACCGCCGTGACGGCGGCCATCTGCGTGCCCCGGCGGATCCGGCGATGCAGGAAACACGGTGCGTTCATGGTCTTTCCCCCCGGAGGCGAACCAAAGAGCCCGGATTGCGAGCATATCGCCCGGCCCCGCCTGCCGCCAAGCCGCATTCCGGGACGGGGTTGCCCGGCGCCGGCCCGCCGCGGCGATTCCGGGGGCCTGCGGTGTCCAGCGCGGCGGCCCGCGCACTGCTGCGGGCGGGGGGGTGAATCGGCCGATAATAGCCCATATGCGGAACCCCGCAGCCCGAGGTGAATCCCTGCGCACGCCGCCCGCCGGTTCGACGGGAGCGCCGCTCGTCAGCTTCGTGCTGGCGACGCACAATCGCCGCGCCGTGGTTCGCCACGCGTTGGAGCAGGTCGCCCTCGCCCGCCCCTGTGGGGGCGACTACGAAATCATCGCCTGCGACAACGCGTCGACCGACGGCACACCCGACGCGATCGGCGACCTGGCCACCGTCGTGCTGCGGCTGGACCACAACGCCGGGAGCTGCGCCAAGGCCTACGGGGTCGAACGGGCCCGCGGCCGGTTCATTGTCTTTCTGGACGACGACTCCTATCCGCACCCCGGGTCGGTCGAGCGGATGATTGAGCACTTCGCCGCCGACGCCCGCCTGGGCGCAGCGGGGTTTACCGTTCACCTGCCCGACGGTCGGCGAGAGGGCGGCGCGCTGCCGGGCGTGTTCCTGGGCTGCGGGGTGGGCTTCCGTGCCGTGGCGCTCCGCGCCGGCGGCGGATTGGATCCCTGGTTCTTCATGCAGGCCGAGGAATACGACCTGACGTTCCGCCTCGCAGAAGCCGGCTGGACGGTCTCGATGTTTCCCGATCTGCACGTGGAGCACCTCAAGACGCCGACCGCCCGCCGCTCGCAGCGCACGACCTATTACGACACGCGAAACAACCTCGTGATCGTCTCGCGATGGCTGCCTGAACCGTTGGAATCGATCTACTTCGACGATCACGTGCAGCGCTACGGCTGGCTCGCGGAGAACTGCAGCCACGAGGACGCCTTCGAGAGCGGACTGTGGGCGGGGCGTCTGCGCCGCTCTGCGGAGCGGTGGGCGTTCCGCCGTCGCCGGCTCTCGCCAGCGCTGGTCGAGCGGTTCTTCCGCCTTGCCGAGGTCGAGACACGGCTTCGGCGGCTGCGCCACGAGGGATTCCGGCGCATCGCGCTTGGTGGGCTCGGCAAGAACGTCTACGCGTTTTACCGCGGCGCGGCGGCTGCGGGGCTGGAAGTCGTGGCGATCGGCGACGATCGCTTCGGCCGTCCGTCGGGGCGTACTTATCGCGGGGTGCCGGTGTTGCCCTTCGCGACGGCCGCAGCCATGAAGCCGGAGGTCGTTGTCCTCGGCGACATGTCCCCGGTTCACGCGGCGGTGCACGCCCGGCGATTGCGCGAGCAGACGTTGATCCCCGTAGTGGACTGGTACGGTGAAGGACCCCCGGGAGGGGTCTGCGGCGCCGCAGACGCAGTGACCGCCGAGAACATCGCCGCGCGGCGCCTGGCCGCCATCGGCTGAAAGGAGCCCGCCTGCGCGGGACGCACCATGAGCAAGACCGCACTCATCACGGGCATCACGGGGCAGGATGGTTCCTACCTGACCGAGCTGCTCCTGGCCAAAGGATACGAGGTCCACGGCCTCATGCGGCGCGTCAGCGTGTTCACCACGCAGCGCATCGAGCACATCTACCAGGATCGCCACGAGCCCGACGTGCGGCTTAAGCTGCACTACGGAGACATGCTCGAACCGCTCGGGCTGCGACGCATCCTCAGCGAAATCGGGCCCGACGAGGTGTACAATCTCGCCGCGCAGTCTCACGTGCGTACCAGCTTTGACGAGCCGATCTACACCGCGGAAGTTGTGTCCATCGGCACGCTCAACCTGCTCGAAGCCATTCGCGACTACATGGCGTCGACGGGGCGCCAGGTTCGGTTCTACCAGGCCTCGAGCAGCGAGATGTTCGGCAACACGCGGCAGGTGCCGCAGAACGAACACACGCCCTTCTTCCCGCGCAGTCCTTACGCCTGCGCGAAGGTGCACGCGTATTTCGCGACGATCAACTACCGCGACGCCTACGGCCTGTTCGCCTGCAACGGCGTGCTCTTCAACCACGAGTCGCCGCGTCGCGGCGAGACCTTCGTGACCCGCAAGATCACCCGCGCCGCGACGCGCATCAAACTCGGGCTCCAGCACGAACTGTTCCTCGGCAATCTCGACGCCCGCCGAGACTGGGGATTCGCGGGCGATTATGTTGAGGCCATGTGGCTGATGCTCCAGCAGGAGGATCCTGACGACTACGTCGTCGCCACGGGTCAGTCGTACAGCGTGCGCGAGTTTCTCGATGAGGCCTTCGGCTGCCTGGAGCTGGACTGGCGGCAGTACGTTCAGATGGACGAGCGTTACCTTCGGCCGACCGAGGTGCACCTCCTGCAGGGCGACGCAAGCAAGGCCAGATCCCTGCTCGGCTGGCGGCCGAAGGTGGATTTTCCGCAACTCGTGCGAATGATGGTCGAGGCCGACATGCAACTCGCGCAGCGCGAGCGGACGCTGGTGAACGCGGGGTTCGCGGTGTAGCGAGGGCCGCTCACCCCTGACCGGGGTCCGGCTCCGTGTGGGGCTGGCTGAGGCGGGCGGTCATCGCGTCGAGCATCTCGGCCCAGCCGGGCCCGAGGCTCTCGGGGCCGCTGCCGCGGAGAAGTGCGACCAGGGCCACGCAGCGATCGCGCTCGCCGTTACCCGCAGCGGCATCGAGATAGCCGCCGACCTTCGCGACGATCTTCCCCGCCGAGTCCGGATTGCCGCCTGCCGTCACCGCGACTTCCTGCAGCACGTCCGGCAGCACGCCGTCGAGGCTCGACTCCAGAGCGACTTGGATCAGGCGAAGGCCGACATCCATAGCCCGCGCGTCGTTCTTGCCGGCGAGCGACTTGTGCAGATCGCGCAGGAGGTCGACCGCGTCCGCCGCTTCCCCGGCTGCGATCAGCTCCGTGGCGAGCCGGTCGCGCACGGTGTCCAGATCGCCGCCTCCGCCGTTGCGCGCCACCAGCGTGTCCTCCAGAGCCGAAAGATAGCGGATTTTCAGCGCGGGCTGGTCACGCAGGCGGTCTACCGCGGCGAGCTGGTCAGTGAGCGATCGGCTGGAGAGCATCCTCACGAACCCCTCCCACGCGGCGGTGCGGACCTGTTCGCTGGGCTCGGTGGACGGGCTAAGCCGCCCGAGCAGCAGGTCGAGATCGGCGGCGTCGCGGCCGAAACGACCAACGGCCTCCACTGCGGCAGCGCGCACGAGGCCGTCCGCATGAGTGGCGGCAAGATCGCGCAGCCGCGCAAGGCGCGAACCATCCTGAATCTCGATCAGCCCCCGGATAGCCGGCTTGAGTACAGCGGCCTGATCGGAATCCAGCCCGCTCGAAAAGTAGGGCGCGAAGGCGTCATCGCCCACGCCGGCCATCCCGCGCAGGATCGCCGCGCGCAGCGCAGTCTCCTGTGGCGAGGCCAGGCCGTAGAAGAGAGTCAGCGCGTCGGCGGCTGCAGCGAAATCGTGCTGCCCGTCGAGCCGGGAAGCCAGTTGCCCCAGCGCCGCCGCCGCCTCGGTGACCGACTCGCGATCGGTGGCCGAAGGCTGGATCTCCGCCACGAGTGAGTTGACCGATTCCACCCCGCCGATCGCTCCCAGCGCACGCAGCAGGGCGTGCCGCACGGGCGGATGGCGTTCGTCCTTCAGTCGGCCGAGCACCGCCGCGACGATCGTCGGATCCTGAATGTTCTGGAGGATTCGCACGGCGTTGAGCCTGATGTCGACGTTGCTGTCGGACATGAGCTTCACGAGTCCGGCGAGAACCGCGCCCGTCGGACGATAGCCCTCATCGCCGACAAGGACGGTGACGATGCTGAGCGTACCCGAGCGGATCTCCGGCAGCGGGTCGGCGAGCCACTCGGTCAGCCGGGCGTCGCGCGCTTCGCGCTGATCGCGCGGCAGGGCCCGGAAGGCGTCACGCTGGAATTCCTTGAGTCGTCCCGCCGTCTGCTCGCGCAGGCGCTTGAGCTCGGCGTCGACCTGGCGCGCCCGCTCGCGGTAGTACCTGACTCGGTAGGTTGCCCACTCGGCGGGGTCCAGCCGGGCCTTGCCAGCCCACCAGTCTTTCCAGCGCCCTACGTCGAGTCCATACGATTCGCCGGTCGCCGACTCGAGCACAGCGACGATGCGGGCGACCAGCTCGTCGACGCCGCAGTCGAGCAGGAGGACGAGTTCCTCGGCGACGTCGCGACGATCAAAGTTGGGGGCCAGGGCATCGATCGCCGCGAGGCGGGCGGACACGGCGGCAGTGCCTCGGGCGAGGTCACCGATCTTCCGGGTCACCTCTTCATTGCGATAAAACGCCAGCGCCTGGGCCGCGATGGTGCGCGAGTCAGCCGTCTCGGAACGAAGCATCGCCAGGAGCGGATCGACAAACTCCGCGGCCGGGCCGCGCTCGTAGTTCGGCGCCTGGGCGACGAGGGATGTCGCCACGAGTTGCCGCACCTGCGGGTCATCATCGCCCAGCAAGGCGGAGATGATCTCGACCTTCGCCGGGAACATGTCGCCGCCCACGAGGAACGCGGCGGCCTGTCGCCGCGCTTCAACGCCCAACTCGGCGTTGGTAATGGCTGCGCGGTGCTGATTGAGCAGCCGCTGCAGCTCCGTCGCGGGGTCGGGCGCGGCGGGCTCTGCCGCGGCCGGTTCTGCAGCAGCGGGCTGGGTCGCGGCGGACTGGTCCGCCCCGGGCGTGCCGGCCTGGCCACCGTCAAGCTCGTCGAGCTCCGGCGTGGCCGGATCGGGGACATCGTCGGCTGCGTGCGTCGAGAGCGGCAGCGCGGCAGGCCCGCCCCCCGTCAGCGGGTTGCTGAGCTTGCGGACCGCGGGGGCCGCCGCGTCAGCCAGCGCGCTCGATGCGCCACCCCACGTGACAGCAGCCAGTAGGAACAGGATGGATCCGCGCCATGCCATCAGCCGCCGCTCCATCGGACAATCGCCGTGCGGACGAATACTTGATACGTCTCTCCGGCTCACCCCCTGCGGACGCGAGCGAACGTGAGCCGGTAGGACGAGGTGTGCAGCATCTACATCGGCTAGTTCTACTCATGCGCTGAACGGTTTGCAACGCATCCCGACCGGTACTTTTCCCGGATGACGCGGCGGTCGGACCCCGCGCGGTTCAGCGCAGCCGCACCAGCACGCCACAGGATGCCGCCGCGTCGTTCCGGGTCAGCTCCAGCTCCAGCACAGCCGCTGCCTGATCTACGCTCGCAAGCCCCGAAAGGTCGATGATGTGGCCCGATACCAGCACGAAACACGCGGGGATTGTGACGCCGGCGTCGGAATAGCGCGTATGCCGCGCGACCAGGCCCGCCAGGTGACGGCCCGCCTGTTGCACCTCTCCCACTTCCCAATCTGCGGCTTCGGCGGTCCACCGGATCGTCCCGGCCCCATCAAGGAGACGCACCGCGCGACGACCCGAGGCAGACCATGACCACCACCCGCGCCGGCGGCGCGCCGCCGACCAGATCTCGAAGCCGCCGGCGACCGCCGACCTCACTGGCGGGTCACAGTCCTTCCCCAGCGAACCAGCCACCAGCTCCCGCCGATCGGCATCATCGAGCACCCGGCGGCGATCGACCGGCCGCCGGATCTCCAGGGCGCCTTCGGCCGTGGCGCGGATGAGACTCCGGCGACGATCCACCTCGACGAACACCTCAATCGTCTCCGGGGCGGCCCCCATGCGCAGCACCCGCGCGGCAGCCTCTTCGCGCACCGCGCACAGTTCGGCCTGCCCCGGCTCGACCGCCGAGCGTTCCACGACTTCGCGGATCATGGCCAGCGCGACACCGATGGCGCTGATCACGTCGGCGTCGGGGACGAGCTCGTGGTTAACTCCCATCCGCCGGGCCAGGAAGGGCACGATCGCCGCCGCGCCGCCGCCCCCGCCGACCAGTCGCACGGTCGAGGGAAGCTGGCCGTACTCAGCGATCAGGCCTCGGACGATCGGCTCAATCAGCGCGCAGGCACCGGAGAGTACGGCCTCAGCCACAGCGGCCCCGTCCGCCGCGCGCCACGCTCGGGCGATGGCGTCGAACGCGCCATCGACGGAACCACGGTTCCCCGCGGCGGGGTCGCCGGGGGGGATCAGGCCGAGCCGGTTGGCGGCGCACGTCGGCGTGACCGCCAAGCCGACTGAGTCGGGCTCGCCCCGCATCGCGAGGTACGGCTGCCCGTCGACGGTCTCCGTGGTGGCCTGCCAGTCGCGCGGCGGCGGATCGGCAAAGCTGACATAGCTCAGCCCGGCGAGGTGGGCGCTGCGCGGCCCGAGGCGACTGCCGTCCGCGCGCACGAGCGAACCGCCCGCCACGCCGATTGTGCGCACGTCCAGCGTGCTGAGTGACAGCCGGTGTCCGCCGATCTCGGCACCGCGGATGACCGCCCGCCCATGGCGGATCACGCTGATGTCGGTGCTGGTCCCGCCGACCTCGAGAAAGACGCCGTCCGAGACCTGGGCATAGAGCAGCGCCGCAGCCACCCCGGCTGCAGGCCCGGAGAGCATGGTCAGGATCGGCCGTTCGCGCATCTCCGCCAGGCTCATCACGCCGCCGTCACTGCGCATGACCATCAGCGGAGCCACGATGCCTGCCTCCCGGACGGCCTGCTCTGTCATCTCCGCGGTCAGCAGCATCTTCGGCATCATGCTCGCGTTCACTACCGCCGTGCGCGTCCGCATGGCGAGACCGTGCAGACCGCTCACGACGTGCGTAGCCGTTGCCCTCAGGCCCAGATCCTCCGCGACGCGGCAGACCAGTTGCTCGCGCGTGGGATCATCGACGCTGAAGGCGTCCGCGGCGACGATCACCTCGGCGCCGCGGTCGCGCAGGCGCTCGATGGCTGCCCGCGAGGTGCGCTCGTTCACCGCATCGCCGTGAAGAAACTCGTGACAGGTTGTGAGGGTCCGCCCCGCGCCCAGCGGGATCGGACGGATGCTGGTCTGCGAGCGCGCCGGCCACGCCCCGAGGCCGCGGCCCATGCCGAGGATGCCCACGGTGGCGACGTCCCCCTCCAACAGGGCATTGGTCGCCTGCGTCGTCGAATGGGCTACGAGGCGAACCTGATCCGGCGTCACACCGGCCTGCGCCAGCACGAGCCTGAGGGCGTCGACCACGCCTCGGGCCACGCCCTCGGGTGCGCGATGGGTCGTGGGCGTGCGCACCTTCGCCGCGAGTTCGAGCGCGTCGGCGTCGATCGCCACCGCATGGGTGAACGTCCCGCCGACATCGATCCCGATCCGGTAGTTGGTGCTCATGATCCCACGAACATCAGGCCGAAAATGGCGATGCCGGCAGCCGCCGCCATCCAGACGGGCAGGATCGTCCGGCGGAGTAACTGGTTCACCGTAATCCCCTGGAAGCCCGCGACCCACACGTTGGCCGTATTGGTCGGGTCGCAGATGCCCTGGAGCATTCCGGCCGCGAGCACCACGCCCAGCACGGCCGCCGCGGGGAGCGACGACGCGGTCATCAGCGTCGCCGACACGGCGAGCCCCATACCCCACACGTTGAGCGGCCCGCGGTAGAGGGCCAGCGGCGCCGCCACGATGAAGGTGACGATGTAGCCGACGGCGCTCGACGGCGCGGTCGCGGCGATCAGCGGGGTCATGTAGGCCTGCACCGCGTCGCTCCGGAGAGACACGATGAGCATGCCGATCCCGATCATCAGCAGCACGGGCGGTATGACACTCTGCGCGCCTTCGATCAACGAGCGCGAGAGTTCGCGCGTCGCGTCGCCCCTTCGGCAGACGCAGAGGTACATGTAGGCGATGGCCAGCGCGAAGGCCGCCAACTCGTGAATGGCCAGCACGAAAACGAGCAAGACCGGTACCAGCGGCGCGATCATCAGCCTCGCAGGGACGGTGACCGCCGCGGCGGTGGTTGCCGCGGTCGCCGCTACCGCGTGGAAGCGGCTGATCGCACTTCGCCTCGTGCTGAGCACGATCCACCCGAGACCGCAGGCAAGGTAAAGCCCGACCATGACGTACAGCATGGTGTCGATCTGTGCCGGTGGCAGGCCGTAGAACTCCTGCCACAGGCGCCGGGCCACCGGGTTGAGCGTGCCGCCCATCGCCACGCCGATCAGCAGCACGCCGGAGCTGCCGATCGGCCCGACGCCGACCGACCGCAGGACAGGCAGCACGATCGTGCCCAGCATGATCACGGTGCCGAGCCCCGCTGTGGATGTGAACACCGCGGCGACCGCGACGAGCATGATGACACAGAGCAGCGCCGGCCGGTCCCCCGCAAACTCCGCGGCCCACGTCACCATGCGCTCCGCGATCTTCAGCGTCCGGACGTACGCGGCAAACATGCCGCCGAAGAGGGTGGCGATGATCGTGTCGGACAGGGCGAGCGGCCCGTCGCGGAGCACTTGGAGCAGCGCGGCGGCGACATTCGAGGTCGCAGCGAGGGGTTCCCCGCTGGAAACGGCCGACGGCGCAGCGTCGAGGCAGGTGGCAGCAGCGGCGATCGCCGCGAAGGCCAGCGCCATGAGCGGCAGGGCGAGCAGGGCCGACAGCCGCTCCTGAAACATCGCCCCGGCAAACGCCAGGAACACCGCCACCAGCAGCAGTCCCACGAGCAGCGTCATGCGGGGAAGCTCAAGGGGGTCAGCCGCTCGTCGGCAGCGAGCGCCGCGGGCGTGGTCTCGCGAGTCCGGGCCACGGCGACGAGATCGGCTGCGATGCGCGCCGCCTGGTCGTCGCTCAGCGCGGCTGAGGCCGCTTCTGCGAGCTGCCGCGTTGAGGTTTCGTCATCTTGCCCAAGGGCGTGGGCCGCCTCATGCAGCAGGGTGGCCACCAACTCCCGGGCCGGCCGCTGCGGGGTGACTTCGAACAGCTCGATGCGCCGCAAGACCGGATCCCACACCCCGAGAACGCGCCGCGCGCCGACCACCAGGGGGTTGCTCCAGGCCAAAATTCCAATGCTGCGCTGCCGCAGGGCGGCCATCGGGTCGGCGGTCAGGGCGACGACCGCGGCCGTCGACGCTGGCGGCTGGGTGTCCCGTCGAAGTGTCACGGCGTGTCACCTTGCCGGCTTCACGGCCACCGTGAGGATTTCGTAGGGTCGGAAGTCCCAGGCGAAGCCCCGGCCGTCATCCGCCGCGCGTACGCCGGCGTGCTCGCGCGGGCGTTCGAGCATATCGACCACGCGCGGGGCAGTCCAACCGGTCCGCCACGAGACCGTCGCCCGGCCGGACTGGCCGAAGGTGTCGTAGAGGCGGAGGATGATGTCGTCGCCTTCCTCGGCCGGCTTGATGGTTTCGATGATGATGCTGTCCGCGTCGCACGATACGGCCGACCAGGCCGGGGGCAGCGGGGCTGCGGCTGATCCGCCGGCGCTATTCCCCGGCGCGGCGTCCGCGTCGCCGTCACCCGTCAAGAGGCGCAGCGGATTGCCGAACTCCAGCGCCATCTGCGGCACACGGGCGGCGCGCCAGTCTCCCTCGTGCGGATAGAGCGCATAACGGAAGCGGTGGACACCGCGGTCGGCCGTCGGGTCGGGCCACATGGGGGAGCGCAGCAGCGTCAGCCCCAGCGTCGGCCCCGCCTCGCGAACGCCGTGCACACCGAGGCGACAGTTGCAGCCGTATTTCGTGTCGAACAGCAGGGCGACGCCGTAATCGGGCTGCGAGACATCCACCCAGCGCTGGGCGCAGTGTTCGAACTGCGCCGCGTCCCACGACGTGTTCTCGTGGATGGGCCGCTCGATCGCGCCGAACTGCGTGCCGAACGTTGCGTACCGCGCCCGCAGGCCGACGGAGAAGTTCGTCCGCAACATCACGCAGTCCTCGCGCCAGTCGACCATCGTGTCGAAGTGCAGGATCGGGCTGTCAGCGTAGAGGCGGATCCACTGCGTAAGCATCGACGCCCGCCCGATGGGGATGTCGAGCCGGACGGAAGCGCGCACGGGGCCGGTTTCTTCGACGGTGGCGCGGGTTTCCTGATAGCGCTCCCCGTAGATCCGCTTGGATCCATAGCCACGGTCGATGTTCCAGGCGTCGTACTCGGCGGGGCGGTCTTCGTAGGCGACCAGCCAGTTTCCGATGCGCAGGTCATTCAGCGTGAGCGTGGCGTAGTTGCAGCGCTTGTCGGTAAGCCGAATAACCCGCCCGGTGGAGACGAAATCAACGGCGATGAGGCTGTTTTCGATGCGTTGCTGCGTCACGGTGAACTGGTTCGCCACGGCCGGCGCATCGGCGTTCAGCCGCTCGCCACCAAGCGCGATGTGGCCGATCGCCGGGACGCCCTTGACCACGGCGAGCGTGACGGCGTTGCCGTCGTCGTCCTTCGCCCCCTGCGACAGGGCGGTCTCGCTCCTCGGCGGGCAGTCGCCCGCCAGTTGGACGACGCCATCCCTCTGCCACGACAGAAGGTTCGCGACGGTTTCGCGCTCCGCGGGCCGGCCGCCGCCTTCGACTTGTCGGGCCCACGTCGCCAGCGACTCCTGCAGCACGGCGGTGGCCGCGGCGCGGACCTCGCCATACAGCGCCCCGGCCTCGGCATGCACCCGCGCAATCGAGGTTCCACAAAGGATGTCGTGAAACTGGTTCAGCAGCACACCCTTCCACGCGCGGTCCATCGCACTGCGCTGATCGGGGGAGTACCCGCCGGTCGCCAGGCACGCAGCGATTTCCGCGTCGCGGAGCAGTTGCTCGCACTCGCGGTTGTCGCGCTTCGCGCTGGCCTGCGTCGTGAAGCAGCCGCGGTGCAGCTCGAGGTACAGTTCGCCATCCCAGATCGGGCCCGAAACGAGGGACTTCAGACGCTCGACCATCTCGTCGCGATCGGCGAATAGGGACTTGGGCGATTCCTCGTTGCCCGCCGCCCGACGCAGCCGCTCCAGCATGTCGCGGTGCGGCCCGCCGCCGCCGTCGCCGTGGCCGAACGCGTAGAGCCAATCGTTGTTGGTGCCCGCGGCTTCGAATCGCTTGCGGCATTCGATCAGGTCGTCCGGGCGGCATTCGCTGTTGTACTGGCCCGCGGGCAGGAAATGCGTCGCTACGCCCGTGCCGTCCAGCCCCCGCCACGTGAAGCAGTAGTGGGGGAATCGGTTCGTATCGTTCCACGACAGCTTCTGCGTGACGAGCAGTTCCAGCCCGCACTGCGCCATGATCTGCGGCAGGGCGGCGCAGTAACCGAAATTGTCAGGGATCCACAGCGTGCGCGGCGTGTAGCCGAAGTGTTCGCGCAGCCAGCGCGTCCCGTGCAGAATCTGGCGGATGATCGCCTCGCCCCCGGCGATGTACGTATCGCCCTCGACCCACATGGCGGCCTCGGGAATCCAGCGGCCCTCGGCCACGCGGCGTTTGATCTGCTCGAACAGGGCGGGCTGATCCTGCCGGATCATCTCGTACTGCGCCGGGCTGGTGTGCAGAAACCGGAACTCCTCGTAGCGCTCCATGTTGCGTAGCGCCGTGGAGAAGGTGCGATATAGCTTCCGCCGCGTCTCGCGCAGCGGCCAGAGCCAGGCCGTGTCGATGTGGGCGTGGCCGATGACGAAGGGTTTGCATGCCGGATGGGGTGAAAGTCGATCGAAGCCGGTCTTAACCAGACTCTGTGCGTATCGATGATCGCGCTGCACGTCGTCCGAGGCCGTGGCCGCCATCGCATAGCCGAGAAACGCGAGCGTCTGATCACGAACAGCCATCGACTCCGGCAGGGCACGGACCAGGCTCAGGAGGAAGTCGAAGTCCATCGCCAACTGATACACATCGTCGCCGTGAAACACGCCGACCTGCGCAAGCGTCAGGTGGCCGTGCTTGCCGTCGACCACCGTTTTGTCGAGGTCGAAGTCGCCCCACAGCCCGTTGCACGCGGCCTCGACCCACAGCTCGAACGGCTCGCCCGGCCGGATGCTCGGCGGCAGGGGGCAGTCGCGGTGAAACCGGCTGAGCCCGTGCCACGGCACGCCGTTGTGAAACAGGCAGGCCTCCGTGGCCGTGTCGAACAGCAGGTGCAGCACCTGCCCATCGCGCGTGATGGCCGGTGCGACGCCGCGCAGCCGGAACCACGCCGTCGAAAACAGCGGCCCCCATCGAAACCCGCGCGCAATCGGCGCATAAGCCAGCCGCCGGGCCTCGTCGAAGGAAATGGGATCAGCAACCTGCGCAACCGCCACCTCGAGTTCGCACCGGTCGCTGAACACGGCCGGCTCGATCACCGTGCGCAGGTAGTTCTCGATTCGCTTTTCGACCAGCTTGTGCGATTCGAGCATGAGACGGTTCATCCCTCGGGCGCGAGTCCGCCGACTGGTGTCAGTATAGCAGTCGGCACGCTCCCGTCGTTCAACCCCGCGCGGGCGCGGTTCCGCCGCTACAAGGGCCTGCCGTGCCCCGATTACCCATGCGCCTGTCCGGGTGCTATGCTGGGCGCATGGCCAAGGATCGTCGTCAAAACCGGCCCCGCCCCGGCACATCCGGCCCTCGCGGCAAGCCCCGACCGGGCGGCGATCGCCAGCGCCCGCCGCGCGGGCCGGGAAAACCCGCGCCTCGGGGCACGCGGCCGACGCCGCCCCCGCCGGGCGAAGGACGTGCACCCGCCCCTCGCGGGCAGGGGCGAACACCTCAGCCGTCGCGTCAACCCTCGCGCCATGGGGCGCCTGGACCCCGCCCGGATCGGGCCTCGCCTCGCGGCGGGTCACCCGACGATGCGCTCCACCCCGCCGGCTGGGACAACGTCGCCGACTGGTACGACAAGCTCGTCGGCGAAGACGGCTCCGACTACCACAAGGAAGTCATCCTGCCCGCGGCGATGCGCCTGTTGGCGCCGCGGGCGGGAGAGCGGCTCCTTGACGTCTGCTGTGGGCAGGGGGTGTTCGTCCGCCGGTTGCTCGAGTGCGAGCCCGCGCACGTGCTGGGCATCGACGCCAGCAAGCGGCTGATCGAAGCCGCCCGTGCCCGCGGCCCGCGCGACAAGCGGCTGCGCTACCTTGTGCACGACGTCACGGCCCCCGGCGATTTCGCCGACGGATCGTTCGACGCCGCATCGTGCCTCATGGCGGTTCAGGACGTTCCCGACCTGCCCGCCCTGTGCCGGCTCCTCGCCGCGGCGCTGCGGCCCGGCGGGCGTGCGGTACTGATCATGAACCACCCGTGCTTCCGCATCCCGCGGCAGTCGAACTGGGGCTGGGACGAGGAGCGGAAGATCCAGTACCGCCGGCTGGACCGCTACGCGACCCCGCTCGACGTTCCGATCACCACCCACCCCGGCCGCGGCGTGGACAGCGCCCAGACGGTCTACCGGCACCGCCCGCTCGCTGCGTACCTGGCGGCGCTCGGGGAAGCCGGCCTGGCGGTCACGACGGGGGAGGAACTGCTGACCCACCGCGAACCGCCGGGGGGGCCGCGCCACCGGGGGCAGCTTCGCTCCCACCGCGAGTTTCCTCTTTTCCTCGCAATCCGGGCGGTTCGACTGCCGGGGTGAGCCTCCTGCTGCCCCCGGCCGAGAAAGCCGCCGTTGCGCAAAAATCCTCACCGCTCGGGGCCTCGATCACGACAATTGCTGCTTGAACCGGCTTGGCGGGCCACGGTATCATGGGGTGCGAGCGGCGGCCGAAGCCCTGCTCCTCCCTCGCGGGCTGGGGCGGGAAAGTCCTGAATAGAGGGCCGGCGCCGCGAGGTGTACCTGGAGCGGGACGGACCCGGCGGCGACGCGCGGCGCAGCGCGGATCGCCTCGACTAGCCGGCGCCGATTCCATCAGCGAATGTTCGGTTTTCCGAGACGCGGTCTCGTAAGGAGGATGGAGATGAGGAAGCTCTTTGTAGGCATGCTGGTCGTCGCCGCGATGGCCACGCAGGCGCAGGCGCAGTGGTGGTACCGTGGTGAGGCCAACGGCTGGGGCGTCACCGCCATGACCGACAACGCCGACGGCACGTACAGCACGACCATCAGCGGCGCGGCCAACGGCTTCACGGCTTGGAAGGTGAGCGCCAGCGGCGATCCGGGCAACTGGGACACCGCGCTCCCGGGGAGCGGCGACAGCTGGGCCTACTACGATGGCGCCGGCAGCCTGTCGATCACCTTCGACACGAACAATTACGCCGACGGCTGGGTACCCTCCACGAATCGCCAGGGCATCAACTACGAGCCGGGCAACCAGTGGCAGGCTGTGGGTGACTTCAACGGCTGGAACAACAACGATTCGAACTGGTACATGTCCCCGCTGGGCGGCGGCGTGTACTCGGTGACCGGTATGATCGCCGCTCCGGGCAACTACTTCTGGAAGGCGATCGAATCGGGTTCGTGGAACGCGATCGGCAACGACGGCCGTACGGTCAACGCCGACAACATCCCGTTCTCGACCTCTGTCGCGAACGAGCTCGTGACCTTCCAGGTTGACGTGCTCCGCGGCGTCGCCCGCGTGATTCCGGAGCCGACGAGCCTCGCGCTGCTCGGCCTCGGCGCCGCGGCGCTGCTGCGTCGCGCCCGTCGGTAAGCTGACAGGCAGCTTGAACTCCGCAGGGGCGGGCGGGCGTCGCAATCGGCGCCGCCCGCCCTTGTCTTTGCGCCCGTCGGCTTGACCACCCCGTCGTCGCCCGCGAGAGTTCGGGGGCGGTTGAGGAAGCTGCGGGCTGGTGCCCGGTCTTCCCTCGTTGGCCTCGCCCGACCATGCCCGACGATGTCACCAGCCAGCAGCCCGCCCCTGCCGCGACGACGGCTGCGCCCCCTCGCCTGTCCCGGCGGCGCAGGCGGCTGTTTCGGCTGCTGGCGCTGTCCTTGGTGGTTCTTCCGCTGTTGATCGGTGAGCTTCTCGCTCGGCGTGCCGGGTACGGCGGCTATCCGCCGGTCTTCGCGCGCCTTGGCGACTACGCGGGCAAGACGTGGTACGGGACGCACCAACCCGGGCTGAGCACGTTTTTCTTTCAGAATCTTACGACCGTCGGCAGTATGGAGGAGCAGGTCTTCGCCATGCCGAAGGACGAACGCACGCTGCGTGTCCTGCTGCTGGGTGAGTCCGCGATGCGCGGCTACCCGCAGCCGCCGTCGCTGGCCGCGTCGTCGTTCTTCAAGGCGATGCTTGCGGACGTGTTCCCGCAGCGGCAGATCGAAGTGCTCAACTTCGGCACGACGGCCGTCGCCAGCTTCGCGGTGATGCACATCCTCGATGAAGCGCTCGCGTTCGATCCGGACGTGGTCATCGTCTACTGCGGAAACAACGAGTTCTACGGCGCTCACGGCGTGGCGTCGGTTCATGCTTTCGGCCGCTCGACCGGGGCGATGAGCGCGTTTCGCTTCGCCCGGCGGTTCGCAGCAGTGCAATGGATCACGGACGTACAGACGCGTCGCAAGCCCGGCGCCGCGCCGGCCGGTCGGACGCTGATGGAGCAGGTGATCGGCCAGGCCCAGATCGGCCCGAACGATCCCCTTCGCGCCGCCGCGACGGCGAACCTTGAGCGGCACCTCGGTCGCATGGTCGCCGCGTGCCGGGAGGCGGGTGTGCCGGTGGTGCTGTGTACGCTGCCCGCCAACGAGCACGATCTGGCTCCGATCGGCGCCCAACCGCCGCTGCCGCTCGATGTCGCCGCCGCGCAGCGCTGGAGGGAACTGCTCGCGGAAGGGCAGGCGATGACGTCGGCGGATCCGACGGCCGCCCTGCAGCGGCTGGCCGAGGCTGCCGCAATGTACGACCGCAGCGCCGCGCTTCAGTACGCCATGGCGCGGGCTTTCGCAGCGTCGGGATTTGCGGAGCAGGCCGCCGCGCATTTCGAGCGAGCCCGTGAATGGGATCCGATGCCCTGGCGGGCGCTGCCGTCGATGAACGAGGCGATTCGCCGCGTCGCGGGGCGGGGTGCGGTGCTGTGCGATCTGCAGGCCGAGTTTGCCGCCCGCAGCGAAGGGGGGGTTGCCGGTTGGGCGCTGATGGATGACCACGTCCACCCCAGCCTCGCGGGGCAGGCGCTGACCGCGCAGCTATGGATCCGCGCCATGGCGGAGCACGGTCTCGCCGGGCTCGACCGCGACGCGGCGGCACGGGTGACAGGCGAGCCGTGGGCGAGCTGCGCGGAGCGTCTCGGCGACAATGTCTACGACCGCTACGGCGTGGCCCACCGCATGCTCAGCCTGCTGAGCGCGCCGTTCTACCGGGCCAACAACGCCGACGCGTTTGAGCGTTTCCAGCGCATCTGCAGCGAGCACGAGGCGGCGATGTCTCCGTCCGTGCTTGCCGCGGTGCGTGCGTGGCAGCAGCCCTCCTCCCACACGCAGTATCACCGCCCGATCACTGCGTTCGTGGGCCACACGCTGATGGTAGAGGGTCGGTACGAGGAGGCCGCCCGCCTGCTGGAAATCGCCGCGAACAACGTGCCGGTCTACCACGCGTGGGGGCTGGAGTTGTCGTGGAAGGCGCTGCACTGTCGCAGCCGCCTCGCCGAGGGTCCGCAGCCGCAGGGCATCGCGCTGGCCCGGCGGATGGTCGAGCGCGGCGAGACCTTCATGGCCGTCACCGGCACGCGGCCGCCGCCGATCGTGCAGTACGTCGGCCTCGCGCAGCACCTGCTCGGCGACTACGGGAATGCCGCGATCAACCTCGGCGATGCCGTGCGTTACGTGGTGAACGTCAGCGGCATGGAGGTGGTTACTGCGCTCGCCGACTCGCTGGTGAAGTCCGGCCGGCATGAAGACGCGCGGCGACTGCTGAGCATGCCGCAGAGCAATCCCGAACTGGCCGCCGCCTGTCGAGACCTCCTGATGCGGCTCGACCAGCCGGCCGTGCCTTAGCCGCATCACCGACAGGCTTACATCGCCGTCGGGGCTTGCGTTGTAAGCCCGCCCGGGCCGCGAGAGTACTGCGCGCATCCGCGGCCCGACTGCCGCGATCCGCCGTCACGCACGCTCGACGAGCACGACCCGCACATCGCCCGGCTCGAGCTTCGCACGCAGCGTCCGCCCGCGAAGTCGCGGTGCGGGGGCCGATTCGTCAATCGCAAACTCCGTCTGCACTACGAGTCGTGCGTCCCCGGGCGGGTGCGGAACGGCAACCGTCACCGACTGAGCGTGGTCGAAGTCACCATTGGCGAGAATCAGCAACGTCGCCTTCCCGCCGACCCGGTAACTCACGGCCAGCACGGACGCCGCGCCCGCTCCCGACCGCGCAGGGAACGTCCCGTTTCGCTTCCGTACCAGGTTGGGCAGGTAGCGCTGACGAACGCCCGCCGCCCGCGCGATCAGGTCGACCATCTCCGCACCGCCGCGGTTGTCCCAGTGCAGCCACGTCAGGTCGAAGTAGCCGAGTTTGCCGTAATTCGGATCAGACTTCGGCAGCGCGAAGCGTCCGGGCTTGCCGATGTCGAGCCCGAGGTTCAGCGGCTGGCGCTCCAGCGCCTCCAGCCCGCTGTGAATCATCGGGATGCCATTCGGCAGGAAGTGGTTCAGCGCGACGATGAACCGCGCGAAGCGCTCGCGGCCGCGCCGGACCATCGCTCGCGGCGAATCGGGCGTCTCCGCGGCGGCGAGCGCCGGCAGCGCCGTCGCCGGAAGCACTTCCTCAACGAAACGGCGAAGCTCCCCCTCGGCGACGCGCGGCTGCATCCACCACGACGAGCCGAGGATGGCGTTGTAGCCCGCCTTCTTCTGCCCCGCGGCCGCCTTGTGGTTGAATTCCTCGGCGATGAAGCTGAAGTCAGGGTCGCGCCGTCGCGGCTCGGCGAGGATCAACCCCTGTAACTCGTGCGGCAGCGCGTGGCCCATGTCGACTCGGGCGCCATCTACGCCGAATCGCTGGTAGAAAGGCAGCACGCCCGCCAGCCGCTTCCAGAGGGGCCCGTTCGGCTTTCGGCCCGGAAACAGGCTCGACTTGATCACGTCGGTGAACACATAGGGCGCCTGCTGTTTCGCGGAGCGAGCCGCGCCGCCCGCCAGGTGCGGCGCCGAGGCCGCCGGGTGATCGAGAAACAGCCGCAGAAACGTGATGTCGCTCCACGGCGGCTGCGGATCGTTGATGACGTCGGAGAAGCCAGGCGGCGTGATGACGCCGAACTCCCGCGCCGTCCCCTTCAGCACGTCGAAGCCCGCTCCCGCCCGACGCGCCTTCTCGCGAAACGTCCGCCAGCGCGCCGGGTCGGTCACACTCGGCGCGAAGCGGAACCGCGCGAGGTGGCGGCGCATCGCGTCGCTGCCGAGGATGTCGCCCAGTTCGCTCACCGCGGGCATGCCGCCGCGGTGACCCTCGATGTGCACCGGGCCGTAGCTGTCCGCAGTCTTCGCGTCGATCCAGTAGAACCACTCCGGATGATCGAGCAGCAGATCGTTGTCGCGCGACGCGGTGCGCGGGCACAGGTCGACCATCACGCGCATATCGAGGCTGTGCGCCGCCTCGACGAACGCCGCGAACTCCAGCTCGACAAGCCCATCGTCCGGCCCCAGCAGCCGATCGTGCAGGTCCGGCTCCAGTTCGTAGAAGCTCTTCGGCGAGTAGGGGCAGCCGACCTCGCCCTTGCGGAACCGGCGGCTGACGCGCGTCACCGGCAGCATGTACAGCCCGGTCACGCCCATCTTCGCCAGCAGTGGCAGCAGCGCGATGGTCTTGAGAAACGTGCCCGTCTCGGTCCAGCCCGGCGCGTCGGTAAGACGGCGGTCGCCGTTGTGGTCCCACGCGGTGGTCGCGCGTATCAGCGTGGCGTAGAGCGTCGCGCCGCCGATCCAGTCCCCGCCGCGCCGCCCGGTCGCGGCGTCGCCGCGACTCGGTCCGCCCGACTGGGACAGGCTTCGCCACGCCACGCGGCGCCCGCCCTGCGCGGGCAGGATGATCCGCTCGATGCACGCCGCCAACCAGTGTCGCGGATCGACGGCGAGCTGGCCGCGTACCGTCCGCGCGGCGCCCTCGTATTCCCAGCACTGCCACAGCGCCGGAATGCGGTAGGGGGCGCGCTTTCCCGAGCGGCGGGCTGCGCGGGAGGTAAGGCGATCCAGAATCTCTGCCAGCGGCGAAGCGGGTACTGAACTCGACATTCCGTGTACATCCCCGGAGGTCACGGCGGCGCGTGCACAGGTCGCGGATGGTAGACCCCGGCAGCCCGCGAGGCGAGAGCCCGCCGGCCCCCGGCGGTTTGACCGGCGTCGGCGCGACTCGTAGACTCTGTCGTCCTGTCTACCAACCGGGGATTCCTGCCATGTTCAATCGTTTCGCCGTCAGCCTGCTGCTCTTCCTGGGCCTGGTCCACTTGCCCGCCGTCGCGCTGGCCGACCCGCACGAGGTGCTCGGCGTGGTCCCCGACAGCGCCGTGGCCGTGGTCAGCGTCAACGATATGAACGCCGTCGACGCCAAGGCCCGCAAGCTGATGACCGACATGAAGATGATCGCCATCAGCCCCCTGATGATGTTCAAGGGAACGGTCCTGAGCATCGTCGACGGGATGGACGAAAGCGGCTCGATGGCTTTCGCGGTCCTGCCCGCCGCCTCGCCCGCCCAGATGAACGAGCGGATGTCGATCATCCTGCCCACCACCGACCGCGCGAAGCTGACGCAGTTCATCTCACCCCAGCCGGTCGAGGGCGACGGCGACTTCCTCAAGGTCACCATCAAGTCCGCCGGCGAGAGCGGCGCCTACCTCGGCGCGAAGGGCAAGTACTCGGTCATCAGTCCGTCGCTCGACACGGTCAAGAGCATCCAGTCTGCCGGCGGCAGCCTCCGCGACTCACTGTCGCCCGCTGCGGGCGCCGTGGCCCGGCGCAGCGACCTGTTTGTCTTCCTGCGGCCTGCCAAGCTGCTTGAGATCAGCAGCGGCGACGGTGACGAAGAGGGGCTGCGGTTCTTCGCGATGTCGATGGGGCTGACGCTCGAGAAGCTCAAGAGTCTCAGCAGCGTTCACCTCGGCGCCCGCCTGAGCGAGGAAGGGCTGGTGATCGAGGGCGGGCGCCCCGGCGCCGCTGCCCTCGCCGGCGACGCGGAGGGGCCGCTGCTTCAGGGCCTGCCGGCGGATCGCTTCGTGCTGGCCCTGGGCATGTCCGGCCGGAGCGTGCGCGAGTCGATCAACGTCCGCTACCTTCCGCTGGTCGACCTGACCCCGGCTTTCGTGGCCGAGCGGCGCGACGCGATCAAGTCCGCCGTCTCTGCGCTGGGCGAGGCGGTGCAGGCTGTCGCCGTGAGCGTCAGCGCGATCCCCGAGGGCCCCGACGGGCTGGTCGGCGTGACAAAGGTCGTACGCACGGCGGGAGATCCCGACGAGATGCTCCGGCGGTTCGAGCGGCTCTTAACCGTGCTCAAGGAGGGGGCGGTCAGCGATCCGCGCGGCCAGGCGGCGCTCGCCCGCATCTCCTACGCCCGGGCGGTCGAGCGGACGGCCGACGGCCTCGCCGTGGACCAGTTGCGGCTGGACCTTGCGGGGGTCGCCGAGGTAGACCCGGAAGCCCTGCGGCGGGTGATCGGCCGCGACGGGGCGTGCGTCCGCATGGCGGCGCTGGATGGGAAGTTCGTCGTCGCGACCATCGGCGGGGGGCTTGCCCGGTTCGAGCAGGTTATCGCTGTCGTTCGCAGCGGCGGCGCTCCGCTGGCCGAAGACCCTGCCGTCGCCGCCGCCGCGCGCCGGCTGCACGGCGGCCGGTCGATCGAGGGCTATCTCATGGCCGACCGGGCCCTGGCGCTGGCCCGGGCGATCGCAAAGGCGGTGGACGGCAAGGCGGTCATCCCCACCATGGCCGACCAGCCCGCCCCGATCGCGATGTCGTTGTACACCGCGGGCGACACCGCGTCGTTCGAGCTGATGGTTCCCTATCCCACGATCATCGCGATCAAAGACGCCGCCAGCGACGCCGCCGCCGGCCTCGCCGGCCAGGCGATCGGCGGCATGCCGTAGGCAATCCGATGGCAACCCGGAAACTCCGATCCGGCGTTCGCTTCGGCGGGCAAGCAGCGGATCACGCTTCGACCGGTGCAAAAACGGGTGGCTCCCGGGGATTACACGGTGCGCTTGGGCCGGCGGCTGCCGGTGTCATCAAGCGGGAAGGCAGCCGTGCCGGGTGAGCGGCCATCGAGGCGCATTCCCACGCTGAGTACAGCGAGGGCATGCCCCCGGCTGCCCAGCGGACGATGGCGAAGACTGATGGCGACACGCTTCGACAAGCGGACCTACGAACAGCGATGGCAGAGCAAAACCGCAACCAGCACGATGAAGCGACTGCTCGGCTCGGCCCTGCGGGCTCGCAACTACCAGTCCCAGTGCTGAGAGATCACCCTCAGCGCCATCACCCTTAACTGCATGATCGTTCGTATCATCCTGAAGGTTTTCTACAGAGCAAACCTGACCCCCTTCTGCAAACCGGCCGGTCGCGCAGGCGTCGATACGCCTGGCGCGCCGGCCGGTTGCGCTTTCACGGGGCGGCTAGTGGACGACGTCGAAGCGATCGAGGTTCATCACCTTGGTCCATGCCGCGACGAAGTCGGAGACGAACTTCTCCTGGGCGTCGGTGGCGGCGTAGACCTCGGCGAGGGCTCGAAGCTGCGAGTGCGAGCCGAACACCAGGTCGACACGCGTGCCGGTCCACTTGACCTCGCCGGTCTTGCGGTCGCGGCCCTCGAAGACGCCGGCGTCCTTGGCGGACTTGCGCCACTCCGTGCTCATGTCGAGCAGGTTGACGAAGTAGTCGTTGGTCAGTGTCCCCGGCTTCCGGGTGAAGACGCCGTGCGGCGCGCCGCCGTGGTTCGCATTGAGCACGCGCAGCCCGCCGACGAGGACGGTCATCTCAGGGGCGGTCAGCGACAGCAGCTGGGCGCGATCCACGAGCAGTTCCTCGGCCGGCCGCGTGTGTCCGGCCTTCAGGTAGTTGCGGAAGCCGTCGGCCGTGGGCTCAAGCACGGCAAAGGCGCTGGCATCGGTCATTTCCTGCGAGGCGTCGGTCCGGCCGGGTGTGAAGGAGACCCTGGCGTCGACGCCCGCGGCCTTGGCCGCCTTTTCGACGCCCGCGCAGCCGCCGAGCACGATCAGATCGGCCAGGGAGACCTTCTTGCCGCCGGTCTGGGCGCTGTTGAAATCCTTCTGAATCCTCTCGAGCGTGGAAAGCACCTTTGCCAGTTCGGCTGGCTGGTTGACCTCCCAGTCCTTCTGCGGGGCGAGGCGGATGCGGGCGCCGTTTGCGCCGCCGCGCTTGTCAGAGCTTCGGAACGTGGCCGCCGACGCCCAGGCGGTGGAGACCAGCTGCGAGACGGTTAGACCGGAATCGATAATCCGGGTCTTGAGCGCTGCGATGTCCTTCTCGTCGATGAGGGCGTGATCCACCGCAGGAACGGGGTCCTGCCAGATCATCGCTTCCTTGGGCACCTCCGGCCCGAGGTAGCGGGAGGTCGGGCCCATGTCGCGGTGGGTGAGCTTGAACCATGCCCTGGCGAAGGCGTCCGCGAATTCTTCGGGGTTGTTGAGGTAGCGCTGGGCGATCTTGGAGTAGGCGGGGTCGAACTTCAGGGCGAGGTCCGCCGTGGTCATCATGGGTCGGTGCTTCTTGGAGGGGTCGTGCGCGTCGACGACCATGTTCTCTTCGAGCACGTCCTTGGCCAGCCACTGCTTTGCGCCGGCCGGGCTCTTGACCAGCTCCCAGTCGTACAGGAACAGAACCTTGAGGTAGCCCATGTCCCACTGGGTGGGGTTCGGCTTCCAGGCGCCTTCGATTCCGCTGGAGATCGTGTCGCCGCCCTTGCCGGTTCCGAAGCTGCTGCTCCAGCCAAGGTTCTGCGCTTCGATCGGGGCGGCTTCGGGATCGGGCCCGACGAGCTTGGTGTCTCCGGCTCCGTGACACTTGCCGAAGGTGTGCCCGCCGGCGATGAGTGCGACGGTCTCTTCGTCATTCATGGCCATGCGGGCGAAGGTCTCGCGGATGTCGCGGGCCGAGGCGACCGGATCGGGGTTGCCGTTGGGGCCTTCCGGATTCACATAGATAAGGCCCATCTGGACGGCGGCGAGGGGATTCTCGAGCTCGCGGTCGCCCTTGTAGCGCTTGTCGCCGAGCCACTCGGCCTCCGAGCCCCAGTACACATCCTGCTGCGGCTCCCACACGTCTTCGCGTCCGCCGGCGAAACCGAGCGTCTTGCAGCCCATCGACTCAAGGGCGACGTTGCCGGTGAGGATCATCAGGTCGGCCCAGGAGATCTGCTGGCCGTACTTCTGCTTAATGGGCCAGAGCAGGCGGCGAGCCTTGTCGAGGTTGACGTTGTCCGGCCAGCTGTTGAGGGGTGCGAAGCGCTGCGTGCCGTCCGAGGCACCGCCGCGGCCGTCGGAGATGCGATAGGTGCCGGCGCTGTGCCAGGCCATGCGGATGAAGAGCGGCCCGTAGTGTCCGTAGTCCGCCGGCCACCAGTCCTGCGAGTCGGTCATCAGTGCTTTGAGGTCCTTCTTCAGGGCGGCGTAGTCGAGCTTGCTGAACTCCCGGGCGTAGTTGGACTTCTCGCCCATCGGATTGCTCAGCGAGGAGTTCTGGTGAAGCATCCTGAGATCAAGCTGGTTGGGCCACCAGTCCTGAATTGACATGGGGCGGGTGGCCATGCCTGATCCGGACATTGTGTGCTCGCCCGCCATCGGGCACTGGCTTGCGGGGTCGGTCGGATTTCCGGTTGTCGATTGGGCCATCGCGGCTCCTCCATTGAAAGTTACGCACATGCCGATCGCGAAAACGAGCCGACGGAGCGGCTTGCCTGCTCGAACTCGCGGTGCCTTGCTTCGCAGCGCGGGCTCTGTTCTGGTGGGGGGTCGTGCTGGGTTCTCTTCGCTACTCACGTGAAACCTCCTTGTGTCCTTGAGGTGTCGTTGGGCCGACACCTTCCGTTTGATCCCGCGGGCGCTGCCGACGAGACCTCGCCGGCCAGCCTACCGCGCCCGGGGCCGGGGGCGCACCGTTCGTGGGGGGCTTACTTCGGCTCCCGGGGTTCGGCGCAGAGCCGGCCGGCATCCGCAAGGCGCCAGCGCCTCCGGGACGGTGGATGGCCTCCAGGCGATAGCGGCCGCGGTGCTATGGCAAATCGCGCAGCTGGCGTGGCAGGACGCGCGGGGTGTCGGGCTTCTGCCCGCCCCGGCGATCCTCCGCACCCGGGGTCAGCGGATGTCGCCGCACGCTGAGCTTGCCATTCGCCGGTCGTGCGGACCCGCGTCGACGAATGTGCCATGCATGTGACGGGCCATTCCCGGGGGCCGTGCTATGCTGACCGGGCCGCGGCGGCCTGGCGATGACTGCGCCCGCACGCGGCCCCGGAGAACGATCCATGAAGACGACGTTCCTGACGCTGCTGCTCACGGCCGGATTGGCGTGCCCGGCCGCCTGGGCGCAGCCGGCGCCTTTCATCGGCCCGCTCGAGAAGCCGGATCCGTACTTCACGCCGCCCCCGGCCCGAACGACGGCGTACATGCCGCGGGTCATCATCCGCAACATGCGGGAGGATCGCGCCGGGAACATCTGGTTCGCCACGTTCGGCGGCCCGATCCGCTACGACGGAAAGGATTTCACGAACTTCGCCGAGGAAGTGGGCCTGGCGAAACGGCGGATTTTCTCGCTGCTGGAGGATAGATCGGGCGCCCTCTGGTTCGGGTCCATCACCGGCGGCGCGTCGCGCTATGACGGAAAGTCCACCGCCCTGTTCACGCAGCAGGACGGCTTGGGCAGCAACGACGTGTCCTGGATCTTCGAAGATCGCCACGGTCACATCTGGTTCGGCACCGAGAACGGTGCGACCCGCTACGACGGCAAGTCGATGACCAACTTCACCACGAAGGAAGGGCTCGTCCACAACTCGGTCTATACGATCACCCAGGACGCTTCAGGACGGATCTGGTTCGGAACGCAGGGCGGCGTCTGCTCGTACGACGGCAAGTCGTTTTCCAACCTCGCCGACCAGGTCGGCCGGTCGTTCGTGAATATCCGTGCGATGGTGGTGGACCGATCGGGCAACCTCTGGTTCGGCGGCCAGGAGGGGGCCTTCCGGTTTGATGGCAAGTCCGTGACGACGTTCACGACCAAAGAAGGGTTGCTGGATGATTTCGTCGGCTCGATGATCCTCGACCGGGCGGGGAACGTCTGGCTGGGACACCCGGGGCGGTTCCCCGACGGCATCGGCGGCGGCGCAAGCCGGTACGATGGCAAGTCCTTTACGCACCTCACGCAACAGGACGGCCTCGGCAGCGTCACCGTCTACTGCATGCTCGAAGACAAGACCGGGAACATCTGGTTCGGCAGCGCCGACGCGGGCGCAAGCCGCTACGACGGGAAGACCTTCATTGATTTTTCGGCGAACCGCACCGCTTCGCCACCCGTGCCGGAGGGGTCGAAGTAAGAAAAAGGGGTCACGGGACCGTGTGTGTGTTGTGGACGGGTGGCCCATCCTTCGTCGTACTCCGCGCAGGGTGGGCTCGCGATGATGGCCTGCAGGGTCGATGGGTTTGGGCTGCTAGGCCTCGCGGCGAAACTCCACGGCGGGTGGCAGTCTCACGCTGTATTCAGCGTGGGCGTACCCTCCGCCGACGGAAAGCCCTCGCTGCGCCGACTGGCGGGCGGGTCTCACGCCCCGCGCCGCGTCCCCGGGTGGTTCATCCCGGGCATGCCTCACTCCGGCGGGGCGACCGGGACGTATTCCGGGTACCACATCACCTCGCGCACCACGCGGGCCGCGTCGTCGCGGCTCAGGCGGCGGCCGAGGTGGTTTTCCGAGGCGTACACCACCACCTCAGTCGCGATCGCCCGGCTCACCTCGCGCAGCTCGCTCTGGTCGGGGTAGATCGCGCCCGCCACCAGCCGTTCGTGGCTGACGATCTCCGAGAGCGTCTGGGCGGCGACGAGGAACATCTCCTGCGTTACTTCCTTGGCCTCCGAGACAATCGCCGCCAGCCCGACGCCGGGGAAGATAAACACGTTGTTCGCCTGGCCGATGATCCGCTGCCGGCCGCCGTGGGTTACGTTGCCGAAGGGGCTGCCCGTCGCGACGATCGCCCGGCCGTCGGACCAGGCCAGGGCGTCGGCGGGTGTGCACTCGCACTTGCTTGTCGGGTTTGACAGCGGCATCACCAGCGGCTGCTTCGTGTGACGGGCCAGCTCGCGGATCATGCTCTCGGTGAAGGCCCCGGCCACCGCGGTCGCGCCGATCAGCACCGTCGGCTTGAACGCCGCGATGAGCTCCTCGACGGTGAGCCCCTCGCGCGGCTTGATGCCGTAGTGCGCCAAGTCGCGCTGCGAGAGGGCGAACTCCCGCTTGTGGGGTTCGCCCAGTTCGCGCCCTTCGTAGACCAGCCCGTGGGTGTCAGTGAGCACCTGCGCCCGGCGAGCCGTCTCCTCCGTCGCGCCGTCCGACAGCATCGCCAGCCGCACCAGCCGGGCGATCCCCACCGAGGCGGCGCCCGCCCCGATGTACAGGATGCGCTGGTCGGCGATCGGCTCGCGCACCAGCCGCAGCGACGCGAGAATGCCCGCCAGTGCGACCGCCGCGGTGCCCTGGATGTCGTCGTTGAAGCAGGGCAGCCGCTTGTGGTATTGCTCGAGGATGTGGAAGGCGTTGCGGTTCTTGAAGTCCTCCCACTGGACGACGGCGTGCGGGAAAACCTCCGCCACCGCCTCCACAAAGGCCTCGATCAGGTCGTCGTACGCCTGCCCGGTCAGGCGCGGCTTGCGATAGCCCATGTAGAGCGGGTCGTTCAGCAGCGATTCGTTGTTCGTGCCCACGTCGAGGCTCACTGGCAGCGTCTTGCTGGGGTGGATGCCCGCGCCGCCGACGTACAAGGCCAGCTTGCCCACGGGAATCCCCATCCCGCCGCAGCCCTGATCACCCAGGCCGAGGATCCGCTCGTTGTCGGTCACCACGATGAGGCGGATGTCGTGGTTCGGGTAGTTGCGCAGCACCCGCCGGAGGTGGGGGGCGTCGTCCGGCGTAATCCATATCCCCCGCACATATCGAAAGATATGACTGAACTGGCGGCAGGCGTAGCCGACCGTCGGCGTGTAAACGATGGGCATCAGCTTCGCGAGGTTGTCCACCAGCAGGCGATAGAAGAGCGTCTCGTTGCGGTCCTGGAGCGTGGCCAGGTAGATGTATTTCTCGAGGTCGGTGGCCTTGGCGCTGAGGTGCTCCTGGGCGAGGGCGACCTGCTGTTCGATGGTCATCACCGCCGGCGGCAGCACGCCGGTGAGGTGAAGCAGTTCGCGCTCTTCCTGCGTAAACGCTAAGCCCTTGTTGACGGCGGGGTTATGGAGGACCGGCACGCCGGTGAGCTTGGTGTGAATGTGTTCGGGGCCGCGCAGTTCGCGAATGATGTGCGGAACGCTCATGGGGGGAACCTCTCGGCGAGCCTGCGGCCGCAATCCGGGCGGGGCGGGGACGCCTGCCGAGAAGGCTAGCACGGATCGTTCCAGGGGGGAACCTGCGAGGCCGATGTGCAGGTTTCCGCGCGTCCGATAATGCGTTCAAGTCTCCCAATGCTGATAACCGATGATCGGATGGTCGGGGTCCGCGCGGGCTCGGCAGGGTGCGCAAACCTTGCCGTGGACGCGGCCGTCCGGAGGGACGGGGCGGATCCCGGGCTGCAGGGCGCGTTTCGGCGGCGCGGGCGACCGTGTTTGCCGACTTCAGGGCGAAGCGGGCCGGGGCTCGCACGTCGCTTCGGCCGTCCTGCATCCGCGGTTGTACCGCTTGTCGGGCGGCAGGAGGCGGCCCGGCGATGCGGCGGAGATCACCTCGCCTCCCTCATGCACCGTGTGAGGGCTCCTCGTGTACCGGATAACCATCGCGAACCAGAAGGGCGGCTGTGGCAAGACCACGGTGGCCATCAACCTTGCCGCATCCATCGCCCGAGAGGGCAAGTCGGTCCTGCTGGTCGATCTCGACCCGCAGGGTCACTGTGCACTCGGGCTCGCGGTGCCCGACGAGCAGATCGACCTGTCGATCTACGACTGCCTGATCAGCCGCGTGAAGGGCGAGCCGGTCGAGCTGTCGAGCGTGCTGTGGCAGATCATGCCGAATCTCAGCCTTGCCCCCGCGCGGGCGAACCTGTCGGGCTTCGAGCCGGCGATGGGCGAGCGTCCCGGCGCGGACACGCTGCTGTGCGAGATGCTCGACAGCTTCGGCGACCGCTTTGACTACTGCATCATGGACTGCCCGCCGCACCTGGGCCTGCTGATGAAGAACGGCCTGAAGGCGGCGGACGAGGTGATCATCCCGGTCGATACCGGCTTCTTCTCGCTGCACGGCCTGACGCAGCAGATGGAGACGGTCGAGCGTCTCTGCGAGCGGAGCACGCGCCGGCCGGTCGTTCGCGTGCTGGCCAATCAGTACGACGTCCGCACGAAGCTGGCCCGCGAAATCCTCGCCGAGCTGCGCGGCCGCTACGGCAGCGCCCTCTACGAGACGACGATCAACTTCAACACGAAGCTCAAGGAAGGCGCCAGCTTCGGCCAGCCCATCACCGAATTTGCCCCCAACAGCATGGGCGCCCGCGATTTCCAGGCCCTCGCCCGCGCGATCATCGGCGGCTCGGCGTCGGTCTCGGCGGATCCGGAGCTGCTCAAGCACGTGGAGAAGCTGACCGCAGACGCGGAGCGGCTGCTCGCCACGACGACGACGCTGGTGGGCCAGCGCCTCGTCGACCCGGCGGGGCCAGCGCCGGCGGGCAGGCCGGCGGATACGCTCGTGGCCGCCAAGGCGTTTTCGCCGGGCGACCGCGCGGGCGGCTTCGACTTCCCGGCGCTCGATCGGGCCGTGCCAGCCGCGCGGACCGAGACAACGCGTCGGCCCGATCCGGTGACGCCCGCAGCGCCGACTGAATCGACCCGCCCGGCCGCCCCGAGCCGCGTCGTTCCGACGGCGCCGGTCGTTGCCTCCACGCCCGTTGCCACCACCTTCACGACGCGGCCGCTCGATATGCAGGATCGCGCTGCGATGAACGAGGCCATTGATCGGAAGATCGCCGCGGCCTATGGCGTTCGTCAGGAAGGGGAGATCGTGATTTTCCGCAGCCGACAGGCGTCGGCCAGCGAGGTCCAGCTTGCGGGCGACTTCAACGACTGGATGCCCCACACCACGCCGATGCGGACGCTGGGCAACGGCGAGTTCGAGGCTCGCCTCCGGATTACGCCGGGGCGGTATCGCTATCGGCTCGTCGTTGACGGCCGGTGGTGTCACGATCAGCACAACCCGCTGGCCGAGGCCAACGAGTACGGCGAGACCAACTCGGTCGTCGAAGTCCGGCGGTGATCGCCGGGCAGCGGGCCGGGGGGGGGCGATCGGATTGCTTCTCGGCGGTGATACGCTTCACGGGCTCGATGCGGCCCGCCCCGATCGGGGTGCGCCGGCGAGTCCGGAGCGGAAAGTCTGGCGCGGTTGCGACCGAGCCTCATGGTCGGTGTCCGGGGCGGAGCCTCGGCGGCCGGCGTGGGGCTCGTCGCGTCGGGGGGCGGCGCCATTGCGGTGACCGCTGGCCGGTTGTCTAATCCGCGACTACCCTGCCTGGCTTGCCGCCGATGGGCTGGGGATCGCCCGGATCCGGATCGGCTGTTCCCGCGGCCCCCGCGCCGGGAGCCCCATGAGTTCTGTCACGCCCTCACTCGATCCGCCCGCCGGGCCGGAACATCGGCCTCACGCGATCCATCCGACGTGGCACGCGCTGCTCGTGTGCTTCGTCGTGACGGCCGCGCTCTACGCGAACGCGGTGCCGAACGCCTTCCTGGTCGATGATCCGGCCATCATCCTGCGCAACCCGGCCGTGCGCGACGGCGACTATCTCCGCATCCTGACCGGTCCGTACTGGCCGAACGAGATTCTGCGCGACGTGCTTTATCGACCGCTGACGTCGATGTCCTTCGCGCTGAACCTGGCCATCTCGCGCGAGCCGTGGACCTTTCGCGTGCCAAACCTGCTGATGCACGTGGGGCTGTGCGCGATCTTGTTCGCGCTGACCCGCGAGGTTTTCCGCCGGACCGCCGCGGCGTGGATCGCCACGCTGCTCTTCGCATTTCATCCGATCCACACCGAGCCGCTCAACACGATCGTGGGCCGGGCGGACGTGGCTTCGACGCTGCTGATGTTCTGGGCGCTCCTGATCTGGTGGCGGGATGGCGAGGCCCAGCACGGCCGCTTCGCCCCCCTGGCGGGCGGGCTGATGATGCTCGCTGCGGTGTTCTTCAAGGAGTCCGCGGTCGTCGCTATCGGGATGATGCCGCTGCTCGATCTGTACCGCGCGCGCGGCGGCGGTGTGGATGCGGACTGGTGGTCGCGACGGCTGAAGCGTTGCTACCTGCCGTTGGCGCTGGCCGTGGGGGCGCTGCTGGTCGCGCGGTACTTCGTCATCGGGAAGCTCGGCGGGTCGCCGGACGTCTTCATCCTCGACAACCCCATCGCTACCGCGCCCGAGCTGGTCCCCGAGGGTGGCAGCTATTTCCTGCTTCGGTGGGGCACGCCGCTGGTCACGCTGGCCCAATCGGCGAGCATGATGTTCCTGCCTTGGCCGCTGCGCTATGACTATTCCTACCCGACGATACCGCCGGTGCTGACCTTCTCCGACGTGCGCCTCTGGTACGGCGTGGCGTGGGCCGTCGCGCTGGTGCTGGTCATGGTGGTTTCGTGGCGCCGGCGGCGCGAGATGTTCGTCGCCGTCGGGCTGGCCATTGTCTCCTACCTGATCGTGTCCAACCTTCCGATCGTCATCGGCACCGTCTTCGGCGAGCGGCTGCTCTATGCGCCGAGCGTCGGCTTCTGCATGGCGGTTGGCCTGCTGGGGGCCGGGGTGTGGCGGTGGGCGCGGGGCGGAGCATCCGCGAATGCCGGGCTGTCACAGCGCCCGCGCCAGATCGTCGTCGCCGGGTTTGCGTTGGCGGTGCTGGCCGCTCAGGCAGTGCTGATCGTCGTGCGCAACGGCGACTGGCGCGACTGGCGGACACTCGCCGTGTCCAGTCCGGCCGACGATCGCGCGAGCTTCAAGGTGGTTTCCGGCTGGGCGGAGCTGAAGCTGGAGGACGGCTACGAGGCCTATGTCGCCGGTCGGACGCAGGAGGCGCTGGCTCTGTTCGAGGAATCGCTGGCCTTCGGCCGGCAGGGCGAGCGGCTCGCCCCGTTCGCCTGGATGCCCTACAGCAACATGGGCCGCGCGCTCTACCGCCTGGGGCGCATCGACGAGGCGGCGGAGGCGTTCACGCGGGCGATCTCACTCAGCGGCGGCGGTGGTGTCGCTCCGCTGATGCTCATGGACGCCAGCGAGGTCTTCGCCATGCGCGGGCGGTGGTGCGAGGCTCGCGATGCGCTGGAGCGCGCCGTCGTGGAAGTGACCGAGTGGAAGACGCTCAACAACCTGGCCGAGTTCCTCCGCCGATGCCCGCGCGGCCCTGAGGATCTGGTCCGCGCTGCGGAGTTCGCCCGGCGGGCGATCGCGCGCGACGCGGCGCCCTGCGACGGCCATGACACGCTGTCCCGCGTGCTGCACGACGCCGGCGATCGGGCGGGCGCATTGGCTGCCGCCGAAGAGGGGCTGGCCCGCTGCGCTGCGGGGGACCCGGCGCGGGCGACGCTCCAGGCCTGGGCCGAGGAGCTTCGCGCGGCCGCGCCCTGAGAGGTCGCGTGTCGAGCGGGCTACTTCGCGCGGGCCAGGCTGTCGAGGAAATGCGCCGCCGCCTTCGTTCCGGCCAGGAAGTCGGAGAGCACGAAGAACTCGTTGGGGCCGTGCAGGTTGCAGTCCGGCGTGCAGAAGCCCATCATGATCGACTCGGCGCCGAGTTCCCGCTTGAACAGCGGCAGAATCGGCAGCGTGCCACCCTCGCGGATGCGGACGGGCGTGGCGCCGAACCCTCGCTCCACCGCCTCCGCGGCGGCCCGCATGCCCGGCGAATCGATCGGGCACATGTAGGCCGGCGCGCGGCTGAGGTGAACGACCTCGACCGTCACCCCCTTCGGCGCGACCGACCGAACGTGCTTCTCGAACGCGGCCGCGATCTTCTCGGGATCCTGGTCGGGGACGATGCGCATCGACACCTTGGCCATCATGCGCGAGGGGATGATCGTGGACTGTCCCTCGCCGACAAAGCCGCCGAGCATGCCGTTGACGTCGAGCGTCGGCCGCGCCCAGCGGCATTCGAGAACGCTGTAGCCCTTTTCATTCATCAGCGCCGGGGCGCCGACGAGCTCGCGGTAGTCATCCTCGCTGAAGGGAACCGCGGCGAACGCCTTGCGCTCCTCTTCGGAGAGCGGGCGCACGTCGTCGTAGAACCCGGGGATGGTCACGCGGTTGTCGGCATCGCGCATCGATTGGATGATCTGGGCCAGGGCGTTGCCCGGATTCACGACCGTTCCGCCGAAGGCGCCGCTGTGCATGTCCTGTTTCGGGCCGGTGAGGCGGATCTCCATGTACACCAGCCCCTTCGTGCCGTACGTGATCGCGGGGGTGCGGTGATCGAGCTTCGCCGTATCGGACAGTGCCACATATTGGCATGCAAGTCGCTCACGATGCTCGCGGATGAGCCCGGGCAGGTTCTTCGAGCCGATCTCCTCCTCCCCCTCGATCAGGTATTTCACGCGGACGGGCGTGCGGCCGGCGGTCTTTCGCCAGGCTTCCAGCGCGAGCATGTGGGCAAAGACCTGCCCCTTGTCGTCGGCCGAGCCGCGGGCATACACGCGACCGTCGCGCACAGTCGGCTCGAACGCCGGGCTGTGCCAGAGCTTCTCGTCGCCCGTGGGCTGCACGTCGTAGTGGCCGTAGACCAGCACCGTCGGTCCGCCGCCGTCGACGGGGCCCGTGTCGGCGATGACCGAGGGGTGGCCGGCCGTCTCGACGATGTCGGCCTTCACGCCGCAGTCGGTGAAGAACCGGTGTACCCACTCGGCGGCCCGGCGGATGTCTCCCTTGCGCTGCGGATCGGTCGAGATGCTCGGCATGCGCAGGAACTCAAAGAGGCGCTCCGTGTTGCGCTGGTGGCCGGTGTCGATGTGGGCGATGGTCTTGTCAATCACGGCTGGTCCTCGGCGATCGATCCCAGGTCGGTCGGGCGGCCCCGCGCGGCGGCCGCCCCGGGCGATTCCGCGGGAATCGCCGCATGAGCGGGGGCGATGGTAGCGGTTCACTCCGGCCGCGGCCAGTGCCGCCGCGGAGGCTCCCCGCGTGTTTGTCCACCGCCTGCGCGGGGCCTATACTCGCGGGTCGTAGCCAACGCGACCGTTGAACCCGCCGGGAATACTCGAAGTGGACTGGCTTTCTCAACTCGTGGCCACGAGCCTGCCGAAGCCCGGCGGGGCGAACTCCATCTTCTGCTTCGTCTGGCTCGGCGGGCTGGGCATGGTGCTGTGGCTCCTGCTCAGGCGGCGTTCGTCGCGCTGCGGCCGCTGCGGCGAAGTCAACCGGCCCGCGGCGGTGTTCTGTGCCCAGTGCGGCCAGAGGCTGGTCGGCCGCTGAGCGCGGGCTGACTCCGGATACAATCCCCGCCGTGCCCCGTTCCCCCGTCACATCGACGACCGCCGCGTCTCCCGCGCGGCTCCGCGCGATCCGCGTCAAGCTCCTTGCGTGGTACGACACCCACCGGCGCGACCTGCCCTGGCGGCGGCATGCTGCGGATCCCTACGCCCAGTGGGTTGCGGAGATCATGCTGCAGCAGACGCGGGTGGACACGGTGATCGAGTACTACCGCCGATTCATGACGCGGTTTCCGACGTTGGCGGCGCTGGCGCAGGCGGATCACGACACCGTGCTCAAACACTGGGAGGGGCTCGGCTATTACCGCCGGGCGATGCACCTGCACCGTGCCGCGAAACAGGTCGTGTTCGAGTTCGGCGGTGTGATGCCGGACTCTGCCGCGGGGCTTCGCACGCTTCCCGGATTCGGCGCGTACACCTCGGCCGCCGTCGCGTCCATCGCGTTTGGCGAGGCCGCGGCCGCGGTGGACGGCAACGTCGCCCGCGTGATCGCCCGCCTCTTCTCCGTCGAGCACGACGTGCTCTCGTCCGCGGGCCGCGCGGCGATTCAGACGCTCGCCGACGCCCTGGTGGATCGACGGCGACCGGGAGACTTCAACCAGGCCTGGATGGACCTGGGCAGCGCCGTGTGCACGCCGCGCACGCCGAACTGTCCGAAGTGCACGCTGCGGGCGCATTGCGCCGCCGCGGCGGAGGATCGAGCGGAGCAATTGCCCGTACGTTCACGACCGCGCGCGCCCAGGAAGGTTACCTGCGCCGCGGCGATCATCTCTCGCGGGCGGGATGTGCTCGTGCGGCAGCGCCCGACCGGCGGGTTGTGGTCGGGGCTGTTCGAGTTTCCGACGGTCGAGCGGATCGCGGGTGAGTCCGCCGCGAACGCGCTGACGCGGCTGCTCAATGAGTGCCGTCTGCCGGGTGAGACAGCCGCGCCCCGGCGTCTCGGCCACATCGACCATCAGCTGACCCATCGGACGATGCGCTTCGAGGTGTTCGGCGTGCGGCTCTTGCGGGTGGGGCGGTCGGCCGCGACCGCGCCGATGCGCTGGGCGACCTCTGACGATTTGGCGGCGCTGTCACTCTCGACCGCGCACCGCCGCATCCAGCGTCTGGCGGAGTCCGTGGGGGCCCTCGGCGGCGGTGAAGATGCAGGCGCGGGACCTACACGCCTTCGAAAACCTCGCAGTCGGCGCGGCTGATCTCGAACCGAACGCCGACCAGCGCGGCGGACAATCGCGCCGCGAGCGTGGCGAGCGTCGGGTGCTCGCTGGTCCAGTGACCCAGCGCGATGGCCGTCGCGCCGCGCCGTCGAATCGTGAGCGCGTCGTGGTGGCGAATCTCGCCGGTGACGATCACGTCTCCCGGCCGGGGGTCGGCCTTCAACACGAGGCTCCCGGCTGACCCCGCCACGAAGATACCTCGCGTGACCGGCGTATCGGAGTCACCCACGGTTTGTACGGCCGACGCCTTGAGGCGGCGCTTCAGGTTGCGGGCGAGGGCTCCGAGGGTCGTCCTGCGCGGAAGGGCCCCGACCCGGCCGATGCCGCGCGCGGGCGGCGGCGTCAGCGGGTAGATGTCGAACGCCGGCTCCTCATACGGGTGAACGCCGCGGAGCGCCAAGACGACGGCGGCCACCCTCGACACGGGCACGACGGTCTCAAGGCGCAGCTCTTCGACGCGTTCAAGTCTTTCAGCCCGCCCGACGGCCGGGTTCGTTCCCGCGCCGCCGAAAAACGTGCCCTCGCCGGGTGTCCGGAAGCTGCATCGCGTGTAGGCGCCGATCCGACCGGCCCCCGCGGTGAACATCGCCTCGCCGACCGCGTCGGCTGCCTCCGCCGGCACGAAGACCGCGAGCTTGCACTCGGCGTCGCCCGGCCGCGGCACGAACTCCAGCGGCTCCGTCGACTTCACGCCGCACAGGCCGGCCAGCACGTCGTTCGTCCCTCCTCCGGCCGCGTCGAGCGCGGTATGGGTCGAGTAGATCGCCACACCGTGCCGCAGGCAGGCGTAGACCGCGGCCTCAACGCCGCCGGCCTGGGCCGTCAACCGCGCGATCGGTTTGAAGATCGGCGGGTGGTAGGCCATGACACAATCCACACCGAGGGCGGTTGCCTCGTCGGCCACGTCGGGCGTGAGGTCGATGCAGAGCAGGACGCTGCGAAGCGCCGCACCGGCATCGCCGGCCAGCAGGCCGACGTTGTCCCAGCTTTGCGCGAGAGCTGTCGGGGCGATGGCTTCCATCGCCTGCACAAAGTCACGGATGCGGTGTCGCACGTTGGAGCTACGGCGTCGTCTCATTCGTGGGGCATTCCTTGCGAATGGTCTCGCGCAGCGCCGAGAGCAGCCGCTGGCTGTGAGGGCCGACCGCGCCGCCGCCGATGTCTCGGCGCTCGACGCGAACGACCGGGATGATCTGCATGATGATGTTCGTGAGCATAACCTCGTCGGCGTCGAGGAGGTCATGAACGGTCAGCGGCGTCTCCTGCACCTCGATACCTTCCGCCGCGGCGCACTCGAGAACCGCCTCGCGGGCGATACCCGGCAGCACCGGCGTCGAGAGCGGCGGGGTCTTGAGTACGCCGCGCGAGACAATCAGCACATTGCTGATCGATCCCTCCGCCAGTTGGTTCGACGTTGTGAACCACAGCCCCTCCAGCGCGCCGCGGCTCTGGGCATCGCGCAGCCCCAGCAGGCGCGAGAGGTACGACGTCGTTTTGTGCCCGGCCAGCGGGTCGGTGGGAGACACGTGGTAGGGGCAGATCACCACCGCGACGCCCGATCGGTAGAACCCGGGCGGATACTCCACGAGCGGCGCGGCGGTCAGCACGACCGTGGGGCTCGACCCCTCGCCCGCCGCCTCGCCGCGCAGGGCGCCGCTCGTGACCGTGAGCCGAAGCCGGGCGGAACGAAGCCCGTTGCGTTCCATCAACTCGGTGAACACCGCCGGCGCCGGCAGGTTGCCGCGATGCAGCGGCCGCAGGAGTTTCTCCGCAGACGCCAACAGCCTCGCCAGGTGCCGCTCGAGGCGGAAGACATGGCCGCCCTCCGCCCGGATCGTTTCGAACAAGCCGGCCCCGTGCATCAACCCACCGTCGAATACGCTGACGCAGGGATCGCGCTCGGGGAGGAAGGCGCCGTCGTGATAGACCCACGAACTCATGGCTTCTCCGTCGCGGTCAGGCGTGTGCCTGCGCAACCGTGCACGGCTTCGCCTCATCCGCGCCTGTCGCGCCCAGCGCCTGCAGCATCGCCTGCGCCTTGGTGAGCAGTTCGGCGTACTCGGCCTCGGGGGTGCTGTCGCTGGTGATCGCGCCGCCCGCGTGAACGAACACCTCGCGCCCGCGACAGACCATGGTGCGAATCGCGACGTTCAGTTGCAGGCCGCCTGCGAGGCCGATCGCGCCGATCGCCCCGCAGTATATGCCGCGCGAGACCGGCTCGAGTTCCTCGATGATCTGCATCGCGCGCCGCTTGGGACAGCCCGTGATCGACCCGCCCGGCAGGGTGGCCCGCAGCAGGTCGGCCCGTGTCGCGCCGTCCGCCAGCGCCCCTTCGATCGTCGCCGTGCGGTGGAACACCGTCGGCCAGCTTTCAATCGCAGCCGGATCGACCACCCGAACCGATCCGAACCGGCAGACTTTGCCGAGGTCGTTACGCAGCAGGTCCACAATCATTGCCAGTTCGGCGGTGTCCTTCTCGCTCTCCACCAGTTCGCGGCGCAGTTGGCGATCCGCCGCGGGCGTCCGCCCCCGCGGCCGCGTGCCCTTGATCGGGCGCGTGGTGACCCGCCGATTCTCCACGTGCAGGAACAGCTCCGGCGAAGAGGAGACGATCGCCCGATCGTCCCAGCCGATCAGCGCCGCGTGCGAGGCGGGGCTCAGCCGGCGCAGGCGCAGGTATAGGTCAAGCGGGGTGGCCTCGGTCCGCGTGGCGAATCGCTGCGTGAGGTTCACCTGGTAGGTGTGCCCCCGCTCGATGTAGGCCAGCGCGGCCTCGAATCCCCGCCGGTAGGCCTGCGCGTCCAGAGCGGGCGTGATCGCCGTGACGCCAAGAGGCGGCGGGGAGGGTCGGGGTTCCCGTTCTGCTCTCGCGAGCCGACGGGCCACGGCGTCCAGCCGTTCCTTCGCCGGGCGGCCCGGGTCTGTGAATTGTGTAAAGCCGGGCACGCCGGAACCCGCGTCAATGGCCGCACGCAGCGGTCCGCCACCAGCCGCGACGAGCCGCCAGGTGTTGTCCCAGTGGTCGCAAAGGGCGAATGAGTCGTACAGCGCGAACCTCGCCAGCGGCTCGCGTTCATCGCCGGCGGAGCGAGTGGGCAGCCCTTCCAGAAGGACGCCCGCGTCATACGTCAGGTAGCCGAACCACCCTCCGGCCCAGGCTGGCACGCCGGGACACGGCGCCGCGGCAGAGTCGGTCGCGAGCGACGCCAGCAACCGCTCCAGCCCGGCACGCCCGTCAGCGAGGCTCACCGAAACGACAGCCGCCGGCGACGCCGCATATAGCGAATAGCGACCGTAAGGTTCGGTGTAGCAGGAGCTTTCGAGGATCGCGTGCTGGGGCTCGGCGCCGAACGTCGCCGCGGCGGCCTCGGCGGACGGCCCGGCGGGGCGCGTCTGCACGAGCCACGGGCAGCCAACTGAATGGTCGGCGGCGCTCATCGGACCGCGAGTATAATCTGGTGTGAAAGGACGTAACAGCCGTCGCGATTCGTTGACAGGCTGCGACGTGGAGGCTAGCTTTCCGTGCAAGGCCGTCGTGGCGATCCGCCGCGATGCCACCTCGATCAGGGATGACCCAGATGCACACCAAATCGCTTTCCCCAACTACCATTGTGCTTGCGCTCGGCTGGCTGGCTTGCGGACTCGCGCCTGCGCAGGAGACGGCGGATTCGAAGTTCCCCGCCGTGGCGGAAGTCACCGGCCACAACGTCTACATCCGCAGCGGTCCGAGCCAGAACCACTACCCGGTGACCAAACTTGGCGCGGGGGACCGCGTGACGGTGGTGGGTGAGCGGGACGAGTGGGCGGAGATCCTCGCCCCCGAGGGCTGCTTCTGCTTTATCTCGAGCGACTACGTCGATACGCCGGACGACCGGACCGGCGTCGTGAACGGCGACAACGTGCTGGTCCGCGCGGGCTCGCTCCTGCCCGACTTCGTGGGTGACCGCTCTTCGGTGCGAGCGAAACTGTCGCGCGGGGCGGAGGTCAAGATCATCGCCCGCCTGCCCGATGGTTTCCTCCAGATCGTTCCGCCGGACGCCGCGACGCTGTTCGTGAGCAAGTCGCTCGTTACCTATGTCGATCCGGCAAGGGCCGCTCTGGCGGCGAAAACGGCCCCGGCCGCGAGCACCAGCGAGCCTCGCCCCGCGGCGGATCGTCCCGCTGCCGAGCCGGGTGTGGTCATCCGGTCGCAGGAGACCACGCCTCCGGCGCCGAGCATGCTCGAGACGCCATACCCCATCATTGATTGGACTCCTACGCTGACCAAGCTGCGTGAGCTCGATCTGCTGGCGCAAGCGGAGATGGAGAAGCGCCCCATTGAGCGCAAGCTAGAAGAACTGGTGTTGAGCTACCAGCGGATCGCGGAGGACGCCGAGGGTGACGAGATCGCCCAGGAGTATGCCCGGGCCCGCGTTCGTCAGCTCAACGACAGTCTCACCGTCATCGAGACGCTGCGCAAGATTCAGCGGACCACCGAGGAGGCTGATTCCCGCCGTCGCGAGCACCTGGCCGAACGGGCCGGCATCCGCGAGGTGCGGCCGTTGCCGCCGTCGGGTCTTGAGGCGCGCGGCGAACTCAAGCCCAGCGCCGTCTTTGCGAAGCACGTCGGGCCGCAACTGGTCCGGCTCGTAGATACGCAGGCCGCCGGCGGCCGGACCATCGGCTACGTCGAGATTCCCGAGAACTCCGCCATCAACGTCGAGGCGTTCATCGGGCAGTACGTCGGTGTGCGCGCATCGGAAACGCGTTTCCTTCCGGGCGGCAGTCGCCCGATTCCCGTCTATGTGGCCAGCGAACTGATCGTGCTGCAGCGCGATGACCAGCCCAAGCCGCTGGGGCCGACGCCGCCGGCCGTCGCGGATCCTGCTCGACCCTAAGTGCGGAGCGGCTGCGCGGACGCGGCCGAGCCTTGAAGCCCCTGCTCGGGAGTCTGTTGATGAAGAGTTCTCTCCGCGCCTTCAAGCGGGCGGCCGTGGTCGTCCTCTCGGCGGGCACCCTGCTCCAGACGGCTACTTGCGCCGTCGACACCGAAGCGCTGGTGCAGGCGGTGGTCAGCACGATCGTGACGGACTTCGTGTTCGGCTTCTTCAACGTCGCGGCGTTCTAGTCGCCCCGAGGCGAGCTCTGCGGCATTCGCAGTACTGCCAGGCCCGTTCGTCCCCCGACCGCCATCCTCCCAAGGCAAGTCGCCTGTCGCTGGGGCCGATAAACCCCGCGGGGAGCCTCCGCGCGCTGCGGGGGCCCCGTTGGGCAACGGCGATGGGGCAATGACCGAGGCGATCACGGACCTGCTGCGCTACCGCGAGCTGCTCTGGAGCCTGACCTGGCGCGACATCTGCGCGCGCTACCGCCAGTCGGCGCTGGGGCTGGCGTGGGCAGTGCTCATGCCGCTGGGTATGATGCTCATCTTCACGTTCGTATTCACGCGGGCCATCCGCGCGGGCGGCGTGGGTGGGCCGGGCGTGCCCTATGCACTCTATGCCTTCACAGGGCTCGTGCCCTGGACGCTCTTCGCGTCGAGCCTGTCGGGCTGCGTCAACTGCCTCGTCGCCAATCGCAGCCTGGTGACCAAGGTCTACTTCCCGCGCGAAGTGTTCCCGCTCTCGTCAGTGGCCGGGGCGACAGTCGACTTCACGGTCGCCTGCGTCGTGCTCGTCGCCCTGATGGCGTGGTTTCACGGCGGCACCTGGCGCTTCACCCCTTCCGCCGGACTCTGGCTGCTGCCGATTGTTTTTGTCATCCAGACGATGCTCACCGTCGGCGTCGGCATGATGCTGGCGATGGCCAACTTGTTCTACCGCGATGTCCGGCAGGTCTTCTCCGCAGGGCTCCAGTTGCTGATGTTCGTGTCGGGCGTGGTCGTGCCTGTGCCCCCGGACGGCTTGCTCGGGCTGGTGCTCGGACTCAATCCGATCGTGCCGCTCATCGGAGCCTATCGCGCGATTCTCATCCACGGACAGGCCCCGGACGCCACCGGTCTGGCTGTGTCCGCGGTGGTCTCCATGGGCATGCTGGTCGTGGGCTGGGTGGTCTTCCGCCGTTCAGCGCATCGCTTCGCGGAGTGCATCTGATGAGCGGCGCCGTGGTCGAGTTCAGCCGCGTGTCCAAGCGGTTCCGCCTCTCCGGCGGTCACTCGTCGCTGCGCGACGCGATGAGCGCCGCCTGGGGCAGGGTGTGGGGCGCCGCGTGCACTGCCAAGGACGAAGGGTCATCACAGCGCCGGTCGCTGTGGGCGCTGCGCGATGTCAGCTTCACCATCGAGCCGGGCGAGGCGATCGGCCTGATCGGACCCAACGGCGCCGGCAAGAGCACGGCACTCAAGCTGCTGGCCGGTATCCTCCGCCCCGATGAGGGACGCATCCGAATCGGCGGCCGCGTCGCGGCGCTGATCGAGGTGGGGGCGGGTTTCCATCCGGACCTGACCGGGCGGGAAAACGTCTTCCTCAACGGGGCGATTCTGGGGATGTCGCGCGCCGAAACTCGCGGCAAGCTCGACGCGATCGTCTCATTTGCGGGGCTGGAGCGCTTTATCGACGAGCCGGTGAAGCGCTACAGCTCGGGCATGTATGCGCGGCTCGGATTCAGCATCGCCGCGCACGTTGAACCCGACGTGCTGCTGGTCGACGAAGTGCTCTCCGTGGGCGATGCGCTCTTCCGGATCCGCTGCATGGAGCGTATGGGCGAGCTGCTCCGCCGCGGCGTGGCGCTCGCATTTGTGACCCACCATCTCGACCAGATGCTGTCGATCTGTCGCCGGGCGGTGCTGCTCGACCAGGGGCGGGCCGCGTATGTGGGCGAAGCAGGGGAGGCCGCCCATCGCTACCTGGCCGCGGTGAGCCGTGCACACGCCGGCCGCGCGACCGATCTGCCGTGCGGTGCCGGGTCGGGCGGCGTCTCGGCGCAAGCGCTGCAGTTCCTCGATGCGGCGGGGCACCTCTGCGAGTCGGCTACGAGCGGCGAGCCACTGACCTGCGCGCTGACGCTGTCCAGCCAACGACCGATCCGGCGCGCAGTGGTCGAGCTCAACCTGCGGTCTACCTCGGGAACGGCCCTGTTGAGCATCAACTCCGGCCGCGACGGCGTGCCCCTTTCGCTGCAGGCCGGCGAGAACCACGTCACGCTGCAACTCGATGCGCTGCCGTTGTCGGGCGGCGTTTACTTCTGGAATGTCCGCGTGTGGGATGCAGACCGGCTCGCGGCCGAGCTCGACTCGCCCTTCGCCTTTCCGCTGCCGGTCGACGACTGCGGCCGGTCGAGCGGGACCGCCTACTGTCGACGAAGCTGGCGGATGGAATCCGCAGTGGCAGCAGTCCCTTCGGGGGGCGGCCGCCTCATCGCTGCGCCGCGGGCGAACTGCGCCGAATCCGCTCCGCACGAGCACACCGTGGAAGTCGGAGGCGCGGATTGAAAGTCTGCCTCCTGGGCAACGCGACTTCCGTGCATCTGCGACGGCTGGCCGCCGGCCTCGCCGCGCGTCGGATCAACGTGACGATCCTGTCGCACAAGCCCGGCGAGCTCGCCGGTGTCGCCGTCGAGCGGTACGCCGTGCCGTCGTGGTCCCTGCGCGCCCTCCAGGGCTGGAGCGGACGCGCCCGGTCCTACTGGCGGGGTGTGTTCCGCCGGTTCGACGTGGTGAACCAGCATTTTCTGCACGACTGGGGATTCGATCCGGAGCTGGCTCGCGGAGGCTGCTTTGTTGTCCGGGCGTACGGTTCCGACGTCGTGGCGCCGCGTGGTGAGTCCGTCGCTCCGCCGGCGCTGGTCACGCGGCGCGTTGAGCTGCTGCGAGCTGCCCGCCTCGTCGCCACGGCGGGGCCGCGCTTCGCGGCGACGGTAGCCCAATTCGCCGGGCTTCAAGTCGAGGACATCGCGCTGCTGCCCTTCGGCGTGGATCTGGATCTGTTTGCGCCCGCGAGATTCGGCGGCGGCGGCGCGCCAACGGATCCATGCGTCGGGTTTTTCAAAGGTTTTCGCGCGGTCTATGGCCCGGCGGACCTGGTTCGCGCGGTGCCGGAAGTCCTGGCCGCCGTGCACGGCGCGCGCTTCGAGCTGATCGGCGACGGACCGGAACTGGCGGCATGCAAGACGCTGGCCGTGTCGCTCGGTGCGCATCATGCCATCGACTGGGGGCCGCGACGTGCTCACGAGGAGATCCCATCCTGCCTTGCGCGGTGGCAGGTCTCCGTGATGCCGTCCTACAGCGAGAGCTTCGGCGTCGCCGCGCTGGAGTCGGCGGCGATGCGCGTGCCGGTTGTCGCCTCGCGCGTGGGGGGCATTCCAGACACGGTGCTGGACGGCGAGACGGGCCTGCTGGTCCCGCCGGGCTCGCCCTCGGCGCTGGCCGAAGCGATCACCCGGCTGCTGCACGACGGTCCGCTCCGTCATCGCATGGGCGAAGCGGGCCGGGCCTTCGTCGAAAGCCGCTACGCCTGGGACCGCACATTGGATGACTGGGTGGCGGCGCTGGAGCGGGCTCGCGATCTGGCCTGCGCCATGGTCTGACCCGGCACCTGCAATCCGCTCGGCCGCTCGATCCGCGGCTCGTTCCTGCCGATGCTCTCCCGGGGGCGAGTCCCCGGGTGACCGGCCGACAGGCGGCCGGCGCAGCGCGAGCGCACCGTCATGCATCGACCGACCGTTTCGATTGTCCTGCCGACCTACAACCGGGCGCACCTGCTGCCGCGCGCGATCGCCTCGATCGAGGCACAGACCTTCCAGGACTGGCAGGTCATCGTCGTCGACGATGGATCCACGGATGACACCGCCGCGGTGGTTCGTTCGTTCGCAGCCCGGCTGGGCGATCGCCTGCGGTACATCGTTCGGCCTAACGGCGGGTGCGGCGCGGCGCGAAACACGGGCATTGACGCGGCTGACGGGGAATTCGTCGCGTTTCTGGATTCCGATGACGAGTTTCTGCCCACCAAGCTCGCCCGCCAGGTCGAGCTGTTCCGCCTGCATCCGCAGCTCGGGCTGGTCTACAGCGACTATGCGTTTGTCGACGGCGCGGGCGTGAGACACGGCAGCGTATTTGACGAGTTGAGCCCGATCGCCCGTGAAGTACCCGCCCGCGAAGTGTCCGCGGGGCTGCTGCTGTGCACGGGCAGTCTGTTTGACACGCTGATTCGCAGCTACTTCGTTGCAACGATCGTGGGGATGGTGCGGCGCGAGGTCCTCGGCGAGCACATCCGCTGGGAGGCGGTGGGGGCCTACGCGGAGGAATGGCTGTTTTTCCTTCGCGTCTCGCGCGCCTGTGAAGCGGGGTTTGTGGACGAACCGCTGTGCCTGCACCACCACGTGCAGGGGAGCCTCACACGCACCGACCGCCTCGGCAACACGCGCCGGCGGATGAAGCTGCTGCGCTGCATGACCGCCGCGTTTCCCGACCTGTCGAGCCTTCAGCGACGGGTACTGGCGGATCACATGGCCGAAACCGCCCGCCAGATCGGCTACGATTCCTACCGCGCCGGCCGCTTTGGCGAGGCGGCGCGATGGTTCGTGGAGTCCTTCTGCCACCGGCCCAGCCGCGGCACGATCGGGGAGGGGATTCAGGCCCTGGGCCGATGCCTCATCGCCCCCGTGCTGCCTCGCCGCACGACGACCCCCGCCAATCAAGAAGCCGCCCGAACCGTCCGATAAGCGTGGTGCCCCCGTAGATCGCGCCACTGCGCGCGCCGGCGGCGCCGGATGCCATGACGACCACGCACGACAACCCGACCCTCGACGCCCGCGCGACCGGCAGCGCAGTGTGGGATCGCCTTTGGCAGCGCACCCCCGACGATGCCAAGGACGACGCCGCGCTGGATCGCGAACGGCGCTCGCCGCGTTGGCAACTCGTGATCGATCGACTGACTGCGACATTCGGTCGCCTGAAGGGGCTGAGCGGGATCGAGCTTGGCAGCGGCCGCGGCGACCTCTCGGCGCTGCTCGCGGCGGAAGGCGTGGAAACGACGCTCCTGGATCAGTCCGCCAAGGCCCTCGCCGAGGCACGGCGTCGCTTTGAGCGGCTCGGGCTGAACGCACGGTTCACCGAGGGCGATTTGCTTGGCGACCTCTCGCCGCACAGCGGCGCCTACGATGCGGCCGTGTCGCTCGGCGTGATCGAGCATTTCCTTGACGAGGACCGCACCCGCGTACTGAAGGCGCATCATGATGTGCTTCGCCCCGGCGGACTGGCAATCGTCAGCGTGCCCAACGCCTGGTGCCCGCCCTATCGCGCCTGGAAGGCGTACCTTGAGCTGCGCGGCTGGTGGCCCTACGGACTGGAGATTCCCTACTCGCGGCGGGAGCTGCTCCGCCGAGCGGCCGGTGCCGGCTTCGCCCGCGCCGAGGTCGTCGGTCTGAACTTCTGGCAGTCCGTCGGCGACCACTTCGGCCGAAGCTTGCTCGGGCGGGGGCCCGATTGGGTCGATCGTCCCTCCGTGCTGGACCGCGCCGCGGGCTCGGTGCTGCTGCTGTTCGCGTGGCGGGCCGCTTCGGCCTCCGGAGACCATTCGCCATGAGCCTCGCCGGCGGCGCCTACTACGCCCTGTGTCGCAACGCGCTGGGGCATCGTCTCGCGCGGGCCGGCGTGACGCTGCTCCGCCGATTCGGGCTGTTGCGCGAGTTCGCCATCACGCTGGACGCACTGAAGCTGGATCACGCAAGCGCTCGCGGCCTGATGGAGCTTTGGCCCCGCGTGCACTGGTCGAGTGCCGACGGCATGATGCCGCCGCAGCAGTTGCTGTCCCTCTACCGCCTCGCGGCGCAGTGGCCCGGGCAGGGGGACATCGTCGAGCTGGGGGCGTGGACGGGGTTGACGACCTGTTATCTCGCCACCGCGGCGCGCGTCCACGGCGGCGGCCGCGTCTGGGCGGTGGACACGTTCGCCGGAACTCGCGAGGGCGGGTCCTCCTACCGGGCTGTCGACAAGTACGAAGGCTCAACGCTCGCTGCGTTTCGCGATCGCGTGCAGGCCGCCGCGCTGGGCGATCGTATCCGTCCCCTCGTCGGGCTCACCACGGACGTGGCCCGCCGCTACCCCGGTCGCGAGATCCGCCTGCTGCTGATCGACGCGGACCATTCCTACGACGGCGTGCGCGGCGATTTCGAATCGTGGACCCCGCACGTAGCGCCGGGCGGCGTGATCGTTTTTCACGATTACCTCATGCCCGATGTTGCGCGGTTTGTGGATTGCGTGGTCCTCCGCGACCCACGCGTGGAGCGAGCTCCCGGGCGGGTGGATGCGAACGTGATGGCGGTGACGTGGCATCCCGCCAATCGCCGCATGGTGCGTCGTATCGCCTCTGCGCCGTCAGTCTGGGTTTCGGCGGCCCCGCCCGCCGGGACACCTCACGCGGAGCCTGCCGATCATGTCTCCCGCTGACGCTTGTTGGCCGCGGTCCGTCGCGCTCCTGACGCGGCGTTTCCATCCGTCGATCGGCGGCGTCGAGCGCTACCTGCGCGACCTCGGCGTGGCCCTGGTTGCTCGCGGCGTGCAGGTATCCGTCGTCACGGACAACGACGGGGGACGGCTTCCCGAACGCGAGCGGATCGACGGCATCGATGTTCGTCGGTTTTCCATGGCGCGCTCGCGGCTGCGCGCCTGGGGCGGCCTCGTCCGGCTGGCGCCGCTGCTGCGATCGGTCGACGTGCTGCACATCTCCGACATCTGGATGCTGGAGTATTACTACCGCATCATCGCCCGGCTGGTCGGCCCGCGGTCGATCAGCTTGACGCGGCACGGCATCTCGACGCGCGACCCGATTCCCGACAGCGAGCGGCTGCGGAACGTGCGGGCCCGGGCGTGGTGTGATGCTCTTTTCGACGACGGCTGCTTCATCGCGCGGCGCATCGGCGTCGAGCCCGACGCGGTACCCGATCAGGGCCTGAATCCGCCGGCTGCATCGCTGCCACCCAGTGACGAACCCGAGCTGACTTCGGCGATCTTCCTGGGCCGCCTCGACAGCGATACCGGGCTGGAGATTTACCTGGAGGCCATGGCCGCGCTTCGCGACCGCCACGGCAAAGAGCTGTGGCTAACCGTCTATGGCGACGGGCCCGCCGGGCCGGCGCTGCGCGACCTCGCCGATCGGCTGCGCGTCCGGGTCATCTGGCACCGGGCGCATCCCGATGCCCGCGATCGAATCGGCGATCACGGGCTGGCATTCGTTTCCGGTCGGATGGCGATTCAGGAGGCGATGGCCCGCCGACGGCTCGTCGTGGCGGCCTACGTCGAACCACTTCGCACCGACTACGTCTGCGGCGAGCCCTTCAGCTCGTTCATCGTCAAAGCGAGCACCGGGTCCGCGATGGCGGAGCTCCTTGCGCCGCTGCTGGTTGATCATGAAGCGCGGCGCAGGCTGGTGGCGTCGGCGTATGAGCACGCCTGTAGGCTGACGTGGTCCGCCACGGCGGAGATGTATCTGAAGACCTGGCGTGAGAAGCTCGCTGTCGCGGATCGCCCGACCCTTGCGATCACGCGTCGCAGTCTGCGTGCCTTCGCGGAGACGCTGACCGAAGAGTCCCGCGGGGCAGCACCGCGGATGCTCCTGCCGGCCGACGGGGAGCCGCTGCCCGTGGGCTGAGCCGTAGCCCTACCTTCGCGACCGGCTGGCGGCGGCTTCCACGGTGACGAGGCTCTGGCCCGTCATCTCGGCTGGCTGGGGCAGCCCCAGCAGCGCCAGCATCGTCGGTGCGATGTCCGCGAGCCGCCCGCCCGCACGGAACGAGCGGCCCTTCAGCTCGTCATCGACCACGATCAGTTCCACGTCATACGTCGTGTGCGCCGTGTGCGGCCCGCCAGTGGAGGGGTCGATCATCTGCTCGCAGTTGCCGTGATCCGCGGTGACCACCAGCGCGCCGCCGCGGGCCAGGATCGCGTCGGTCAGGCGTCCGACGCATGCGTCGACCACCTCGACCGCGGCGGTGGCTGCGGGCAGCGAGCCGGTGTGCCCGACCATGTCGCCATTGGCGAAGTTGACGATATACACGTCGAACCTACCTGCTTCGATGGCCTTCAGCACGCCATCCGTAACGCCGCGTGCGCTCATCTCCGGTTTCTCGTCGTAGGTCGCCACTTCGCGCGGCGAGTCGATCAGCAGCCGCTCCTCGCCCGGGAAGGGATCGTCGCGATAATCGTTGAAGAAGAAGGTCACGTGGGGGTACTTCTCGGTTTCGGCCGAGCGGAACTGCGTCAGCCCCAGTTCGCTCAGGTACGCCCCAAGAATGTGGTTCATCTTCGGCGGCTTCGAGAAGGCCACCTGCACCGGCAGTCCCTGCTCATAGCCGGTCATCGTGGCGAAGTACAGCCCGGCCAGCCGTTCGCCGCGATCGAAGCCCAGCTTGGTCGGCTTACCATCCCGCCCGGCGCCCTCGAAGGGAAACTGTTCCAGCGTGAAAGCCTTGACGAGTTCGCGCGGGCGGTCACCGCGGAAGTTGAAGAAGATCACGGCGTCGCCCGAGCGGATGCGGCCCGCTGTCCGGTCGCGTTCCAGAGTGATGGCGGGGGTGACGAACTCGTCGCCGTTCATCGTCTCTGAAGTCGGGTGATCGTAGTAGTGATCGACGGCCTCTGCGGCGCTGTCGAACAGCGGCACGTCCTCGGCGCGGCCGGTCAGGGCGTCGTACGCCCGCTGCACGCGGTCCCATCGGTTGTCGCGGTCCATCGCCCAATACCGGCCGCAGACCGTGGCGATCGGATTCACTCCGGCCCGGCGGCATTGATGCTCGATCTGGGCGATGTAGTGCAGTCCGCGGTTCGGAGCGGTGTCGCGGCCGTCCATGAACGCATGGACAAAAACCCGGTTGCCCGGGAACCTGCGCCGACCGCTCATCTCGAGCAGCGCGTAGAGGTGTTCCAGATCGCTGTGGACGCGGCCGTCGCTGCACAGCCCCATGAGGTGCACGGCGCCGCCGGTCCGGGCGGCATGCTCGAACGCACCGGCGAGGGCCTTGTTCTCAAAGAAGGAACCGTCCCGGATGCGCCCGGTGATGCGCATCACCTCCTGCTCGACGATGCGGCCCGCGCCGATGTTCTGGTGTCCCACCTCGCTGTTGCCCATGACGCCTTCGGGCAGGCCGACATCCTCACCGCTCGTGCGGATCAGGCCGTGCGGATAGGACGCCATCAGGCGATCGTCGACGGGGGTACGCGCAAGGTGGACGGCGTTGGCGTGATTCCATTCCGGATGCGGATTGGAGCCCCAGCCGTCGCGGACGATGAGCATCACGGGGCGCTTGCGGAGAGTAGTCATACCCCGATTCTACCGGCGCGGCTGCGGCCGTACACGCCGGACTCCGTCAGCGGATCTGCCCGGCGTACGAGGCGAGTTCCTCCTCGAAATCCCGCATGGTCAGCCCGAGCGCTTGCTCGGCGACGGTATGGTCGCAGACGTTGTCTTCCTGGGACATGATCACCTGGTCGACGTTGAATCGCAGCAGCCCGAGCCTCGGCGAAATCGCCGCCGCCAGCGCCATCGGCGGGCCGCTCAGCACCGCCGCCGCCTTGGCCACGGCCACGGGCTGGCTGACAAGCGGCTTCCACCGCCGGGCGCAGGGGATGTGAACGCGGCAGGCGTTGTACAGTTCCTTCCACGAGTAGCGGCGCGGTCCGCCGAGGTCGATGGCCTGCCCGATCGTCGCCGGACGGGACAGCGCCTCCACGAAGCAGCGGGCTACGTCCTTGACCGAGACCGGCTGGAGTTTCGCAGTCCCGTCACCGAAGTACGGCACTACCGGAGGCAGCAAGCCGCACATGAACGTCTTCATCAGCTGCATGAACTCGCCGTCCGGGCCGTGAATCAGACTCGGGCGGAAAATCGTCCAGTCGAGCCCGCTGCCGCGAACGTACTCTTCGGCGGCCCACTTGGTCTTGTGGTACTTCGACGCCGCGTCGGGCCTGCTGCCCAGCGCCGACATGTGGACGTATCGAGTGATGCCTGCGGCCCGGACGGCATCGACCACGCGCACGGTGCCCTCCCGGTGGATCCGGTCGAATGTCTGTCGGGCGAAGGGCTTCTCCAGAATGATCCCGACGAGGTGAATGGCGGCGTCGCTCTGGTCGGCGGCGGCGGCCAGAGCCCGGCTGTCGTGCAGGTCGCCTTCGACCGTGCTGATGCGCTCGGGGCGGATGTCGCGGTGCTGCTTCAGGAGCTTGTCCGCCGACCGCACGATGCAGACCGGGGTCAGTCCGCGGGTGACCAGTTCCCGCACGACCGACCTGCCCACGAAACCCGTCGCTCCGGTGACCAGGACACGCTGCGTATTGGGACCTTCGCTCACTGCCTGACCCTCCCTGCGGGACGTCCGCCGGACGCCGTGTTCCACCGCCGATAGCCTTCGGCGTGCGGCCAGCGGGATGGTAGATGTCGCGGCCCACAGGGTAAAGCGTCTGCGGAGGCAGGCCGAAGGTGGTACAATAGCGACCCGGTGGGGGCGTTAGGCACTCTGAGGGCCATGGGGCTCCGGGAGGCATTTCATCATGCGTAAGCGAACGCGTCAGAATGGCTGGCTGCCACGTGCGGTGTTGCTGGCGAGCTGCGCCCTGCTCGGATTCGCCCCCAGGGCGGTCGGCGCCGGTCTGGCGCCGGCGAAGGAATGGACGCCGCAGCGCGCCGCCCACCTGCTCCGTCGCGCGGGGTTCGGGGGCAGCGAAGCGGAGGTTCAACGCCTGCACGAGATGGGCATCGAGGCCGCGGTGGCGTCGCTGATCGACTACGAGTCGATTCCCCAGACCGATCCCGATTTCGTCCTCACCGAGGTGCCTCACCCGCGCCAGGTTCAGCGCGCCGTGCGCGGGCTGCCCGAGGGGGAGCGGCAGGAGCTTGGCGAGCACATCCGGGTGCTCAATCGCGCGGGTCTGGCAGAGTTCCGCGCCTGGTGGCTCCGCCGCATGGCGGTGACGACGCGCCCCTTCGAGGAGAAACTGACCCTCTTCTGGCACGGACACTTCACGACCGGCGCGCAGGAAGTCAAGCAGAGCCGGCTTGTCATCCAACAGAACAAGATGATGCGTCGGCACGCAGCCGGGAGGTACGAAGCGCTGGTCAAGCAGATCTGTCGCGACCCGGCCATGATCCATTACCTCGACAGCGCGTCCAACCGCCGGGAGATGCCCAACGAGAACTTCGCCCGGGAACTGCTTGAGCTGTTCACCCTGGGAGAGGGCAACTACACGGAGAAGGACGTCGAGGAGGCCGCGCGGGCGTTCACCGGTTACACCGTCGAGCCCGAGGGGTTCATCTTCCGCAGCCGCTGGCACGACGGCGGCGAGAAGACCTTCCTCGGCGTGAAGGGCAAGTTCCGCGGCGAAGACATCGTCGAAATCATCCTCAAGCGGCCGCGGTCGGCGGAGTATCTTTCCGAGCGATTGCTGCGATTCTTCGTGGGCGGCAGTCCGTCGAGCGAGCTGGTCGGGGCCATGGCCGCGCGCCTTCAGAGCACGGACTTCGACATTCGCGAAACGATGAGATCGCTGTTTTCCAGTGAGGCATTTTACGCCGCCGACGTCGTCAGCAATCACGTGAAGAGCCCGGTCGAGTTCGTTGTCAGCGCGGTGCGATCGATGGGCATCGATCCGCAGTCCTGCGACTGGTGGGCGCTGTCAAACCTGGTCGGCGAAATGGGTCAGGAGCTCTACCAGCCGCCCAACGTCAAGGGCTGGGACGGCGGGACCGCCTGGATCTCGGCGGCCACGCTGGTGAAGCGACAGCAGTGCGCGATCACCCTCATCGAGGGGCTGCCCGAGCGTCTCGTCGAGCGCCGCAGCGAGCGCCTCGCCGAACTGTCGCACATCCGCGATGAGGTCAAAGAGAAGCTTGGTGATCGGGTCGAACTCAAGTTTGCCCCGATCCAGGTGCCCTCGGTCCGACAGCCACGTTGCGACGTGAAACAGCTCCTGGCCGAGCGGGAGTCGTGGACCACGGGTCCCCTCGTCGATCGCCTTGCGGAGCGGCTCCTGTGCGTGCCGCTGAGCCCCGCGGCCCGCGATGCGCTCGTCGAACTCCTTGGCGGCGACAAGCCGGTTCGCCTTTCAGATCGCGATCATGTCCGCGCCGTCGAGCGCCTGCTCCAGGCGATCATGACGCTGCCGGAGTATCAGCTGCTCTGAGGATTCCGCGCGGCCGGAAGCACGTCCGCAGAGGGTCGGGGCTGCGCCGGGAGGCGCATGTAGGTCACCTGCGCCACGGCCACCTGTGTACCCTGCGTATCGAACAGATCCACGGCCACCGGGCACAGGGTGCGCCCGACCTTGATCGTTCTCGCCTCGGCGATAACGTCGGTGAAGCACGGCGCGAGAAACCGGATGTTCATGTCCGTGGTCGTCATCGCCTGGTCGGGGCCGGTGACGGTCATGATCGCGAAGCAGGCGATGCTGTCCGCGATCGTCATCAGCAGCCCGCCGTGGTAGGAGCCGTAGATCCCCACCAGCCGGGCATCGTATGGCACGCGCATCCGGCAGGCTCCCTTGTCGAACGACTCGATCTGGAATCCGAGCGTCGCCACGATGGGAATGGGCGCGATGCGGTCCAGGATGGCCTGCCTTCGTGCGGCGTCGAGCATGAGGTTCCTTTCTTCAGCGGCGGGTCTACGGCCCCCGGAGAGGGATAGCATCGCGAGGGACCGCCACGCCGCAAGCTGAGGGGGGAGACCGGCTCCTCGGCTTTGTCGGCCCCCGCCCGCGGTCTATAATGCCGCCCGATCCCGGCGTGCGCCGCGCGACGCCCGCCTATTCCCGTGTCGAGGTGGGCCCATGTCCTCGCAACCAGCCACGCCAAGTTCGTTCGACAGAATCGCCGACGCCAGCGGGTTGGGCCTGCTGGCCGGCCTGTTGCGACAGGCCCTCAAGCCGGAGCGACTCCTCGTCGCCTTTCTCGGCGTCGTCGCAACGCTCGTGCTGACCTCGACCCTGGACACCGTCTGGGCGTGGGCCGGGGCCGGCGTTTCGACCGACGCGCTGGAGCGGCATCTCGCCGGGGCGGCACCTGTCGCGGCCGCTGATCCGCCCCCCGCCACGGGTCCGTGGGAGGCCTTCTGGCGGGTCGAGCGTGGGGCCATTACCGGCACGCTCGCTTCCGCCGTGCCCGGCCTCTCCGCGTGGAAGGAAGGGGCGGCGGGCGAGTTTCTGCAGTCCTGCCGCGACGGACGCACCGCGGTCGAGCATTTCTCTCGGGCGATCCGCGGCGTCTGGTGGCTGCTGACGGCCCATCCGGTCTACTTCCTGCTGCTCGCCGTCGGGCTGCTGGGGATCTGGTCCGCTGCCGGCGGCGTGGTGTCTAGGGTCGGGGCGCTGGAGATGACCCGGGGCGAGCCCGCGGTGCTTCCGCCGGCGGTCCGGTTCACGCGGAAGCACTTCGCCGGGCTGTTCTTTGCGCCCTGTTTTCCGCTGGTCCTGGCCGCCGTCGCGGCGATCCTGCTCGCGGCGTACGGCCTGCTCATGAAGCTGCCGATCCTCGGCGACATTGTCGGCGGCGCTCTTTTCTTCCTCGCCCTGCTCGGCGGGGTGGCGATCACGGTGCTGCTGATCGGCGCCTGCGCGGGCGGGCCGCTGATGATCCCGGCGGTGACCGTCGACGGAGAGGACGCCTTCAATGCGTTCAGCCGCGCGGTGAGCTATGCGTTCCGCAAACCGTGGAAGACGGCGTGGTACGGGGTGGTCGTGCTGATGTACACGGCGGTGTGCTGGCTGGCCGCCGCGCTGGTTGTGTGGGCTGGGGCGGCGGTGACGCGTGGGCTGGTGTCGTGGGGCGGAGCGACGCCGCTCGGGCTTGCGGCCCGCGGCCCGGAGGAGAAGATCAGCGCCGCCTGGCCACTGCACGGCCCGCTTGAGCTGTTCACCTGGCCGACGTCAACGAATCTCGGCGGTGCGGACTACATCGCCGCCTTCCTCATCGGCCTGGCCGCTCTGGCGGCGACGGGCCTGCTCTGGGCCCTGCTGGCGTCCCTTTACCTGCACGCCGCGACGGCGATGTATCTCCTGCTGCGGCGCGATGCCGACGGTACGGACCTGCAGGAAGTTTTCCTCGAAGAAACTTGACTATCCGTCGATCGCATCGCGGATGGCGCGGCGGATCTTGTCGTGGACGAGGTCGGGATCGGCCACCCAGCGCCACACGCGCGGCGTGTCGTGCTCGCGCTCGGTGACCATGGTGATCGAGCCGATGCTCAGCAGCCGATCGAGGGGTTCGCGCGTGAGATAGGTGTTGCGGATGTCCACCAGCAGCAGGGCGGAGACCCGCGGACGGCGAACGCCGCGAATGTCCATCACCCGGCGATTGGTCAGCAGGTGCCAACGGGGGATCCATCGAACCAGCGCCAGGCCGAATCGCGCGGCGCCGATGAGCAGGATCGCCTGAACGGTCATCGCCAGCGACAGGCCGGGCAGCGGCGCACCCAGGACCGAAACCGCGATCGCCAGAGCCAGGCTGGTCACCCACCACGGCGCCGAGGTCAGCAGTGGCTGCCACATCGACGGCTTGATCGCCATCAGCACCACCTCGCCGCCGTCAATCAGCCCGCTGGGAATGGTGAGCCCGACCGCGCCGAGTTCGGCGTGGGCCGGAGGTGCGTCGGCCGCGGCGAACGGGTGAAAGGACGCATCAGAACGGGATGGGCGGTCGTCGGTCATGTTCGGTCTCGACGGCGCTGCGGCGGGTTGACGGTCATCACGCGGTCAGGCGCCCGCCGCGCCCGAGGGCTGTTCGTACATCGCCGGCTTGAGCAGGCCGATGTAGCGCAGGTTCCGGTAGTGACCGTCGTAGTCCAGGCCGTAGCCCACCACGAAGCGGTCTTCGATGTCGAACCCCACGAAGTCGGCCTTGACATCCACCGGGGCCTTCGACGGCTTGCGCAGCAGCACGGCCGTGCGTACGCTGCGGGCCCCGCGGCGCGCTACTTCACCCTGCACGAGGCGGAGCGTCTTGCCGGTGTCCAGGATGTCGTCCACGATGAGCACGTCGCGGCCCGCGACGTCAAGATCGCGATCGGCGATGAGCCGCGCTTCCTTCGACACGGTTGTCGCGCCGGGGTAGCTCGACACGCTGACGACGTCCATCCTCAGCTTCATCGGCAGCCAGCGGATCAGGTCGGAAAGGAAAATGATGGAACCCGAGAGCACGGCCACGATGGTGACGCCTTGCTCGGCGTCCGGATAGCAGGCGGCGATGTCGCCCGCCATTTCGCGGACGCGGCGGGCCAGGTTCTCCTCGGATATGACGACTCTCTCGAGGTCGCTGTCCATGGCGGCCGGCACCCCTGTCGATCGGGAATCGGTCTGCCGAGGCGCGAGGACGGCCCGCGCGGAATCACGACTCGGCCGGGTCATCCACGATTATAGGGCAGAATAGGCGGAGAGTGCAAAACTCCACGATTCGCTGACGGATTTCACACGGCGGCGCCGTGCGCGACATCCGCCGCCGGCGCCGCGTCGCCGGCCAGCTTCGGCAGCACGCCGTCGCCGCGCAATCGATCGATGAGGGCGGTGAGCCGGTGGCTGAAGAGGTGCTCACGCAGCGTGCGGCGCTGTCCCGCGGCGGCAATCTCGTGGCGCTCTTTCTGGTGTGCGAGGTAATAGGCGATCTTGTCGAGCAGGTCGGCCTCGTCGTGGAACACGACGCACTCGCGACCGATCTCGAAGAACTTCGACAGTTCAGGCGTCGGGTACGTCAGCATGAATCCGCCGTGGGCGGTGATCTCGAAATGGCGGATGATCACGCTCGACTCGATGTTGCCCTTGATCAGGTTCAGACAGATCGGCACATGGCGCATCCGGCGGTGAAGCTCGCTCATGTCCCAGATGCGCGGCGTGTGCGCCAGGCCGTAGGTCTCGCCCCAGTGATCTCCGATCAGCTCAAAGGTGTCGCCGAGCTTGCGCTTCAGGAACTGCACCCACCGGTCGCGCTGCCGCACGGCGAGGTAGGCGTTGTAGACGAACTTCTCGCTGAAATACCGCTGCGATCGCGCGGTCCGCGCTGCGCGGTCCTCGCATGGCCTGGCGGGCTGGTCGCGGTCGTAGAGGTCGAAGTACATCCGGTGGAAGGGCATGCCCGGTGCATCCGCCTGTATGGCCGCTGCCAGCAGCCCGGTGAACAGCTGCCCCGGCAGCACGGGCTGCTCTGAACGAAACCACGTCGAGGCCGGATGGCCCATGAACGCCACGACCGCCCCCGGATCCGGCGCCGGCCCGAAGCTCGTATCCACCGGTTCGTCGGCGCCGGCCATCGGCGTGTACAGCACGTTGGACGCGCCGAGCCGGAGGAGTTCCTCGGCGTGCGCGGTGTCGGATATCGCCTTGATCCAGGTGCTGCTCTCCAGCAGGTGCCAGTGGTCGGCCCACGCCACTTGCGACATCGTGGAGGTGACGGGATCGAGGTAGTACGCGACGTAGGGGATGCCGACGTCCGCACTGGCCAGGGCGAACTGACCCGGCGTGGTCGAGGACGGCACGAACGTCATCGTGCCCGTGTTGAAGTCGAGCACCAGGTCGATGTCGTGCTTCGTCAGGAAGTCGCGGACCAGCGGACCCTGTTCGAGCCTCGCGGCGAGGGGCCGGTGAAAATCGAGGCTGAGTCCGGGCGGGAACACGTAGGGATCGTGCCCCGCCGCGCGGACTGAGCGCTCCCACTGGCCGGTCGTCGCAATGCGCAGCGGGCGTCGACTCATCGGGAGAGGGTCTCCATCGGCGGGTTGCCCGCCAGCAGGTCCGGCGCGACGGTCGCCGCGAGCGTCCGCAGCCGATGGCCGTGCAGGTGCGAGCCGAGCGAACGCCGCTGGCCGGCGAGGGCGATTTCGGCGGCGCGCTCCGGATGCGCGAGGTAGTAGCCCACCTTCTCCAGCAGTTCCCGCTCATCGTGGAACACGTCGCATTCGCGGCCGATTTCGAAATTCTCCGCCAGTTCGGGCTGGTCATAGCAGAGCATGAACCCACCCGCGGCGGTGATCTCGAAATGGCGCATGTTCAGGCCCGTTTCCGCGTTTCCGCTGACGAGGTTGATGTTGATCGTCATGCGGCGGAAGTGATCGAAGAACGCGTCACCGCCGGGAATCGGCGGGGCGGTCGGCAGGCCGTAGGCCCGATCCCAGTTCCGCCCGACGAGCGCAAACCGGTCGCCCAGCGTGCGCTTGAGGAAGATCACGAACCGGTCGCGGCTGCGGACGTTGAGCTGAGCGTGGTAGAAGAGCTTTGCCTGGTAGTACGCGCCGGCCTTCGCGGCGCGCGCCTCGGCGTCGTCGTCGGCCGCCGGCGCTACCCCCATGGCGTAGAGTTCCTGGTACACGTCAAAGAAGCTGGCGCCGCGCAGATCGCTGCGCACCGCGTGGGCCAGCGATCCCGCGAATAGGTGTTTCGGGGCCACCGGCTCGCGGGCGTTGAAGTAGTTCGAGTTCTGACCGCCGACGAACGACACCAGCGGTTCCAGCTTCTTCGGGTCGAGCGGCTGGGTGCGGTACGCGCGGTGAGGCGCGGCCATCGGCAGGTGCACCACGCGAGGCACGCCGAGGCGGGCCAGTTCCTCGGCATGGGCGCGGTCCCAGACCGCCTTGGTCCACGTGCCACTGGACAGGCAGGTCCACGCCGCCGACCACGGCAGGCCCGCGAAACTCGTGGCCACGGGGTCGATGAAGTGAGAAACGAGCGGCAACCCCGCGGCTTCGTGGGCCAGGCGAAGCCCGCCGCGGCCCTCGCCGTCGTCGACGAAGGCCAGCCCGGCCCCCGCATTGTCCAGCCACAGGCCGCAGCCAGCCTCGGCAGAATGCCGCAGCAGGTCGGGCCCAATCGCGGTTCGGGCCGCCAGATCGGCGTTGTGCGGGTTGTCGCCCGGGGCTGCGGGGGCGGGCAGGGGGACGAAATCGACCCCCGCGGCCTGGCATGCCTGCTTCCACCACCCGCATTCAACGACGCCGATTCTCATCCGGTCTCCCCGGGGTGGTTCGTCGCCCCCTAGGGGAGGTATCGGGCATCCCCACCGCGATGCATGAAAGCCGGTGGCCGGGGCGACCGGGGCGCAAAGGCGCGGGGCGGCAGGTCTGATCGACCCGCCGCCCCGCAAAGATTGTTCAAAGCCTGAGCCGCACGCCCTTTGATGGGCGCTGGCCACCTCAGCGACGGCGCTTCATCGCCCACAGTGAGCAGAGGCCGAGCATGGGCATGAGCATGCCGATCGCCCCGCAGGATCCGGCGCCGCAGGAGGTGCCGCCACCGGGCACCGAAGGCGGGCAGGAGCCGGGGATGATGCAGTCCTGGTTGTCATTGCCGCCGGTGCCGCCGCCCGTGCCGGGCAGGACCGTGATGAGCTTCGACACCACCGTGGACACCGTCGTGTTCGCGCTGGTGCGCGTGGTTACCGTGGCCGAGACCGCGACGCGGACCGAGGAAGTCGACGTGTTGATGTAGGTGTGGGGGACGGACAGGCTCGTGGCCGAGGTGCCGTCGCCCAGATCCCAGAAGACCGACTGGAGCTGCCCCGTAATCGTGGCGGCGTCGAGGCTGAGCTCCACGTTCAATGGGGAGGTGCCCTCCTCGATGTTGGCCGTCGGATTGCCCGGCGTGCCGACGAGAATGCGAAGGCCGCCCGTTCCGCCGTCCGGCGTCGGGGCGGTGCCGCCGCCGTCGACGAAGATCTGCGTCTCGGCGGTGCCGACGTTGCCCTCCATGTCGACCATCGTCAGGCGGGCGGTGAACCGGTTGGTCTGGCCCGGCGGTACGACGTAGGTGTACGTGGCGTTACGCTCGCGCGTGTCAACGAGCACGGGGTCGGCAGCGTCGAAGTCCCACGCCGTCTGGCTCGCGTCGATGGCGATGTTGCTCACCGCGTTGCCGTTGAAGGAGACCGTCAGCGGCGAGGAGCCGGCCTTGGGAGAGGCCATGATCGTGACGGCGACGCGGTCGATGTCGCCGCCGTCGGTTCCGCCGCCGCCCGCGACCGGTTCGACGATGACCGGACCGTCATCTTTCACGTTGCCGTCCGAGTCGATCGTCACGCCGTAGGAGTAGCGGCCGATCGCGTTGCGTCCGTAGATCGCGAAGTACTTCTTCCCGGCCGGCAGAAGGAAAGGCACCGTGTGGGTCACGGCGGTCGCGCAGGCCTCTCCGCCGGTCGCGCAGCCGATGAAGGTGAAGGTGACGCCGGCGGGCAGCGGCTGGATCGCAGTGCTGAACTGGCAGCCGAGCTGGAGTGTCGAATAGCACGCGCCGTCAACGGGGATGAAGTCAAACGGCTGGGCGCTCTCGACAATCATGAACTCGGACGTGCCGATGTTCTGCTCCCACGCGATGGCGTTGTTGACAATGCGCGGGTTCGAGATTCGCTCCGGCCAGGTGATGTTGCCGTTGGTGGTCGTCGTCTGGGCCGCCTGCACCGCCTTGAGGGCGTTGATCCGCCCGTAGCCGTGCGTGAAGCTGCGGCTCGTGACGCCGTCATACTCCGCCACGTCCGCCTCGATCTGGTCACAGGTGTGCTCCATGATCAGCCGGACGTCGGTGGCCGTCAGGTTCGGGTTGACGGAGAGGATCAGCGCGGCTACGCCAGCAGCGACCGGGCAGGCGGCGGAGGTGCCGCTGAAGGTCTTGGTGTAGTTGCCGTCCGAGTCGAGATCGGGGAAGCCGAAGCCGTCAAACCCGCCGAGATTGTAACCTGCATCCGCATAGCCGGCCGCGTCGCTGTTGTCCGTGGTGGCCATCATGGTGAGGAAATCATCCCCGGACGGGGCCAGCAGGTTGATGAACTCGCCGAAGTTGCTGTACGAGGCCCGCTCGTCGTTGATATTGCTGGCGCCGACACCGATGACCTGTACGAGGCTGGAGAGGTCAGAGTCGACGGTGTTTTCGACGTCGGAGTTACCGGTGGCGAACACGATCACCATGCCGCGCGGGCTCTCAGGGCCGCCCTCTGCAGCCAGGTTGCGGCCTTCCTTGAAGGCGGTGTCGATGGCGCTGACGATGATCGGCGGGTTGGTCCGGTTGTTGAATCCCCAGCTGTTGATGTGCACGTCCACGCCCTGCTGACGGGCGAAGGTGTAGACGCTGGCCATGGCGGCGTCAGATACCGCGCCGTTGAGGCCGCGCGAGGCCGTGAACCGCGACAGGTACGACACACCTCGAACCCCGATGTCGTTGGCACTGGCGACGGCCAGGCCCATGACGGCCGTGCCGTGCTGATCACCGAGCTGCTCGGGACGCGGATCGGTGTAGTTGGCGGTGTCCTGCGGCTGCTTGGTCGGGTCGTGGCCCGTGCCCAGGTAGTTTGCCGAGAGGTCCGGGTGGTTGACGTCGCACGAATCGTCAAACATGCCGAAAACGACGTTGAGCCCGGCGGCGATGTTCCACGCCTCGGGGGCCTGGATGCGGTTGAGGTGCCACTGGTCACGGAAGTACGTGTCGCGGACGCCGGTAGCCTGGAACCGCTCGACCGGCCGGACCAGGTTCGGGTGTGACCAGACAGTGCGCGGGTCGTCGAAGAGCGACTCGTTGCAGCGCAGCTCGTCGTCTGCCCCGGCGATCGGCCGGACGCAGTACACGCGGTCGAGGCCGTCGAACTTGTATTCCTCTACGACGTCATGCGCGGCCCAGAGTGCCTCACGCTCCGCCTGCGGCAACTCTGCCACCAGCCGGACCATGATCTGGCCGGTGGAGATCATCGGGAGTTCGCCTTCTTTGAAGCGGTAGACCGGGGTGACCGATTCGATGGCGGCGTCCGCCTCAATCGTGGTCCGTCGCATCGCCGTCGTCTCGGCCACGTGGAGGAGCTTGACCGCAGCGCCCGGAGCCCACGGCAGGTCGGAGACCACGCCCGTTCCGGTCGCCGCCAGCCGCCGGGCGGAGGTGCTGACCTTGTCCGGCGCGGCGTCGCGGTAGGTGACCCCGAACTCGGTTTCCGAGATCATCAGCGGCACCTTTGTGCCGTCGCCGTGGACATACACACCCACCCCCGCGGAGGCGTTCAGTACCCACCCCAGGCACGCGATCGCAGGGACCGCGACGGCGAGCGTCCGTCGCCACGGCGAATTGGCCAGAAAAGTCATGCTGTGAACACCTCTTGTTGCGTTGCGGACCGCCTCGCGCCGGGTTCGCCCCGCGCGAAACTCAGCGTCCCGACCGTGGGAAGGAGGGTTATCGCCGGCGATCAAACCCACGCCAAACCGGCGGGCACCAGCCCGGACCATCGTCCCCGGACGACCGGCCGAACCGGCACCGTGGCTCGGGAGAGCGCGGCACCGGCCCGTCGGGCCGAAACCGCCCGCCAGTGGCGGCGGACAGCCGGGGTATTGTTCGGGCGGAGCAGTGGCCTGTCAAGAAACCCGGCGGGCCGCCACGTGGGTCCGCGGGGCCCCTGCGATAGCTCCCGCGGGCCCCGATTTCCATTCACCTGCGGGCCCGCATCCACGCGCTGAGGGTGTCTTCCCCAAACATGACCCACCGGACGAAATCGAGCGCGTCCGGGGCGGCGGCGATGAACGCCGCGACCGCGTCGAGGGAGACGCGGGCGGCTAGCTCGAGGGGGTAGCCGTAGACGCCGCAGCTGATCGCTGGGAAGGCGATCGTCCGGCACCCCTGAGCCGTGCCCAGCGCGAGCGAGTTGTAATAGCAGGCGGCGAGCAACCCCGGCTCCCCGTGTCCGCCGCCGTGCCAGACCGGCCCTGCCGTGTGGATCACGAAGCGGGCGGGCAGGCGGTAGCCGCGGGTCAGTCGCGCCTCCCCGGTCGGGCATCCGCCCAGTGTCCGGCATTCGGCCAGCAACTCCGGACCGGCGGCCCGGTGGATCGCGCCATCCACACCGCCCCCGCCCAGGAGCGTGGTGTTGGCGGCGTTGACGATGGCATCGACGTGCTGCGTCGTGATGTCGCCGGATGCAATCTCGATTCGGGTCGCCATCGCCTCTCCCCGGTCACCTATGGGGCGTCACGACCGCGGGGGTGTCCTCGACGCGCTGGCGGGGGTGGTCCCCGCGGGGAGTACGACGCCGCAGGAGGTCATGCCCCACCTACCGAACGTCTCCACCACGCCGAGAATCAGCTCGCCGGCCTCGTCGCGGTGGCGGCGGCGGTGCGACGCCTCGAATCGTGCCCGCGCGGGCGACCCCAGCAACCGCCACCGCAGGCCCTCCAGCCGTCCGGCTCTCCACCAGATTACCTGAAGCTCACCGGACGTGGTCGATGCGTCGTGCGGACTCCGCCGGCGGAGCAGGGCTGCGAGGTCCTGACGCCACTGGTCGGGCGTTCGGTCCGTGAAGGTCGGCTCCGACGGACTACGCCGACTGGCGAGGGCAAGTGCGACGGTGGCCTTGCAGCCTTCGCCGAGGTCGATTTGGGCGAAGTAGCGGTTGTCGCTGCGCAGCCGGGCGTCGCGCTGGCGGGCCAGCGCCGCTCGTTGGCTCGCGGCGGCGCCGGCGACCGCCGGGAGCAGGTTGCGCACTTCCCGGCGAACACTCGCGCGGTCGCCCGCCAGACCAGCCGCCTCCACGTAGTCGAAGAGGAACCGCATTCGGCGGCCTGCCGATGCGGCGCGGCGGAAGAACTGCCCCAACTGAGCGAGATTGTGGGTCCGGGCGGGAAAAGGCACCGGCCCGCTGGAGAGGCGGACACCCAGAAGGTCGACGAGCAGCGCTTCGGGCATCGCGTCAGGTTCGTCGCGGACGAGGATATTGCCGGGGTGCAGGTCGCGGTGGGCCACACCGCGTTCGTGTGCAGCGGCCAACAGTCGGGCGACAGCCGCAACCATGCCCTTGGCAGCGCCCCGGTGTTCGCAGCTCGAAACGCCTTGCCGCGTGAGCCACCAGTCCCGCAGGGTGGTCGTGCCTGCCGCTTCGGCGAGCAGCAGTGCACTGCGGCCGGAGCCCCGACCCGACTCTCCCACCGCGATCGCGCGCACCGCCGCTACGCCGCGGGCCTCCACCTCGCGGGTCGCGCGCCATTCGCGCATGGCAGGGGAGCCGAGGCACAGCGCCTTGATTCGCGCCCGCCAGCCGCGGGGGTCGAACAGTTTCGCGTAGACCGCGGACTCGCCCACGGCCACCCGCCAGGTGGTGCGGTCGAGGCCGTGCTTGATGAGCGCGGCGTGTCCGCACTGATCGAGTTGAAACCAGGTCGGTGTCTCGGAGCCCTCGACGAGCTGCGCGGAGTCCGGCCTCACGATCCAGCGGATGTGGTTCCGCGTGAACCTTGCCTCCGTCCCGGCGTCCTGATCGGCGCAGCGGCTCAACCTGGCGGCGGACGACCCGTTCATGCGAGCGGATTCTACCCCCGCGGGGCATCCGAGGCACCGACCCGGCGTGCGGCGCTACGCGCTTGGGGTTAGGATGCCCCCGCGCGCCCTGCTGGAGGGCCGGATTCGGCAGGAGGCCCATGCCCGTGCAGTCCACGCTGAAGCCCAGGATTATCCTGTTTGCGCTGTTTGTCCCTGCCCTCTCGGCCTGTCATGACCATGTCGTCAGCCAGGCCGACCGGCAGGTGTACCGCCTGATCGAGGAGCGGCAGCAGGCGGCGATCGGCACTTCGTACGACGTGAAGATCGACGAGGTGCCGCCGGCCGAGCAGGCGCCCTCCGCCCGAATGTACGACTTCACCCCGCGGCCGGTTGAGGACGCGCTGCCCGACATCTTCGCCAAGGCCCGCCCGAAGCCGCCCGCCGCCGATCCGGACGCGGAGGAAGGCGGTCCCGATCGTTCGGAAATGCTGAGCGAGGATGTGTTCACGGCCGAGGAACAGGCGCGCCTGCAGGTGTTCTCGCTCAGCGAAGCCCTGACCTACGCAGCGCATCACGCCCGCGAGTTTCAGGACGCCAAGGAGGATCTGTACCTGGCGGCCCTCGACCTGACCCTGGAGCGGCACCTCTGGACGCCGCAGTGGGTCGCCGCGGTCGAGGGGCAGTACGCCAACTACGGCCAAGTCCGCGATTTCGACCGGGCCATGAGTGCCGTGAGCGAATTCGCGGTGACGCAGCGACTGCCTTTCGGCGGCGAGGTGGCGGCCCGCGTGGTGAACAACATCATGCGCGACCTGGGTGTCCACACGACGTCGGGCGAGTCGGGCAATTTCATCCTCAGCGCGGATATTCCGCTGTGGCGGGGGGCGGGCAAGGTGGCGTACGAGTCGCGCTACCAGGCGGAGCGCGAACTCATCTATGCCGTGAGAGATTTTGAGAGTTTCCGGCGGGCTTTCCTCGTTAGCGTCTCGGCGGACTACTTCGACCTGCAGCAGGCCCGCGCCGCGATCAAGAATGCCCACGAAAGCTACAAGAGCCGCCTCGCCGACCTCGACAAGGCCGCCACCATCGCCCCGACCACGAAGAGCCGCGATGTCTCCGACCTGCCCCGAGCCAAGTCGAGTCTGCGCAGCGCCGAAGCCAATCTGGTCAGTGCCAAGGAGCGGTACCTCAGCCTCCTCGACAGCTTCAAGATCCGCATCGGCATGCCCATCGACAACCCGCTTGACGTCGTTGGCCAGGAAAAGGATGAAGAGAGCCTGGCGATCGAATCGCTGCTGCCCGAGATCACCGAGGAGCAGGCGATTGAGGCCGCCCTGCGGTTCCGGCTCGACCTGGTCACCAGCGCCGACAGCGTCGACGACGCCCGCCGCGGCGTGCTGGTCGCACGCAATCGCATCCTGCCCGACCTCGACATCGGCGGCAGCGTCAGCCTCGACACCGACCCGTCCCACCTGAACTCGACCAGTTACAACACCGAGCGCACCACGTGGCGGGCGGACATTCAGCTGCGCCTGGACGATCGCAAGACGGAGCGGAACGCCTACCGCGCATCGATCATCGCGGAGCGGCAGTCCGACCGGCGCCACGAGCAGTTCGAGAACCAGGTCCGGGCCGACGTTCGCCGGGCGCTGCGCCGCGTCCGCCAGCAGGAGCAGCTGCGCTTCATCCAGGAGCTGAACGTGGAGGAAAACGAGTTCCGAGCCGCACTCGCCTCGGAGCTCTATGATCTGGGACGTACGACCAACCAGGACAAGGTGGACGCCGAGATCGACCTGCTCAACGCCAGGAACGATTACGCAGCGGCCATCGCGGCGTATCGCAACGCGATCCTCGAATTCCGCCGCGATACCGGCACGCTGCGGATCAGCGACACGGGCTCGTGGTTTGTCGTGCCCGATCCGGATCCCGCCGCGACCGCCCCCTGAGGGGGGTTCGTGTCACGGGCCTGTATCGAAGGCGATTGCGGCGAGCGTAAGATGATGTCGGTTGCTTCGCGCGGCCCCCGTGCAGCCGCTAGACTGGATACAGGGGCGGCCCTGGGGGGTCGCTGTGTCCCCGTCCGCAGATCGAGGAGTTGCCGAAATGTCGACCATGACCACGCCCGCGGCAACTCCCTCGCGTCGCCCCCGGCGTTCCGGGCTGCGCGCCTCGGTCATCCTGCCGATCATCGTGCTGCTCGGCGGCGCGGTCGGCGGTGGGGCGTGGCTTCGCGCGAATCGCTCCAACGAGACCCGGAAGATCGCCGCGGCCGACAAGTTCACCGTCGAGCCGCGCAGCTTCCGCGTCTCCTTCAAGGAGAAGGGCGAGATCAAGGCCGCCCGCAATGAGGAAGTGCTCTGCGAGGTCGAGGGTCGGTCGACCATCATCGAGGTCGTGAAGGAGGGGCAGTTCGTCAAGGCGGGCGAGCTTGTCGTCGAACTGGCCACCAACGAGATTGACGACCGCATCGAGTCGCAGGAACGCGAAGAGGCCCGAGCGCTCGACGAGTTCAAGAACGCCGAGACCGAGTTGGCCCTGCAGCTCGATCGCAACGCCAGCGACATCCGCAAGGGCGATCTGGCCGTCCACCTGGCCGAAATCGAGCTCCAGAAGTATGTCGACGGCGACTGGGTTCTGGAGTGGCAGGCCGCCAACATCGCCATCGAGCAGGCCGAGGTGACCCTCGAGCGCCGCCAGGCCGACTACGAGGCCTCCATCACCCTGTTTGAGCGCAAGTTCATCACCGAGGCGGAGTTCAAGGAAGACGAGTTCAACCAGATGAAGGCGGCCTGGGAGCTCGACAAGGCCCGTCACTCGCTCCAGATCTTCGAAACCTACACGACGACGACGACCCTCGCGAAGCTCCACTCCGACGTCGAAGAGGCCCAGAAGGACCTGGAGCGCATCATCGCCAGCGCCGCGGCCGAGGAAGATCGCCGTCGGGCCGCCCTCGCCGCCCGCTCGAAGGAACTCGCCAGCAACCGGGACACGCTGCAACGCCTGCGTACCCAGCGGGCCAAGTGCCGAATCGTCGCGCCGATCGACGGCTATGTGATCTACGGCAGCCAGTCGGACCGACCCTACTGGGGCGGCAACGACGACCAGATCCGCAAGGGGGCGCAGGTCAGCGAGCGACAGGTCCTGCTCACTATTCCCGACACCAGCCGCATGGTCGTCATCACCAAGATCCACGAGTCCAAGATCACGCGAATCCGCATGGGGCAGGCGGTCGACGTGGATGTTGAGGGGCTTCCCGGCAAGCACTTCACCGGCAAGGTCTCTCGGATCGCCCTGCTGGCCAGCTCGCGCGATCGGTGGATGAACCCCGACCTCAAGGAGTACGAGACCGAGTTGACGCTGGATCAGGTTGACGACGGCCTCAAGCCGGGTCAGACCGCCCGAGCCGAGATCCTCGTGGATGAGGCCGTCGACGCGGTCGCGATTCCCAACCAGGCGGTTTACAGCAAGGCCGGGCGACGCTTCGCGTTTCGCTGGGCCTCGGATGGAGCAGTCGAGCCGGTTCAGATCAAGCTCGGTCGAACGAACACGGAGTGGGCCGAGGTCACCAGCGGGTTGAACACGGGCGACCAGGTGCTCCTGAGCTTCGGCGACGCGGAGTTGCGGCTCATTCCCGAGCTGGCTCCGCTCGAGGAAGCCAGTGAGGGCGAGGGCCGCCCCGGCGGCCGGGGTCCCGGCCGCGGACCGCGCACCGGCGGCGGTGAAACCGCCATGAACAAGCCCGCGGCGACTCCCTCACCCGAAGCGGCGACCAAGCCCGAGGCAGCGACCACGCCGATCGACGCCACCGCTGCCGAGGATTCCGCCACCACCGCCGCGGAGCCCGCTTCTTCCGCCTCTGTGGGGACCCTCCCCTGATGTCTTCCGGATCGTCCCCCGCCCCATCACCGCCGGTGCTCAATGCGGCGTCCGCGCGATCGACCGAGCAGCGGCTGGTCGCGTCGCTCAGGAGCCTGACCAAGGTCTACGGCAAGCCCGGCAGCGAGGTGCGCGTCGAGGCCCTGCGCGGCGTCGACATCGATTTCGTCATGGGCGAGTCGGTCGCGGTCTGCGGGGCCAGCGGATCAGGCAAGAGCACGCTGATGAACATCATGGGCTGTCTCGATCAGCCCACCAGCGGCCGCTACCTGCTCGGCGATGACGACGTTTCGCTTCTGGACGACGACGAGCTGTCGGCCATCCGCGGGCAGCGGATCGGGTTTGTCTTTCAGAACTTCAACCTGATTCAGCAGCTCACCATCCGCGAGAATCTCGAAGTGCCCCTGTTCTACCAGGGGGTGCCCGCGGCGGAGCGCTCCCGCCGGGCTACCGAGCTCACGGAGCTGGTCGGGCTCGGTCCACGCATCGCTCACCGCCCCAGCGAGCTCTCCGGTGGACAGCAGCAGCGTGCGGCGATCGCCCGAGCATTGATCAACGATCCGCTGATCGTGCTTGCCGACGAGCCTACGGGGAATCTCGACTCCGCTACCGGCGAGATGATCCTCGAAATCTTTGACCGCCTGCGCGAGCAGGGTCGCACGGTGATCATGGTCACGCACGAGCCGCAGGTGGCGGAGCGCTGCGACCGGATCATCACCATGCGTGACGGGCTGATACTCTCGGACGAGCGGCGTGCGGCGGGGGAGCCGCCAGCGGCCAGGACCGCTACCTAAACCCGCCACGACGGGCATAGCCGACATTTCCCATCCATCCGCGCGACCCGCGATCCCCCGCGCGACTTGCATTCACGGCAACCTCCGGTAACTCGCGCCAATTGCGCAATTACTGCGCTAATGTGCGGCTTAGTCCGATAATCAAACCGCACGCAAGCCGAACCATCGGAAACCGCGACCTGGTCGCTTGGAATGTTGTAGTATCTATCCTGTCTGTATTGCCAATTGTGCGGAGCGGCAAACCTCCTATTTTCACAAATACCGTCATCCGTCGATCGAGCCCGGACCGATAGCTGCCTTCATGGTCCGAAGGGCGACGGTGTCGACGGACCTGGATCGGGGAGTGGGGAAGCGCGTGTCCCGACGGCGGTCAGTCCGCCGGCCGGGGGAAGGGAAAGGGCGTCCCGCCGAGCGGAGGGGCTCCCGAGCGTTTCAGGCACCGGCCGAGCAGGCCGAACATCCTCTGGAGATGAGAAGCGTCATGCCCAGGAAGAAGGAAACCACGATCGAGCGTATGTGGGGCGGCTACCTCAAGAACCGCGACGTCGAGACGCGCAACGCGATCGTCGTGCACTACACGCACCTGGTCGACACGCACGCCGCGCGGCTCTCGCGCAAGCTGCCGGCCCAGGTGTCGTATGACGAGATCCGCAGCGCGGCGTTCGACGGCCTGATCGAAGCGGTCGAGGCGTACGACCCGGAGCGGAAGGCCAAGTTCGAGACCTTCTGCCAGCAGCGCATCAGCGGCGCGGTGATGGACTGGCTGCGAAGCCTCGACCCCCAGAGCCGCACGGTCCGCACGTTCGAGAAGCACCGCGCCCTGGTCAGCGAAAGCCTCTCGACCGACAGCGAATACGGGCCCAGCCGCGAAGACATCGCCGAGCGCATGCAGATCTCGCTCGATCGATACAACTACCTCTCGTGGATATCGCACGTCGGCAAGGAGGTCCACTTCTCCGCCATGGAGCCGACTTCGGAGCGCCGCTCCGAGTCATCCACCTACGTGTGGGACATCCGCGACAACCGCACCGAAGAGCCCGCCGGCCGCGTCTCGCGTGAGCTGCTTTCCGAGTACATCACCAAGGGGCTGGAGCGCGAGGAGCGCCTGGTGCTCGTGCTCTACTACTTCGAAGAAATGACGATGGCCGAGATCGGCAGCGTGCTGAACCTGTCCGAGTCGCGCGTCAGCCAGATCCACAAGGAGATTCTGCAGCGCCTCCGCCAGCGGTTCGGCAAGGAGATCTGCGAAGAACTCGCGGCCTGACCCGGCGGCCTCGCCGCGAAGGCGGCGCGAACGAACGAATCTGCGCATCCACGGGAAGCGTACGCCGCGGTGGCGTGCGCTTCCCGTGCTTCCAGGCCTATGCGAAGGTTACTTCACGCGGCGATAGCCTGGTGTCCCACCCCCACCCCGCTCCAGCTCCTCCCCGGATGCCGCGCCAGCCCCTGGTCGAGCGCGTCGAAGAGCGTGGCATCGGCGGAGTCGTAGTCTCCGTCGAAGTCGAGGTCGAGGATCCGGCAGGCGCCGG
>CAYRSS010000012.1:0-100954 GCA_964426945.1 uncultured Phycisphaeraceae bacterium
GGGGGGGGGGCGGCGCCCCCCGCCGGGCCCCCCCCCCTGTTGGGGGGTGGGGTGGGGGGGGGCCGCCCCGCTGACAGCGCCTCCACAGCCGTACATTCCCCTACTCTGCGCGACCCCCGCCGAGGAATCAGGCGTGCTGGAACCCCCTCGGGGTTGATTCGCGTCGATCTGAGCAGCGGACATGCGACGGGTCTCCTGCCTGCGGGGTCGGCCTGCCGCGGGATTGTACCCCCCTGGCCCTCGCCGCGTCGCAACAGGCGACTGGCGCGTGCGCACCCGGGCGTTTCGGCAACCGGTTCCGCTCGGTTGCCGCGATGTGACTCAGCGTGTACCGTCCGCCGCAGGAGGAAAGGGCATCCGCATGGCCGCCGACGACCGCAACGCGATTCACGGGACCACGATTCTGGCCGTTCGCCGGGGGGACCTGGTCGCCATCGGCGGCGACGGGCAGGTGACCCTCCGCGATACGACCCTCAAGCACGACGCCCGCAAGATCCGCCCGCTGATCGACGGGAAGGTGCTGTGCGGCTTCGCCGGGGCGACCGCGGACGCGTTCGCCCTGCTCGAACGGTTCGAGGCGAAGCTGGAGAAGCACAAGGCCAACCTCCGCCGGGCGGCGATCGAACTGGCCAAGGAGTGGCGGACCGACCGGATGCTGCGGCGGCTGGAGGCGGTGCTGATTGCCGTCTCAGCCGACACGACGCTGATGCTGACTGGCTCGGGCGACGTGATCGAGCCGGAGGACGGCGTGGCCGGCACCGGCTCGGGCGGGATGTATGCGGTGGCCGCGGCGCGGGCGCTGGCCACCCACAGCGACCTGCCTGCCGACCGGATCGTCGACGCCGCCCTGCGCATCGCCGCGGACATCTGCATTTACACGAACAGTCGGATCACCATCGAGAAACTGCCGAGCACGGCCCCGCCGCCGGCCTGACGGCCGTGAACCCTGTACGCCGCATGAACGAACTGACGCCCAAGGAAATCGTCGCCGCTCTCGACCGCTACATCGTGGGCCAGCACGCCGCCAAGCGCGCGGTGGCCGTGGCCGTGCGCAATCGCTGGCGCCGCCAGCAGCTGCCCGAGGCGATGCGCGCCGAGGTCGGCCCGAGCAACATCATCATGATCGGCCCCACCGGGGTGGGTAAGACGGAGATCGCCCGCCGCCTGGCCGGCCTGGTCGACGCGCCGTTCATCAAGGTCGAGGCGACCAAGTACACCGAGGTGGGCTATCACGGGCGCGACGTCGACGCGATTGTCCGCGATCTGGTCGAGCTCGCGATCCGCATGGTTCGCGACGAGCAGACCGAAATCGTCCGAACCGAGGCGGAGCGCATGACCGAGGAGGCGCTGCTCGACCTGCTCATCCCCGCGAGCGAGCACGACCGCGACGACACCTCCGCCGAGAGCGAAACCGCCCAGCGCCGCCACAAGAACCGCGAGAAGTTCCGCTCGCTGCTGCGCGCGGGAGAGATGGACGACCGCTACGTCGAGCTGCGCGTGGAGACGAAGAGTCCTCAGGTCGGCGTGATGGCGTCGATGGGGGTGGACCAGTTCGACCCGGAGCTGCAAGGCTTCCTCGAAAAGCTGATGCCCTCTCAGCCGAAGAACCGCCGCCTGCCCATTCGCGAAGCGCGCAAGATTCTCTTCCAGCAGGAATGCGACAAGCTCATTGACAAGGAGAAGGTCACCGAGCTGGCCCTGCGCCGCACCGAGAACAGCGGACTGGTGTTCATCGATGAGATCGACAAGCTCGCGGGGACTGACAAGGCGCACGGCCCCGACGTGTCGCGCCAGGGTGTGCAGCGCGACCTGCTGCCGATCATCGAAGGCTGCTCGGTGAACACGCGCTACGGCCCCGTCCGCACCGACCACATCCTGTTCATCGCCGCGGGGGCGTTTCACGGCGCGAAGCCGAGCGACCTGATGCCCGAGCTTCAGGGCCGCCTGCCGATCCGCGTCGAGCTGGAGGACCTGACGCGCGACGACTTCATCCGCATCCTCACCGAACCGGAAAACGCGCTCACCCGCCAGCACCGCGCCCTGCTGGGCACCGAGGGGCTGGAAGTCGAGTTCACTGAAGACGCCATCGCCGAGCTGGCCGACACCGCCTGGCGGGTCAACCAGTCGACCGACAACATCGGGGCCCGGCGGCTGATGACGGTGATGGAGAAGCTGATGGAGGACCTCGGCTTCGACGCCCCGGACCGCCGGGGGGAGTCGATCCGCATTGACGCGGCCTATGTCCGCGGCCGGCTGCGCGACATCGCCGAGGACTCGGATTTGAGCCGGTTCATCCTCTGAGCCGCGTGCGGTCGTGACGTAATCTCTTATTCCTGAGTGGGTTGCGTGGTATCTGGCGTCGTGGAGGCCCGGGACACCCTCCCCCCGCCCCCTCCCTGGGAGGGAGGGGGGAAATGCTGGATCCTTCGCCCCCGCGCCACGGGCCCGTGGCTGGCCCCAACCTGCTTACGCCGTCCAGCCCTGCTGAAGCCGGGGGGCGAAAATCGCACGGAATCAACCACTGGCGGAAAACGACGATATGCAGTACGATGCGGGGCCCGTCACGCGATCGGCGACGGGTGTGAGGCGGGCGTCGCGGGGACGTCCCTTCGCGCAGGGCAACGGCAATCCGGAAGGCGGAAGTACGTAGTGATCAAGGTCAAGCCTCGCGGCAACGAGTCCGTTCAGCAGCTTCTCAAGCGGTTCAAGCGCCTTTGTCAGCGTGAAGGCCTGACCCGCGACATCAAGCGCCACAGCTACTACGAGAAGCCGTCGGAGCGTCGCCGTCGCCAGAGCCGCAAGGTCGTCCGCAAGGTCGAGCCCGCCACGAACTAGCCGATCGGTCCCTGGGCGGCGTCTGTCGCCGCGACGACCTCGCAGTTCACGCCGTCCGACTCGGTTTCTCCCCAGACCGCTTTGATGCTTCGCCGCGGCAGGGTTTTCCCTGCGGCGGTTGTGGCTGCGCGCTCAGGCGCGGCCGCGGAGCAGCTCAAGCACCCGCGCACGGCCCGCGACAAGATCGGCCAGCGGACGCTCCGCGTCGATGCGGCGGATGATGTGCGCGCCGTGATAATCGGCGGCGTCGAGCAGGTCGTAGAGACGTTCGAAGTCGATGTCGCCCTGGCCGAGCGTCGTCTCGCGGCCGGCGCCGCGCGCGGTGCCGGCGGTTGCGTCGCGCGCGTGGATCAGCGACAGGCGATCTGCGAAGCGCTCCACGATCGGGAGCGGATTGACCCCCACCATCGCCATGCCCGCCGGATCGAGACCGACGCGCAGCGCCGGGCAGCCCAGCGCGTCGAGCACGCCGCCGAGCCGCTCCGCCGTATCGTGCGAAGGCCGGATCGCCACGGCACAGCCGAGCAGGTCCGCTCGCTCGCCGATCGCCCGCAGCGCCTCGAGCGCCACCGGCGAGGGTTCGCCCGTGTCGGGATGGGTCAGCGCGCCGACGGCGGAAGTCACAACTGTCACGCCAAGATCGCGGGCCAGTTCCAGGATCTCCACCGTGCGCGCCACGCGCTGATCCACGGAGGCGGGATCGGTCAGCCGCGCCGCGCGGATGTCGGCGGACAGCGAGGCGACCTTCAGCCCCATGCCACTGACCAGCCGCGAGAGATGTCTGCGGCCGCTTTCGCTCAGTTCGTGTGGTGAGAGTTCGCCCGCGGCAGCGGGGATCTCGATGGCGTCAAAGCGCAGGTCTGCGGCACGCGCGAGGCTCCCCCGCGCGCCGAGTCGCAGGTCGCCGAGGTTGACGCCGACGGGTGGGTGATGCATGGCCAGACGCCTGATCGCCCGCCGGCGAGACGGTCGCCGGATGCGCCGTCCCGCCCGCAGGCGAATCAACTGTAGCGTCTGCCGTGCGCCTGCCAAGCGGCGGGCGGCGGCTAGATCTCCGCGCCGACGCGGCGGACGTCGGACACCTGGTAGAAGAAGCTCACCACGGTCGGCACCAGCAGCATGAACGGCGCGACGATGCCGCTCGACGAGGCCATGCCTTTGACCGTGTTGTAGACTGCGCCCGAGCTGATCGCCATCGCGGTCAGGCCGGAAAGCATGAGGATCGAGCCCTCCAGCGAGCTGAGCACGATGACGACGTAGCGACGCTGAATGGCCGAGAGCGCGGTCGCGCCGAACAGCACGACCCCCGCCGCCACCCACAGCGCCGGCCCGGTCAGGCCGAAGCCCTTCAGCGCGCCGAACAGCAGCGCCGACGCGCCGAGACCGCCCGCGAGGGCGATTCCCCACGAAACCGGCGCGAGGGCTACCAGCGCCAGGCCGGCCGCGGCGATCCAGGGCATGGACTGCTGCCCCTCCACGTGGCCCCAGATCATGTGCCCGGCGAGGTAGCCGACCACCGCGAAGGTCAGGGCCACGCACACGCGCGAGAGCCGCCAGCCGAAGATCATCAGGCCCGCCCCCGCCGCGAGCAGCGGGATGCCCAGCATCGGGCTGGCCTGCTTGAGAAGCGACAGCCATTCATGCGTCGAGTTGATCACGCGACATCTCCCCGATAGCCCGGCGGCGAGGCGCAGCGCAAGGCGCGCACCGGATCCCGCGGCCGGACTGAACCGGGTCTAGCGTACGATATCGCGTCAGGCAGGGACGGGCTTGGCCCGCGGAGGCGGCGCCTCGGCACGGGGGCGGCGCGTGAGAATCGACTGCAGCACGACCGAGGCCACCAAGAGGGCGCCCACCGCCATGCCCAGCACCGCGGGTCGCCCCGAGAGCGTCTCATAAACGCCGGGCGCCGCGCTCTGACAGAGTGAGAGGATCGAGCCGGTAATCATCGACGTGCCGAGAATCGCCGTCGCCGCGATGAGGGCGAATCGGACGACCACGACGCCGAGAAACAGGCCGATCAGGCCACTGCCCAGGGCGACGGCCTCGGCGTGACTGCCGATGCGGCTGTCCTGCTGGGCGAGGAAGGTGCGGAACTCGCTGATCCACTCGGCCGCGGCCGCCCGCGCGACGGCCGTGCGGACATCGCTGGATTCGAGGGGCACGGCCTCACCGCCCGCCGCGTCGGGCACGCGAGCGGAAAGCGTCGGCGCGGGCTCGAACGAAGCCAGGTGTGGCACGACGCGTTGATAGCCGAAGACGGTGAGGACGATCGAGCTGACCACCAGCGCGGTGAGCACGCCCGCCCAGAGCCGGTAGGTCATAAACGCCACCACGCCCACGACCGCGCCGGCGACGATGGCACACGGCAGCGCCGGAAGTTCCAGCAGCGTCGCGAAGGAAGAGCCCACCAGCCCGCCGACCCCGACGAAGCACGCCGTGATCGCGCCGCGGGCCAGCTTGGCCCCAAGCACGCAAACGAGCACGCCGAGCGCGAGCGTAAGCAGCGCCCACCAGCCCGACGCGGTCAGTGCGCCGGAGGGGACGTAGGCCTCAATCAGCGATCGGCCCTGTTGCAGGATGGCATCGAAGTCGTTCATGGCTCTCGAATCCGCCTGTATTCTATACCGGATTCGGTTCTTCGGCGGCAATATTCCGCGCGGGTCGCCCTGCAAAACCATCCTCGCTCCATCGACCCGACCGGCGGATTCTGCGCCCGGCGCCGGCGGCAGCGCTGCCGCGGCGAGAGGCCACGGCGCCCGCCCCCTGCGGCAGCGCTGAGAACTCGGGTTCGAACTAGGTGCCGAACCCGGGCACGGTGTAACGGTCGGGAAACGTGCAGATGCCGATTTTTGTCAGCCGGGCATCGGCGCGGCCGGTGCGCCGGTAGTTTTCGCGGAGGATGGCAAGCTTCTGGGCGACGGTGTTTTCTTCGATCTCTTCGCCGGGCGGCGAACCCCAGAGGATGCGCCCCTGGTTGTCGGTCGCCAATTCGACGTGCACGGCGCGCGCGTCGACGCGGCCGTCGTAGTTGTCCATGATGATCGAGGTGATCTGCGCGGCGTACGGCTCGGCTCGGATCGCGTCGATGACAGCCAGACCCGCGGTCACGTCATCGCCCGGCCAGCGCTCGCCCACGGGCGGGACCATGTGGGCAATTCCCGCGAGGAAAATCCACCGCGAGTCATACGCGTACACGCCGGGCAGGCGGACGCCGTCATCATCCACAAGGTAGAACGACGGCCCGCCCTGCACCATCGCGAAAGGCGTTCGGTAGTCGCAGCGCACTTCAAAGACGCCGTCACTGTGGCGGCGCACGGCGTGAACCTCACGCACCCAGCCGCTCTCGCCGGCCACGCGGGCCATTTCGCGGCAGAGGTCGGCGTCGGTCCAGGACTTGGCCAGCAGCGGCGTCAGCGCATCCCGAAGGGCCGCGTCAACCGTGCCGGCGAGTGACTGGGGGATATCGACGATGCGCAGCGAAGGAGGCACGCGCGCCGCCAGCGTCCGATCCACGCCGGACTCCAGCAGGTGCAGCGCGGTGACGAACCCGGCGATCAGGCCGCAGGCCAGCATCCAGCCGACGGCGCGGCGCACGACGCGGCGGCGACCGTCGGCGTCGAGCCCGGACCACCATCCCGCGCTGCCGGCCGCCCGCGCCCGCCGCGCGGTGGTTTTGGACTTCCTTGTCCCCAACATGTGCTCCATCCGTCGCGGCGAGGCCGCTCAGCCGTCAGCCCCGGGCCAGCGACAGCTCGATGATCCGCTGGCAGAGTCGATCGAAATCCATTCCGATCCGCGCCGCGGCTTTGGGCACGAGCGAGTGACTCGTGAACCCGGGAATCGTGTTGATTTCCAGAATGTACGGCTCACCCGTGGCCGCGTCCACCATCCAGTCGGTCCGCGAGAACACCTCGCAGCCCAGCGCGCGATGCGCCGCCACGCTGAGTGCCTGCACCCGGTCGGTCAATGCGGCGGGCAGGTCGAGGTCGAACAGGTACTGCGTGTCGTCGTCGACGTACTTGGCCTGGTAGTCATAGAACTCGCGGCGCGTGCGGATCTCGCACACGGGCAGCGCCATGTCGCCGAGCACGCCCACGGTCAACTCGGGGCCGCGGATGTAGCGCTCGATCAGCGCCCGGCCCGACGCGGTGACCAGCCGCTGGGCCGCGGCCTGTAACGCCGCGGCGTCCCGTGCGATGGTCGTGTCCACGCTGCTGCCCGAGTCTACCGGCTTCACCACGGCAGGCGCCGCGAATCTCGTGGAAAGCCCCGCGAGTGTCGCGCTGGTCACCACCTCGGAAGGCGGCGTGGGGATGTTCGCGGCGGTGAAACGCTCCTTGGCCGCCGCCTTGTCCATCGCGAGGCGCGAAGCCGCCGCGCCTGATCCCGCATAGCGGATGCGCCGGCGATCCAGTTCCGCCTGCACCGTGCCGTCTTCGCCGAAGGCGCCGTGCAGGGCGATGAAGACGAACTCGGTCGGAATGTCGAGCGCCGACAGGTCGCCGGGACCGATGTCGCGGAGGATGGCACGATGGCCCAATCGCAGCAGGGCCGCGTGAACCGCCGCCCCGCTGACGAGGCTGACCTCGCGCTCGGCGCTGGGCCCGCCCGCCAGGACGGTGATGTCCAGCGGCTCGACCTTCTTCGCCGCGGTGTGCCCGCCGGCCGGCGCCGCCTGCAACCCGCTTACCATCGTTGTCATGCGCTACCCCTCTCCGTCGCCGAAGCGCCGCGGCCGCGTGGGCCGCATTCCGCGTCCCCTACCAGATGTCGATCTCGACTTCGAGCTCCTTGCCATGCTCGCGAAGGACGCGCTCTTTCACCCGCTCGACGAGACGAACGACGTCGATGGCCTTCGCGTCGCGCTCCGCGACAATGAAGTTGGCATGCTGCTTCGACACGCTCGCCCCGCCGACGCGCTCACCCTTGAGCCCGGCGCGGTCGATCAGCGCCCCGGCTGATTCGCCCGGCGGATTTTTGAAGATGCAGCCGGCGCTCTTGAGCCCCATCGGCTGGGTGGAAGTCTTCCACGCCGTGTATTCCTGGTACCGTCTTGAGCACGTCGCCGGGTCGTCCTCGCGCAGCTCGACGCGGGCCGAGAGCACGATCGCGTCGCCCACGCGGCTGCGGCGATACGAAAACCCGATACGCTCCCGGTCCCACGATTCGAGCGAGCCGTCAGGCCGAAGCACCGTGATCTCGCGGACGACGTCGCCGAACTCGCCGAAGCGCCCGCCGGCGTTCATGCGGACCGCGCCGCCGACACTCGCCGGGATGCCGGCCATGCACTCCAGCCCGGAAAGCCCGCGGGCGGAGAGCTGCTTGGCGGCGCTCATCAGCTCGACGCCGCCACCGAGGTCTGCGCGCGTGCCGTTCACGTCGAGCCGCCGGAACGCCGGCGCGGTCAACCGGACCACGACGCCTTGGAAGCCATCGTCGCCGATCAGCACGTTCGCGCCTTCGCCGAGCACCTTGAGCGGAACGCCCAACTCGCGGGCGCGCGTGACGACGGTAGCCAGATCCTCGAAGGATTGGGGCTGAAAGAACCAGCGCGCCGGCCCGCCGAGCTCGAACCACGTGAGCGGAGCCAGCGGGCGATCGACGTCAATTTGAGGGGCAAATTCGCGCAACCAGTCCATCGGCCACCTTCCAGACGTCTCCGGCGCCCATGGTCATGACGAGGTCGCCGTCGCTGACGCTGCGCACCACGTGATCGGTCACCGCCTCGAAACTCGGCAGGTAGCAGGCGCGGCGGCCGATCGCGCAGATGCGCGAGACCAGCTCCTGCGATCCGGCGGCGCCATACTCGCTCTTGGCCTCGCGGGCGTGGTAAATGTCGGGCACGACGACCTCGTCGGCCTGCAGGAAGGCCTGGGCGAAATCATCGAGAAACGCCCGCGTCCGCGAGTACTGGTGGGGCTGGAAGACGACGAGCGTGCGCCGCGGGCGGTAGCGGTCGCGCGCGGCCTCGATCGTCACCCGGATTTCGGTCGGGTGGTGGGCATAGTCGTCGAGAATGGTCACGCCGCGGGCCTGGCCGCGGAGGGTCATCCGCCGCATGACGCCGCGGAACTCCGGCAGGGCGCGGCCGATCGCCATCGGGTCGATCCCCGCGTCGTACGCCAGGGCGATGGTCGCCAGCGCGTTGTACACATTGTGCAGCCCTGCGATGGCCAGCCGCGTGTCGAGCATCCAGCGGCCGCGGTAGCTGACGCTGAAGGCGTAGCAGCCCGATTCCTCGCGCAGGTCGGTCGCGCGCCAGTCCACTGCCTCAGTGCGGCCGAAGGTCTGCACCCGGGCGCGGCCAGATCGCGCGGCGCTGAGCGCGAAGCGATCTTCGCCATTGCAGACGATCAGCCCGTCGGGGGCGACCTGGCGGCAGAAGTCGGCGAAGGCCCCGACGATCTCGTCGAGCCCGCTGTAGTAGTCGAGGTGATCCGACTCGATGTTGAGCACCGCAGCACGTCGCGGGTGCAGGTGCAGGAACGAGCGGTTGAACTCGCACGATTCGACGACGAAGTGCTGGCCGGAGCCCGCCCCGCTGCTGCCGCCGAGCTGATCACACCGACCGCCGACGACGAACGACGGATCAAGCCCGGCCTCGCGGAAGACGAAGGCTGTCAGCGCGGTGGTCGTGCTCTTGCCGTGGGTGCCGGCGATGGCGACGCCGTCGCGGCATTGCATCAGCATGCCAAGTGCTTCGAAGTAGGTGCGCCGGGTGATGCCGCGCGTCGCGGCGAGAGCGAGCTCGCAGTTGTCCGCGGGAACGGCGGCGCTGTGGATGATCAGCGAGGCGTCGTCGGGCAGGTTACCCGGCTGGTGGCCGATGCGTACCGTGGCGCCGCGGTGCACGAGATCGCCCATGCCTTCGAACTCTTCGCGGTCGCTGCCGCTCACGACGGCGCCCAGGTCAATCAGCAGGCGGGCCACACCAATCATGCCCGAACCGCCGATGCCGACGAGGTGCACGCGGAGACCGCGGAAGTTCACCGCGTTCGCCGCAGGCGCGCTGCCCGAAGATCGATCGAGGCTGTCGAGACTCATGGATCCGGGGTCTTTCGCGCGGGAGGGCCGTGGGCGTAATTGTCGCGTGCGACCGTCACCCGGTCGCCTCCGCGCATGCCGCGACGGGTGCAGCGCCGCACGCCGACTGCACTGTTACCGCTATCGGCCCGGCCCGCAAGTTGCCTGCAGGGTTTCCGGCGTGCCCGCCATCGCCTCGCGGCCTGCCATCGCCAGCAGTCGAGAGGCAATTTCACAGGCCGCGTCGGGCCGCCCGATCGCCCGCGCCGCAGCGGCCATACGCGACCGCCGCACGTCGTCATCCAGTAGTTGTGTCAGCACAGGCTGTAACGCGGCGGCGTTGGCGGCGGCTTCGCGCCGATCCTCCACAACGCACGCGGCGCCCACCGACGCGAGGCACGCGGCGTTGGCATCCTGGTGACGGCCGCGGTCGTAGGGATAAGGCATCAACACCGACGCCACCCCCGCCGCGGAAATCTCGGCCAGCGTCGATGCCCCCGCACGCGACACGACCAGGTCAGCCGCGGCGAACGCCGCCGGCATGTCGGCGGTGTAGGCGAGCACTATCGCAGAGAGGCGGGCTTCTTCGTAGTCTCGCTGCACCTCGGAGAATTCGGCGTCGCCGGTCAGGTGGAGCACCTGCCAGCCGGGGCGGGCTGCGATGGTCGCGGCCAAGCGCGTGGTGGCCTGGTTGATGGATCGGGCCCCCTGCGAGGCGCCGGTCACGAGCAGGGTGTGCCGGGCCGGATCGAGGCCGAACACGGCGCAGCCCTCCGCCCGGGAAATGTTCCCGAAGCCGGATCGCACCGGACAGCCCAGCACTTCGACCCGGGCCCCGCGCGGCACGCCCGCCCGCGTGGCCTCCCACTGCGCAAACACGACGTCCACCTTCGACGCCAGCCACCGATTGGCCTTGCCGGGGCGGGCGTCGGGATTCAGCAGGGCTGTCGGCACGCCCAGATCCCGCGCCGCCAGCACCGCCGGCGCCGAGGCGAATCCACCCGTGCCGACAACCACGTCGGGACGCCGGCGGGCAAACTGCCGACGGGCCACGCCGCGTGCCCGACCGAGGGCAAGCACGAACCCCGGCCAGCTCCACGGGCTGGATCTGAGCGGGCGAACATCCTGCGGAATGTGGTCACACCCCGTGTCCGCGAGCACGCGGGCGTCGATCGGCCGTCGGGTGGCGAAGAAGGTGAATGAAGCGCCGGAGCAGTGTTCGCGGATCGCCCGGACGACGCCGAGGGCTGGATACAGATGCCCTCCCGTGCCGCCGCCGGAGAAAACAAACCAGGGCTCGCCGAGGCTTCGTGCTGACATGCCCCACCGCCTGACGGAAGCCGCCCCTTGCGCCCTACTACGAAAACGCCGGTTCGAAGTCGTGCTCGTCCGCCGCCGGCCGCTCCGACGGGACAGACGCTCCGCGCTGGGCGATGGCGACGAGCAGCCCCAGCGCCCCGCACCAGATGAGCGTGCCGCTGCCTCCCGCGGAAATCAGCGGGAGCGGCACGCCAGTTGTCGGCATCGACACGGTGACGACGGCGAGGTTCATCGCCGCCTGCGCCCCGCACACCATCGTGATCCCGAACGCGACGAGCCGTTCGAACCGCGTCCGCGCCGCCAGCATTGTACGCATGCCGACCCAGACGAGCGCGACATAAATCCCGATGACCAGAAACGCCCCCAGGAGGCCGGTTTCCTCGCAGATGACGGCGTAGATGAAGTCGGTCGAGTTTTCGGGGAGGAAGTACTTGCGGATGCCCGTCCCCAACCCCGAGCCGAACCACCCGCCCGCGGCGATGGTCGTCATCGACTGGATGGGCTGGTAGCCCTTGCCTTGCGGGTCGGCTTCAAGCTCGACGAAGGCGCGGATGCGGTCCATGCGGTAGTCCTCCGCCTGCAGCAGCACGAGCAGCCCCGCCACCGCGACCACACCGATCACCGCGAGATACCGCAGGCGGCAGCCGGCGGCGACGAGCATCGCCATGCCCGCCACGGAGAGCAGCGCCGCCGTGCCGAGGTTCTCCTTGCCGATCAGCGCCAGGCAGACCGCCATCGCCGCCCCCGCGGGAAGCAGCCCCCGCAGCAGGCTTCGCGGATCGGCGTTCTCGCGCGTCAGTATCCACGCGACGCAGAGAACCAGCGCGATCTTGGCCAGCTCCGACGGCTGGAGCCGCAGCCCCAGCGACGCCGGCCCGATCCGCAGCCAGCGGTGCGAACCATGTTTCGCCTCCGCAAAGCTGGGCATCAGCACGGCGATCAGCCCGACGATGCTGAGCACGAACAGCGACGTCACCACCGCCCGACGGACGGAGGGCGAGGCATCGAGGAGCAACGGCGTCCACAGCCGGGCGGAGCCCAGCAGCACCAGCAGCCCCGCGGCCGAGAAGACGAGCTGTCGCCCGAAGGTGCCCTTCCACATCGTCGCGGAAAAGAGCGGCTGATCGACGCTCGCCGAGGTGCTGGCGACCATGACCACCCCGATCGCCATGAGGGCGACGGCGAGGAGTTGAATGGTGCCCGCGTCAGAAGAAGGCCGGGAATGGGGATGCGCGTCCATGCGACTTCTCCCGGAGACCGCCCGGACCCAAGGGGCGCGGGGCGGACTCCGTCGTTCAAACCGGGGCGGCCGTGGCCCGCGCGGGGTCCGTCCCGCGCAGCCCCCGCCCCGCTCGACTCGGCAGGTCTCAGCGCAGCTTGATCGTCATCAGCGCCACGCCGGAGCACAGCGCCGCGATCAGCCAGAACCGTACCACCGTCTGCGGCTCGCTCCAGCCGCTGAGGTGGAAGTGGTGATGCAACGGGGCGCACTTGAAGATGCGCTTGCCGCCCGACCACTTGAAGTAGCCCACCTGCATCATCACCGAAATCGCCTCCATCATGAAGACGCCCCCGGCGATAAACAGCATCAATTCCTGCCGCGTCACGATCGCGACGTAGCCGATCAGCCCGCCCAGCGGCAGCGACCCCGTGTCGCCCATGAATACCTTGGCTGGGTGGCAATTGTACCACAGGAACCCAAGGCAACTGCCCAGAATCCCCCCGAGGAGCACCAGCAGTTCATCGCTGAGCGGCACGTAGGGAAACAGCAGCTTCTGGGCCAGGTCGCTCGACCCGACCACCCACGTCAGGAGCATGAACACCAGCGCACACAGGGCCACGCACCCCGACGCCAGCCCGTCCATGCCGTCGGTCAGGTTCACCGCATTGGAGGTGAAGGTCATCACCAGCACGGTCACGATCATGAAGCCCGGCACGCCGAGCTCCAACCCGTGCTTGTAGAACGGCACGCTCAGCACGCGGTATGACGGCAGCGCCGCGCTCACGCCGTCCGCGGTGACCACCGCGTGGTTGTGGCTCCCGTAGCGATAAACGAAGTAGCCGATCAGCACCCCGAGACCGAACTGGAAGAGCAGCTTCTCGTAGCTCTTGAGCCCGTCGCGGGATCGCGATCGCGTCTTGGCGGTCAGCTTGAGCCAGTCGTCCACGCCGCCGAGGGCCCCCAGCCAGACCAGGCAGACCAGCCCCATGCGGACATAGAAATTGGACAGATCGGCGAAGAGGAGCACGGCCAGCGCGATGCACAGGAGCATCAGCACGCCGCCCATCGTCGGCACGTTGCTCTTGTCGCGGGTCAGCTCGTTGAGCGAGGCGTGGTCAAACTCGGGCCGGTCGCCGATTTTCCAGCGGATCAGCTGGCGGATCCACTTCGGCAGCAGCAGCACGATCAGCGCAAAGCAGAACACCGCCGCGACGACCCCGCGGAACGCGGGATTCTCGTAGGCGTAGTGCGTGTCGCGGAAGATGTAGCGGAGGAGATCGTATAGCACACGAAAAACGCCGCGCTGCGGCCGACCGCCCTTGTCGATCGCCGCAACAGCCCCTGCCACGCGGCGAGGGAGGCCTCACGACCGAATCATCAGGCCACCGCGGCCGCAGGCTGTCGACGCGCCTGCACGTGGCTCACCACGCGGTCGAGCCGAATGCCGCGCGAGCCCTTCACCAGCACCGTGTCACCCGGCGAGAGAATCCCATCGAGCGCACCGCACGCCGTCTCGGCCGAGTCACAGAGAACCTGGAGCCGGCCCAGCGGCTCAGCCCCGAGACCCAGCGCCGCCGAGGTCATCAGCGGCCCCACGCCCACGAACACCTCGATACCCGCTTTCCGGGCCGTCTCGACCACGCGGCGATGGAGCCCGGCCGACTCCGCACCGAGTTCCAGCATGTCGCCCAGTACGAGCACCCGGCGGCCCTTCTCCTGTGCGGCAAGCAGCGCGATCGCCGCCGACACGCTCGCGGGATTGGCGTTGTAGGCGTCGTCCACGAGCGTCACGCCGCCGCACTCGGCGACGTTGGTCCGCCCCTGCGGGGGCACGAAAGTCCGCAGGCGGTCCGCAATCTCAGCGGATGTGACCCCGAACCAGCGGCCCACTGCGTACGCCGCAGCGGCGTTCGTGGCGTGGTGCGCGCCGGGCATGGGCAGATCAACGCGGCAGTCGCCGCCGAGGGTGAAACTGGTCCCCCGGATCGTTCCGCGGACCTCGCCCACGGCGACATCGCCGCCCGCCCGGCGGCCGATGCGGCGGATCTCGATCGGCAAGCCTGCCAGGTGCCGCTCCATGGCCTCGTGATCAACGTTGACCACGCCGAGCCCGCCGCGGCGGATGCACCGCAGCAGCGAGGACTTCTCGACGAGCACGCCGGACAATCCGCCGAGCCCCTCCAGGTGGGCCTCGCCGATCGAGGTGATGACGCCGACGTCCGGATCGCCCATGCCCGCGAGGGCCGCGACTTCGCCGGGGGCGTTGGTGCCGATCTCGAGCACGAGGTAGTCGTCATCCGCGTCCGCCGACAGGATCGTCAGCGGCACGCCGATCTGGTTGTTGAAGCTCTTGGGCGAGCAGTGTCCCTTGCGCGATCCCGCGAGGACGTGGTCGATCATGCGCTTGGTGGTGGTCTTGCCGTTGCTGCCGGTGACGGCGATGACGCGCGTGGCCTTGTTCATGACCCGCCGGCGATACCACGCGGCGAGCCGCCCCAGCGCGACGGTCACGTCGTCAACCCAAGCGCAGAGCATCGGGTCAGACCCGCGCATCTCCCGGCGGCGTGGCGCTTCGCAGACGCACAGCGCGGCCCCGAGATCCAGAGCCTGGCGCACAAAGGCGTGACCGTCATGAGTTTCGCCGCGGAGGGCAAAGAAGACGTCGCCGGGGCGCACCTCGCGCGAGTCGGTGACCACGCGCCGGCCCATCACGCCGGGCCGGGGAATGTCGAGCCGTCCACCCATCGCCTCCGTCATCTGCCGCAGCGTCATCGCGATCATACGATTCCCCTTGCACATCCATGTTGTCGGGAGAAATACTCGCGGGCGACCGCGCGGTCGTCGAACGGCAGCGTGCGGTCGCCGATGATCTGGTAGTCTTCGTGCCCCTTGCCGGCGATCAGCACGGCGTCGCCGGCGGCCGCGCCGCCGAGGGCCAGCTCGATGGCGGCCCGGCGGTCGGGTTCGACGTCGACCCGGCAGGCCGCCCCCGAGAAGCCCGGCAGCACTTCGTCGATGATCACCCGGGGATCTTCGCTCCGCGGGTTGTCGCTGGTGACCACCGCCGCGTCGGCAAACCGCGCGACCGCCGCCGCCATGCGGGGTCGCTTGGTCCGGTCACGATCGCCGCCGCAGCCGAACACGCAGATCAGCCGACCCGGCGTGATGGGTCGCACGGCGCTGAGCACGTTGGTGAGCGCGTCGTCGCTGTGGGCGTAATCCACGAAGACGGAGAACGGTGTACCCGGCGGTTCGACGCGCTCCAATCGGCCGGGCGCTGCGACCAGCCCCGCCACCCCGGCGGCGATTTCGTCAAACGTCAGCCCCAGCGCCATCGCTGAGGCGACCGCCGCCATCACGTTACGGACGTTGTGCAGACCCACGAGGCCGCATTCCACCGGCAGCCGAAAGCCCGGGCCGCGGACGATGAACTGCGTACCCAGCGCCGACGGCCGCACCTGCTCGGCGCGAATCTCGGCCACAGGCGAGTCGAGCCCGAAGCGAATCACGCGGCCGGAGAAGGCCGAGATCATCAGCTCGGCCCAGGGGTCGTCGGCATTGATGACGGCGACGCCGCCATTCTCAAGCAGGCCGAAGAGCCGCCGCTTCGCCCCGGCATATCGCTCCAGCGTCTGGTGATAGTCAAGATGATCGCCGGTCAGGTTCGTGAACACGGCCACGGCGAAGGACAACCCGTCGCAGCGGCGCTGATCGAGCGCGTGCGACGACACTTCCAGCACGGCGTGGGTCGCGCCGGCGTCGAGCGCCTCGCGCAGGTTGGCGGAGAGCTCCACCGTCCCCGGCGTGGTCAGCGGCGAGGGCACGCGGCGGGCGATGAGGTCGGATTCCACCGTGCCGAACAGGGCGCAGCGCCGCTCCGCCGCGTTGAGCAGGCCGCGCACGAGCCAGGCTGTCGTGGTCTTGCCGTTGGTGCCGGTAATGCCCACAAGGGGCAGTACAAAGCGGCCGTCGTCGCGGCGCAGGCGGTGGTGAGCGGCGGCGAGCCGAACGAGCGCGTCGCGAGAATCGGCCACCTGCACGATGGCGGGACCGCGAACCCCCTCGACCGGCTGCTCGACCACCAGCGCGCTGGCCCCGGCCGCCGCGGCGCGTTCGGTGAAACGGTGGCCGTCAACCGCGGTGCCGCGCACCGCGACGAAGCACGCCCCGGCGCCGGCCTTCCGCGAATCGTCGGTAAGTGACACGACGTTGACACCCGGGTCGCCGGTCACGCGGACGGGCTCAATGCCTGCCCGTCGGAGGAGTTCGCCGAGCGACGAGTTGGATCGGGAAGCGCTCACAGCCTTGTGATCTCTGGGGGCCCCGCGAAGGATCATACCCGTCCCACCCCGGCGATCCACGCGCGCGCCGACGCGCGGCCGGCCCGGCCGCGACAATTCACAGCCCCGCGACGCGAGCCTCAGCCAGGTTCTTGTCCGGCGGCACTTTGAGATAGCGCAGGGACGCATCGAGAATCCGGCCGGCCGCCGGTGCGGCCACCTTGCCGCCGTAGTACTCGATCCGGGCGTCCGGTCGGCGGATCATCACCAGCACCGCCACCCGCGGATTCGTCGCCGGCCCCGCGCCGAGAAACGCCGACTGGTACTGCCCCGGCTCGTATCCCCCCCGACCATCGCGGTAGAGGAGCTTGGTCGTGCCGGTCTTGCCGATGATGGTGTAGTCGTCTGAGCGGGCGGCCGTGCCGCTGCCTTCCTCGGTGACGCTGACCAGGACATCTCGGGCGAGGAAGTCGATCACGTCGCGCGGGGCGACTTCGCGGACCACCTGCGGCTCCTCGAACGACTCGATCACCTCGCCATCCGGCCCAAGCAGCGCCTTGATCGCCCTCGGGCGGAGCAGCACGCCGTCGTTGGCGATGGCGGCAAAGGCCGTCAGCAACTGCAGCGGCGTCGCGAGCAGCTCGTAGCCCATGGGGATCGAGGTGATCGTCAGCGGGCTCCACTTCGTCGGCGGCGCGATGCGGCCGGGGTGCTCGGCGCGAAGATCGATGCCGGTCGCCTCGCCGAATCCGAACGCGCGGACGGCGTCATACACCGGCTTGCGGCCCATGCGCAGGGCGATCTTCGCCATGCCGATGTTGCTGCTCTTGGCGAGAATGCCCTTGATCGTCAGCGACCCCTGGGGCGAAACGTCCTTGATCGTCCGACCGCCGGTGTTGTAAGTCCCGAAATGGCAGTTGATGCTCTCCTCGCGGCCGACGAAGCGCCCGGCCAGGGCGCCGGCGGCGACGAAGGGCTTGAACACGCTGCCCGGCTCGACGGGGTCGGTCAGGGCGCGATTGGCCCAGAGCGACTGGTCCACGCGCGGGGCCTCGGCCGGGTCGAACGTCGGCCAGCAGGCCATCGCGAGCACTTCCCCGGTCCGCGGGTCCATGACGATGCCGATGGCGCTCTCGGCGTGAAGCTCTTTGGCCCGGTCGGCGATGGCCTCCTCGGTGATCCGCTGGATCTCGGCGTCGAGCGTCAGCACGACGTGGCCGCCGTCCTGCGGGCTCGACGCGCCGTCCGGCATGCGCCAGATGGCCCGGCGCTTCTGGTCGCGGATGGTCGAGCGGACGCCGTCTACGCCGGCAAGGTGCTTGTCGTGCGACTTCTCAACCCCCTCCATCCCCAACCCCTCCGCCCCGGTGAACCCGAGCACGTGGGACATGGAGGCCCCCAGCGGGTAGGTGCGAATGCCGCGCTCGCGGAAACCGACTTCGCGCCGCCGCAGCGCACGCACCGCATCGAGCGATAAGTCATCGACCGCTTCGGCGATGACCGCGAAACGCCGGTCGCGGCGCTCCATCAGCTTGGCCTGCACTTGCGCAGCGGGGATGTTCAGCTTGGCGCCGAGCTCAGCCGCGAGAAACTCAGCGGCCTCCTCGAAGGTCTCTTCGGGGCCGGTGATCATCGAGGGGTCGACGAACACGTCGTAGGTGCGGCGGCTGGCGGCGACGACGCGACCGGTGCGGTCGAGGATCATCCCGCGGCGGGCGGGCACGGCGGTCTGGCCATACTGCTGGCGGGCGGCGAGCGCAAGAAGCTTTGGCCCCTTGTAGCTCTGGATGTACATCAGCCGCCCGGCCATCCCCGCCAGCGACAGGGCGACCATGGAGAGAATCAGCGCACCCCAGCGGCGCTGCACGATGTCCAGATGAGAAAGGGAACCACGCATGGGGGCCGCACCACCGCTTGACGTCCACCGACCTGCGAGCCGTCGCTAGTCCACTCGCGACGACGAGCCGCGCCGGGCGGGCGCCTTGGCCTTGCTCTTAGCCGGGGTCCGCGAAGGGGCCGTCGAGGCCTTGGGCCGCGAACTCTTGGGCTTTGCAGCCTTGGGGCTCGGGGCAGAGGCGGGCTTCACGGGCGTTGCCGGCTTCTCATACGACGCGGCCAGCCCGACGTGCAGGCGGCCGAGGCGATCGTGGATCTGTGCGGGCGACCGAACGCGGGCGAGGCTGGCCTGCATAGACCACAGCTCGCGACGCAGGTCGTGGCTCTTCGCCTCGTTCCGCAGGGCCGCCGCAGCCATCCGGGACTGTTCGGAACGGACGTACACCGTGCCCATCGCGACGCCGGCCATGGCCAGCAGCAATACCGTGGCTCGCATCACGTACAAAGGCGACTACTCCCTGGCGGAGACCGCGTTGCCTGTCGGAATCTGGATCCGCACGCCCGGCCGGATGCGGTCGGGGTTGGGGAACTTGTCCTTGTTCAGCTCGTGGATCTCGCGCCAGCGCGACTCGTCGCCGAGTTGCTCCCGGGCGATGCTCGCGTAGCGGTCGTTCTCGCGGACGACGTACCAGCGCTTCGCCGAGGCGGTCAGCGTCTTTTTCTCGCGCTCGGCAGCGGGATCGGGCTTCGTCGGAGCCGGTTCGCGGCGGGCGAGCGCCTCGCTGCCGCCCGTGGGAATCGCGTCAGCCCGCTTGCGGTTCTCGCCGGGCATTTCTGGAAGGACGATCGTCGCCCCGGCCTTGATGTCGTTGGGGCTGCTCATGTTCGAGCGATTCGCCGCGTAGATCAGGTCGATCACCGACCGGGCCTGCGAGCCGTAGTTCTTCTGGGCGATCTTCGAGAGCGAGTCGCCGCGCTGCACGACGTACGAGCGACCCTTCTCCTCGGAGGCCGGTGTCACCGGGGGCTCGACCGGGCGGATGATCGGCGGCTCGCCGCGGGGGTACTGCGGGGGCTCCGCCGAACCGCCTTCGCCGCTGCGATCGGCGTGGACCTGGGCGGCGATGCGACTGAGCATCTCCTCCAGGCGGCGACGCTTGTCCTCCGGGCTCTGCGTGTCGGCGTCGGCGGTGTCGCCGCGGCGCATGTGCAGGTCGTGGCCGCCGCGCGGGTCGGGGCTGCCGCCGGGCAGGCTGTCGCCTCCCCCGAGCCGCGCCCCGCCGGGCAGCTGCGCTTCGCCGCGATCGGGCATGTGCTGGACGATGGCCCGCCCGGAGCTGTCGTAGGTCGTGCTGGTCCGGGGAGAGGGGGTGACGGCGGTCGAAGCGGGACCGGTGTCGGTGCGGGGCTTCTGGACGATGTAGTCCGGGATCTGGGCGTCGATGAACTGCTCGCGGCCGCGATTGGCCAGAATCACCGCGAAACACACGATGAACGCCAGCCCGACCAGCAGGCCGACCTTGGTCTCCTTCGCCATGCCCGGCACTCCTTTGCACACCGCGGCCGTCGACCGCGCTGCTTCGCCGGCTGCCCTGCCGGCACTTCGCTGTTCGCCCCGCCGGCTCGTCGCCGGCGCTCGCCCGTTCGTCAGCCCCGTCGCACCGCGACCCTCAGCTTCGCGCTGCGCGAGCGGGGATTGCTCTCTCGCTCTGCCTCACTCGCCACCACCGGATGCTTAGTAAGAATATCGTATAGACCTTCACTTTTTCTTCGGCGGAAGTCGAGTTTGACCGGACGATCTTCGATGCTGTGAAACGCAATCACGCCGAACCGCGCGCCGACGCGCAGCACGTCGGGCGCAGTTTCCAGCAGCCGCTCCAGCACGCGAATCTCGTCATTCACCGCAATCCGCAGCGCCTGAAACGTCCGCGTTGCCGGGTGAATCCGGCTCTTGCGCGAGTCGGGGTTGACCCCCAGCGCGCGACAGACCACGGCCGAAAGCTGCGCCGTGGTCGTGATTCGCGAGCTGCGCCGCGCCTCGTAGATCGCCCGCGCGATGCGCCGCGAGCCGGGCTCCTGCGAGGAGTGATAGATCAGATCTCCCAGGTCCTTCTCGGGGAGTCGGTTGATCAGGTCGGCCGCGGTCGTGGTCAACCGCGGGTCCATCCGCATGTCGAGCGGGCCGTCGTGCCGGAAGGAGAAGCCGCGATCCGGCTGATCGAGGTGGGTCGAAGCCACGCCGAGATCGGCGAAGAGCACGTCCACGCGGTCGAGGCCGACGGAGCGAAGGGCGTCCTTGATCTCGGCGAAGTTGGCGTGGACGAGTTCGACGCGGCCCGGCGCGCCGGCCAGGCGTTCGCGGGCCGCGGCGAGGTTCTGCGGATCGACATCCAGCCCGACGAGTATGCCTTCGCTGCCCGCGGCCTCCGCGAACAGCCGCGCGTGCCCCCCCAGCCCGAGTGTCACATCCGCCACGACGTCGCCCGGACGAACGGCCATCAGCCGACTCACGTCCTCGGGCAGCACCGGGGTGTGTCCGAACGGCTCGTCGAGCGGTTCATCCCCCCCCGGAGGGTTATCATGAAGGTGCCGGGTCATCCCATCCTTGTAGACACGGCACCTCTGGTAGACCTACGCGACTGACTGCGCCCCCGCGGGGCGAGGTGTGACGACAGGCGAACATGGGAAAATCGCCCGCCCAGGCTCGAGAGCCGACGGACTCGCTGCTGCAGCTCGGCGACCTCCGATGGCGACACCGCCGCGGGATGGGCCGCCTCGGCAGCCGTCTGCAGCCGCTCAAGAATCCGTGGCACCAGACGATTCCGATCCACGCTCATGCCTCGCACCTCGTCCTTCGCGATCCGTCCACCTGTCGCAGCGCCGGCGGCTCCGCCACTACGCAACCACTGCGACAGTTCCGCACCGACGCCCCGATGGGGCGTCGGGCCGGCCTGCGGGTCGCTCGCATCCCTGCTCGCGGCCCGCCCAGCACTCCTCGTGCGCCGCACACCGTCGCGGGAGGCTCCGTCCTGGCACCTCTCCACGACTGCGCCGCATGATTCCACTCGCTGCGGCCTGAATCGACCGCCGCACGGGGAGCGACCGGCTAACCTGTGGTGGGCGACCCCGGCTTGGACCAAAGGTATGGCTCCCAGTCCGGCCAGGTGTCGCCCTCCAAATCCTCGCCGAGAGCCGCGTCGAAGCGCTCCCGGTTCCAGACGACAATGTGATCCTTCAGACCGACCAGCATCATGTCCGAGCCGAGGCTCGCCTTCTTCGCCAGATCGTCGGGAAGCGTCAGGCGGCCCTGCTTGTCCATTTCCACCTGTCGGGTCATCGCGTAAAATTGGAGCTCGAATTTCCGGGGGCCCGGCCCGGGGATGTATTCGGTCTCCATGCGGCGGACGAACGCTTCGAATCGCTCCTCGGTGAAGATGGATAGAGTTTTCTCTTCCCGACCGAGCGTGACGTAAAGCCGTGTCTTGTCCGCCTCCTTGCCGTCGTGGATGACTTTGCAAAACTGGGAGGGAATCTGCAGGCGCTTTTTGTCATCCAGGCTCTTCGGATAGCTGCCGACGAAGACCCGCATGACGCACCCGCTGAATCACTCCAAAAAGTGGGATGGCCCACCAATCTCATCCACGGCCGTACCATAGCGGCGGACCCGAGACGGTGTCAACAGAAATCCCGCCCTCTTTTGCGCGGTTCGCGCAGCCTCCGCGCGAGGCGGGGCAAGGAGCCCCGCATCTGGTAGTGATTCGGTCGCATCAAAACATCGGCTAGCGGGTGGGCCGCGGCGGGGGGCGAAGCGCAATTTCTGCAAGGGGAGGCGCGGCGGAGAACTCGAGGAGGGTCTACTTGCTCGCCGCGCCGGCGGTCTTTGCGTGAAGCAGCCCCGCCCAGTCGCTGCGGCGGAACGTGGCGGCGATCCAGATGAAGATCGGCACGACGAAGAAACTCGCCGGCGCTTCGACGAACGCGATCTTCGCCTGCATCAGCAGCGAGGCCCACGTCTCGGAGAAATCGTACTGCCGCACGGGCAGATCAGGCCGCGCGAACTCGAGCGCGAGCGGCAGGCCGATGCGCAGCGCGATGAACGGAACGAGGCAGGCCAGCCCGATCAGCAGCGCGATCAGGCGACGCCGCCAGGCAATCGGCGTAGCCAGGACCAGTGCCACCAGCGTGACAGTCGGCATGTAGCCGACGCTCCACGAACTGACCTCGAACACGCCCTCGACACCGCGGACCTTGCTGCTGCGCAGTACGACCTCGGTGTCGAAGGGGCCTACCGGCGGATTCAGCGGCAGGAAACGCGTCTGACCGGCGTCGCCCATCGTACCGAAGCATGTCTGCCCCACGAGCCGGAACACCGGCGAGTAGGCCTTGCTCGCGTAGGGCCACACCGACAGCAGCAGGCCGTACACCACGAGGAAAGACGCGAGAAACACGCCGACTTGAGCGAGCATCGTGCGCTGCCCGGCCGGCGGTGCTCCGCCCTCGCCGGCGGAGCTGGCCTGCCCGGGGCGCATCGCCCAGCGCAGCCAGACCAGCCACAGCGCGATCGTGAGGATGATGAAGACCGCCTGCCAGATGTCGACGTGCATCAGGTCGAACAGGCGGCGCGAGTACAAGCCGACGACAAACAGCGTGAGGATCCGAAACAGGTTCAGCGCCGCGAGCAGCGCCGCCCCCACGGCCGCCCCGAGCCAGCGCTTGCGCCAAGGCGCCGGGAACGCCAGCACGCCGAAGACGAACAGCGCGGTCGCCTCCATCGCGTCGCAGCCGCGCACGACCTGCACGGCGAAGCCCGACGCGGCATCGGTCATCACGTTGCCCGCGACGACCGCCTCGTACCCCACCAGGCGCAGCAGGAACCCCGCCACCGACGCATACGCCGCGAGGTAGCCGTCGATGATGCTGTCGGTGAACCGGGCTCCGGTCGCCGAGGGCGGGCGGTAGAAAACGAGGTAGAACGCCGCCATCAGAACGGCGAACAGACCGAGGAACTTCAGCGCGTCACGGTTCCGGGCCAGCCAGGAACCCCTGGCGGCGGGGGCTGTGGGCCGCCCGCCCCGCGGCGGAGAGGAGGCCGCGCGCTGTTTGTCCCTGGGGCGTGGTGCCATCGAAAGCGGGTGAGGGCTCGGCGAGGACCGGCGAAACGGGGAAGCCGATGGCCCGCGGTCAGTCGAAGGGGCGGCGGCATCCTCCGCGCAAGCGGCGAGGCATCCGCGTCACGCGAATGCCTCGCATCGCATGCCTTTTCAAGCAATCCGGATCGATCTAGCCGATCGGGGCTGCGGGCTTCTTGGCCTTCGAGCCGCCGCTGCCCTTGTTGCCGAGGCGGGCCGTGTCGCGCGGGCCGCTGGCGGCATCACCACCGCCGAGCTGCTCCACGTTGCCGCGCGACGCACTGTCATCGCGGTCACGGTCGCGGCTGGGACGACGCTCGGGCTCCGCCTGGTCGCCGCCGAGCTGCGTCGGCGGCGTCTCATCGAGGCTGCCCGGGGTGTAGCTGTTGCCCTCGGGCATGTTCAGCCAGACCGCCAGCCCAATCAGCACCACGAGCACCACGCCAAGCATGATCTTCTTGTTGCCTTCCACGGTTTCGGCCTCCATCACAGGCTAGTGTCAATCTTGTGTCAGCAAGTCGCGCTGCGACTCTTGAAGTATCGGGGCGCAAATCGACAACGTCAAGCGAAAACACGACGCGCACATCACCGCACCGCGGCCTGGCGCGGTTGCTCCCTGCAGGATTGTAGACCGCCGCCGGGGCCCCGTTGACCCGGCTTACGAAACTGGTACGCTGCTGCGGCAATCGGTCAATCCGTCTTCGCATGAATTTTTGAAGGGTCGCTACATGGCGGTCAAGGTCGGTTTCAGCACGCTGACATGTCCCGGCTGGGACGTTCAGACGATTATCCAACAGGCGGTCGAACTGGGGTGCGACGGGGTGGAGTTCCGTGGTCTGCGCGGCGAGCTCCACCTCCCTCTGGCGTCGGAGCTGGCCGGACAGCCGGAGCGTACGCGCCAGCTCTTCGAGTCGGCGAAGGTGGAAATCGCCTGCCTGGCGTCGTCGTCGACCCTGGCGGCCAAGAACAAGGCCGCCCTCGCCGACGAGCGGGCGAAGATCGTCGAATACATCGAAATGGCCGGCCGGCTCGGCTGCCCCTTCGTCCGGATCTTCGCCGGCGAGGTCCAGCGCTGGCCGGACAACTACCACGCGTGCCTAGGGCGGATCGCGCAGGAGCTGATCCGGCTCGTGCCCGTGGCGACGAAGAACCGGGTGTCGCTGCTGATTGAGAATAGCGGCGACTTCCCGAGCAGCGACGCGATCTGGTTCCTGGTGGACGCCGTGGGGCATCCGTCGGTTCGCGCGTGCTGGAATCAGTGCTATGGCCTTACCGCACTCGAGCGAGCGACGCTATCCCTGCCCCGACTCGGGCAGAAGCTGTCGGTCGTCCACGTCGCCGACGCGGACGTCGATGAGCACGGCGTGCTCCTCGGCTACAAGCCGCTCGGCCAGGGCAGCGCAGAGGTCGCCCGCCAGATCGAAATCCTGCGCGGGCTCGCCTTCAACGGCTACGTCATGTGCGAGTGGCCCAAGATGTGGGACGACAGCCTGCCCGGTCCGGAGATCGCCCTGCCGCAGGCGGTCAAGTTCCTGCGGGAGCGCCTCGGCGAGCAGCAGCCCGTCCTCACCGCCTACAAGGGCGACAAGAACGCGCCGAAGTTCACGACCCGGCGCGCACCCACGACGCTGCGCGGCTGACGCCGGCGGCCGCCCCCGTCAGGGGGTGACCGCTTGATCGCCGCCGCGATTCCCTTCGACCCTCTGATTGCCTGCGCCCTCTCGGCCATCGCGCTGGCCTGGCTGGCAGCGGGTCTGCGCCTGGTACGCGGGTCCACAGCCCTCGGCGTCACGACCAGCCCATTGGCTGACCTCACACCCGTGTCCGCGACGGGGCTCGGGCTCGCGGCGATCTTCGCCGCCCTGGCGTGCCTTTTCGGGGTGGATCTTCGCGGCGGCGGGCCGCCCATGCAGACCACGGCGGTGATGGCCGCGGCGGCGGCGGCCGTTGCGGCGTTGGTTGCGTTGGTCGGAGCCAGGCGGGGCGCCGGGCGCTTCGCGGATCACGCGGGCACGATCGCGCTTATCCTCGGCACCACGGCGGGTACGACCGAGGCGATCATTCTGGCCATGCGCCTCCTGGACTCGGGTGTGGAACTGGCTACCGGCTCGCTCTCCTTTCAGCCCGCGAGCTACGGGTTTGCCCCCGTCGGCCTCACCGCGCTGGCGCTGCTCGCGCTGACGACCGCGGCGCTGGACGCGGCCCGACCGTCCGGGCGCTCCGCCGCGGCGCTGGTCTGGCTGGCGGCCGGTGCGGCCGCGTGGTCCGCCCTGCTCGCGCCCGTGGTGGTGTTCAGCCCCGGCGGGCGACTCATCCGGACTTCGACGACTTTCGCCGTGATGATCGGGCTGACGGTCGTGGCGGCGGCGGCCGCGGCGGTACGCGGGCTGCACCGTCGATCGACGGCCCAGCGCTCGATGTCCCCGGCTTCCTGGCCGGGCTACCGGTTCGTCACCGCGGCCCTGAGCCTCACCCTGACCGCGCTGTGCCTCTATCACCTCGCCGCTGCGGTCCCGTTGGGTGGCGGCCATCGGGTCGCCGCGATCGTGATCGTGGGATGCGCAGCCGTCGGCGCGTGGTCTTCGTGGATCATCGCCGCCGGCCCGTGGAGCCTGGTGCACTACGAACTGTCCCTCGGACTCGCCTCGGTGGCGATGTGCGCAGCACTCGCCGCGACGGCGCCGCGCTACGGGCTGACCATCGAAGAGCGGTTTCCGCTGATCTTCGTCGCTGCCGCGGTGGGGATGGCGCTGGCGACGGTGACGTGGACTCACGCCGCCGCACGCATCGAAGGCGGGGCACGACCTGCCTGGGCGGACGCGGAGATGGCCGTCGACATGCGCAAGGCCACCAAGCGGTTCGCCTTCACCACGGCGGCGATCGGCGCGCTCATCGCGTCGCTGCTGGCCCTCTGGCCGACGCGGCCGGAGATCGGCGTCACCGAGGACACGCTGGAACGCTTCACCGTCGGTCTCGTCGCCCACCTGGTGCTGCTGCTCGCCCTGCTGTATTGCGGCCGGCGGCTGCGGCGCGCGACGTTCAGCATGCTGACGGTACTGGTGCTGTGTTCGACGCTGGGATTCGTGGCGATTCGGATGCTGCCCTGGGCACGCACATTCGGTTAGCCTCCCGGCCGCGGCCCGTCTCTGTTCACTCTCCGGCCTGAACGCTATAGTCGGCCCGCTCGCCCCCGCGAACACCACGGGGGCAACTCCAGCGTGGTTTCGGAGCGATGCGACCGTGGTCAGGACCACTCGGATCAGCCGCCTGCTCCGCCTGATTCAGGCACTCCAGTCGGGACGGCCCTACACCGTGGAAGAACTGGGCGACCTGACCGGCGTGAACCGCCGAACGGTTTTTCGCGATCTGAATCTGCTGAGCGACGCGGGGATTTGCTACAGCTATGACCGGGCGAAAGGGCAGTACGCGTCCGCCGGAGCGAACTGTTTGCCGCCTGTCTCGCTGACCACCGCGGAGGCGATGGCCCTGCTGCTGGCCACGCGCAAGTTCCTCGCCTCGCGTATTGCCCCCGATCACCGGGCCGCCACCGATGCGGCCCTCAAGCTCGAAAGCATGATTCCCCCGGCGCTGATCGAGGCCTGCGGCCCGCTGCTCGCACACGTCGAGGTCGGGCCCGAAAAGGCCTCTGATCCGCACGCGATCACCGACGCGCTGCACGCGCTGCAATCCTGCCTGACCCGGCGTCAGAAGGTGTGGGTCCGCTACGACTCGTACCACGACGGCCGGCTCGTCGAGGACACGCTGTCGCCCTACCGGCTGGTGCACATGCATCGCGGCTGGTATGTCATCGCCCTCTCACAGCGGAGCGGCGAGCCACGGACGTACAAGATCGAGCGGATCGCCGAGTATCGCCTCACCGAGGAGCCTTACCGGCTGGAAGAGTCGTTCACGCTCGATGCGTACTTCGGCAATGCCTGGTCGATGATCCGCGGCGACACGCGGTATCATGTGCGGATCCGCTTCCTGCCGCGGGTGGCGGGCAGCGTCGACGAGGTCGCCTGGCACCGGACCCAGCGAACCACGCACGAGGACGACGGCTCGCTGATCTTCGAGGCGGATATCGACGGGCTCGACGAGATTTCGTGGTGGGTGCTGGGCTACGGCGATCAGGCCGTCGTGCTTGACCCGCCGGAGTTGCGTGCGATCATCCGCGACCGGATCGCGGGAATGGCCCGCAGCTACGCCGATTCGTGAGGGTTCCGCCGTGCGCGCCGTGATTCAACGTGTCAGCAGCGCGGCTGTCCGCGCCGACGGCCTGACTGTCGGCGCTATCGGCCACGGCCTGCTCGTCTATGTCGGCATTGACCGGGATGACGCCGAGGCCGACGTGGCCTACCTCGTCGACAAGGTGCGCTACCTGCGCGTCTTCGCCGACGACGAGAGCAAGCTCAATCGGGATGTCTGCCAGGCGGGCGGCGAGGTGCTGGTGATCAGCGCGTTCACCGTCCAGGCCGATGCCCGCCGCGGACGACGCCCGAGCTTCGATGCCGCCGCCGCGCCGGAGCGGGCCTTCGTGCTCTATGAGATGGTCTGCGACGGACTCGCCCGGGAGGGGCTGACCGTGGCCCGCGGCTCCTTCGGGGCCGACATGAAAGTGGAGTCGGTCAACGACGGGCCGATCTGCCTGCTGCTCGAGTCGCGGCGCAACTTCTGAGCCCGCGACGCCCGGATTCCGCCCCCTACCCCGCGAGATAGACAGTCGATCAGTCACGAGCCTGCGCGCGCGAATCCTCGACCGCAGGGCGGTCGCGATGGAAGACCGCCCCCAGTTCCTCGATGCCCAGGAGCTTCGCCGCCGCGGCGTACACTATGACGGCCGCAGGAACCATCGTGGCGAGATGCGCCCCGGCTGACTCCCCGGCGCCGAACCGATCCAGCGCAAGTCTCACGCCCGCGAGCACCGCGGTCATCACCCCCAGGGGAATGAGCATCCGCCCGCAGCCCCCAGCGAGCCCGGGCAGCGGCGCCTCGGCGAGTCGCCCGCGCAGTCGCCGCAGCAGGTAGGCGGATTGCAGGATCGCCGTGACCGACGTGGCCATCCCCAGGCCGCGCTCTTCGAAGGGACCGATGAGCAGCAAGTTCAGGCAGAGATTCACGGCAATCATCACCAGCGCCGTGCGCAGGGGCGTGCGGCTGTCCTTCAGCGCATAGAACGCCCGGGCGATGACGTGGTGAGCAAAGTAGGCGGGCAAGCCGATTGCGTAGACGCCGACCGCGCCGGCCACCCGGGCCGTGTCTGCGGCGTCGAACGCGCCGCGTTCGAACAGCACACTGACGAGCGGCCCCGCGACGAACATCAGCCCCACTGCCGACGGCATGGCGATGAACAGGCACAGCCGCAACCCGCGGGCGGCGGCCTCGCCCACGCCCCGCTCATCACCGGCGGCAGCCCGCGACGCGAGCGCGGGGTACAGCGCCGTGGCGATGGCCACCCCGAACACGCCGAGCGGGAGCTGATAGATCTCCTGCGCATTGGCGATGACCGCCGGGCCCACGCGGCCCTTGCCCGGCACCTCGATGAACCAGTACGCGAGAAGCTGATCGAACAGGGCATTGAGCTGAAAAGCAGACAGGCCGACCACCATCGGGCCCATCAGCCGCAGGAGCGTCGCCAGCCGCGGATCTCGCCAACCCGTCGAGAGGATCGGCGAGAACCGCACCGCGCGCAGTGCCCGCGCCATCAGGAACAACTGCAGAACCCCGGAAGCGAGCACGCCCACCGCCAGTGCGTACAACAACGACCGCTCGCGCAGCCCCAGCATCCAGACGCCGACCACCGCGGCGCTGATGATGCCGAGGTTGAGCAGCATCGGCGCGATCGCCGGTGCGGCGAAATGGCCGCGCACGTTCAGCGCGCCCCCCGCCGCCGCGACCAGGCAGATGAACACCAGGTAGGGGAGCAGGACCATCATCAGGTCGAGCGCTGGATCGGGTGCCAGCAGGCTCCAGCCGAAGATCGCCGCCTCGCCGACGGCAACGAGCCCCAGCAGCACGACCAGCATCAGCGTGATTACACGCCCGAAGAGTGCGCGGGCGGAATCTTCGCCGTTGCGATGTAGATCCTCGGTGAGGATCGGGATCATCGCCGAGTTGAGCGCCCCCTCACCGAACAGCCGACGGGCGAGGTTGGGCACGAGGAACGCGATGCGGAAGGCCGAGAGCAGTTCGGCAGTGCCGAACAGGTAGGCGAGCAGCGTGTCGCGGATGAGCCCCAGCACGCGCGAGCCGAACGTGAGCGCGGCGATCACGCGCGCGGAGGATTCAAAGCGGGCATCCGGCATCGCGGCACACCATAGACACGGCTCGTTGCGGCCACAAGGCGGCGATGCCGCGGCCCGCAAGCCCTACCGATTTGGTTGGACATCGCGGCCTGGGATCGGGCCATTCGCGTGAATCCGCAGGATTTCGAGGCGCGGCAACTTCATCTTCCCGTGATGAGTTCTATAATCCGCTTCGGGTCGGGAGGCTCAGTGCCCGCGGCCGCGCGTGGCCGGCCGGTTGACAACGCGGCCGATAGAGGAAAAGGTACGACAACAGGCGGGCAGGCCGTCCGCCTGACTCACGGAGAACAGCGTCATGGCGCATGTGGTTGCCGAACCGTGCATCAAGTGCAAGTACACCGACTGCGTGGCGGTCTGCCCGGTGGATTGCTTCCACGAGGGCGTCAACATGCTGGTCATCGACCCCGAGACCTGCATCGACTGCGGCCTCTGCCCGCCGGAGTGCCCGGTGTCAGCGATCTTCTCGGAGGAGGACCTGCCCCCGAAGTGGAGCGACTTCATCGAGATCAACAAGAAGTACGCCCCGGATTGGCCGGTGATCGACTCCCAGAAGGAGCACATGCCCGGCGCCGACGAGGCGGCCAAGGTCGAGCACAAGAAGGACCAGATCGATCCGCGTCCGTGGGGCAGCTGAGAAACGCGGGAAACGTGGAAACGGGCGGAGGCGGGCTTGAGGGGCGCTGCGGGTGACGGCGCGCCGGCTTGGTGCCGCTCGCGATGCCAGGCGTCTGAGGGTCTTGAAAACAACGCGGGCGCATGAGCGGGACAGCTTCCGGCTGCCCCGCCCGTGCGCCCGGTCTTTTTCTTGACGTCCAGCCGCGCGACGCGGCGTGTTACTTCTTGCCGACGACCTGCTCGCGAACCCAGTCGGCCGTGACGCCCTTGGGGCCCAGCAGCTTCGACACCGGACCCTCCGAATCGCGCAGCAGCGCGAGGAGCAGGTGCTCCGGCTGAATCTCGCCGGTTCCGAGGCGGTTGGCCGAGTCGACCGCGAGGATCATCGTGTGCCAGAAGGCGGTCGAACGGAACGCCTTGGCCAGCTCCTGCTGGTGAACCCATTCAAACACGCCGTGCTTGAGGCGGGAGAGGTCGTGCTTGTCGTCGATCTCGGACCGGAGGGTGGCGAGCACCTCTTCGCGAAGCTTGTCAACGCTGATCCCCTCGCCGTGGAGCACCTGGGCCGCGGCGCTTTCCTGGTGGCGGACGAGACCGAGCAGCAGGTGCTCGGTGCCGACGAGCTTGTGGCCGAGCTTGCGGGCCTCGCTGATGGCGTGGTCGATGACCTCGCGGGTTTCGTCGCTGTAGGGCCGCCGGCCGACGCCGCCGGCGTCGCCCTTTTGCAACCGGCCGGCCACCTGCGTGCGGACCTTGTCGATGTCGACGTTGAGATTGGCCAGCACCGCCGCCCCGACCGAGACGCGCTCGGCCAGCAGCCCGAGCAGCAGGTGCTCAGGGCCGATGTGCTTGTAGTTCAAGGCGACGGCCTCCTGGTTGGCGAGGGCCATCGCGTGCCTCGCGCGGTCGGAAAAACGTTCGTGCATTGGACGATCTCTCCCTGGTTCCTGGTCTGACAGATCGGATGCCCGACAGGCGGAAAAAAGCGCCCGTGCGGCGGATGTTCTCTTCAAAGGACGATCAGAGCTCGGGCACGTCGAGGTAGGCGCCGCACTCGAGGCACTCCTGCACCGTGCCCGCCTGCTCGCCGGGGTAGCCCGACTCCTCGCCGCACTCTTCACACTTCGCCCGGACGACGGTGCCCGGCGGGATCTTCTTCTTGGTCTCGGGCTGGTGCTCCTCAAGGAGCTTGATCGCCCGCTCGGCGATGGCCTTGTCCTCGGCGCAGATTGCGAACCCCTCAAGGTCGGTCAGGCCGAAGAGCATCGCCCCGGCGTTGGACCGGTCGACAATCGTCGCTTCGATGCCCTGCTCCTCGAGCCAGGCGACGATGATGTCGGCCTCTTCGATGGTGTTGGTCCGCTGGATGAGCACAAAGTCGCTGGACATCTTCACGTCTCCATCACACCTCGGGAACGAGCCCGACATTCCGGCTAGCAAGCGGCGGACCAGAGGGGCGCGGGATCGCGAGTTAACGCACAACTTTAGTTCGCCACCCGCCCCGCAGGCCGACCGGCTGCGTGAGGGAATAGTCTAGCGTAGTCCGGCGCGCTGGGAAGGGGCAGCAGTAACCGTCGAGCCGGGGGCCGGGGCGTCGCTCATTCCGGCGCGGGCGAGCACGCGCGCGAACTACTTCGCCTGCACGTAGCACATGATCTTGTACGCCAACCGGGCCGCGAGGAACTCCGTCACGGCCTGGCCGGGGATGGGCATCACCTCGTTGATGTCGGCCGCGACGACGTTCTTCTCCGCACAGACGAGGCGAAGCAGGCCGGTGACCTGGTACCAGTCGAGGCCGCCGGGCTCGGGGGTGCCGGTGCCGGGGGCATACGCGGGGTCGAAGCCGTCGATGTCGACGGTGATGTAGACGGTATCGCCAAGGGAGTTCAGCACCCGGTCGACCCAGTTCTCGTCCGTCCAGCAGTCGCGGGCCATGACCGGGCGGATGTCGGTCTTCTTGAGGAAGCGGTGCTCCTCGAGGCAGACATTGCGGATCCCCACCGGCACGATCGTGCAGCCGTACTCGTGAATGCGGCGCATCACCGAGGCGTGGGAATAGGGAGAGCCCTGGTATGCCTCGCGCAGGTCGAGGTGCGAGTCGATCTGCAGGACGCTGAGCTTCTTGTGCTTCGTCATCACCGCCCGGACGAGAGCCGACGAGATGCCGTGCTCGCCGCCGAGGCCAAAGAGGAACTTGCCGTCGCGGACTACCTTCCGGGCGACCGCAAAAATGTCCTCGTGCATGGCGGCGGCCGAGGTGCTGTTCTGCTCGACCGGATCAAGCGTGGCGATGCCCGCCTTGTAGAATTCACCCAGCAGCTCCTCGTCGAAGAGCTCGGTCTGGTGCGAGGCGGAGATGATCGCCTCGGGACCCCGGCGTGTGCCGTTCTGAAACGACACGGTCGAGTCGTACGGAATCGGCAGCACCGCAAAGCGGGCACGCTTGTAATCGCCATACGGGGAAGGCAACGCGAGGAAGTTGGTGGGGAGTTGGGGCATAGGGGCCACTCACGAATTACCAATTGCCGATTGCGGATTGCGGATTGCGGATTCCTAGACGCATGTTGCGCTCTGAGTACGGCGCGCCGATTAGCGCTTTCCCTTCCCCGCGCTTCCAGTCTTGCGAATGCCCCCGGTTCCACGTTTCTGCGTTCCCGCGTTGGCGCGTTTGCCGAAGTACTGCGGGTACTGCTCGCGCAGGGCGTCGTTCTTCTTCGCGGCGGCGACGAGCTTGTCGCAGAGCGGGCCGATCTTCTTGAAGAGGCGGCGCGGCTTGCGTGGCTTGGCCCGCATCAGCGCGTATTGCGCAATCAGGGGAAACGTTAGCGACGCACACGAGTAGACCACGACGTTGTTGGTGTAGGCGTCCTTGACCTTGCCCCAGCTCTTCGCCTCGCCCGGCGTCGCGCCGGACAGGCCGCCCCAATGCGGAGCGTCGGTCGTGAGCTGCAGGAAGTAGTCGTGCCCGCCCTTGCTGCCGTCGTAGAGGAACTGCTGCAGCATGGGCTGGGTCTGCAGGTAGAAGTTCTTCGGACTGCCCCCGCCGATCTCGACGACGCCGTTGCTGTCGGCGTCGCGGACGATGGCCGCCGTCTCGAGGATGTCGAGCATCGGGTTCATCGCGACGGGCTTCTTGAACATGTGGGGGATCATCAGCGCCATCGCGATGGACGAATCGCCCGGCGACGACGTGAAGATCGGCAGGTCGTATTTCGAAGCCACGGCCAGCAGCGACTTCTTCGGCGACTTCGCGTGATCCCACGTCATCTGTCCCATCGCGTGGTGCAGCGTCGCCGTCGAGAAGGGTTTGCTCGAATCGAAGTAGTCCAGCGCCTTCATGACCACCTTGTCGGTGGCCATGAGGGTGTCCTCTTCGCCGATGAAGACGTCGTAGATCCGCGCGACGCCGTCGTCGGCCAGCATGTTGTCGTCGACCTCGAAGTGCCCCTGTACCATGGGGAACTCGAACGGGCGGTGCAGATCGTGGTAGAGGTTCGCCCCGGTCGAGATGATGAAGTCGACCAGCCCCTTCTCGATCAGCGAGTTGAACACGCCGCTCATGCCGATGGGCGTCATGGCCCCAGATACCGTGATCGCAACGGTCGCGCCGGAGTCGAGCATCCGGACGTAGAGGTCCGCCGCCTCGGCCAGGCGCCGGCCGTTGAAGCCGCTGCCGCCGTAGACCTTGTCGATGAAGTCGGCGATCGACTCGTTGCCCGCAAGCTTGAGCGGCTCGATCATCGTGCCCGAGAGCAGCTCGTCGTGGCCGCAACCGCCGCAGCATTCGTGATCGCCGTCGTGGTGGTCGTGGGTCATCCCGTGGCCGTGGCTGTGACCGGGGCCCGCCGGGCCGTGGCCGCCGCCGTGCGATCCCTCGGGATGGTGGCTGTTCTTCTTCATGGGAAATCCTGAACTCCGCCGGCGCACGCGCGGGCGGAGTCATGGTTGAAAGGAATCCGGCGCAACGCCGGACCGCGGCGCCGCAAGACGCCCCGCGCGGGCGAATCCCCCGCCGCTCCAGCGATGTCAATCACCGCCTGACCGGCCTAGGGAATCAGCACGGCCGCCGCCACGCAGGTGGTCCACAGGCCGTTCTTGTCGCCCTCGATCGTCTGGACCACCGCGCGGGTACGGACGACGAGACCCTTGGCCTTGTAGATGTTCTTGCGGGCGTTGTAGTCCTGGCTCGGGTCGAGGTCGATGCCCTGCGTGGTGGCGAGCATCGTAGCGGCCATGTCCTCGACATAGTCGGCGCACGCCTTCTGCGTCATGCCGAAGCCGTGATGCTCGGAGATGTACCCGTGCTGGCCGGCCTTCGCAGGCAGGGCCAGCCCGATACCCGCGCAGGCGAGTCGGTTGGGCTCGTCGGTGCGAATCTCGGCGAGGACGACGAACACGACCTGGCCGGGCTTGAGCAGCGTGAGGCCCTTTTCGCGGGTGATGATCTTGCAATCGGGCGGATAGATGCTGCTGACGCGCACGAGGTTGTACTCGGCGATGCCGGCGTCACGCAGGGCGGCCTCGAACGACTGGAGATTGTGCTTGTGTTTGCCGTCGCCCTTGGTGAAGAACATCTTGGTGGGCACGAACGAGGAAGATCCGGACAATAGACGACCCTCCATGAGGTCAGGAGCCTGTGAGTTGCGCGTCCGCACCCGAGGCGCGGTCAGCCGACCACCGTGGCCGTGTCGCAGCGCGGGCAGATTATACCGACGAGCGGCGGGGGTACAACGGCCGAGGAAAGCGGCGGATGGCAGGCGACAGGCACGCCGCGAGGCTCAGCGGCGATCGTCGAGCAGCGTGCGCTCCGGATCGGGGCGAGACTGGCTGTAGCGGGCAATCAGCGTGCGCAGCCGCGGCTGGTCGCTGTCGAGTTCCAGCGAGCGGTGCCACTGCTCGATGGCGCGGTCCCGAAGGTCCGTCTGCGACGGATCTCGCAGGTGCCGCAGCATGTAGATCGAGCCGAGCCCTGCGCAGGCTCGCGCCAGACCGGGATCGCACTGGAGCGCGAGGGTGTACTCCCGCTCGGCGGCTTCGTATTCCTCGAGCCGGAAGAGGCAGTAGCCCAGCGCCTCGTGGGCGGCGGCGAACTCGGGGTCGATCTCGACCGCCTGCAGCAGCGCCTGCCGCGCCATCTTCACACGATCCTGGTTCAGGTAGGTCCGCCCGAGGTTCACGAGCACCTGCGGCTGGCGGTTGTCGCGCTCCAGCGCCTCTTTGTAGGCCCGCACGGCCTCGTAGTGTTTGCTCTGGGCGTCGAGCGCGACGCCCAGATTCACATAGGCGTGCGGCCGATCGGGATCGGCCTCGATGGCGCTCTGAAACCGCTCCGCCGCCTGCCGGTAGTCACCGATCTCCTGATAGCACACGCCGAGGTTGAGCTGCGCGTCGTAGTCGCCCGGTCGAAGTTCGACCGCGTGGAGGTACGCCTGGATCGCATCCTTCAGCCGCTTGGTGAAGTGGTACAGCTGCGCGAGATTGAGCGTGTCGTCGAAGGAGAACGGATCGTGTCGGACGGCGGCGACGAAGTGCGAAATCGCCTGCTCGTAGTCTCCCATCCGGCGGTAGATCGTCCCCATCTTCGAGTAGGCGACCGCCATCTGCGGGTCGAGCTCGGAGGCGAGGCGGAACTCGTCGAGTGCGGCGGCGAGGTTCTGCGCCGCGAGCAGCTCCTGCCCGCGGGCGGCGTGGTCTCGGGCCTGCCACTTCCGGAGATCCTGACAGCCCGTCGCGACCATCGCGAGCAGCAGCCCCGCACAGAGCAGCGCCGCCCCCGCGGGGTTGGCGAAGGCCGACGGCCGGCTGTTGGTGGTATTCATCCGCATCGTCCCCGACCGGCGACATTTCGAGCGTGTCACACGGCCTTCGAGTGTATCGGCGCCGCCCCGCCGTCCCGTTGATGGGAAGCCAATCTGCAGGGCCGGATTATGAGGGAGCACTGGAGAGGGTCAAGCCGAAGCGAGGCGCCGGCCCGGCCCCGCCAGTGCTGGCGCGGGGGCCGCGTTGGCTTTTGCCCGCCGGGCCTCCTATTATGTTCGGAGTCGCCGGCGGGACCGGCCGTTGGTCCCGGGCTTTCCGCAGAGGGCTTCAGAGGCCGTCCATGGGCGTGTCGCACCTGATCGCAATCCCCGTGTTTAACGAGGTACGGTACGTCCGCTCCGTGCTTGCGGAGGTACGCCGCTACGCCGAAAACGTCCTCGTCATCGACGACGGCTCGACCGACGGCACGGCCCACCTTCTCCGAGACCTCCAGCGCGAGGCCGCTGAGCGGGGCGACACCGGGCTCACTGTGATCACCCATCGCGAGAACCTCGGCTATGGCCGCAGCGTCGCCGACGCGTTCGACTTTGCCGTCCGGCGTGCGATCGAGGGCGGCTGCGACTGGCTCATCACCATGGACTGTGACGAGCAGCACGAGCCCGCGCGCATCCCGGACTTCCTCACCGCCGCCGCGGACGACGACAGCGACATCATCAGCGGCACGCGCTACCCCCGCGGCTGGGACGCCGAAAACGTCGCCCCGTGGGATCGGCGCGAGATCAACCGACGCATCACGCTGATGATCAACGAGCGGCTCGGGCTGCCGATCACGGACGCCTTTTGTGGCTTTAAGGCTCACCGCGTGTCGGCCCTGCGTCAGCTTTGCCTGACGGAACCGGGCTACGCGATGCCGATGCAGTTCTGGGTTCAGATCGCACGGCAGGGACTGCGCGTACGCGAGTTGCCCGTCGAACTGATCTACAACGACCCGACGCGGCACTTCGGCGGGCTGCTCGATGATCCGGCGATCCGGCTGAACCACTACATCGAGGTGTTCGAGGCCGAGCGCGCCCGTGTCGCCGCCTGCCAGACCCGGCGCTGCACGCCGCGGCAGGCGCTTCCCTGATCGATCCGGCCATGCTCGATTTTTCACTCGTGCGCACACCGCCCGGCGACGCCGATACGCTGGTGCTGCCCCCGCCGGTGGAACTCGCCCGCGCCGCCGCCGCGGAGGCACGGCGCCTGGGCCGCTCGTCCACGCCAATCCTTCAGACCACGCTGGCCGAAGTCCGGAAGCACACGCGTGACCGGATCGCGGGCGATGCCTCGCGGCCCGTCATTGTCACGGGGCACCAGCCGGGCTTCATGCACGCGGGTGTCTGGGCGAAGCACATCGTCGCGCAGCGGCTCGCCGACGCGATGGGCGGCGTGGCGATCAACCTCGTGGTGGACAGCGACGCCCCCGCCGCCGGCCACCTCGCGATTCCCACCACCGCCCGCGGCGAGCTGGAGGTCGTAAACCTCCCCATCGACGGGGCTCGCCCCGGTCTGGCGTATGAGGAGTTCGCCCGATGGGATCCGGACCGGCTCTCGGCGTTCGGTCGGGAGGTACGCGGCGCGATGGGCGACCGGTTTGAGCAGTCGATGATGCCCGCGTGGCTGGCTGCTTTTGCCGATGCGGCTGGGGACTGGGTGGCGCAGGCGATGGCGGCTCGACAGGCGGTCGAGGCGCGGTTCAGCGTCTCGGTGAAAGATGTCCGCATCAGCGAAGCCTGGTGTGGGGCGATGACCGCCGACCTTTTGCTGCGGGCGGGGGAGTTCCGCGCGGCGTACAACGCGAGCCTCGCCGACTACCGGCGTCGGCACCGGGTCCGCAGTGCCCAGCGGCCGATTCCCGACCTCGCCGTCGAGGGCAACGCCACCGAAACACCGATCTGGGTCTACGCCGCCGGTCAGCCGCGCCGCAGGCTGTTCGTTGAGGAGCGCGCGGGCCTGCTCGGGCTCCGGGCGGAGCGGGAGCTGGTCGCGGAGGTTGCCCGGCGCGACATGGACGATCCCGCCGCAGCCCACGAGCGGCTCCGCCGGCTGGGCGTCAAACTCCGTCCGCGGGCGCTGGCCTTGACACTCTGGGCCCGGCTTGCGCTGGCGGACATCTTCATTCACGGCATCGGCGGCGCGAAGTACGATCGAATCACGGACGACATCATCCGGCGGCAATACGGGCTGGATGCCCCGGTGATGGGATGCGTCTCGGCCACACTGCGATTGCCCTGGCTGCCCGCCGGCGGAATCACGCGGGACGAAGTCCGCTCACGGCGCCACGCCGTGCATGACATCCGCTGTAATCCGGAGCGCCATGTATCGACGGACGCGCCGGAGCTCAGGCAGGCGGTCGCCGCGGTGGAGCGTGCGCTGAAGGCGGTCCGTAGACAGTCCTCGGCCGCGGTGCCCGCCGATCAAACGGGAGCGCGACCGGCCGCCACGCGGAGTCCCCGCGGCGAGCGACGCCGGGCGTACCTGGCCCTTCGCGAGGCCCGGGCCGCGTTGCACAAGCTCGACCCGGAGTTGTTCCGTCGCGCCGCCGCACAGGCCGTGGAAGGCGAGCAGGCGCTTCGGCTCGCGGCGACGGCCACCGGACGAGAGTATTTCTTCGGGCTTTTTCCGGCTCATTCGTTGCAGCGGTTGCTTGATGCGCTTCCCGCCGCGGACGATTTTGCGTTATAGTGCGGCCCGGGCAGCCGCAGTGCGCGGCGACCCTCCGCAAGGATTTCGAGACAGGACGCAGGACTCATGACCGACGACGCAAGCGGGCGCATCCAAATCGACTCAGACTGGAAGAAGGAAGCCCAGCGCGAGAAGGAGCGCCTTGCCGAAGCCGAGAAGGCGGCGGAGCAGGCCGGACCGGCGCAGGAGCGCGGACCCGCCGGCGCGGCCAACGTCCTCGACATCATCAACCTGCTGGCCACCAACGCCGCCATCGGGCTGGGCGGCTACCAGGCGCCGGACGGCCAGCGGATCCCCCCTGACCTGGCGATGGCCAAGTACCACATCGACCTGCTCGTCGTATTCGGCGAGAAGACGAAGGGCAACCTCTCCGAAGACGAGAAGAAGGTGCTCGACGGCGTGGTGCATGAGCTGCGTATGGCATTTGTGGAGATCGTGCAGCAGGTGCAGGCGGCCGCGACGAAGCCGCCCACGGCCTGACCGCCGTAACCCCGCCCCGCCGCGGCAGACCTGTCGGCCCCCGGACTGAGCCGGCCATGCTGATCCTTCCCATCCGCACCGAGTCGCCGATCCGCCGGACCCCGGCGGTCAATTACGCGCTGGTTGTGATCAACATCGCGATCTTCGTCGCCGGATGGGTCGGGGCGGGCGGCCCGATGCTGCGGACCTTCCTCGAGGATCACTTCGTCTTCCGTTCGTCCGATCCCGCGCTGTTTCAGTTCATCGGCTACCAGTTCCTGCACGGCGACTTCTGGCACCTCGCCGGAAACATGCTGTTCCTCTGGGTCTTCGGCAACAGCGTCAACGCGAAGATGGGCAACGGCCCCTACCTTCTGTTTTACATCGCGGGCGGGATTCTGGCGGCGTGGGGCTACGCCCTCATCAAGGCCGATCCCTTCTACATGATCGGGGCGTCCGGCGCAATCGCCGCGGTGACCACGGCGTACCTGGCCCTCTTCCCGCGCAGCCGCGTGAAAGTGCTGATGTGGCTCTTCGTGTTCGTCCAGATTTACGAAGTGCCCGCGCTGATTCTCATCACGGCGAAGATCATCATCTGGGACGACCTGGTCGTGCCACGCCTGGCCGACAGCCACTCCGGTGTCGCCAGCGGCGCCCACCTGGCGGGGTACTTCTTCGGCTTCCTGTTCGCCATGTCGATGCTCTGGCTCCGGGCCCTGCCGCGGGACCAGTTCGACATGCTGGCCCTGTGGAAGCGCTGGGGACAGCGTCGGGCCATGCGCCGCGCGATGAGCGATCCGGAAGCGGCGGCCCGCGCCCGCTTCGGGAGTGTCGGCCGGGCCCGGCCGCTGGAAGGGCCCCAGCGGCAGGAGGCCGAGCACGCCATGGACCGGGCCACCGAGCAGCGCCTCCGAATCAGCGAGGCCCTCTCCTCCGGACGGACGGCGGAGGCCGCCGACCTCTATGCCCGGCTGGCCGCGGACGACCCCAGCCAGTGCCTCGCCGAGCGGCAGCAGCTCCAGATCGCCCGCGAGTTCTACGGCAGCCGCCGGTTTCCGCAGGCGGCCGCGGCGTTCGATCGGTTCCTCGCCTGCTATCCGAATTCGCCGGAAGCGCCGTCTGTGCGCCTGCTGATTGGGATCATCTACGCAAGGGATTTGCGTCGATATGAAGAAGCGGATAAACACCTGACCGGTTCGCTCGGCGAGCTGTCCGAGCCGCAGCGACGCGACCAGTGCCTGTCGTGGCTGGCGGAGGTCCGTGCGGCGCTCGGGCGTCCCGCTCCGTAGACCTGCCGCCCGGAACCGCTAAAGGCCAACCCAGGGGGAGTGCGTCCCATTTCCGAGCTTGCATTCGTCAACGGTGAGTTCAGCCCCATCGGCGAGGCGCGAGTCAGCGTCGAGGACCGGGGGTTTCAGTTCGGCGATGGTGTGTACGAGGTGCTCGTGGCCGGCGAGCACGGTGTCTTTCTGCTGGATGAGCACCTGCGCCGGCTGAAGCGCAGCGCCGCGGCGGTGGGCATCCAATACGACTTCGAACGCCGGCCGCTCAAACCGGTCATCTTTGAGGGGCTTCAGCGCTGCGGCCTGAGCCCGGCGATGATCTACATCCAGCTCACCCGCGGCGCGGCCCCCCGCCACCACGTAGTGCCTGACACCATCGAGCCGACGATCGTGCTCACCTGGCGCCGCCGCAACCTGCTGCCCGAGGCCGACCGGGCCGCCGGCGTCCGCGTGATCACCACGAAGGACATCCGCTGGGATCACTGCTTCATCAAGGCGATCACGCTGCTGCCGAACGTCATGGCCAAGACCGAGGCTTATCGCCGCGGATGCTTCGACGCGCTTTTCGTCGATGACAAGGGCGAAGTGAAGGAGAGCACGACGGCGAATGTCTTCGTCGTCCGCAACGGCAAGGTCCGCATCCCGCCGCGCAACGAGTCGATTCTTCACGGCATCACCCAGGGCTTCGTCATCGACTGCGCCCGCAACATCGGCGTGGACCTGCAGGAAACCCGCATCGACCAGGAAGAACTCCGCAGCGCCGACGAAGTCTTCCTTTCGAGCACGACGATCGAGGTGCTGTCCGTCACCAGCATTGACGACCGCCCCGTCGCCGACGGCAAGCCCGGTCCGGTATCCCGCCGCCTCTTCGAAGAGTTCTGCCGGCGCATCCCCGAACACAGCACGCGCGGCTGATCGCCGGCGCGTCCCATAAGAGTCCGTTGAAAAAGGGGGCAGGCGCCGCCTGAATCGCCCATCACGGAGAGGGGACGCGAGTTGACGCCGGAGCCAGACCCCCTTCCTCAACGGGCAGGCAACTCCGTCGCCACCTCCTGATTCGAGCCGTCATCGGTCCCAGCCGATACCGCGGTGGATCGCCGCCCGTCGTCGGGCAGGCGAAGACCTCGGTCGGAGGCCTGTCCGGTGAGAATCGCGCTGGTGGATGGCTCGGCTGCGTCGCGCGGCCTGCTGCGGACGCTGCTGCAACGGCTGGGGCACGCCGACATCGTCGAGATGCGCACCGGCTCGGAGGCCCTCACGCGCCTGGAGCAGGCGCCGTTCGACCTGGTGTTCGTCGACGAGTCGCTCCCCGAGATGGACGGCCTGACGTGCGTCCGGCGGATCCGGGCGCTGGGAGGCTCGCCGCGGCTGGTGCTGTGCCTCGCCGAAGCGACGAAGTCTGTCGTGGTGGAGGCCGTCCGCGCGGGCGCGAATCACTACCTCGTGAAGCCCGTGACGATGGAAGCGCTGACTGACCGGCTCGGCCGGCTCGCCTGGCCGGCGTGCGCCCCGCTCCCGGCGACCGCTGGCCTGCGGGCCGTGGCGCAGCCGTCCTGAGCGGGCTCCCTGCTCGAGCCGGGAAGGCTGTCTCGAAGTGAACCAAAACCGCCCGCCTGCCCCGGGGTTTCCCCGAAGCGGGCGGGCGGTGTGTTTCGTGGACCGCGGCGCGGCGCGTCAGTCGCAGGCGTCGCAGGTCGTGCCGCCGCCGAGGAAGCTCGCCGTGCCGAAGCGCGTGTCCGGCAGGCCGTTGCGCGTGCCGCTGCCGTCCATCCAGTCGGGAAGGGTTTCGCAGAGCCCGATGTAGGCCGAGACGAACCCGCGATCGCCGGCGTTGATTACGCCGTTCCCGTCGAGGTCGTAGCGGCAGACGCTCACCGCGTCACTTTGCCCCACCGCCGCGGAGATGAAACCCCGGTCGGCGGCGTTCACGAAGCCGTTGCCATCCGCGTCGCCATAGCAACCGGTGAAGCTGCCGGGCAGATGCTGGGCGACGTCGCAGACGAACGGCGTGCAGGCTTCCTCGCTCGCAACCAGCGCACAGCCCTGCGGCGTGCAGCAGGCGCCCTCGCAGGTGTTCTGGAAGACGCAGCCGCTGCCCGGATCGCAACTGTCGGCCGTGCACGCGTCCATGTCGTCACAGGTCAGTGGTGTCCCGACGACGCAGCCGCCGTGGGCATTGCACGTCTCAACCCCGTCGCACGCGTTGCCGTTGCTGCAGGCGCCGTCGGACGTGCACTCGCACGGATCGCACGATCCGCCGCAGTCGATGCGCTCCTCGTCCTGATTCAGGATGCCGTCATCACATGTGGCGAGCGCGACAGCGTGGAGGTGGATGTCGTCGATGAACCAGTCGTCCTGGTCAATCTCGAACGATTCCCTCATGCGGAACCGCAGCCGGAAGCCCGTGTGGTACGCGGTTTCGGGGAAGTAGTCGATGTACATGTGGGTGAACTGCGTCGTGCTGCTGGGCACATTCGCAAACTGGGCGTCGATGATCGTCCATTCGCCCAGTGAGTCGAAGTACTCGACGAATAGGTTGTTACCCGGCTCGGGCGCGTCGCCACCACCCTGCTTCTGCCAGTAGTACTCGAGCACCAGCGTGCCGATATCCAGACCCGACGTGTCGATGATCGCGGAGGTGAGGGCGTCGCCGCTGACGCTGTTGCCTGCGAGGTTGAGCGAGTAGGGCAGGCTCGGCTCGTTGTTGCCGAAAAGGCTGACTTCCGGGCCGAGGATCGCGGTCCACTTCGTCGCGCTGATCGTGGTCGTCGGGAACGTCTCGATCAGCGGCAGTGTCGTCGTACCGCTCTGGTCGCCGAGCAGGGGCTGCAGACAGGTGACGCTGTCGCGGAACGTGCCGATTTCGGGAATCGTGAACGCCGGGTGGAATCGGTTCGCGCCCGTGATGCCGTCGTTCATTGTGTACGACGTGGCCGGCGTGCCGCCGTTGCAGGCGCAGTGATCCGCACCCCAGTTGTGGCCCAGCTCGTGCGCGGTCACGTCCGTCGTGTGGATCCAGCTGGGCATGAAGTTGAAGCTGGCCAGGTGGAGCGGATAGTCCGACTCGACCACGCTGTAGCCCAGGCCGGTGAAGATGTTGCTGCACACCGACGAGTCGTGCGCGCCGCCGATGAACGGCGAAGCCAGGTCGCGACCGGCCAGCAGGTGAGCCACATCGCGCGGGATGTTCTGGTGGAAGCTCTGCCACTGCGTCTTGAACTGGCTCAGCAGCGTGCCCGCGCTGAACGTCGTGTACGGCGCATCAGTCGTGCGCAGGATGATCGCGCTGATCTGCATGCGGATGTCGACGTCGCGCTCATACTGGATGTTGATCGTGTTGACGATGGCGTTGATGCGGTCCTCGGTACCCGGCGTGCCGTAGCGCGAGACGAACTCGAAGTCGGTGTCGATCGCCAGTTCGGACAGGCAGGTACCTGTCACGCAGGCGGGCTCCGTGCCGCGCAGGCCGATGGGAAGCTCCTCGCCAAGCCCCGAGAAGCTGTCGCGCTCCAGATGGCACTGCCCCTCGACGGGCGTCGCGACATCCTCCCGCCGGTACATGACGTGAAGGTCTGCATCGGCACCCGGAAACCGTGAAGTGATCGGCTCGACCCAGTACTCCTCCCCCGCCGACGTGAACAGGCGCGCCACCAGCCCGCCGTCGATCAGCGAAGCCGCGATGACGCTGCCGGGATCGTCCACGATTTCCCCGCGCAGAGTTCGCTCGGGAGCGGGCGGTACATCCTCGTAGACGTCGCCGCCGAGGTGCTTGATCAGTCGGTAGCCCGGCGCCCGCACGGAGTGCGGGTGCAGGCGTACCATGAGGCTGGCCTCGCCGAACGGAAGCCCCAGGTCGAAATCCTCGGGCTGCTCCGGGAGGTTCAACCCGACGAGTTCGCCACCGGTGAGGTTGAACGCCGCGCGGACGTCGTGGAGGCCTGGCGCAGCGCCATCCGCAGCCGCGGGCTGTGCCGGGACGAAACTCGCGGCGAGCAGGGCCAGCGCCCACGCTGCACGCGACGGAACCGCCATCAACTTGGACATGTGCGTCACTCTTTCCCCCATCGCGCGGCACGCGGGCCTGGTGATCCGGCCGGACGGCGTGACAACGCGGCTTCCCGTGCGGCCGCCGGGCGAGTTCCAGCGGCGCGCACCGGTGATTCTAGCCCGCCACCCGCGCGATCCGAATCGCGAGCGCAATTCTCGGGCGGCGTATTCGATCGGCCCCCTCAGATCCGTCCGCACGTCGCGATCGGCAGCGCAGCTACGCCTGCCCCATCGTGACGAGGACGGCCTCCCCCAAGTCTTGCCCAGTATCCCAGAACGCTGGGCGGGATGCAAGGTGAGAGAGCCTGACTCGATGGCAGGCGTCCTCTGGCGGGGTTTCCGCGGTGCGATAAGCTGATTGAAGCCGTGCCGCGATCGACCGACGGCACGACGCACGTAAAACCTTGTTCCGAAAGCACTTGCCTTGAGGCAGACCAAGTCCGATCGCGCCGGCCGCGCCTGGCTACCCACCCTCGAGGGCACGCCAGTCGCCGTAAGCCAGGTGGATCCGTCCGCCGGCAGCGGACTATTTCCATTTTCAGGCACACTGTTGCAGCGGCGTTGCGCTCGTGGTACGATGCCGTTTTGCGGTCGAATGGAGGGAGGGGGTTTCCCGGACGTCCCCCGGCGTCCAGACCTGCCTGCGTCGGCACCTGACCGACGCCTTTTGACCGCTCGGTAGCCACAGGGGCATGAATGGGCGACCAAGGGTCGTCCAAGGTGGGGCCGAACTCGCGCGATTCTCCCCCGGCCGGGCACAAGCTGCCGGCCGTCACCGCCCTGTCCCAGACAAGTTCGCAGAGATGACAGGCACCCCGCCGGCGTCGACGGGGATGCTGCGGTCATTGGCTCACGTTGTGAGGGTTGGTTTGATGCTCAAGCTTGGAATCACGAGGCAGGCTTGGTGTATCGCGCTGCTGGCGTGTTGCCAGTCCGCGATCGGATCTGAGATCTGGACGGTACAGGAAGGTTCGACGGCGATGGCGTTCCGCCAGGACGCCCTGGCCGAGCACGGCGTGTCCGTGGCGGTCAGTCACGCTTCGAGGCTCGACTTCGACGCGAGCAGCAGCGCCCTTCCCATCCTGTCAGACTCGACCCTGACGCTGACCGTCGAGGATCGCATCCTCAGCGGCTTCGGCGCCGGCGAAGCGGTGCATGATGGCGCCGTGTACTTCATGTCGTCGGTGGGCGAGGTCGAACTCGACGGCTTTGTCATCCGCGCGGTGTGGGAGAAGGATGCCTATCTCCTCGTGATCACTTCCACGCGCGACACGGATGACGAGCCGCTGATGCTGCTCTACGACGTGAAGATGGCCTACGACGGCGCGGGCTCGCGGCTGATGGTCGAATCGGGCTCGGTCGTGGCCACGCAGGCCCTGGCCGACCGCCTCGGCGCCCCCGCGCTTGCCGGCGAGACGATCGGCGAACTCGCCATGACGGCCGGCGTGATCTGGACCGGCGGCCTGGCCGCGGACCACAATCTCTCGCCGATCGCGGATGGCAATGATGACGGCTCGCTGCGCGGCGTGCCCTGCACGGGCGCGGTCGGCGCGGACGTGATCGTCGGCGTGCTCGTGGGCACGTCGAACACGACGGCCGAGCAGATCGGCGGCGCGTTCTACGACGCGTTCGGCATCGGCACCACCTCGTGCAATGTCGGCGACGCGGAACTGCTCTGGATCTCCAGCAACAACCAGCACCCGGTCATCGGGCAGAACTTCTACAAGCTTCACAACGGTCGCTTCGTGCAGCTCGGCCAGTCGTGGCTGAAGCACGGTTTCACCGCCCTGCAGCAGAACGCGTGCAGCTGCGGCTGCACGTCGTCGGGCACGGGCTCGCGGCTTGGCATCGGCTGTTCGGATCCGTACGGCTCGGGGCTGAACTTCGGCCAGGGCTCGGCCGGTCCCAAGTGGCAGGTCAACGCTCACACGGGTTTCTTCACCTATCCGCCGGCCGACCCGAGCTACTCGGGCAACACGGCCCGCCGCATGCACATTCCCGTGGCCGAGCTGATCGCCTCAAACCAGCCCGGCGCCCCGCTGTACTTCGGCGAGGGTCACTATGTCACGCCGGATGATGCGGCGGCCGGCAATCAGAACAACAACGCTTCGTACATCGCCGTCACCGTGACGGGCAGCGGAAATGACTACAGCTTCGCTCTTTCGGGCGCGACGCAGCGCGGCGAGGCGGGCATTCGCGCCTGGCAGGATACCGACGCCAGCGTCGACGAGGTCGACCTGCAGGTGCCCGGTGAGGGTCTGTTTATCGCCGCCGCGAAGGTGATCGACCTCGGCGGCGGGATCTACCGCTACGAGTACGCGGTGCAGAACCTGAACTCGGATCGCTCGGGCCGGTCGTTCAGCATTCCGCTGCCCAGCGGCGTGCTCGTTCAGAACGCAGGTTTCCGCGACATTCACTACTGGGACGGCGACGGCAACGGCAGCGTCAACTTTGACGGCACCGACTGGACGCCGACGATCATCCCCGGCGGCTCGATCACCTGGAACATGGTGGACATCGCCGGCGACAACGACAACGCCCTGCGCTGGGGCACGATGTACAACTTCTGGTTCGAGACCGACTCTGGGCCCGGCGACGTGACGCTGACCCTGGGGCTGTACAAGTCGGGCTCTCCGGCCAGCGTGACCGGCACCATCCTCGGCCCGGACGGCCCGCCGCCGGCCTGTGGTGACGGCCTGGTTGAGGGCGGTGAAGAGTGCGATCCGCCGGGCAACGGCTGCGACGCCGCTTGCCAGTGGATCTGCGGCGACGGCGTGGCCCATCCGCCCACCGAGCCGTGCGACAGCGGCGGCGTGAACACCGCCGGCTGCAATTTCGATTGCACCCTTCCCACGTGCGGCGACGGCCTGACCAACACGGCCGCCGGCGAGCAGTGCGATGACTCGGGCGAGTCCGCCACGTGCGACGACGACTGCACCGCGGTTTCCTGCGGCGACGGCAACGTCAACGCGACCGCGGGCGAAGAGTGCGATCCGCCGAACGGCGTCAACTGCGACGCGCTCTGCCAGCGCATTGCTTCCTGCGGCGACGGCGTGCTCGATTCGGGCGAGCAGTGCGACGATGGCAACAACGTCTCGGGCGACGGCTGCTCGGCGACCTGCCAGAGCGAATCGAACGACCTCTGTGCCAACGCGTTCCCGGTGTGCCCGGGCAACTACAACGGCACGACCGCCACGGCCACCGTGGATGGCTCGACGACCTGCGGCAGTTCGAACAGCACGCGCGACGTGTGGTACCGCTACACGGCGAGCGCCAACGGCACGCTGCTCGTCGAGACCTGCGCCGGCGCCTCGTATGACACGGTGCTCTCGATCCACAGCGGCTGCCCGGGTTCGGGCTCGTCGCTGGCCTGCAACGACGACGCCTGCGGCAGCAACGGCCGCCTCTCGCGGACCTCGACCTCGGTCGTGGCCGGTAGCACCTACTGGATCCGCGTGTCGGGCTGGAACGGCAACAGCGGCACGTTCACGCTGACGGTCCTCGCGCCGGCGTGCGCGTCGGACTGCGGCAACGGCACCGTCGAGTCGGGCGAGGAGTGTGACGACGGCAACGCGAGCAACACGGACGCGTGCCTTACGTCGTGCGAGAACGCAACCTGCGGCGACGGCTTCGTCCGCAGCGGCGTCGAGGAGTGCGACGACGGCAACACGACCAACGGCGACGGTTGCTCCTCGACCTGCGAGATCGAGCCGCAGCCCGAGTGCGGCAACGGCGCGCTCGAACCCGGCGAGCAGTGCGACGACGGCAACACCACCAGCGGTGACGGCTGCTCGTCCACCTGCCAGAACGAGGTCGGCGGCGACGAGTGTGAAACCTGCTTCCCCACCGGGGAAGGCACGATCACCGGCTCGACCGCCGACGCGACCGCCGGCGGCAACGATACTTCGTGTGCCGGCACCAACGACGTGGTTGACGAGTGGTACTGCTACACGGCGTCCTGCACGGGCGCAGCCTCGGTCACGACGTGCAATCCCGGCACCAACTTCGACACGTCGCTTGCCGCATTCAGCGCCTGCGACGGGGCGGAGATCATCTGCAACGACGACACGCCGGGCCAGCTTCCCGAGTGCCTCCTGTCGGGCAGCAACTACTACAAGTCGACGATCAACTGGAACGTGACGCAGGGCCAGACGTACTACGTCCGCGTTGCAGGATTCGGCGGCGGCTCGGGCAGCTACGAGCTGACCGTGTCCTGTGCGCCCATCTGCGGCAACGGCGTGGTCGACGCCGGTGAGGACTGCGACGACGGCGGCGAGAGCGCCGCGTGCGACGCGGACTGCACCTTCGCGACCTGCGGCGACGGCCAGGTGAACGTCACCGCCGGCGAGCAGTGCGACGACGGCAACACCAACTCGTTCGACGGTTGCAGCAGCACGTGCCAGCTCGAGAACGCCCCGGACAACGACGACTGCGTCGCGGCCGAGGCGGTCTGTCCGGGCCTGTACGGCGGCAACCTGTCGATGGCCACCAATGACGGCACCGCGACGTGCGGCGCCTCTTCGACGGCCCGCGACGTGTGGTACTCTTACACGCCGGACTTCCCCGGCGTGCTGACGGTCCGCACCTGCGGCACGCACGATCTCGGCGGCACTGACGCGGGGATGGACACCGTCGTGTCCGTCCACGCGGCGTGTCCGGACGGATCGGGCGGCAACGGCGGCGAGATCACCTGCAACGACGACTGGAGCACCGGCCAGCCGACCGGCTCCTGCACCGGCCTCGATGCGGGCACCCTCCGCGACTCGTCGGTCCAGGTGAACGTCTCCGCCGGCGTGACGTACATCATCCGCCTCTCAGGGTTTAACAACTCGGCGGGTGAGTTCGTCATGCAGATCGACGGTCCGGCGTGCGACACGTTCACGGACTGCAACGAGAACGGCCGCGACGACGACGACGACATCGCCTGTGGCGGCGGCGTCTACTGTGACGACGTCCTCGGCAGCGATGACTGCAACGCCAACGGTATCCCGGACGAGTGCGACCTGGCGACCGGCACCAGCACCGACTGCGACGGCGGCCCCGTCGGCGACTTCGCCGCGGGCGCGGCGCGCGTGGCGGCGCTGTGCATGTTCTGCCACGGTCCCACCGGCGACGCGACCAACTGCCCCGGCGGCAACTGCCCCGGTGCGGACATTCGCAATTACAGCCGCGCCGACATCTGGGATCGCCTCGGTGAGGGCGGCGGCCACCCGGGCGGCGAGCACCCCGAGTACACCCAGCAGGATTACGCCGATCTCGAGGCGTTCCTGGCCGACGGCGGCAGCCGCGGCCGTCCGGACCTCGTCCCCGACGAGTGCCAGGCGCTGAACGACTGCGACGAAGACAGCGTCAGCGACGCCTGCGAGCTCGAGGACGGCACCCAGGTCGATCTCGACTACAACGGCGTGCCGGATGATTGCGAAACCGGCGCCTGCTGCTCGTCGTCCGGCTGCACCGAGGTGCCGGCGTACGCCTGCGTCAGCTTCGTCTGCGATGTCGCCAACTACACCACGTCGACCTGCTTCGGCGACGCGGATGGTAACGGTGTCGTGAACTCGGCTGACCGCGGGACGATCTCGGCCAACATCGGCCAGACCGATCCGGACCTCGTCTGCCAGTACGATCTCGACGGCAACGGCGTGATCAACTCGGCCGACCGGGGCCAGGTCTCGGCAAACCTCGGCAGCTGCGTCGCGCGGCCGGACTACCAGAACGGCAGCGGCTGCAACAATGGCGTCTGCCCGGATCCGCGCTTCCCGACGGGCGATTTCCGCGGCGTGGGCACGAGCTGCCCCGGCGCCTGCGACTAAGTCCGAGCCGGCCTGAAACGCCGGTATAATCTCAGGTAACTTCCCGCCCGCCCGCTTCGGTTCTCCCCGAAGCGGGCGGGCTTGTTAATTGGCAATTGTCCATGGCAAAGGGAAGAGCGTGGCGCGACCGTCGTGGTCAGGCCTGGGTTGCGCGGGCGGCGTGTTGGCGGAGGAAGCGACCGGTGTGGCTCACCGCGCAGGCGGCGACGGCTTCGGGCGTGCCCTCGGCGACGACCCGGCCGCCGCCCTCGCCGCCCTCCGGGCCGAGGTCGATGACCCAGTCAGCCAGCCGGATAACGTCGAGGTTGTGCTCAATCACCAGCACGCTGTGGCCGCGGTCGACCAGGCGGTTGAGCACCGCCATCAGCACGTGGACGTCGCCGAAGTGGAGGCCGGTGGTGGGTTCGTCGAGGATGTAGATCGTCCGCCCCTCGGTCGACTTGCCCAGCTCCCCCGCCAGCTTGACGCGCTGGGCTTCGCCGCCGGAGAGGGTGTCGCCCGACTGGCCCAGCTTCAGGTAGCCCAGGCCGACGTCTTTGAGCGCGGTAAGACGCTGGCGGACGTTGGCGAAGCTCTCGAAGAACTGGCAGGCCTCCTCCACGCGCATGTCGAGCACGTCGGCGATGCTGCGGCCGCGGAAGCGAATCTCAAGCGTCTCGCGGGCGAAGCGGCTGCCGTTGCAGGCGTCACAGCGCACGAACACGTCGGGCAGGAAGTGCATCTCGATCCGCCGCACGCCCTGCCCGCGGCAGCGCTCGCAGCGGCCGCCCTTGACGTTGAAGCTGAACCGCTCGGGCCCGTAGCCGCGAATCCGCGAATCGCGAGTCTTGGCGTACAACTGGCGGATGAGGTCGAACACGCCGACGTAGGTGGCGGGATTGCTCCGCGGCGTGCGCCCGATAGGCGCCTGGTTGATCTCGATCACCTTGTCGACCAGTTCGGCGCCGACGATCCGCGTATGAGCGCCCGGCCGCGGTCCGCCGCCCTGCAGCGAGCGCCGAAGGGCCCGCAGCAGCACCTGGTTGATCAGCGTGCTCTTGCCACTGCCGGAGACGCCAGTGACACACACAAACACGCCCAGCGGAATCCGGACCGTGAGGTCGCGGAGGTTGTGCTCGCGGGCGCCCTGGATCTCGATCGTGGTCCGCGGATCGGGGGTCCGGCGCTGCTCGGGCGGGGCGATGGTTCGCTCGCCGGTGAGGTACTTCGCGGTGATCGACCGGCGGTCGGCGAGCACCTCCGCGAGCGTGCCCGCGGCGAGGATGTGCCCCCCGCGTTCCCCCGCGCCGGGGCCGACGTCGACGACGTAGTTCGCCCGCCGGATGATCTGCTCGTCGTGTTCGACGACGATCACGGTGTTGCCCAGTTCTGACAGGCGAGCCAGGATGGCGGCGAGGCGGTCGCTGTCGCGGGCGTGCAGGCCGACGGTCGGCTCGTCGAGCACGTAACACACGCCGACCAGCCCGCTGCCGATCTGCGTGGCGAGCCGGATGCGCTGGGCCTCGCCGCCGGAGAGGGTCGCGCTCGCCCGGCTCAGCGACAGGTAATGCACGCCGACCTCGACCAGGAACCGCAACCGCGCCGAAATCTCCCGCAGCAGAGGCTGGGCCACGGCGGCCGACTCCCCCTCGAACCGCAGCCCCTCAAAGAACGCCGCGGCCTCGACCACGGTCATGCGGACGATGTCCGCAATGGTCCGCCCCGCCACGCGTACGCACAGGGCGCTGGGGTTGAGCCTCGCCCCGTGGCAGTCGGGACACGGGGCCTCCGAGAGAAACGAGTGCAGCCGCTGCTTGACCTTCTCCGATTCGGTGCCCTCCCACCGTCTCAGGAGGTCGGGAATCACGCCGCCGAAGGAGCCCTCGAACTTCGCTTCGTCCTGGCTGGTGGTGCCGAAGAGGAGAATCCGCCGCTTGGCCTCGGGGAGGTTGCGAAACGGCGCATCGGGCAGCACCGCGAAGCGCTCGCAAAACTCGGCGAGCTGTCGGGCGTAGCCGGAGACGGCCGGCTCCTCCCCGGCTTCCTTCACCCGCGCCGCTGACGCGCCGCGGCCCGCCGTGCGCCAGGCCGCGACGGCGCCGGCGGCGATGGACAGGTTGGCGTCGGGCACGACCAGATCGGGATCGAACTCCAGCCGCGTGCCCAGGCCGTCGCAGGTCGGGCACGCCCCGTGCGGCGAGTTGAAGCTGAACAGCCGCGGCGACAGTTCGTCGAGCCGCACGTCGGGATGCTGGGGGCAGGCCAGCGCCGCACTGAAACCCTCGTCGCTGAACACGCCGGGCGACGACTCCATCGCGATGATGACGCTTCCGCCCGCGAGACGGGCGGCGGTTTCGATGCTGTCGGCCAGCCGTTGCGCGACGCCCTCCTTGACCGTGAGCCGGTCGATGACGACGTCGATGGTGTGCTTCCGGTTGGCGGCCAGCGGGGCCAGTTCCTCGATGAGGCTCATTGTCCCGTTCACGCGGACGCGGATGTAGCCGTCGCGGAGCATGTCAGCGAGGACTGTCTTGTGCGCCCCGCGCTGCTCGCGCACGATCGGCGCGAGGACCATCACGCGCGAGCCTTCGGGGGCGGTGAGCACGGAGTCGACCATCTGCGCGGTCGTCCGGCGGACGATGGGCGTGTCGCACCGCGGGCAGCGCGGCTCGCCGAGGCGGGCGAACAGCACGCGGAGGAAGTCGTAGATCTCGGTCGTGGTGGCGACGATGGACCGCGGGCTCGCAGTCGTCGCGCGCTGGTCGATGGCGATGGTCGGACAGAGCCCGTCGATCCGGTCGACATCCGGCTTGGGCATCTGCTCGAGAAACTGCCGGGCCGAGGTGGAGAGGGACTCGACGTAGCGCCGCTGTCCCTCCGCATAGATGGTGTCGAACGCGAGCGAGCTCTTCCCGGAGCCCGACGGCCCCGCGATGACCGTGAGCAGCCCGCGGGGGACGTCGACGCTGACATTCTTCAGGTTGTGCTCGCGGGCGCCGACGACGCGGATCGCAGCAGGCTCGGCCATGCGCGGGCGTTCCTCCGAGACAGGGCGTGACCGGATCCGGCCGCGGCGCTCGTCATCCTACGAGGGCGGGCCGGATCCGCGAGCGCCAGCCCTCCGGCCTGTGATCCTCGTCCGCCCCGCAGCGCGGCGTGAGCGTACTGGCCGCCAGCCGACCCGGCAAACGGCGCAACCGGCTGCGCCCGTGATGCAAACGCGAAATCAGCCGAGGCTGGATTCCGTCTGAGGCTGCCCTGCGGGCCGCGTCGATGGAGTTTACCAGACCCGCGCTGCCGACTTCAGGCGCCGGCCCCGTTCGGGGCGTGTCTGAAACGGTGCGGGTGCAACCGCGACGCGCGGAGGCCGATAGAGGCAGGAGTCGCGCCCGCAGCGCCTCGCCGTGCGCTGGGCCTTACAAGTACGCACGGCGTGACAGTCCTGATAATGGACCGCGCTTTTCGTGAAACCTATACTGGAAGGGTGCGGGTCGAGAACTCACGCCGGCCACCGGAGGCCTGGAGGGGATCACGCACCGGGCCAAGGGGTATCACCGCCACGTCAGGTTCTTCGCGTCCCTGGGCGCGGACGACTTCGCGGCGTGATAAGCCCGGACCATCCGCAGCCGATCTGATCCGCGTGCCGGTTGACAGCCGGCGACGTATCGAAGCGAAAAAGGAGTCGTCATGGCACAACTTCCGTCCCTGCGACGTCGTATGAGCGGCCTCTGGCTGGTCGCGGCCCTACTGCTGACCGGGCCTGTGCGGGCCGGCGATGTACAGAACGTCCGCACGGCGGCGTCTACCGACCCGGCGCAGCGCGCGATCCGGCTGATCGAGGCCGGCGAATTCGACAAGGCGGCGAAGGCCGTCGAGGCGGCGGAGACGCGGACGGACATGGTCCGCCGCGTGGCGGAGTGGCTGGCGGATTATCAGAAAGAGCAGGCCGAGCGCCTGGCCGCGAACAAGGCGGACCTCGACAAGTACATCGGGTATGCCAAGCAGCGCTACGAGCGCCGGGAGTTCCGCGATGCGCTCGGGTGGGCGATGGCGGGCGCCGATGTCGCCGAGGATCGTGAAGCGTACCTCCGCTCGCCCTGGTTGCAGGAACTCGTCAAGAGCTCGCTCGCCGAGGCGGAGAAGATGCGCGACGAGCACGAGTGGCGCGACGCCTGGCACATTTACTACCGCCTGGCCGAGCTGTTCGAGAACAACCCGGCGTACAAGAAGCTAGAGCGTGACATGCTCACGCACCTGCGCCTCGACGTCATGTTCGGCGAGGACTCGAACTGGCAGGAAGGGCTCAAGGACGTGCGCTGGAGCGACGCAGAGACCGCCTTCGAGTACATCGACCGGCTGTACGTCCGCCAGGCCGACTTCCGCGAAATCGCAGTGGCGGCGCTGGAACACATGCAGATTCTCAGTGAGTCGCAGACCGCCCGCACCCAGTTCGCCCGCCTGGGCGATCCGATCGACCGGGAGAGCTTCCGCAGCCGCCTCGATGAATTGCTGACGCAGGTCAAGGCCGAGCCGACCTACCCGCGGAAGGACGCGGTGAAGGTGTTCCGCCGTGTGCTGCAGATCAACGACGAGACCGTGCAGATTCCCAAGGCCCTGCTCATCAGCGAGCTGATGCGCGGCGCGCTCACTCCGCTGGACGAATACACCACGATGATCTGGCCGGCGGAGGCCGAGGAGTTTGAGAAGCACACCCGCGGCGACTTCATCGGCGTGGGCATCTCGATCGTCAAGAACGCCACCGACGAAATCGAAGTGCAGAGCCCGCTCGAGGACACGCCTGCCTACAAGAAGGGCATTCAGCCGGGCGACATCATCACGAAGGTCGATGGCGTGAGCCTTAAGGGCTACTCGCTGACCAAGACCGTTTCGACCATCACCGGACCCAAGGGATCTGACGTCACGCTGACGATCCGTCGCGACGGCGAAGAGATGGACATCGAGATGCGGCGCGAGGTGATCCGCATCCGGTCGGTGAAGGGCGTAGCCCGCGACGTGGAGGAGCCGACGAAGTGGAACCACTGGCTCGACAAAGACATGGGCATCGGCTACGCCCGCCTCAACGGGTTTCAGGGCAACACCACGGAGGATCTGTACAACACGATTACCGAACTGCAGGCGAAGGGGATGAAGGGCTTCGTGCTCGACCTTCGCGGCAATCCGGGCGGCCTGCTCACCGCCGCGCACGAGGTGACTTCACTGTTCCTGCCCAAAAACGCCCCGGTCGTCAGCACCAAGGGCCGTCTGCCGGGCGAGGACCAGGCGCTGGGCGCCGCCTTCGAGGGCGCCGGCCCGTTTCCGACCCTCCCCCTGGTCGTGCTGGTGGACGAGCACAGCGCCAGCGCCTCGGAGATCGTCTCGGGCGCGCTGCGCGACAACAACCGCGCCACGGTCATCGGCCAGCGCACGTTCGGCAAGTTCAGCGTGCAGAATCTCATCCCGCTGGGCCGCTCCAGCGCGAAGCTGAAGATCACCACGGCGAAGTACTTCCTGCCCAACGGGGATTCGCTGCATCGCGACGACGACTCGAAGCGATGGGGCGTGCAGCCCAACATCGACGTGCCGCTGGTCAACAAGGAGCAGTGGAACGTGTACCAGATGCGCCGCGACGCCGACCGCATCGGTCCCGCGCCGACCGCGCGCAACGGCGAGGGCGAGGAGAAGGTCATCGTCGAGGACGGCGCGGTCATCGAACTCGCCGGCGACGAGAAGCCGGCTGACAAGGACGAGAAGAGCGACACGCCCGAGCGGGTCTACGAGCGGTTCAAGATCCGCGGCATGGACCCCTCGCGGGTGAGCATCACCGCGGCGAACGAGGACAAGCCCGCGGGCGATACTGAAGCCACCGCGACCGAGACGCCCAAGCCAGAGGCTCCGCCGGTGATCAAGGTCGGCGGCCAGCCGGCGCAGGTCGTCGCGAAGGACAAGGCCGGCGCGGAACTGAAGATCGCCGACGCGAAGATGGACGGCGACCACATCCGCATCTATGCCGTTAACGCCGCGGGTGAGAAGGTCGAAGTCGAAACGCTGATGATCGAGGAGAAGCTGGCCCGCAAGGACACGCTTCCGCCCCTTGAGCAGCTTGACGAGAACACGAGGCCGAAGATCGACCCGCAGATCGACACCGCCCTACTGGTCATGCGGGCGAAGCTGCTGGCGACCGGGAGCGACCCGCAGAAGATGGCTGCGGCGCCGATCCTGGAAGAGAAGAAGTCGGCACACCCGTAGGGCGTCGAAGCGATTCAAACGGCGCCGCCTCAGCAGCGCCATGCACCGGCCGACGTCGGGCCCCTGCGGGGTCCGGCGTCGGCCGGCGGCGTTTTACTGTCCGGCCGGCGGCGGTGCAGGCGTCACGGTCCGGTCATTCCCCCAGTGAACTCGTCCACGTCGTTGACGTTGACCCGGCCATCCTCGTTGAAGTCCGCGGCCAGGCCGCAGCCCGCGTCGCCGACGCGCTGCTGAAGAAGGTGGTAGTCGAACAGGTCGGTGCGGCCATCGCCGCTCAGGTCGGTGCCGCGGCCCGGGGCGTCGGCATACCGGAACACCAGCAGCCCCATGCGCGGCACGGTGATCGTCGCCGACTGGCCGTAGCCGCTCCACGAGACCCCCTCGGTTGTCACCGCCCCGCCGTTGCCCGAGCCGTTGCCGTCGTAGACCGAGGCCTGGCTGTTGACGATTTCGTACCAGGTGCCCGGCTGGGGGAAGCCGACGCGGTAGTTGTTCAGGTCGTTGTTGTTGAAGCTGGCGACGATCAGCAGGTCGTTGCCACTGAAGTGCCAGCGGTGCATCGTGAGCACGTTGTTGCTTTCGTCGATCTGGTTGATCTCGACGGGCGAGTCGGAGCGCAGGGCACAGTTGCTGCGACGTGCCTTGATGATGTCGCGGAAGTAGAGAACGATCGGCGCGCGGGAGACCGCCTTCGACCAGTCGATGCGGTTGTTCCATCCGCTGTTGAACTGGATCTCCTCGACCCACTCACCGCCCATCAGGAACATCGGGATGCCCGGCGCGAACATCGTCAGTCCCTGGGCCAGCTTGGCCCGCCCGCGGGCCCAGACGCTGTTCGGGTTGCCGCCGTCGATCTCCACGGTGAGCCGCAGGCCGTTGCCGGCCTCGTCATGGCTCTCGACGTAGCGGACGAGCTTGGTCTTGTCGGGATAGGCGCCGTCGAGGATCGCGTTGCGAACCTTGACCATCTCCGGGTCGCCGAACGCGGCGTCGAACAGCTCCTGGCGCACGTCGTCAGCGAATCGGTCGTGCCACTGGCTGTCGAAGCCCGCGCCGCCCAGCCCGGTCGGGTTGGTGATGGCCACGGTGTTGGGCAGCTCTTCGGCGATGGACACCGCGTCGATCTTCCGGCGGTCGATCTCGTCGTTGATGCGGCGCATCAGGTCCCAGCCCGCCGGATAGCAGCCGTTGGGGTCGCGCATGAACGAAGTCGCATCCATGCGGAAGCCGTCGAGGCGGTAGTGCTCTAGCCAGTAGAGAATCGAGTCGGCGTAATAGTCGCGCACTTCCGACTTCCAGAACGCCGCCTGAGCGCCCCAGGGCGTATCACACGCCGGCGCGTCGAAGTAGAGCTGGTTGCCGTTGTAATTCCACATGAAGTTGCCCGTGGGCGAGAAGTGGTTGAACACCACGTCGGTCAGCACCGCGATGCCGTTCTGGTGGAGCTTGTCGATCGTGTACTTCAGGTCGTCCGGGCTGCCGTAGGCGTTCTCGACGGCGTAGTTGGCGACCGGGTTGTAGCCCCACGACTCGTGGAAATCGAACTCCGTCACCGGCATCAACTCGACGACGTTGACGCCGAGATAGAGCAGGTGGTCGAGGTGCGTGTCGACGATGTCGCGGAAGCGGCCGAGCCGATTCAGCCCGTCGTTGAGCCCCGAAAACGTACCGACGTGCAGTTCGTAGAGGATCATCTCCTCCCAGGGCATGGTCTTCCAACCCTCGTCGCCCCAGACATACGCGTCGTGGTCGACGATCAGCGAGTTGTTGTTGTCGGACGGATTGAGGGCCGCGGCGCGGGCGTCTTCCTTCCAGATCGAGTTGTTGAAGTAGAATTTGTAGGGGTGCCCGGCGACCGCGTTTGGTGCGAAGCCGGCCCAGTAACCGCCGGTGTTGGTCAGCGCCGTCGTGCCCCAGCTGTTGAACGCGCCGCGTACCGAGGCCGACGACGACCCCGGCGCCCACACGCGGAATACTGCGCCGTTGCCCGTCAGGCTGGCGCCCAGCGGGGCGTGGGTGAAGCTCGTGAAGTTAAGCACCCAGCCGCCGTCGACCGGCGTGTTATCCGACGGGCCGCTGACGCTCAGGTAGTCGATGTCCCCCCCGCCGCCGGCGTCAGTGAGCTCGATGTAGTAGCTGAGCGTCGTCCCCGGCAGCCCGGGGATGTCGACCTGCCAGATGTCGTAGGCCCCCTCCGTGCGCACCCAGTAGGCGCTGAGCCAGCCCGAGTTGTTGATGCGGGCGCGGGCCGAGGTGATGTCGTCGTGGAAGGTCTGGAACTTGATCGTGAAGGCCTGGTTGCCGATCGGGCACGCTGGCGAGCGATCAAGCCAGCCGATGTGCGACAGCCCGCTCCATTCGATGTTGCCGTCCTGGGCGGCGGCCGGGAGGAGTGCGAACAGAGCGGCAGCCACTGACGTTCCGAGCATGGTGAAATCCCCCCTTGGATAGCTGAAGCCCCAGCCGGCCGGCGTGCCGCCGGTCGGCCCCGGCCCCCTTGCGGCCCGCTCGCAAAGTCGGGCTGCTACGCATTATAATGCCCGACCCCGGCCCCTAGTAGCGAAACTGAGGGATTCTCCGCGTTTGTTGGGGCGGAAACGCGGTCCCGGAGCCGAGAATAACGCTCATGTTGACCCTGATTCCCAGACGCTCGCGTGGGTGGTTCGGCCTGATCGCTTTCGCCGCCGCCCTGCTGCCCGCCCGGGCCGAGGGCCAGCCGGAGATCCGGAGCGTCGGGGGCGGGCGGTTCCGGGTGGAATTCGTCTGCAACGCCCCGGCGGGAACCCGCTCGGTCCACCTGGCGGGGACGTTCAACGGTTGGAGCCCCACCGCCGACGCGATGACCGGCCCGGACACCGAGGGCCGATTCGTGATCGCCATGGACCTGCCCGGCGGGCGGCATGAGTACAAGTTCGTCCTCGACGGGCCCCGGTGGATCACCGACGAGGGCAATCCGCACCGTGTCCCGCCGCACGACAACGCAGTGGTGCAGATCGGCGAGCCGGCGACGGGCGGCACGCCCGAATCCGCCGCGACGCCGGTGGACATGATCCCACTCGACGAGCATCCCGCGGCGATCGCGGCGATCTACCGCAGCGGGCGGGTCGATGAGCGACAGTTCGAAGCGCGCCTCCAGAAGGCCGGTCTCGCCGGCGGGCTGCCCTTCTTCACGGACCGGACGATGTCGTTCGTCGTCCGGGTGGACGAGGACGAGACGGCGCGGCTCCACGTCGCGGGGCACGGGTTCGAGCACTACTACACGATGAGCCGGTCCGCGGACGGCGGAAACGTCTACGCCGTGACGCTGCGGCGCGAGCCGAAGCTGATCGGCGCGGTGTACGAATTCGAGATCACGCGCGGCGATTCGCAGCGCGTGGTGCTGGACGCCCGCGCCCGGATGCAGACCTCGCGCAACGGCCGGCCGGTCTCGGTGATCGCTCCGGACGACCCGGCTCGCGGTCGCATCCTCTACCTGGGCAGAGTCGACGCCAGTACCGGGGCCGTCCCCTCGCGCGACGTGTATGCTTATCTTCCGCCCGGCTATGACCGCGAGCCCGGGCGCCGCTACCCGGTTGTCTACATGCATGACGGGCAGAACTGCTGGGACGACCCGATCGAGCCCTTCGGTCACGGCGGCTGGCAGGTGAACGCGACCGCCGACCGGCTCATCGCCGGCGGCGAGATCGAGCCCTTCATCGGCGTGGGCATCGCCAACTCGCCCCAGCGGATCCGCGAGTACGGACCCGGGAGCGCGATCCTGTCGACCGAGCCGCACCCGTACATGGCCTACCTGCTCCGCGACGTGAAGCCGATGATCGACGGCCGGTTTCGCACCCGGCCGGATCGCGAGTCGACCTTCTCGATGGGGGCAAGCCTCGGCGGCGTGATTTCGTTCCAGCTCGCGCTGCGTCACCCGGAGGTCTTCGGCGGCGCGGCGTGTCTGTCATCGGCGTTCTGGGTGAAGGACGCGCAGGGGCGGGGCTACTTCGATCTGCTCGCGGCGGTCGGCCGCCAGCCGGTGCGGCTCTACATCGACAGCGGCACGGTCGGGATCAACCAGGACGGCGCCGCCGACACCCGCCGGATGGCCGAAGCGCTCCGCGCCGCCGGCTGGACCGAGGCGGACCTGCTGCACCACGAAGCCGAAGGCGCCGCCCACAACGAACAAGCCTGGCGAGCCAGGGTCGACAAACCGCTGCGCTTCCTGCTGGAAACGCCAAAAAGTCAACACGTCAAAACGCCAAAATAAGATACTGGTCGCAGGCCTATATCAGCCGGCGCGCTTCGGCGTGCTAGGACATCGTCAAGCGTCCTGCCACACTAGCCCTCTGCCTCTTGTGTTGGCGTTTTGACGTGTTGACGTTTTGGCGTTTTATGGCGTGGTCGCCGTCGACGAGCGCCAGTGGCTGAGCACGGTGATGATCATCCAGATCGCGCCGATGCCGTACACCACGCCACCCAGGCCGGCGCGGAGTTCGGCGGCCAGGCCACTCGCGTCGCCGGTGGTCCAGAGAATCTCGATCGCCATGCCCGCCGATGCGAAATAGAAGACGAAGAACGTGATGAGAAAGCAGCCGAAGAGGCACTTGTCCATCAGGCGCAGCCCCGGCTGCGACTCGAGCCACGACTCCCAGCCCGGCTCCACCTCTGACTCGACGCGCTCGCGGATGTAGCGACCGCAGCGCATCAGCGCGTTTTCCTCGGCCACGAAGAGAATCGTCAGCACGAGCACTACGAAAGGCAGGATCGGCCCGAGGAACCGCGTGCCCGGCGTCTCGGAGAGGTAAGTCAGCACCGGGACGGCCACGAGCCCCAGGCACACCGTCGTGAACAGCCGGGCCTTGGTCGCGGCAATCTCCTTGCGCAGGGCCTCGAACTGCAGCACCGCAAATTGCTTGTCTTCCATGGATCGGCTCTCCCGGTAGAGGGTGATCGACGCGGCCGTCGGGATTCCCGGTGACAGTGACACGGCGGCCGACTACACTACACGCCACGTGCCATGGCAGACAAGCAGCATCACCAGCGGACGCTCGCCTCATCGCACTCAGCCGGGCGGGTTCTCTCATCGCCGGCGCGCGGTGCGGCCATCGCGGCAGCCGTCTGCGTCGGCCTGGCCGCCGGGGCGTGTGCAAACAGGTCGGGTGGCATGATGGCAAACCGGGGAGAATGGGGCGGGATTTCGGCTGATCGAAAGCCCGACGCAGTTCGCCTGGCAGAGCGCGCGACCGACCTCCCGTCCTGGGCGACCGACGCCGTGTGGTACCAGATCTTCGTCTCGCGCTTCCGCAACGGCGACCCGAGCAACGACCCGCCCGGGACGCTCCCCTGGACGACCGACTGGCTGGGCCCGCGGCCCGATGGTCATCGGCCGGAGCGGGTCGATCTGTACGGCGCCCCTTACGGCGGCGACCTCGCCGGCGTGCGCGACCGGCTGGACTACATCCGCTCGCTCGGCGTGAATACCATCTACCTCAACCCGATCTTCGCGGCGGGGTCGCAGCACAAGTACGACACGCACGACCTGCGCCATGTCGATGATTCGTTCGGCGTCGCCGGGGCGTCGGCCCGGCTGTCAGGGGAGACGGCCGACCCCGCCACCTGGCAGTGGTCCGACAGCGACCGGCTCTTCCTCGACCTGATCCGCGAGGCGCACGCGAAGGGTCTGCGCATCGTCATTGACGGCGTGTTCAACCACGTGGGCACGGGCTTCTGGGCGTTCGAAGACGTGATGCGCAACGGCCGTGAGTCGCCTTACGCCGACTGGTTCGCCATCACCGATTTCGGCCCGCCGCTGCAATGGCAGGCGTGGAACGGCCCGAACGCCAGCCTGCCGGAGTTCAAACGAACCGAAGACGGCCTCGTGCAGCCGGTGGAGGATCACCTGTTTGCGATCGTGCGGCGGTGGATGGATCCGAACGGCGATGGAGATCCGTCCGACGGCGTCGACGGCTGGCGGCTCGATGCGCCGCAGCATGTACCGCATGGTTTCTGGCGGCGTTTCCGCACGGTCGTGAAGGACGTCAACCCGGATGCGATCATCCTCGGCGAGTTGTGGTTCGACGACCTGAGCGAGTGGTTCACCGGCGACCAGTACGACAACGCGACGAACTACTATCTGGCGAACGCGGTGACGGCTTTCTGTCGACCCGAATCGGGTTGGTATCCGGCGACGCGATTCGCCCGCGAGATGCGTCAACTGCACCGCGACCTGGGTGATGCGCGATCGCGGGCGATGGTCTCCCTGCTGGACAGTCACGACACCGACCGCATTGCTTCGAAGATGGCCAATCCGCGCCGGCGGTACGACACGGACAACCTGCCTGGCGCGGGCAGCCCGCCTTACGACAACGGCCGGCCGGGCGAGGAAGCGTACAACCGGGTGCGCCTCGCGGCCGCGCTCCAGTTCACGCTGCCCGGGGCGCCGATGATTTACAACGGCGACGAGGTGGGGATTTGGGGCGGCGAAGATCCGCACTGCCGGGCCCCCATGTGGTGGCCCGACCTCGGGGCTGACGCGGCCTGCGGCTATCGCACCGGGCTTCTCGACCACTATCGCGGGCTGGCCGCGATGCGGGAGCGATTTCCCGCCCTGCGGTGGGGGAATTTCCACATGGTCCTGGCAGATGATGCTCGGCGGGTGGTGGCGTTCGAGCGTTCGTTGCCGGACAGCGGACAGCGGATCGTCGTGGTCGCCAACGGCAGCCTGGAACCGCAGGAGGTGCGGCTGACGATCGGTCGGCCGGGGGGAGCGGTACGGTCGTGGTCGATCGGGCAGCCTCCTGAGCCGGGTGCCGGCCCCCCTGCCTGCCCGGAGCTCGACGCCGGCGGCGGGCTGGATGTGGCCTGCCGGGGGCTGGACGTTGTCGTAATCACGCTAGAACGGTAAGCTTCGCTTGGCGCGGGCCCTCCCAAGAGGGCCCATGTGTTAAGAACCGGCGCCGGCGTTAAGAATGCGTTGCTCCGGCGCTTCGGTTTTCCTATAACTGAAGTGCTTGAGTGCCTCGCGCGCGAGCGTTGCGCGCGGAGGGTGAGGGGGCTGGGTCGGTCTGAAGGTCGCGGCGAATGGATGCCTGTTAGCCTTTTTCTTGCGTCAGGCACGGCAATTGCTCGACGTCCGCATGGAGCTTCTGTCCGAAGCCAGCCCTTGACCGTGGCGGGCGGCCCCCCGCATGGCGTCCGGGCTGAGAATCGCCGGCCTCCCTTCGTGGCCGGTATCGGAGAATTTCGATGCGACTTAGCCCGAGCGGATCCGCAGCCTTTTCGATTGGCATCCTGCTGGCCGGAGTTCACGGGATGCAAGCCCGAGCGGAGGTGATTTACTACCGCATCACGCCGCTTGGGGCCGCGATCGGTACAGAAAACTGCATGGCGTGGGATATTAACAATGACGGTGATGTGGTCGGCATCTGTGAAGAAGTCGACACACCGGCCGTAATGGCGTTCATCTGGAAGGCCGGGACTGGAATGCTCGCTGTGCCCACATCGGAGGCAGTGCCTTACTTCAAGGAGGCATTTGCAATCAACAATATCGGCGATGTCGCGGGCATGGGTGACAGTCCGCTTCAGGGGCACGTCGCGGTGATTTATGACCATGCCACGACTACGAAACGGCTTGGCAGCATCTCACCTTATCCTCACTCACGGGCGTATGACTTGAATGACAATTCTCCGCCGCTAGTGGTAGGGGAAGCTGCGTGGACTTCGGGGGGCTCAGCCGCGTTTGTCGCTCAATCGCAGGCAGGCACATGGGGAATGACCAATCTTGGCGTACTGATCGAGCCGACCATTCCCTTCGCGGGAGCTAGCGGCGTTAATGAGAATCAGCATATCGCAGGGTGGGCCCTCATTGATTCGAACGAGGATGATTTTCACGATTTGGTGCGTGCGTTCGTCTGGCGCCCAAACGGTTCGTCTTGGGCTCCTTACCCGCTGCTGCCAAGCAGTGACCCAAGCAACCCTACAGCAGCACTGGACATCAATGACGCCGGCGTGATTGTAGGGACTGAAGGCACTCAGCTGCCTACTCCTGTCATGTGGTTGCCTGATGGCCAAGGCGGCTATGAGGATGCAGTTCCCTTAGATGACGTATTCGGCGAAGCTTATGCTGTGAACAGTATGGGGCTCATAGTGGGGAATGTCTTTTCGCCTGACACATATGGATTCCTCTGGCACTGCGGCACACTCTATGATCTACGGACTATGGTACCCGAAACTGGCAGTACTACTGTAGGAGGAGCTGTTGCGATTAACGATTACGGAGTGATCGCTGCTGCTGGCTCGCACAATGGGATCGCACAACCATTGCTGCTTTCGCCTACTTCGCTTCTCTGTTCAGTTGAGGACTTCCTACCTGAGTCCTTTCAAGGCTGCTTTGCCGACGTGGATGGCAACGGTGTCGTCAACGCCGCCGATAGCGGAGCCGTTTCGGCGAACATCGGTGGAACCGCGCCAGGAATCGTCTGCGTCTTCGACCTTGATGGGAACGGGTTTGTCAATGCCGGCGACAGGGGTCAAGTCTTGGCTAATATTGGCAGCTGTGAGGAGTTGCCAGACTTTCAAAATGGAAGCGGATTCAACCACGGAACGCTGGATAACCGGTTCCCGCCCTTGCTAGCGTGCGATTGAACGACTGCGGGGCTGGCCGAACCGGAAGGAAGTCTGAAGGAGTTGGATTCTAGGCAGGGTGCGTTACTAACGGCTGTAGGCGTTGTGCTGGCCAGCTGGCTGTTGGCAGAAATCCGAAAGGTGGCGGGCGATGAGACGAGCGACATCGAGTAGAATACCGCGGTCGTGGCCGAACCAACCTTCGGTCGCTGTGAGCCTAGCACGGCGGGCTCGTTTGCACTCTGCGGGTTTTACTCTTATCGAACTGCTCGTGGTCATCAGCATCATTGCCTTGCTTGTTTCGATTCTGATTCCGTCGCTGACGCGGGCTCGCTCGCAGGCCAAGCAGGTGCAGTGTCTCGCCCACCTCCGGGGTATGGGTCAGGCCGGCGCCATGTTTGCCGAGGAGAAAGGCGGACGATTCCAGCTTGCTGCCAACAACGACGCCATGCTGCGCATCGACGCTTCGCGAACGAAGTACGAGTACGACTCCCGCGGCGAGATCCTGGCGTGGCCGGTTGCCATGGCGCAGGCGGCTGGCTACACCGGTTTCGAAAGCAATTACAAGTGGGGGGTACGTGCCAATGACTGGGTTCAGGCGAGCTCCCGCCGGACGTTGATGAACGGCGAGTTCAAGCTCGCCACCTGTCCGGCGGACGAAGTTCAGATCAGCACGCCCTTCTATCCCGAATCAGCGAGCCTTCGACCTCTGCCGCCCGAATTGAACCTGCCCACCGGCACCCGTTATTGGGGTTTCCTCAGCTTCGGCATCAATGAGGACATCGTCGGCGCGGACGACCGCTCGGGCCCTAATCCGAACGCGTTCGACTGCTGGAAGGATGGCTGCATGGGGCAGGTGGGTGCCGATCCGGACGAACCCAGCAACAATCCGTGCAAGCCGGGCGACCGCTTGAACGGCGTGCTGGCCCGGGTCTTTGATCCGGGAACCTGCATGCTCATGATCGACGCCGGTCCGGATTCCGAGGTGGAGGCCCGCAACGAGCCGCAGAACTTCGCCAACCTGATTATCAGCTCGCAGTCCCGCGGCCCGTATCTGGAAGACTTCCACAAGAACCCCAACTGGGTTCGCCGTGTGCCGCGCAAGCGACACCCGGAAGGTCGACTGAACGTTCTGTTCGCAGACTTCCACGCAGCGCCCGTTCGCCCGGTCGAGTTCTACACCGGCGACGAAACGCGGCGAAACGTCCCCACGAAATTCGATACCAAGGTCCGCGTATCCCCCTACAAACCTTGGCGAGAATAAGCGCTTGTTTCCTGATTTTGTGGCCGTCCCTGCGTTCGACGGCGTTTGCTAAGGAGAGGAAAGACCATGCGACAGCTTCGACTCTTTACGATGATGACGGCATGCCTCGCGGCGGCGTCTTTTGCGGCGCCGCCCGGGCCGGTGGACGGGTTGAACATCCCCTCCAATTTCGGTCCGGCCAACCTCGCCGCTGTGCAGCGCAACCACACCGGATTCGGTAACTACACGGTGACGACCGGCGCGCTCATCCCGGGCAGCGAGGCGAACCAGTTGTTCGTGGCCCTCTCGCCCTTCGGCGGCGCGATCCAGATCGCCGTGTCGGGCAACCTGTCCACCAACGGCAACGCGATTCTCATCGGCATCAACACCCCGGGCGCGACCGGCCAGACCGAGTGCCTCGCGCAGGGCGTGGACGGCCCGCCCTACACCCTGCAGGACACGGGGCGCGAGATTATCACCAGCGACAACGGCACGCCGGAAGACACCACCGATGACACCTGGAGCTACGGCGCCGCGGGCATGACCTTCCCCTGCGAGACGGACTTCGTCATTGCCGTCGACGCCTTCGGCGGGACCGCCTCGATCAGCGAGTATGTCATGCTCGACCCGAACGGCCCCGGCCAGGGCACGAACGATCCGACGGGCGACAACCCCAACGATCCCGTCCAGACGCTCTACGCCGTGCGCACCTTCGTCACCCAGGGCCCGGTGAACGACGTGGACGGCATGTGGGACAACGACCAGTTCCTGGGCTACGGCCTGGGCGGCTTTGACAACACCAACACGGCCGGCGTGACCGCCACCGACGGCTCTTCCGCCGCCACGGCGACGACCGGCCTCGAGCTCTCCGTTCCGCTGGCGCGCCTCGGCCTCGCCGGCAACGAGACGATCAGCGTGTGGGTCATGGTAGTCGACGGCGCGGGCGGCGAGGGCAGCGGCACGGTCACCAACCAGGTGCTCCCCGCGGTCACCGGCGGCTCGGTCTGCAATCCGCCGAACACCCTCGGCAAGCGGCCCGACATGTCGCTCGTGATGAATTGCGCGACGGTGGACCTGGCGACGGCGACGGACTTTGACGCCCAGTTCGGCGTGGCCGACGGCGCGATCAACCCGGCCGACTACGGCGGCGCCCGGGCGACGCAGACCTGCCCGACCCCCTACGGCGACCAGACCTTCGACCCGGAGGGCGTGACGCGCACCGGCGGCTCGGAGCTCGACGCGCTGTACCTGGCTGCGGATGAGCTGAACCTGTACGTCGGGATCACCGGCAACCTCGAGGAAAACGGCAACAAGGCGCTCGTGTGGATCGACAGCGTGGACGGCGGCGTGCACAACGTCGTCTGGGACGGCATGGGCGCGGGCGGCAGCGGCGTCGAGGGCGACGTCCTTCCGCCGCTCGCCTCCGACACGATGACCGATGCCCTGTTCGACTACGTGTTCCAGTACAACGCCTCGGGGCCGGCCGGCTCGGCGAACTGCTACATCGACTTCTGGAACCTCAACACCCAGGCGAGCAGCTATCGCGGCTTCTCGGTGATGGAGAGCGGCAACGGCGACCTGAACCTCGGCGGCGCTGCGCCGAACCCGTGGGGCATGCAACTCGCGGTCAACAACACCAACAACGACGGCGTCATCGGCTGCGGGCTCTTCGAGAACCCCTGCTGGTTTGACACGTCCGCGGCGGTCGAGGCGATGGCGGCGACGGCCACCAGCGGCAGCGAGATCGTCATTCCGCTGGCTGACATCGGCCTCAACCCGTGCGATCCGGTCGACGACATCCATGTCTGGGTGCTGCTGACCGGCAGCGACGGCTGGCGTTCTAACCACGCCCTGCCCAGCGCCCGCGACGCCGGCGAGCAGTCGGTCCAGAACGCCGGCAACACGCCGCGCGACTGGTTCCAGGATCCGCCGGCCCTGACGCCCGAGACGTACTACCGCGCTGTCGCCGCGACGATCACCCCGCCGGGGCTGGTCAGCGCCGTCAACGACTGCAACGGCAACACGATCGAGGACCAGTGCGACATCCTCGCCCTGACCAGCAACGACGCCAACAACAACGGCGTGCCGGACGAGTGCGAGATCGGCTCGTGCTGCACGGCCGGTGCCTGCACCGAGGGCTTCGCCGAGGATTGCGGCGGCACCTTCCAGGGTGTCGGCACGGACTGCGACACGACCGACTGCCCGCAGACGGGCGCCTGCTGCATCGGCGAACTCTGCACCGACGTGTTCGAAGAGGACTGCACCGGCAGCTTCCAGGGCGAGGGGACCGATTGCGGCACGACCTCGTGCACGGTCCCGACCGGTGCCTGCTGCCGCAGTGACGGCACCTGCTCCGAGACGCTGGAGGGCGACTGCTCGGCCTACTCGTGCAACGTGACGGCGTTGATGGGCATCACCTGCCTCGGCGACGCCGACGGCAACGGCGTGGTCAACGCCGCCGACCGCGGCCAGATTTCGGCCAACATCGGCCAGACGGGCAACGACCAGCTCTGCCTGTACGATCTGGACGGCAACGGCGCCATCAACGCGGCCGACCGCGGCCAGGTCTCGGCGAACATCGGTCTGTGCACCGGCCTGCCGGTGTACATGAACGGTGTCGGCCCCGACCCGCGCTTCTCGGCCACGTGGCAGGGCGCGGGCACGACCTGCCCGGATGACTGCAACTAACTCGTCGACGGGCTGACCAGCCCGCGAAGAGGGAGAGAGCCACGCAAACCCGCCCCGCCGCGGCTTATCCGCGGCGGGGCGGGCTGTTTCTTTTCTATGGCCGCGTACGCGGAGGAACTCAGCCCGCGTCCGGCCGGACCAGCGTGCGGGAATGCCGCTGAACGCGACACCGTGCCGCCGCACGCGGCGAAGCTAGACGGAGCTGCGTCGGACGAACCTGTTTCGCCACGTCGCGTGCGACGTGCCGGATGGCCGTCGGTCAGTGCATGTGGAGAACGGCAGGAACGGCGATCAGGCCAGGCGCGTGCCGGCCTCGTCGTCGGTGAACAGGTGCAGGTGCTGCGCATCAAAGGAGACCGCAACCGAGTCGCCGACCGCACAGGTCACGGTCGGGGCCACGCGGGCGACCACGGGGCTCTGCGTCGAAGTGTGCAGGTGAATATTCTGACTGTCGCCCAGGGGCTCGATCGTCTCGACGCGCATGCTGCCGGCGGGCGTGTACGGGGTCGATCCCGCCGTGTCGCGCCGGCCGCCGCCGTTGACGGCGACATGCTCCGCCCGGACGCCGAGCACCGCGGGTGAGCCGCTGCGGACGCTGGCCTTCCAAGCCTCCGGGAGGCGGACCGTCGCGCCGGCCCCTTCAAACCGCAGCCCCCCCTCCGCGGCATCCACCCGACCGCGGAGGAAGTTCATCGAAGGCGTCCCGAAGAACCCCGCGACGAACAGGTTCGCCGGGCGGTTGTATACCTCGAGCGGGGTGCCGATCTGCTGAATGACCCCCTTCTTCATGACCACGAGCCGGTCGGCCAGGGTCATGGCCTCTTCCTGATCGTGGGTGACGTACACCGCGGTGGTCGCGAGGCGACGCTGCAGCCGCTTGATCTCGGTACGCATCTGGACGCGGAGTTTCGCGTCGAGGTTTGAGAGCGGCTCGTCGAACAGGAACACCTGCGGATGGCGGACGATCGCCCGGCCGACGGCCACGCGCTGGCGCTCGCCGCCGGAAAGCTGCTTGGGCTTGCGATCCAGCAGGGCGCGGATGCCGAGCCAGTCGGCGGCCTCGTCGACCTTTCGCTTGATCTCGGCCCGGGGCGTCTTGCGCATCTTCAGGCCGAAGGCCATGTTCTCGTACACCGTCATGTGCGGGTAGAGGGCGTAGTTCTGAAAGACCATCGCGATGTCGCGGTCTTTGGGAGCGACGTTGTTGACAACGCGATCGCCGATGCGGATTGTGCCCTCGCTGGCGTCTTCCAGGCCGGCGATGAGGCGGAGCGTCGTCGTCTTCCCGCAGCCGGACGGCCCCACCAGCACGACCATCTCGCGGTCGGCGATGCCAAAGCTGACCGTCCGCACGGCATGCACCGGCCCCGCCTTGCTGGGGTGGATCTTGCTGACGCTGTCGAGGGTGACGGTGGCCATGGGACTCGCCGGGCCAGGTGCCAAGGTCATGACGAAAACAACGACGGCCAGTATAGCTGAGCACGCAGGATGTGTCAGCAAGCCGCCGGCCGCCTGCTACGCCACCTTCGCACACACCTTCTTGGCCGCGTCGGTCAGGTCGCTCGCGCCGATCAGCGCGGGGATGGCCGCGTCCTTGAGGAGCTGGCGGGCGCGTTCGACGTTGGTGCCTTCCAAGCGGACGACGACGGGGACCTTGAACCCGATCTCCTTGGCGGCCGCGATGAGGGCTTCGGCGATGGTGTCGCACTTGGCGATGCCGCCGAAGATGTTCACGAGGATGCCCTTCACGCTCGGGTCGGAGAGGATGATGCGGAAGGCCTCGACCGCGCCGGCCGCGGTGACCGAACCGCCGACGTCGAGGAAGTTGGCCGGCTCGCCGCCGTGGAGCTTGATGATGTCCATGGTGGCCATCGCCAGGCCGGCGCCATTGACGAGACAGCCGATGTTGCCGTCGAGGGCGATGTAGGACAGGTTGTGGTCCTTCGCCCGCAGCTCCATCGGGTTTTCTTCGGTGGGGTCGAACATCTCGACGAGTTTGGGCTGGCGGAACATGGCGTTGTCGTCGAAGTTCATCTTCGCGTCGATCGCCAGGATGCGGCCGTCGGTCGTGCGGACCATCGGGTTGACCTCGGCCAGGGCGCAGTCGAACTTGTAGAACACCGACACCAGCCCGCGGATGATCTTGTCGGCGGCCTTGGCCTGCTCCTTGTCGGTGATGCCCAAAGCGCGCACGAGGCGGGCGACCTGGAAGTTGAGGATCCCCGCCGTCGGGTGAATCCACTCCTTCACGATGGCGTCGGGGTTTTTCTTGGCCACTTCCTCGATCTCGACGCCGCCTTCCTTGCTGACCATCACGACCGGGCAGCGCCGGCTGCGATCGAGCACAACCGCGGCGTAGAACTCGGCCGCGATGTCGACCGCGGAGGCGATCAGGAGCTTCTTGACCTCGATGCCCTCAGCCCCGGTCTGGGGCGAGATCATCCGGTTCGAGAGCATGAATTTCGCCGCGTCGCGGACCTCGCCCTCGGACTTCACGAGCTTGACGAACCCGGCCTTGCCGCGGCCGCCGGCGAATACCTGGGCCTTGACCACGACGGTGCCGCCGATCTTGCGGTAGGCCTCGACAGCCTGGTCAACGGTGTCGACAACCTGTGACGGGGGAACCGGCGCGCCGGCGTCGGCGAGGAACGAACGAGCCTGGTATTCGTGGACTTTCATGGGGCGGGAATCCTCGGTGTCTCGGCATCTGGTCCGCGGCGAGGCCGGCCTCTCGGGGACGCGTCGCCTCTCGCCACGGTCGAGCCCCGTCCTTCCAGGGGCGAGGCCGGATTGTGGGGTAAGTCGGCCAGGGAAGCAACGGCCCGGCGGAGCGCCCCCGGCGGCCTCCGCGGCGGGTCGTGAATGGATCGAGGCTCCCGGTTGGGCTACGATCAACGGGCTGAGCGCAAAGTCGCTCAACTTCCCGACATCGACCGGGCGAACGGAGATGATCGCCGGCGTGCTTGACGCGTCGGAGGAAAGTCCGAGCTGGACAGGGCGCGGTGGTTGGTAACGCCAACCCGGGGCAACCCGAGGGAAAGTGCCACAGAAAACACACCGCCCAAGACCGCCCCGGTGCACCGTTTGGACACCGCGGCGGGACGGCAAGGGTGAAATGGTGCGGTAAGAGCGCACCGCGCGGCCGGTGACGGTCGCGGCAGGGCAAACCCCACCGCCAGCAAGCCCAAGTATGCGGCGAGAGGCGGCCCGCCTCGATGGCGCTTCGGCGCTGACAGCCGCGGGTAGGGTGCTAGAGCCGGCGGGCAATCGCCGGCCCAGATAAATGATCATCACCCCGCGCCAGCGGGGAACAGAACTCGGCTTACCCGTTCGCCCGGTTGTGTTGGGGGGAAGAAGTTACGAGTTGCAGGTTGGGAGTTGCATGTGGCAGAGTGAGGCAGCGCCTGGCGTGTAGCGAGTCAGGCGTCACCAGCCCCTGCCACCCGGCCGCGAACGGCTCCTGCGCCTCCACGTCTTGACGGTTTGACGTGTTGGCGTTTCGCCGTTTCCGCGTTTCCGCGTTTCCGCGTTTCTCACCCGCCTACTGGTTCAGCGATCAGCCCGCGATCAAGGAGCATCGTGCGGTACGCCGGGGCGGGATCGGGGTAGCTGTTTTTCGCGGGCAGGTTCCACTTCGCGAAGAGCTTCGCGTTGTCCTCGGCCCCGGGGTCGAGGTCGGCCAGTTTCCGCTCGTCGTGGTGCTCCTCGTGATAGACCAGCGCCTCGCGACAGCCGATCACCTTCAGTCCCGCCTCGAGCTGGATCTTCAGCGCCAGGTCGGGGTCGAACGCGAAGAAGTAGTACCGCTCGTCGGCGTAGCCGATCCGCTCCATCAGCGAACGGCGCAGCAGCCCGAAGTTCGCGTAGGGATAGCCGCGCACGTTGTACACCTGGTAGCTCTCCCCCTCGTGCTCGATGCGGTCGAGGACGTTGCGCTCGCCGTGCCAGTTGTGGTACATCGCCACCATGCCGACGTCGGCCAGGTCCGGCCGCTCGATCATGGCAACGGCCGCCTCCACCGCCCCCGGCAGCGGGTAGGCGTCGTCGTTGAGCCAGGTGACGTAAACGCCCCGGGCCGCGCGAAAGCCCTTGTTGAAAGCCCGGACGGCCCCCTCGCGCTGCGGCTCGAAGATAAGGCGCAGATTGGCCTGACGGCCCGCCAGTTCGGTCAGGAAAGCCCGGCTGCCGTCGGTCGATCCGCCGTCGACCACGACAATTTCGTGCGGGGTGGCGACGTTTTGTCGGATCTTCTCCATGCAGCGTGTCAACCGGGCCAGCCGGTTGAACGTAGGAACGATGATGGACACAATGGGCGGTTGATCCACGGGCTTCTCCGACGTCGGCCGCGTCCGCCCTGCCGGGCGGCGCCGGACTATCATCCGACCGGGGCGATGGCCCCCGGCGGGCGCTTCCGGGCGGCTGACGGGGTCGGCGAGCCCGGTACATCGGCATTATCGGCCAGAATCGCCGCCGGGCTGCGGTTTCGCCGCCCGCCGGACCAGTCGTTTCAGCACGAGGAATTGCCATGCGCGTGACCGCTCTGCTTTGCCTGGCGTTGTTTCCAATGGTGGCCGTCGCCCAGCCCGACGAGCGGAACTCGCGGGAGGAGGAGCGACGCGGCGACCCGGCGGCGGGCGGGTTCTGGCCGTCTGAGAAGATGATGGAGCTGTTCTTCGTCCGCTGGGCGGATGAGGCGGCGGTGCAGAACGAGCTGGACGAAGATCAGGCGTCCCGCGTCCGCGACCGGATGCTGGAGCGCTGGCCGAAGTTCCTCAAGGAGAATCGCGACAAGATCCAGCCGGTGCTGACCGAGTTCATCGAGATGCGCCTGGAGATGCAGCCGCCCGAGAAGGAGCGGGTGCAGGCGTGGGCGAAGGACGCGGGCGCGGTGCTCGACCTGTTCCGCGGGCAGATCAACGAGGGCATCGAAGACTTCCGAAAGGAGCTCAACCCGCTGCAGCGGGCGAAGTTCGAATCGAACGTGCTGGAGTTCAGCGCGGGGCTTCAGGTGGCCGAGTCGAAGCTGAAGCAGTGGCAGCGCGGCGAGTTTGAAGAGCGCGAGTTCTGGGACCCGCCGCGTTCGGAGCGCCGTCGCCGGGCGAAGGAGCGCGAGGAGGAAGCCCGCCGTGCCGCCGAGGCCGAAGCGGCGGCGGCCGCGCTCGACGAGATCGCCCAGGAACTGGACGCCTGGGAGGCATATGTGCAGGACGTCATCGGCAAGTACGAGCTGGACGACGCCCAGCGGACGTCGGCCCTGAGCTTGCTCAAGGAGATGAAGGAGCGGGCCACCACCTACCGCGACCGCAACCGCGAACGCATCGAGCGGCTGGAACGCCGCGTGGCCGAGCTGCAGGAGCGCAACGCCCGCAACGAAGACACCAAGGCGGACATGGAAACGCTCAGTGAACAGCTGTTGGAGGTCTACGGCCCGATCGACACCATGTTCGAAGAACTGAAGCGCCGCGTGGACGCCATCCCGACGCGCGAACAGATGGACCGCCACGAGCGGCGGGTGAAGGCGGAGGAGGCGGCGAAGGAAAGCCCGGCGAAGACGGAACCCGGCCGGTAGCGAAATGGCCGGGTCCTGAACTTATCCCCCTGAACGCTGCTCCGAGAGAGGGAATCTCGCGCGAATTTGATTACGGGTTCGCCGGCGGCTTCTCCCCTTCGACTGGCCTCTGCTTCTCGTGCAGGGCCTTCCTCATGGCCTCTGGAAACCAGATCGTCCCATCGGTGAATACCGGATACTGCGGGATCTTTCGATAGACGAGGATCGAAAACACGCCGCCCTCGCAGAAGGCATCGATCCGCTGAAGTCGATAAGCCATCCTGCGAATATCCAAGTCGGGATTAGTCGAGAACTCGAAACCGTCTGCGACAGCGCTCTCCCAGGGAATGTCAATCTCGTATCCCGCACGGGTGCGGTCTTCCTCCCGGCTGAGGCGGAAAACCGCCTCGACCTGCCGCCTCAACTCAGCCGCGAGGTCGGTCGCCGAATGCGCTGCTGCTTGCGGCTCAGCGGTACGCACCCTGAAATCGAACTGCACCGCATTGCGAGTCATCAGGACCCTTAGGGGGATATCTTGGTAAGTCCAGGTGATCTCCACAATGTCATCCTGGGCAGGCGTCATCGACGCCCAACCGCGAAGCCGGAGCGTGTCCGACTTCGGCACACAGGTGAACTGCTCGGATGGTCTGGCCTCGTCCAGGATCATACTGCCCACCCAGGAACACACGAGAAGATGGCTCATCCACTCGCGAGCCTCGGCAAAGTCGAGCTCAACAAGTTCTACCCCGGTAGGCACGCGCACTTGCTCCCGGCCGTAGGCGACCGTCTTGCCACGCGGATCGGCGAAGGGAATATCGTTCTTGCGCTGTGGCGGCCGGGCCCTGCGGGCGAGGTCTTCCTCCGTAAACTCGCCATCCTGCTCCACACGAGTTGCGGCAGGTGGCGCGGCGGGCTGTGCCCGTACCACTTGAACGCCGACGAGCGCGCCGACAACGATCAGAAGGAATAAATGCATGACAGATCCTCCTATCCGGGCAAGGGAGCCACAACCTACGGTTGACAATCGGGAACATCCGCATTCAGGTCAGTAGCAGTATATATGAACACATCGTCCTGGACTTGAAGGCCTTCAATCCAGGAGAGGCTCCTAAAGACTTGCAGAACAGAGTGCGGGCTAAGGCAAATACTGGTTGTACCGCCAGGGTAGTATCGCGTTTCTCCGCAGGCGGTGAACTTTGCGACGGCTTCGAAGGCGTTATGACCACCGGCGCTGTCAACTAGATAAAGTGTCCATGGCTCAGTGGCATGCACCCGCACATCCTCATTGAGTCCTCCATGTGAAAACGGCTTTACGATGGCAGCCTGCGGTGCGGCGAAGAAAAGGGGTCGGGAGTCGTTTGTCCGCCTGCGTCATTCGTCTTCCGCCCTTCTGGGCCGGCCGCGCGGGCGGAGGGACGATTCCAGACCCAGCCGCCCCGCCGTCCGCTCCTGCCAGGCCGCGTCGCCGAACGGCGCGCCACGATACGCACTTCTCCGCAATCTCTCCAACTCCTTCTCACCCTGGGGGCGGCTTACGGCCGCCAGCCAATCGCGCTGCGGGGTCACCGGCCAGGCCTCGGGGCGAACGAGAAACCGTGCGGCATGGCCCGGTTGCGCGCGGCGCCAGAGGCTGCCCCAGCGCCAGGCCTCGGCCCGCTCGACCAGGCCGGCACGCAGCGCGTTGGCCTCCACGTAGCGGGCAACGGCCAGGAAGTGCTCATCCCGCTGAACGGCCGGTGGCATGCCCTCGCTGTACTCAGCGTGGGCATGCGCTTCGCGCGCCCTCCGTCTTGTCAAGCCCTGCCTTGGGTCACATCAACCCATGCTTCCGCCGCATTGGAGCGCGCCCACATTCCCCCGGCCATGCCGGAGCCGGGTCGATGCGCACTATCTCATTCTATCGCTGCCCGCCCCCCCCCGCTGTCCCCCCGGACAACATCCGACACCTCGGCCAGCCGCGCAACGACCCTGTCCGCCCGGGCGAGCCACTCAGCGGGCGGGGGCGGGCTGTGGCCGCCGACCATGAGCATCGTCCGCGTCCCCGCCGCCCGGCCGGAAAGCAAGTCCATCAAATGGTCGCCGATCATCCAGCTTGCGGCGGGATCGGCCCCCAGTGCGGCGCAGGCCGCGAGGACGGGGTCGGGGGCGGGCTTGGTGGTGCCGCACTCGCGGGTGCGGAGGAAATCAACAGTGATGCCGAAGCGGTCGAGCACGGGCGTGACCCATCGGAGGGCGTTGCGGGTGATGATCCCGACGCCGTGGCCGGCCGTGCGGAGGGCGGCGATGGTTTCGGCCGCGCCGGGCTGGAGAACGGCCTGCTCCGAAGCGCGGCGTTCGTGGTCTTCGAGGATCCGCTCGGCCCGGAGGCGGGCGGGCTCGTCCATGAGGGCGAGGGCTTCGAGGATCGGGCCGGGGGACAGGCCGATTTCGGCGCGGATCACGTCGAAGTCGAGCAGCGGCAGCGTGAGCGTGCCGTCGAAGTCGAAGAGGATGGCGGAGGGGAGGAATGGGGGGTGGGGATTGAGGAGGTGAGACATCATATTCTAGATTTGAGATTTGAGCTATCAGATATCAGATTTGAGATTTCAAATTTGAGATTTGAGACTTGAGATCACATTAGTTCCTTTCGGCTTGGCATTCATAAGCCGACATGGCAGCGGACACCGGCCGGCGAGACGCAGGCCGCTACGCGGGGTCGACCGGTTCGCCCGCGTGGTCGCCGATGAGGAAGACGCGGTTCTTGCCCGCCCGCTTGGCGGCGAGCAGGGCTTCGTCGGCCCGGGTCAGCAGCGCCTCGGGGGTGGCGCCGTCCCAGGGGAAGGTGGCCAGGCCGCCGCTGATGGTGAGCGAGCCCTCGCCGGGTTTGGCGCCCTCGGAGCGGACCTCCGCCGGTCCCGCTGACTCAGCCTTCACCCCTGGTGATACCTGCCGGGGCGTGGGGACTTCCTGGCGGCCCAGGTCGCTGGTGAAGCGCGAGAGGACTTCCAGCACGTCGCCCGGGTGACGCGAGCCGGGCGTGCGCGGGCCGGCGGGGTCCCAGAAGGCGACGGCGAACTCGTCGCCGCCGAAGCGGGCGACCAGGTCGTGCTCGCGGCTGTGCTGACGACAGAGGCGGGCGGTCAGCCGGAGGATCTCGTCGCCCATGTCGTGGCCGAAGCGGTCGTTGTAGCTCTTGAAGTCGTCCACGTCGAACAGCAGCACGGTGACCTGCTGCCGCTCTTCGCGGGCGCCGGCGAGGATGCGGGCAAGCTCGTCAAGAAAACACCTGCGGTTCGGCAGGCCGGTGAGCTCGTCGGTGAGGGCCAGCTCGCGCCAGCGACGCTGGTTTCGCGCGGCCTCGATGAGGCGGCCGGCGAGGGCGGCGTAGTGCGTCAGCTTGCGGGCATCGGCCGTGCCGTAGGGTCGACCCGACGGCGCGCCGAGCAGAATGCGCCCCACCGGTTGGCCCTCGACGAGAATCGCCTCGAGAAGAATCGGCGTCGGGGCAGGGTCTCCCGCGGCGGCGATCGAGCCACTGACAATCACCTGCACACCCGTCGTGGGCAGGGCCGCGTGGATCATCGCCGCCAGGCGATCGAGCAGCCGGCGCGGCGGACCGTCGAGTTCGCCAAGGAACGCGGCGAATGCGTCGAGTTCCTCCATCGACGCCGACGGCGGGCCCGCGGGGGCGAGATCGGCCGCGGACTCCGGGGGGGCAATGCCGAGCGCCGTGTCGAGCTCCGCATGCTCGATGGGCACCAGCACGTAATCATCCGCGCCGTGGCGGAGCAGCTCTCTCGCCGTCGGCTCCCGAACCGGCTCGCAGCACAGCAGCAGCCTCGCCTCCGCGCCCGCAGCCTCGCGCAGGGCGGCGACGGCGTCAGGCAGGCCGGGCAGGGTCGGGTCGAGCCCGGCGAGAATCGCCCGCGGCGGCGTCCGCGCGGCCTCCGCGATGGCGGTCATGTAGGTGTCGCAGGCGGTGACCGCCCAGTCGGCGTATCGATGCTTCACGTCGTCGACGACGCCGTTGAGCAGCACGCCCTCGCGCACGATGAGCAGGCGATCGCGGTCCGCGGCGTAGGGAATCAGCGGAGAAGTCGTCACTTGTGACGCTCCTCTCGTCGCGGGGCCGGGGGGGATTCGGCGTCGTCGTCGCCGATGAGGGCTTCGAGTTCCTCGACGGTGAGCAGCGGCTCGTAGTCGTCATCGACCGCGTCTGTCACTTCGTCTGTGGACTGGTCGGCGTCACCCGCCGCGGTTTCATCGCGCACGTCGGCCTGCGCTTCTTCGGCGGCGAGGCGATCCGCCTCTTCGGCGAGGATCTGATCGATGGCGTCCTCGGCGGAGATGTCCGGGGCGTGCTCCTCGGGTTCCGCGGCTTCAGGCTCGGCGACTTCTTCCGTGGCGCGATCCTGCGGCTCGGGGAGCGGATCGGACGCTACGGGTTGCCCCGGGGCCTGACGCGGGGGCGGCACGCGCACGGGGTGGTCATCGTAGCGGAGCCACGGCACGCGCGCGGGGCCGCGCTCGTTGGCATCGGCGTCGGCGCGGCGAAGGTCTTCCTCGGTAAGCTCTTCCGCCTCCTGCTCGAGCAGGCTGGTCACTTCATCCTCGGCGAGCTCCATGAGTTCGTCGTCAAGATCGCCAAACGGATCGTGGGGCTCGATGTACTCGAAAGACTCCCCCGCCGCTGCCTCGCCGAGCGACGGCGCTTCGGGAGACTCGGCCTGTTCGCTCGGCGGCTGCGAGGCGGTCGGGGCTTCGACGGTGGACGCCTCGGGCGCCGCGGCGGCTTCGACTGCCACGGCGAACTCGTCGAGCGGGGCTGGGGGTTCTTCGTCGAGGGCTGCGGCGTCGGGCTCCGCGGCGATCAGGGCCAGGGCCCGGAGCGCGTCCGCGGTGAAGCGGCCCCGCGCGCCGAGTTCCACGCAGCGGTCCAGAACGGCCTCTGAATGCGGCTCGGCGTACAGGTAGACCGGCACGCGCGCGTGGTAGCGCGCGACGACGCGGAAGAACTCAAGCTGCCGGGGATCGAGGTCGTCGACGCCGACGAGGATCGCGCAAGTTTTGCGCCCCGCCGCTCCCAGCCGTGCGAGAGCTCGGTACAGATCCGGGCAGTGTTCGACGGGGATCGCCGCCCAGACAAGCTGGGCCAAGGGGGCGGCGGCGGCCGCAGCCGTCGGCGAGCCGACGTGCAGAACCCGGGCCGCAGATGGGACCGAACTGACGGTCACAGGACCCCTCGCATGAGAAACTTGAAGTGGTGCCTTCAATCACCCTCTGCCTCAGTGTAGGGATAGGCAGCGGGTGCGTCAATTCCGCAAGCTTCCCCAGTTTACACGCCGACCGGGCCGGATGGGTTCGCGCCGGGCTGCGCGCGGCGCGTTGTTCGTGCGTGCGGAGGCGACGCCGGTAGGACCGCCGCGATGGCGAGTCCTCCGCCGCGTCGCCGGGGGGCGAGGCTCCTGCCGAGCCGCGGGTGAGCACAACCATGACTACCTCAGGCGGATTCTGGGAAGCGGCGGGAACCTTCGCGGCCGTGATCGTGCCGCTGGTCAGCGTGCCGTTGACGGTGCTGACGTTCTACCTGCGTTCGCTGCGAGAGAGCCAGGACGCGCGGATCTCGGAGGTGCGCGAGCGGCTGCAGGCGAGCGAGCAGCGGCTGGCCGACTGTCGCGAAGGGCTCTGCGACATCCAGCGGAATTACGTCACGAAGGAGGACTGGCTGCGGGAGCTGCTGGCGGTGCGGCGTCGGCTGGAGGCGTTGAGCGACGCCGTCGCTCGATGCCGCACGCTGGCGGAGTCGCACGGCGCGGGCGGGCCCGCGAGGGCGCGGGATCCCGACACGGACGGCCGCGGGGAGGTCGGCTGAGATGGCGAACGGACGGACTACGCGCGAGATCAAGCAGCTGCGCAACGAGGTGCTCGTCGCACTGAGGGTGCTCTATCCTGGCGCGCTGCAGGCGGAGCCGCTGCTGCGCAGCCTGCTGACGCTGTTTCCGACGCTCGAGTTTGAGCAGCTCAAGCGGGAGCTGCACTACCTCGGGGCGAAGGGATACCTGGAGACCGTGCGGCCGGCGGGCGAAGACGACGCGGCGCTGATTCCGTGGCGTAAGCGCTGGTTCCGGTTGACGACCCGCGGCGTGGAGATCGCGGATCACTGCGTGCGCGATCCGGCGCTGGAGGACTAGCCGATCATGTGCCCCGCGACGTCGAAGAAAAGCGCGCCTGCCCGTCGACGCGCCGGCGCCGGCACTGCAAAGGAGCGCAGGGCTTCGCCTGTGCCGACCGACGGGTACGCGGATCGGCTTCGCGCGCACCGCGAGCGACAGGCATCGGTCGCGATGGTGCTCGACGGGCTGTTCGGGCCGATGCAGCGATCCCAGCCGGATTTGTGGGGGTACCGGGCGTACCTGCTGATCGTCGGGATCATCTACGCGCGGCTGTCGGCGGATGAGGAGCTCGACACGCCGGAAATTGTTGCGCTGGCGAAGGCACTGGCCGAGCAGCGGCGGGCGCAGGCGGTGACACGGGGAACGAAGCAGAAGCGAAAGCGCCCGGCGGAAACGAACGGTGAGCTACCGGAATCGTTCGATCGAATCGTCGAGCGGATCTACGGGACTAACCTGCACCGCGTGGGCAGTGCAGAATCACCTGCGAAAGCAACCGGACGGTGATGGCGCGGGCGGTCAGGACGCCGCGGCGTCGGGCGCCGGAGTCTCCACGCCGTTCAGCGATCGGCCGCGGGCGAGCTTCGGCGAGAGGCACCACGCCCGAGATCGCGAGAACAGTGCCACCATCGACAGCGCGAGCAGGCCGGTGTTCTCGAGCATTTTCATGCAGGTGTTGCGCTCCCCCGTGCCACACCCGCAATCGAACGCCACCGAACACAGGCCGATGCCCTGCGCGGCGCTGATGTCGAGCGCGCGGGCGAACAGCGCGGGGATGAACGTCACGAGCATGCCGGCCAGTACCAGCGCGGAGCCGCGGATGCACACGCCGAGGATCAGGAGCGCTCCGGCGAGAATCTCAAGCCAGGGGAGGGTGACGGCGGTGAGATTCAGCAGGAACGGCGGATCGAGCGGCAGGATGTTGTAGAGCTTGACCTGCTTGAGGAAGTTGGCCGCCGGGTCGAACAGCTTGGCCGTGCCCATGTACAGGAACATCCCGCCGAGGACGAGGCGCGCCAGCAGCAGCGGGATGCCCGTGTTGTCGATACGCCGGATGAGCGACACGTCCTGCATCAGTCCCCCCTACTCGTAGGGCATCTCGTTGGTGAACCATTCCTTCCATCCGCCCGCATACAGACGGATCTTGTCCATCCGGACGCCGTAATCGCGGACGAGGTAGCGGCAGGCGAGGATGCTGTCTTCGCACTCTCCGCCATTGCAGTACACGACGATCATCTCGGCCAGTTCGGCCGCGGCCAGGACGGGCTCGATGTACTGTTCGATCTTGTAATTATCGAGCTGGATTGCGCCGGGGAGGTGACCCTCGCCGAAGGCCTGGTCGTTGCGGGCGTCGACAAAGATGACGCGGCCGGCGTAGTCGAGACCGAATTCGGACGTGCCCTGCACGATGGCGGCGAGGGCATCGAGGTTGATCTCTTGGAACTCGTGCGGCGGATGCGCCGGCTTGGCCTGCTTCACCGCGGCCGGCTGTTCGGCGGCGGGCTCGACCGGCACCGCGGGAGTGGTCGTGTCGGGGGACTTCGCGGGCTCGGCCTGGGTTGCGGCGGGCGCGGCCTGACTCGTGTCGGCCGTTGGGGCGATGGCCGCGGGGAAGTAGTTGCGATCGAGCTTGAGGCCGTTGCCGCCCCGGCCAGCGTTGACGGCGAGCGCAACCGCGGTGCCCGTCGCGAGGACTACCACCGTCTCGACAACTGCCTTGATGACTGCGTTCATGCCTGGCACTCCTCCGCCGGCTCGCCGGTCGGGGCCCGAAGGTCGGCGGCGCTGCGCGCGTGGACCGTGGGGGTACGATCATCTTGTTGAATCGTAGGCGGAGGGTCAACACGACGCGCGGGACGTTGCGCGGCCGTGGCGCGGCGCGCAGCAGCGAGGCTGGCGGCACAGCAACCGGAAACCGCTCTGCGAAGGCTGGTTTTGCAGTTTCTATCGGCCGATCTATGATCCGGTAGCGCATGGTGATCGAATCGATCGCCTCCGACCCGCAAATCCTGGCCCTGACGCAGCGCCTCGCCTCTGCCGGGGGGGCGGTCCATGTTTCGGGCCTGTGGGGATCCGCTGCGCGCATGGTGTCCGCCCTGGCGGCGACACGTGCGGGGCGCACCATCCTCTACGTCACAGCCCACCCCGAGGAAGCCGACCACGCCCAGGACGACCTGGAGCTATTCAGCGGCCACCGCGTAAGCCTCTTTCCGGCGTTCGAGACATTGCCCGGCGAGGGGCCGTCCGCCGGGGAGATCGAGGCCGAACGGCTCGCGATCTGCTCCCGCCTGTCGAGCGGCGGCTCGTCTGCCGCGCCCCCGCCGCGGGCTATGGTCGCGACCACGCCGCGGGCCACCGCGAAAACCGCCATGGGTTCGAGCTTGCGCGAGCGTGCCGCCGCGGCCCGCGCGGCACGCGTCGCGCCGGCTTCGACGGACGGAGACGCGGCCCCCCCCCGCCCCGCGGCACAGGCGGCAGCCGCGGCGTCCGGAGGGCCGCTGGTGATCGTCGCCCCAATCCTCGCGCTGATGCAGGCCGTGCCGACGCGGGCCATGCTGCGTCAGCACACCATCGCGCTGGCCGTGGGCTCGGCGGCAGCGGCACCGGCGTGGGCCGGTCCGGAGGGGCTGCTCGCGTGGGCAATCGAGCGCGGCTACGAACGGCTCGACATGATCGAGCAGCCCGGCGACATCGCCCGGCGCGGCGACATTGTCGACATCTTCCCGCCTGGCGAGGAGCGCCCCTACCGCATCCAGTTCTTCGACGAACAGGTGGAGGCCATCCGGCGGCTCGATCTCGATACGCGAAGATCGCTGGAGGCTGTGACGGCGATGTCCATCACCGCCCTGCCGCGCAGCGCCGGCTATTCGCAGGGGGTGGAGATGCTCATCGCCCTGCTGCCCGATGATGCGCTGGTCATCCTCGAGAATCCCGGCGAAGTGCAGGAGATGGGCCGGACGCTTCACGCGCGCATCCGCAACCTGGCCGGGGAAGCCAGCGGCCTGTTTGAGGTCGAGGACCTTCTGAAAGCGATCGACGAGCGGCCGAGCGTTCACCTGTCCCGCTTCGGCGCCGCGGCCGCGGCCGACGAGGCCACGTTTCAGCTCGACACGGCCTCCCTCGCGCGGTTTGAGGGCGGCGCCTCCGGCTCGGTAGCGATGCTGGTCGAAGCCTCGGCTGACCACGAAATTCACGTCTTCTGCGACAACGAGGGGGAGCGCAAGCGCCTGGCGGAGATGCTCTCCGAAGCCACCGGCGGCCAGCCGCGGGCCATCACGCTGCATGTCGGCGTGATGCACCGCGGGTTTGAATGGCGGGCGAGCCGGACGATCATCGTGGCCCACCACGAGGTGTTCGGCCGCCACCGCATGACGCGGCGCATGCGGCGCATCCAGGCGTCAAGTCCGCTCGAATCCTGGGCCGATCTCAAGCCCGGCGACTACGTCGTCCACCTGCAACACGGCATCGGGCTGTTTCGCGGGCTGCGCTCGATGGCCAAAAGCGACGCCGGACAGAGCGAAGAGTTTCTCACCATCGAGTTCGCGGAGGGGGCGACGGTTCACGTCCCCGCGTCGCAAATCGATCTCGTGCAGAAATACATCGGAGCCGGCGGCGGCAAGCCGAAGCTCTCAGTCCTCGGCGGCAAGCGATGGAAGAAGTCGAAGGAGCAGGTGGCCGAGGCGGTGGAGCAACTGGCCGAGAGCCTGCTCCGGGTACAGGCGGCGCGCATGGGGCACGAGGGCATCGCCTATCCGGCCGACACGGATTGGCAGCGCGAGTTCGAAGCGGCGTTCCTCTACGAGGAGACCGAGGATCAACTGATCGTCGGGGGCGAGGTGCGGGACGACCTGATGAGAACGCGCCCCATGGACCGGCTGGTCTGCGGCGACGTCGGCTTCGGCAAGACCGAGGTGGCCATGCGCGCGGCCTTCAAGGTGATGGAGTACGGCAAGCAGGTCGCCGTGCTCGTGCCCACCACGGTGCTCGCGGAGCAGCACTTCGAGACGTTTTCGGAGCGGATGGCGGACTATCCCTTCCGCATCGGCTGCCTGTCGCGCTTCCGGTCGAAGGGGGAGCAGGCGGACATCATCCGCGATCTGGGGCAAGGCCGCCTGGACTGCGTGATCGGCACGCACCGACTGCTGAGCAAAGACGTGCAGTTCTCCGACCTCGGCCTGGTCGTCATCGACGAAGAGCAGCGCTTCGGCGTTGAGCACAAGGAGCGGCTCAAGACGCTGCGGGCGACAGTTGACGTGCTCACCCTGTCGGCCACCCCGATTCCCCGCACGCTGCACATGGCGACGGCGGGCCTGCGCGACATCAGCCGCCTCTCGACTCCGCCGGTCGATCGACGGTCAATCGCGACGCAGGTGCTGCCTTTCAGCCGGGAGCTTATCAAGGAGGGCATTCTCCGCGAGCTCAACCGCGACGGTCAGGTGTTCTTCGTGCACAACTTCGTGCGCTCGATTGAGGCGATGGCTCACACGATCCGCTCGATCGTACCTGAGGCCCGCGTCGTGTACGGCCACGGCCAGATGAGCGATCACGAGCTTGAGGAGGTGATGCACCGCTTCCTTCATCGCGAGGCGGACGTGCTGGTCGCCACGACGATCATCGAGAGCGGAATCGACGTACCTTCCGCGAATACCATCTTCATCAACCACGCCGACCGATTCGGCCTGGCCGACCTGCATCAGCTTCGCGGCCGCGTGGGGCGATCGAAGCACAAGGCGTACTGCTACCTGATGCTCGCTCCGGACCGGCCGCCGCGACCCAATGCGGTCAAGCGGCTCAAGGCGATCGAGGAGTTCAGCGAGCTCGGTGCGGGCTTCCGAATCGCCATGCGCGACCTGGAGATCCGCGGAGCCGGCAACCTGCTGGGCATGGAACAGAGCGGCCACATCGCGGCGGTGGGGTACGAGCTCTACGTCCGCCTGCTTAACAAGGCCGTCCGCGGGCTCAAGAACGAACCGGATCCGGAGCCGCCGTCGGTGCAGATCGACCTCGACGTCCAGGCCCAGATCCCCACCAGCTACATCGCGTCGGAGCGGATGCGCATGGAGGCGTACCGCCGCATCGCCGCGTGCCGTGTGCCGCCCGATCTGCACCAGCTCGAACGCGACCTCGCCGACACGTACGGCAAGATCCCCCCGGCGGTGATGACATTGCTCGACCTGGCGGAGCTCCGCGTGCTCGCCGGCGTGTATGGCATCCGTGGCATGCTGCGCAAGCCGCCTGACGTGATCTTTCAGGTGGAAAGCCTGGCGGCTGTCGAGCCGGTCTTTCGAGATCCGCCGGGCTCGGTCCGCATGGCCGACGAGCACACGGTCCACCTGCGGCTGCCGCCGAACTACCTCGAGCCGGCGTCGCTGGTGGCGGTGATCCGGCGGCTGCTGGTGCGCGCCGGCGAGGCCGCGCCAGCGTCCCCCCGACCTGAACCCGCCCGCGCCGGACGCCGGGCATAGGCGAACCCTCCGCGGCGGGGGACGCAGTTTGGCCTTTCGCCGCGAATCGCTACCATCGCCGCCATGAAAGCGCGAACGGGCCCCGTGGCCTGGGCAGTATATGCGGTGGTCCGCACGGCGCTGGCCGTCCTGCAGGTGTTCCCCATCGAGTGGAACATGCGTGCGGCCAAGGCGCTCGCCCGGGGATGGGTGCTGCTCACCCGTCGGCACCGGGACCGGGCACTGCTCCACCTGCGCGAATCCTATGGCGACACGCTGCCGGCGGAGCGGCTGGAGCAGATCGCCGACGCGTCGCTGGCCCACTGGACCACCTTCGTGATGGAGGTCGCGTGCGCCCCCCGCCTGCTGACGCCGACGAACTGGCCGAAGTACATCGAGCCGGTGGGATTCGGCGAGGTGCTGGACATCCTCGTCGGCGGTCAGGGGGTGATCCTGGTGACGGGGCACTACGGCCACTTCGAGATGGGCGGATACCTGCTCGCGTGCCTCGGGTTTGACGTGGTCGCCGTCATGCGGCCGCTGGACAACGTCTACCTCAACCGGTTCGTCGTCGAGTCCCGGGCGGCACACGGCCTGGAGTTGCTCGACAAGAAGGGCGCGATGCAGCACGCGCGCAGCGTCCTGGAGTCCGGGCGGCCGCTGGCGTTCATCGCCGATCAGGACGCCGGGCGCAAGGGGGTCTTCGTGGACTTTTTCGGGCGGCCGGCGTCGACCTACAAGTCGATCGGCCTGCTGGCCATGGCGACGGGCGCGCCGATCGTGGTCGGGTATGCCCGGCGGGTGGGCGACGAGTTCCGCTACGAAGTGGGCATTGAGCGAATCATCCGCCCCGCGGAGTGGGAGGCCGCCGACGAGCCGCTGCGGTTCATCACCCAGGCGTACACGTCGGCGATCGAGGCGTCGGTCCGGGCCGCGCCGGAGCAGTACCTCTGGATGCACCGGCGATGGAAGACCAAGCCGCGGGTCCGGGCGGTCGAGAGCGCGGCGGACGACGAATGAAACTCACCCGGCAGGAATTCGAGCGGCTGGTCGACGAGGCCCTGCGGGAGATCCCCCCGCGGCTGCGCGGGTACCTCGACGGGGTCATCATCGAGGTCGAGTCCCTCCCGGACGAACGGACCTGTCGCGAGGCGGAGATTGACGACCCCCACGAACTGCTGGGCTATTACCAGGGTACGCCGCTGACCGACCGCAGCCTCGACGACACCTTTCGCCTGCCCGATCGAATCACCCTCTACCAGCGCAATATTGAGGACATCTGCGACACGCGCGAGGAGGTGATTGAGGAGATCCGCATCACCGTCCTGCACGAGGTCGGCCATCACTTCGGGCTGGATGAGGACGACCTGGACGAGCTGGGCTACGCCTAGCGCCGCCGCTACCGCGGCGTGCGGGGGGAACGGCGGATTGGTACAATGAGCGGGTCGGCCGGCGCCTTCGCCGGGTGCCGCGCCGCTGGTGTGGAGAGTCCCTTCGTGCCCGAACTGGTTGTCACGCTGCCGTCCGGAGTCACCTCGCGGCATGTGCTGGGCGAGATGCCCGTCGTGCTGGGGCGCGAGACGATCTGTGACGTCTTCATTGACGACCCGAGCACCTCCCGCCAGCACGCCCGCCTGCGGCCGACGCCCGAAGGCTTTCTCGCCGAAGACCTCGGCAGCAAGAACGGCACGCTGGTCAACGGCGAACCCGCCCGATCGCAATTGCTCCGCCACGGCGACGTGCTGACCCTCGGTCAGGTGCTCATCGACTATCTCGACGAAGCAACCGCCTCGGCGAAGACCGTCGTGGTAGCCGATGTGCAGGAAAGCCGGAGCCGGGCGACGACCTTCGCCGGGCCGGACCAGGCGCTGCTTCTCTCGCAGAAACGTCTGAGCAAGCTGTACGAACTCGGCGGCCAGCTCACGCGCCTGCGCACCGACCGGACGGCTTTTCTCGAGGAAGCGCTGGATATCTGCTTCGAGCTGCTGTCGTTCGAGCGCGGGGCGATCGGCGTTCGACGTCAGCAGACCCGCGCCGTCGACTGGCCGGTGGTTCGCAACCTGCACGGCCGCGAGGGCGAGCTGACGATCAGCCGCACGCTGCTGTCCCGCGCGCTGGAGCACGGCGAGCGGGCCATCTTCACCGACGAAGGGCTCGCGGCGCATGACCCGACAGTGAGCATCGTGCAGCACGGCATCCAGTCGGCCATGTGCGTGCCACTGATCCACGAGGACGAGATTCTCGGCGTGATCTACGGCGACCGCACGAGCTCCTCAACCCGATATGCGCAGGAGGACATCGACTTCCTCGCCGCGATCGCACGACAGATCAGCATCGGGCTGATCAACCTGCGCCTCGTCGATGAGCAGAAGCGCCTGGCCCAGATCAGCTACGACCTCGACATGGCGCGGCGCATCCAGCGCGGGCTGTTTCCCGCGGCGCTGCCCTCACAGGGGCGGCTGAAGGTCGCGGCATTGAACGAACCCGGCCGGCGCATCAGCGGCGACTACTACGATGTCATCGAACTTCCTGACGGCCGCGTGTGGCTGCTGATTGCCGACGTCACGGGCGAAGGGATGCCCGCTGCCCTGCTGATGGCGAACCTGCAGGCAGCTGTCCGCCTTACCATCCACGAATCCGACGACCCCGGCGCGTTGCTGGCGCGGTGGAACCGCGTCATTTGCGCCAACACCGACGGATCGAAGTTCGTCACCTGCCTGCTTGCGCTGGTCGACCCGGCGGCGCGGGAGTTGTCCCTCGCCACCGCGGGCCATTACCCCCCCATCCTCTTCCGCGCGGCGGAAAGCGAGCCCATCGATTTCGAGGTCGATCCGGGGTGTCCGCTGGGGGTGAACCTGGGCGAGACCTACGCGGCGGCGCGCGTGCCCTTCGGCCGCGAGCCGATGACCTATTTCTGCTACACCGACGGCATCGTCGAGGCGATGACCGTCGACCGCCGCCAGTTCGGCGAAGACCGGCTGCTCGAGTGCCTCCGCGGGGCCCGGGCCGACGGTCCGCAGACGCTCATCAAGCAGGTCCGCCGCGCCGTTTCGCAGTTCGTCGACGGCGCCCCGCAGAGCGACGACATCACCATTCTCGCCGCCGCGGTGAGCTGATCGCGCCGCGCTTATCGGACGTGCCGAGCGCGATCCCACCCAAAGGCTCGCCCCATCCAAGCCGATAACCCCAATGAACGTACCCGCGCGCTGACGTGGCGCGAATTGTAAACTCCGTGGGGCCGCCCTCAGGACGATTCCGATGAGCAATCATCTGCGCACATTCCGTCTGGTTCTTTCCGCTGCCGTCGCCATGGCGGTCGTCGGCGGATGCATCGACTACTCCAACTTCGGCGGGGGCGGCGGAGACTTCCTCTCCACAGGCGTGACCCGCAGCCACTTCCGCGCGATCCAGGTGGATCCGCAGAGCGAAGACTCGGCCGGGCCGCAGTTCGCCGCCGCCGCCGATCTCGACGGCGACGGCCTGATCGACCTCGTCTCGGCGTGGAACCAGTCGCAGCCGGTGCAGGTCCACCTTCAGCGTCGCGATGGCGCCGGCCGGATCTCCTTCGAAACGCTGACGCTCGCCGGCAATATCCCGGTCGTGCGCGTCTCCGGGCTGTCCGTGGCCGATTTTGACGGCGACGGTCGCACCGACATCGCCGTGCTCGCCCAGGAGACGCTGCTCGACGGCGCCGGCTGCCCCGGCGGCAGTGCCGGCGACGACGCGCCCAGCGGCCTCATCCTCGTGTACCTCGGCCCCGATGACCCGGCGCAGGCCAACCAGGCCCTCGCCTGGCAGGAAGTGCAGATCGGTGCGTCGTTCCTCCTTGGCGGCGGCAGCGCGGCCGAGCGGCCGGAAGATGGCGGCTACACCAGCATGGCCGTGGGCGACATGGACCTCGATGGCGATCTGGACATTGTCGTGGCCTGGAACGGCTGCGACAGCATGGGGGTGCTGCAGTTCATCAACGGCGGCCGGACGCTCGTCCGCGACGGCACGTGGTCGCTCGTCGAACTGCCCACGACCCTCTCCGAGCGTGACGCCGCGGCGATGATCAAGGACGTGGCCCTGGCGGACATCGACGGCGACGCCGACCTCGACGTGGTGCTGACCCGTCCGTCGCTGTCGAGCCCGAGCACGACGGCGATGAACATCCGCTGGCTGCGCAACCCGGCCCGTGACATTCCTGACGACTACCACATCTCGAACGGGGCGTGGCAGGTCGGCACGGTGGCCCAGATCAGCACCGACGCGGACGTCATCCGCCTCGGCGACGTTGACGGCGACGGCATCACCGACGTGGTTGTGCGCTCGTCGCAGGGCAGCATCGTGCAGTGGCTCAAGGGGCCGGCAAACCCGACCTCGCAACCGCTGCGCAGCATCCCGTGGCAGGTGTACACCCTGGCCGAGTTCAAGCAGCGGCCGCCGCTGGCCATCGCCTTGGGCGACCTGAACACCAATGGCCGGCTCGACCTGGTGGCCTCTGCGGGCGGCGGCCTGGCGTGGTTCAACAGCGCCGGCGCCCCGACCGTCTATGACCAGTGGTCCGAAGTGATGATCATCGATGACGAGGAGGCCGGCCAGGGCAGCCAGCCGACTTCGACCGACCCGAGCGTCAACGAGCCGCAACTGACCGAGGGCACGTCGATCAACTCGCTGCTGGTCGTCGACCTCGACGGCGATGGCCGCAACGACATCATCGCGACGCTGGACCGCGGCGGCCTCTCCGGACTGAGCACGGACGCGCTGGTCTGGTTCCGCAACACCCGGGCGCGGTAGACCGGAGACGCCGAAACGCGGAAACAACTAGAACTTGCAAGCCAGGAGGCGGGCGATGGCCCGCCTCTTTCATTTTGCGCGGCTGGTCGTCGCCGCCACTACACGATCCCCCGATACTGCTCCAGCGCCTCCGGGTTAGCCAGGGCGTCGCGGTTGGGGACGGGTTCGCCGTGGATCATTCGCGTGACGGCGATCTCCACCTTCTTGTTGCTGATGGTATACGGAATCGCCGTCACCTGGCGGAGGTGGCGCGGAACGTGGCGGCGGGTCGTGCCCGCGGCGATGCGCGATTTGATCCGCGCGGCGAGCGCGTCGTCGAGCTGCAGACCCGGGGCCAGCACGACGAAGAGGCAGATCTCCTCGTCGCCGTCCTTCGTGCGCTTGGCCACGACGACGCTGTCGCGGACCTCGGCGATTGCCTCGACCTGGCGGTAGATCTCTGCCGTGCCGATGCGCACGCCGCCGGGGTTCAGCGTCGCGTCGGAGCGGCCGTACACGATCACGCCGCCGCGCGGGGTGATCTCGACGAAGTCGCCGTGACGCCACACGCCGGGGTAGTGATCGAAGTAGGCCTTGCGATACTTCACGCCCTCGGGGTCGTTCCAGAAGCCCACCGGCTGCGACGGAAACGGCGCAGCGCAGACCAGCTCGCCCCGCTCCCCGATGACCGGCCGCCCCTCGTCGTTGAGCGCTCGGACGTCCATCCCCAGCCCGAGGCACTGGATCTCGCCGGCGTAGACCGGCAGCATCGGGTTGCCCAGCATGAAGCAACTGATGATGTCCGTGCCGCCGGAGATGCTCGACAGCTGCACGTCGCGCTTCACGTGGGAGTACACCCAGCGGAAGTTCTCCACCGTCAGCGGCGAGCCGGTTGAGAGCACGGCCCGCAGGGCGGAAAGATCGCGCTGCGTCATCGGCTCGATCGCGGACTGCTGACAGGCGGAGAGGTAACGCGGGCTCGTGCCGAAGACGGTCATGCGCGTCCGAGCGGCGAGCTGCCAGAGGTGATGAATGTCGGGGTGGGTCGGGCTGCCCTCGTAGAGCACGACGGTGGCGCCGACGGCCAGCGAACTCACCAGCCAGTTCCACATCATCCAGCCGCACGTCGTGAAGTACATGATCACGTCGTCGCGTTTCAGGTCGGTGTGCAGGGCGAGCTCTTTGACGTGCTGCAGCAGCGTGCCGCCCGCGCCGTGGACGATGCACTTGGGCACGCCCGTCGTGCCCGAGGAGTACATGATGTAGAGCGGATGATCGAACGGCAGCGATTCATAGACCGGCTCGGCCCGGGGCGCGAGAAAGTCGTCCCACAGCGCGGCCTTTCGCAGGCCGGAGACGTCCGGCTTGTCCGACAGGAACGGTACGACGATCGTCTGCTCGATCGCGGGGATGCGCTCGACAATGCCGGCGATGCGGTCGCGCACGTCGACGGGCTTGCCGTTGTAGGTGTACCCGTCGGCGGCGATGAGCACCTTGGGTTCGATCTGGCCGAAGCGGTCGAACACGCCGCTCTCGCCGAAGTCGGGCGAGCAGGAAGACCAGATCGCCCCGATCGACGCGGTGGCGAGCATGCCGATGACGGCCTCGGGGATGTTCGGCGTAAACGCCCCGACCCGGTCGCCCTTGCCCACGCCGATCGCCCGCAGCGACGCGGCGAGACGGGCGGCGAGATCGGCCAGCTCGCGATAGGTGATGGCCCGGCGGCGGCCGCGTTCGTCCTCGGCCTCGATCGCGACGCGGTCGTCGCCGTGGCGGAGCAGGTGGCAGGCGAAGTTGAAGGTCAGCCCCGGGAACCATCGGGTGCCGAGCATGCCCTCGCCCGTGCGCACGGCGGTGGCGGACGAGTCGACCGCGATGTCGGTGTAGTCGAGCATTTCGCCCCAGAACAGGTCGGTGCGCTCGATGGACCAGCGGTGAAACGACGGCCAGTCGGCGGCGAAGCCATGCGGGGCGGAGAGGCGCTGCATCAGCCCCGCGATGTTAGAACGCGCCGCGCGCTGACCTGTGGGCTGCCAGAGAAGCTCGGCTTCAGACATGGTTCACCTCGGGCAACAGCCGCAGGGCGTTATTGGGGGCGAAGGGGCGGGTGGCGATCCGGCGGGCCTCGCCCCACGAAGGCCGGCAGGCGATTCTGGCCGCGCAGGCGGGGATGGGCAAGGCGGGCAGGGGTGGGTGGCTCAGTTGAGCTCCCAGACACCTCGGTCCCGGATGGCCGCGTACATCGCATCGGGGGCGAGGTCTACGTCGCCGGGCCACCAGACGAAGCCATGATCACACCGAACCTGAGCGAAGACCCGCGGATCGCGGAGCGGCTCGAACACGCCAGTCAGGTGGCTGTCGTGGAAGATGACCTCACCACCTAGCCCATCGCGAAATGTCACGCGAAGGCGGAGGTGCTCCACGCGCGCTACGGCGATCACGTCGAAGTACAACGCACTACTCCAACGGCGGAATCTTACGGGGCGCCTGGCGGGATCGACACAGTGCCCAATCCGCCCTCAACTCTTCTCGATGTATCGCAGCCCATTCGAGCACCATCGCCAACGACCGCCTCGGAAGCGTGCCCTCCAGGATCTCGAGCGTTTCGATGGCGATCGATGCCTTGTGCTCACCATACTCAGCATGGAAGTGCGGCGGCGTATCGTCGTTGAAGAACATGCGAACGGAAATCCCGTAGGTAGAAGGCGCTGATCGTTGGCATCACCCACCGGCACCCGCCTCGCCCTCCGCTTCGCCCTCTTCCCCCTCTTCCGCTTCCACCTTCTCCACGGCCACGACCCGGTCGCCCTCGTCGAGGCGGATCAGGCGGACGCCCTGGGTCGCGCGGCCGATTTCGCGGACGGCGGAGAGGTCGGTCCGCAGCATGATGCCGCCGGCGGTGATGATCATCAGCTCGTCGGTGTCGATCACAGCGATCAGCCCGACGACGTCGCCGTTGCGCTCGGTGGTCTTGATGTTGATGACACCCTTGCCGCCGCGCTTGGTCTTGCGGTACTCGTCAATGTTAGTCCGCTTGCCGAAGCCGTTTTCGCAGATGGTCAGCACCGAGCTGCCCGGGCGGATGGCCACCATGCCCACGACGAGGTCGCCCTCTTCCAGATTCATGCCGCGCACGCCGCGGGCGGTGCGGCCCATGGCGCGGACGTCGGTCTCCTCAAACCGGATCGCCATGCCGCGGCGGCTGCCGATGACGATCTCGTCGCTGCCCTCGGTGCGCTCAACGTTGATGAGCTCGTCGCCCTCGTCGAGGGTGATGGCCTGAATGCCGTTGGCCCGCGGCCGCGAGAAGGCGTTCATCGGGGTCTTCTTCACCGTGCCGTTGGCCGTGGCGAAGAAGACGTACGACTCCTCAAACTCGCGAACGGGCAGGATCGCCCGGTGCGATTCGCCCTCCTGCATGTGGACGAGGTTGGCCAGGCTGCGCCCGCGCGAGGTCCGCGAGGCGATGGGCGCGTCAAACACGCGGGCCCAGTAGACGCGACCGGTGTTCGTGAAAATCAGCAGGTAATCATGCGTCGAGACCACGAAAAGGTGCTGGACGAAATCCCCCTCCTTCGTTTCCGCCCCGCGCACCCCGCGACCGCCGCGACCCTGCTTGCGGTAGGAGTCGATGTCGGTCCGCTTGATGTAACCGTCGCGCGTGATGGTCACCACCACCTGCTCGTCGGGGATGAGCTCCTCCATCCGGAAGTCGCCCAGTTCTTCGTCGCTGATCTCGCTGCGGCGATTGGAGGGAAACTTCTGGCGGATCTCGCGCAGATCCTGGCGGATCAGGTCGGTGACGACGCTCTCCTCGCGAAGGATGGCCTCGTAGCCCTCGATATCCTTCATCAGGCCGGAGAACTCTTCGGCGAGCTTGCGGATCTCCAGGCCGGTGAGCTTCTGGAGCTGCATGGCGAGGATCGCCTGGGCCTGCACGGCGGTCAGGTGGCAGTCGGCCGCCGTCGTGCGCGCCACGAACGACTCGGGCAGCAGGCCGGCGAGCGTGGCGGCCTCGGTCAGCCGCAGCGGACGCGCCATGAGCCGCTGGCGGGCCGTCTCGGGATCGGGCGACTTCTTGATCAATTCGATGATCGCGTCGATGTCGCCCAGCGCGAGAATGAGGCCCTCGAGCAGGTGGGCCTTCTGCTTCGCGCGACGCAGCAGGTACACCGTGCGACGGCGGATCACCGTGCGGCGGTGTGAGACGTATTCCGCGAAGAGCTGCTTGAGCGTCAGCGCCCGGGGCTGGCGGTCCACGAGCGCGATGTTGGTGATGTGGAAGCTGCTCTGGAGCGGCGTGTATTCGTACAGCTGGTTGATGATGACGTCTTCGTTGGCGTCCTTCTTCAGGTCGACTTCGATCCGGACGTCGTGGTTGCGGTCGGAGGCGTCGTTGACGGCGGAGATGTCCTTGATGACGCCGTCTTTCACCGCGGCGGCGATCTTCTCGACGACGCTGCCGCGCAGGACGTTGTAGGGCAGTTCGTCGATGACGATGATCTTGCGGCCGCCGCGACCTTCTTCGACGTGAACCTTGCCGCGCAGCACGACGCTGCCGCGCCCGGTGGCGTAGGCGGCGAGGATGCCGCTGCGCCCGCAGATCCGCCCGCCCGTCGGGAAGTCGGGGCCGGGAATGATCTCCATCAGCTGCCGCAGCGGAATCTCCGGATTGTCGAGATACGCCATGATGGCGTCGCACACCTCGGCGCAGTTGTGCGGCGCCATGTTGGTGGCCATGCCGACGGCGATGCCGGTGGTGCCGTTGACCAGCAGGTTGGGGAACTTGCCCGGCAGGACGGTCGGCTCTTCGCGCGAGTTGTCGTAGTTGGGCACGAAGTCGACGGTCTCGTACTCCAGATCGTCGAGCATGGCGACGGCGGCGGGCGTCATGCGTGCTTCCGTGTAACGCATGGCCGCCGGCGGGTCGCCGTCGATCGAGCCGAAGTTGCCCTGCCCCTCAACCAGCGGCTCGCGCATGTTCCAGTCCTGCCCGAGGCGGACCAGCGTGGGGTAGATGACTGCGTCACCGTGCGGGTGGTAGTTACCGCTGGTATCGCCGCTGATCTTTGAGCACTTCTTGGTTTGGGCGCGGGGGCCGAGGTTGAGGTCGTTCATCGCCACCAGGATGCGGCGCTGCGACGGCTTGAGGCCGTCGCGCACGTCCGGCAGGGCCCGGGACATGATGACGCTCATCGAGTAGGTCAGGTACGAGTCCTGCATTTCCTCGACCAGCGAGTGGTCGATGATGCGGTCCTCGTTGGGGTCGCCGGGCACGCCGGCAGGTGGCACGTGGGGAGTATCAGCCATCGATCCGTATCCTTAGGACAAGTCCGGCGGGCGTCCTGCCGAAGGGCCCGGGCGACGCGGAGGGTCACTTCCCCCCACTGCCCGGCTTCGCAGCCCTGCGAGCCGCGAAAAACGGCAGGAATTGCCGCCCCGCTCCCGGGGGTGGCGGCGGCATCCGGTCCGCCGTCGGCGCGCGGAAATAGCCGCCGGGATTCCCGTGGCGGCCATTGTACCCGCCACCCCGATCGCGGCAACGAGCCCCACTCCCTTGTACTGGCCCGATGGAAAAACGCGACCGATGGAATACCATACGCCCTTCACGCCCCCGACGGATGGCGCGGGTCCGGCGCGAGAAGCTGAATGAAGAAGCCCAAAACCGCCAAGGCCGGCCAACCCCTTCTCATCCGCACCCAGACGGAACTGGTCAAGGTCTGCGAAGCCATCCGCGAGGCGGGTGTCTTTGCCTTCGACACCGAGTTCGTCATGGAGGACCGGTACGCCTCCGAGGTGTGCCTTGTGCAGGTCGCCTGGCCGGAAGGCGTCGGCATCATCGACCCATTCGACTCCATCGACCTCAAGCCGGTCTGGTCGCTGGTGGTCTCGCCGGAGGTTGAGACCGTCGTCCACGCCGGGCAGGAGGACCTGAGCCTCGCCGTCCGCCACGCGGGCGGCCCGCCGAAGAACGTCTTTGACGTCCAGATCGCCGCCGGGTTCGTCGGGTATGACTACCCCATCAGCCTGCAGAAGCTGGTCAAGTCGGCCCTGCAAATCGACCTCCACAAGAGCAAGACGCTGACGGACTGGCGGCGCCGGCCGCTCAGCGATGCACAGGTGCACTACGCGGCGGAAGACGTGAATCACCTGCTCCCCGTCCGGCAGCGCCTGCTCGGGCAGCTCAAACGCCGCAAGCGGCTTGACTGGGTGCGCGAGGAGATGTCCCGCCTCGAAGATCCCGGCCAGTACCGCCGCGAGGAGGAGGACGTCCTCCAGCGGGTCAAGGGGCTCGGCGCGCTCAAGGGGCAGCAGCTCGCCGTCGCCCGGGAGATCGTCCGCTGGCGGGACAAGGTGGCCCAGCGGGTCAACCGCCCGGCCAAGACGGTGCTGCGCGATCACCTCTTGGTCGAGGTCGCGCGGCACGGGCTGAGCACGCCAGGAGAGATCCGCGACCTGCGCGGTGTGAACGTCGGCACGCGCGACCTGCAGGAACTGGCCGGCGTCGTGCGCGAGTCGCTCAAAATCCCCGAAGAAAGCTGGCCAACTCGAAAGCGCACCAATCACGCCGAACCCGTCGAGGAGACGACGCTCGTGGCACTGATGAGCGCGGTGCTGCGCTCGTACTGCGACGAGAACCGCATCGCCTACGGCCTGGCGGCGACGAAGAAGTCGATCCAGGAGCTAGTGCGCCACCACATGCGCCGCGGCCCGGCCGATCAGAACGGGCTGGACCTGCTCGCCGGCTGGCGCGGGGAAACTGTAGGCGCCCTGGCCGAGGACATCCTCCACGGCCGGCGATCGATGAGCGTGGCACGGGAGAAGGATCAGCTCCGCATCCGCCTCACCAACCCCGCCGGCGCTGATAAGCACGCCTGACCGGCGCGGCGCCGCCCGCCTGATTTCACAAGCAGCGGTATGCCACGCCACGCGGACTCGTGCGCCGTGCCCGCCGCGGGTAGAATCCTGCGGGGCGCGCGACGCCGCGGCGGAGACGCATCGCCGCGCGACCCGGCCTGACCCAGGGGCGCAGCACGGCGTGATTTCCTACAAAGATGCCGGTGTCAACATCGCCGCGAACACGCGGTGGGTGAACGTAATCAAGTCGGCGATGGTCAGCACCTACGGTCCGCGCGTGGTCGCTGACCGGCACGGCGGGTTCGCCGGGCTCTTCCGCCTCGACTACGACGAGCAACTCTTCCGCCGCAATTACAAGAAGCCCGTGCTCGTGGGCTGTGCCGACGGCGTGGGCACCAAGGTGCTGCTCGCACTGCGGGCGCGGCGCCTTGAGGGCATCGGCATCGACCTCGTCGCGATGAACGTCAACGACCTCATCACCGTCGGTGCCGAGCCGCTCTTCTTCCTCGACTACCTCGCCGTGAGCAAGCTCGACCCCGACCAGCTCCGCGTGATCATCGAGAGCATCGCCGCGGGCTGTCGCGAGGCGGGCTGCGCACTGCTCGGCGGCGAGACGGCGGAAATGCCCGACCTGTACAAGCCCGGCGACATCGACCTGGCCGGCTTTTCACTCGGGGTTGTCGAGCACGGCCGCGAGATCGACGGCTCGACCATCACGCCGGGTGACATCATCGTGGCACTTCCGTCGAGCGGCGTACACTCCAACGGGTACTCGCTGGTGCGGCGGCTGATCGCGGAGGGCGGCTGTCGCCTCGACCGGCACTACGACGACCTCGGCGAGACGCTGGCCGACGCGGCGCTGCGCCCCACGCGCATCTACGTCGGGGCGGTGCGCGCGGTGTTCGATCGCTACCCCCGCACGCGGGTCATTACCGGCATGGCTCACATCACCGGCGGCGGGCTGAAGGAGAACATCGCCCGCGTGCTGCCCCCCCGCTGCGACGCGATGATCCGCCGCGGCTCGTGGACGCCCCCGCCCATCTTCGACTTCCTCCGACGCCTGGGCACCACCCGCGCCGAGATGCTCAAGGTCTTCAACATGGGCATCGGCTTCGTCATGTTCGTCCGACCACGATACCTCAGCGGCGTCATGGCCGCCTTGGAGAAGGCGGGCGAAAAGCCCATGGTCGTCGGCGCGGCCCGCCGCGGCGGCGGACGGGTCACCTTCCAATAGCTGCCGCAAGCCCTCGCGACGGCGATGGTGGCCGGTCGCGCTGCATTTTCAGTCAGATCGCGGTATAATCTGCAAGGTGGTCGAGGCTCTGCGGCCCGCGCGGGACGCGGCGCACTGTCGGCATCGACCACACGCCGCGGCGCGATGCCGTGCACCTGTCACCGCGATCGGGGGGTCGCTATGTGGAACCTTTCACGCCTGCGATCTGAGTTTCGCCGTGCCGGACTGCGCTGCAGCCTGGTGATCGGTCTGATCGCCGTTCTTTTCGCCGCGACGGCTGCGAACGCCCAGCCCGCTTCCGAGCCCGCCCCCGGCGCCGCTCAACCGGCCGCGCCGACGACGGATCCCGCGTCAGACAAGGCCACCGTCCCGAACGAGCCGGCGTCTGCAACCTCAGCCGCCCCCCTCGAAGCCGAGGTCACGGCCGTCTCGGGCAGCGTGCACCGCGCCGCCGCCGGCGTCTCTGCACTGGCCGAGGAGGGCTGGACGCCCGTGCTCGTCGGCGACCGGCTCGCCGCGGGTACGCAGATTCGCACGGGACGGCGAAGCTCGGTCGACCTGCGCTTCGGCGAGAGTACCTACATCAACATCAGCACGCCGACCTACGCCAACATTGAGCAGTTTCACCGCACGGCGACCGCCGTCGAGGCGATCCGGATCGGGCTGGGCTACGGTCGGATTCGCGGCGGCTCATTCGGCGGCGCCGCCCACAGCGACGTGGTCATCGACGCTCCGAGCGCGACGCTCGCCAAGCGCGGCACGGACGGCTGGGAGATCTCGGTCGAGCCGGGCACGGGGCGTTTCACCATCGCACTCGCCCGGGAGGGACTTGTCGAGGCCATCCAGCGGATCCGCGCCGAACGGGCTGAATCCCGCCTCGTCCGCCCCGGCGAATATGCCACCGAGAGCAACATCGCCGGCCTGTGGGTCCGCCAGGCGGTGTTCGACCGCAATGTCACCTATCACCGGGCGTCGTGGATCACCGCGGCCGACGCGTCGTGGTCTGCCGAGCAGACCGGCGGCATGAACGTCGTCGCCCCGGGCCTCGGCGCGGCCGGCTGGAGCTACGCCGCTCCGGGCTACGCCACCTGGGCCCGCCAGCAACTCGATGCCCGCAGCGGCCGCAACACCCGGCCGACACTCCAACTGCCCACGCGCGGCGCGATCGAGCGGCCGGAGGGCAACTTCGGCACGCGGCCATAGCGGGCCGGCGGCCGTGATCTGCCGCGAAAGCGGCTGCAGCACGCTCCCCCGAAGTCCGATAGAGATGATGCTCTGGGCAGCGCCCGAAACGGGGCAGCCGACGTGCCGCCGTGGGGCCGCCGCCGGCCGACGGCCGCCTTGACTTGGTGCGACCGCACGCTAGAGTTTCCTGACTCCGCGAGGCCCCCGCCGCCGCTCGGCCACCCCGAGCCCGGCATCCCGCCCCGTGGAGGCGAACATCCGATTCCCCGATAGCTCAATGGTAGAGCGAGCGGCTGTTAACCGCTAGGTTCTAGGTTCGAGTCCTAGTCGGGGAGATACTTGCAATGGGCGGTTCGGACGATGTTCGGAC